>SVJM01000089.1 GCA_015068975.1 Oscillospiraceae bacterium | reverse complement strand
CCAACTCCTGCCAAGCCCTCTTTTGTTTCTGCCGGGGCTTCTAACAACATTTGTCTGAAAAAATCATTCATTGTGTTTGATGTTGTCCTGAGTGCTTTTAAGGTACTATTATAGTTTTCAAAAAGATTTTCAATGCTGTCATATACCTTCTGATTGTCCCCACACGCTTTAGCCTGCTCAAACAGACTGTTTTCTCCATTCTGCAAAAGAACCTGAGCGGACTGTGTAAGCTGGTCAGCCTCTTTATCAAGTTTCTCATAATTGCTCTTTTTTGCTGTATTTGCGACATTTTCCTTATTTCTGTTCATCGCCTCAAGTAATGGATTCGTTGCCCCATCATTCTTGATGTAATCCAACAAAGTAGAGCGATTTATTGGCAAACCAGCCTGTCTTGCTGACTCATTTAGCATTTGTGTTGTAATTCTCATGCCATTACCTCCATTTCACGCTTATTATAAGTATCGTTACTTTCCCTTGCCTTTTCCATAGCAAAAGAGTGAAACACTTCAATATGGGTGTGAAATATTTAGCCGGACAGTTATATAATCATCCATTTTATATTTCGCACAATTTATTCCTGAAATATAGAGCTTTGTTGTGAAACACCCTTATTCTGTTGTGAAGTGTTACTGAACTCGTAAATTGACCCCTGCAAAGCTGCTATATATACTTTCAATGCTGAGTTCCTTCTTGTAATAATATTCTCTTACCTGCTTTTGTTCCTCAGCAGCTTCTCTACTGCGTTCCAGACTTTCTTCACGCATCTTTGCCTCAGCTTCTCTTTTCGCTTTATGTTCGGCTTCCACCGCTGCAACACGCTCCGGTGAATCACTACACCCACTGATATAAGTAACAGTACCATCTTCATGCACGACTACTCCGCCCGGCTCATAAACAAGTCCCTTAGACGCAAATGCTAAAGTATCTCTTGGAATTGCCGTATTGAAATAATAATCAATCTTATTTTCATAATAAGCAGCTTTGTCCGAATCGGTTGCCATCTGTTCCAGTATATTAGGAGCAATAATCACATCACTTCCACTCATACCTCTACCAACACGGTCAAGACTTGCCTGATCCCTTCCAACACTCTGAATAGACACATTTCCATATTTTGATTTCAAATAATCTGCATATGCTTCTATTTCTGTTTTTCCTACCGAACCAGCATTCTGTAGTTGGTGTGAAAAACTCGTTTTATCGGTTGCTGTATTCTGTACTTTGGCTGTATGCTGATACATTGCTGAATATACAGCACCCATTCCGACTATATTCATACCATCGTTCCTCCTTCTTAAAACTCTTATATATCCTTTCGCATATAAGCAGTTCCCAAAATCTGCATAGCAGTTTCTATGTCATTTTCCATAACATTACCATCTATTGAAGAACTATATATTCTCTGTGCATTTGCCATATCTACTTCAGATGCAATAACCTTCTTTTCTTTCATATCTCCAAAATCATTTGGATAACCTTCAAGCCAATACAAGGTATCTCCGTCCGGATATACTATCATTCCTGCACTCTTAACAGGTGGTGCTAACGCATTGATTTCAGCCTGAGCTTTCGGACCACAAAACTCCCTAATAGCACTCATTACTTTCTTCTTTAAGGCAGGATTTTCTTCCATTTTGGATAATGTGTCCGCAGAAATAGCAACAAAATTCTTGCACCTGATGTCATGGGTATTAAGAAAATCCGTTACATTCCCTATACTACCGACATTTAATGTTACATCATAAGTGTCTCTAATCTCCTGTGCCATATCTCCGCCTGTAATTTTGTCAAACAGCTCTTTAAACTCATTACTTTGCACACTACCAGCTTTGGCTTGCGTATTATTTATATTGATATTTGAATTTATACTTTGTATTTCCATATTTAAAAACCTTTTCCTACATCATCATTAATGACATTCTCATGGAACGACCTTTTTCAATATCTGCCCATGTTCCGTCAATCACTTCATCTGTCGGCATACCACAAATCGTATCACCCAGCTTTTCTCTCAAGCCATTCTGAAGCATACTATGTATTTCTCTTTCTGCCGACTGCCCGGACTGCATCGCAAGCATACTGTTCATGCCACCAAAGCCGGAACCTCCAAACGAACCAAAAGAACCTCCCCCCATAAAGGAAAAACCACTCAGGGTAATATCAGAACTACCTTGAAGCCAAAGTTGCATAAACATGGCATGACGAGCCATTCTCTCCATCCACCAATCGTATTCATCTTCCTCATTATTCTTTTGTTTATTACTACGCATGGTATCTCCACCACCACAGGAAAGAACATTGGCAATTTCTCCATCCTCTCCAATGGCAATCGCCTGAGACATACCTGTTGTATAGCCGGGAGCAATGGCTTCATTTCTGGCAATATCGTATGCCCACCAACTCTCGATACGCTCCATGACCTCTTTAGCAAATTCCGGATCTTTTTCCATACGCTCCTGTGCTTTTGGATGTATCATAACTGCCTTACTGTTTGGAGCAACTGCTAAATGTCTCTGATTCTTTGGATTGGCACCTGTCGGTTTCCAATTCTCTATCATCTCTGTGGACTTCTCGCCCTCTTGAAATAATGCTTCAAAAGGATAATCATTTCTAGTACGCCAAGCACTGCTTGTTCCATCCCCTACATTGTAAACAAGGTTCGGATATTTTGCTTTTAACATACTCTCCAATGATACTTTCTTCCATACGATTTCTGTTTTCTTCAAGCCATT
>SVJM01000034.1 GCA_015068975.1 Oscillospiraceae bacterium | reverse complement strand
TATCTAATCCTGTTTGCTCCCCACGCTTTCGCGCCTCAGCGTCAGTTATCGTCCAGAAAGCCGCCTTCGCCACTGGTGTTCCTCCTAATATCTACGCATTTCACCGCTACACTAGGAATTCCGCTTTCCTCTCCGACACTCAAGATATGTAGTTTCAAATGCAGCCCCGGGGTTGAGCCCCGGTATTTCACATCTGACTTGCATACCCGCCTACACGCCCTTTACACCCAGTAAATCCGGACAACGCTTGCCACCTACGTATTACCGCGGCTGCTGGCACGTAGTTAGCCGTGGCTTCCTCCTATGGTACCGTCACTTTCTTCTTCCCATAAGACAGAAGTTTACAATCCGAAGACCTTCATCCTTCACGCGGCGTTGCTGCGTCAGGGTTTCCCCCATTGCGCAATATTCCCCACTGCTGCCTCCCGTAGGAGTCTGGGCCGTGTCTCAGTCCCAATGTGGCCGATCAACCTCTCAGTTCGGCTACTGATCGTCGCCTTGGTGGGCCGTTACCCCGCCAACAAGCTAATCAGACGCGAGTCCATCCCTCAGCGATAAATCTTTGATATCTCTATCATGCGGTAAAGATATGTTATACGGTATTAGCACACCTTTCGATGTGTTATCCCATTCTGAGGGGCAGGTTACTCACGCGTTACTCACCCGTCCGCCGCTCTCCATCTCAGAAATCTGCCGAAGCTTCAATCTGAGATTTCCCGCTCGACTTGCATGTGTTAGGCACGCCGCCAGCGTTCGTCCTGAGCCAGGATCAAACTCTCAAAAAAAATATCCGTAGCATCATAATGATGCTTAAGTTCTTAATGAAGTTTTTTAGCTCATTACTAAACTTTACTGACTTAAAAGCATATATGCTTTAAACTCAAATTCTCATTTAACGAGAACCTCTCTTTGCTGTTCAATTTTCAAAGACCAATGTTTGCTGTGTTCACAGCGAACTTTAACATTCTAACACCTCAGATGCAATTTGTCAAGAACTTTTTAAAAAAGTTTAATTAAAATTACATTCATTTTATGGTGCTTGAATAATATACCACACAAAAACCCCCTTTGTCAACACTTTTTTTACAATTTTTTTGCAGGAAAAATGCCATATTTTTACAAAGGAAAAATCATCCACAATATATTGTATTCCTGTATGATTTTTGTGTGCATAACTTGTAATAATAAAAGAAAAATATTTTTTAGAATTTTTCCTCTATTTTTTCGATAAGAAGCTTAAGAGCCATATCAACAGTCATATTTCGTACATTCTCTCTATCACCGGAAAATATGTTTTTGGTCACTGTTACATCGTCCTTTGCACAGGTTGAGATATACACAAGACCCACCGGCTTCTCTTGGCTTCCGCCACCGGGGCCTGCAATTCCCGTCACTGCCACACCCACATCAGCCCCCGTATTTTTGACAAGTCCACGCACCATATAAAATGCTGTCTGATGGCTTACAGCGCCGTGATTTTCAAGAATATGCTCCGGTACATTCAGATGCTTATTTTTGGCTTCGTTTGCATAAGTTACAAAGCCTTCCTTATAATATGAAGAAATCCCCGCGAGAGATGTGATTGCACCGGCGATAAGGCCGCCGGTGCAGGACTCTGCTGTTGATAATGTTATATTATGCTTTCTAAGCAAATCAAATAATATATCCAGAAGCTCCTTACGGGATATATTATTTACATTTTTTTCTTCTTTATACATAAAATCTTCCCCTGATTTGATTTTATTTATTTTAATGTAGATGGAAGCTTAAGACTTGCATCTTTTCCGAAATTGATGATCTTGAAATCCTTTATTTCCAGCTTCTGTACGCATCCGCCAAATCTGACACCTGCGGATATTGTGTTTGCTTTACCTTTGAAAGGAATGAAGCAATATTTCCATCCTTCGCCCTTAAGCTCTGTACGGGCAAATATTGCCTTTTCGTATTCTGCTTCTTCCCCTGCCTGAACCTGAAGCTTCATATATCCGTGGCCGTTTTTGTCTCCGCCTGATACAAGTTTTGCTTTCATTACTATTATGCATGTGTCTCCGTCAGAAAACATACCCTTAAGGTCTTTTGCAAGCTCTATTTTTACTCCCTGATCCTTGGATGGCACACTTGTTACATCTACTGTGACTATTCCGTTTTCTACAGAAATCTTACCGCAGTCAGAAGTCTTTTTCTCGTTCTTTTCATTGAGAAAATCATTCATATCACACACAACTGTACCATTATCGGGCACTGAAAGGATGTCTACTCTCTTTTCCACCTGATCCCAGGCTACCTGACAACCGAGAGTTTCTGATACAAATCTTACTGGGACAAGTGTTCTTCCGTCGATTATAGTTGCAGGCACATCCAGAGTTATTTCTTCTCCGTCTACTGTTGCCTTTGTGTCCTCTATTTTTATCTGAACATTTGTGGCATCTTTTGTACCTGTAACAGTCTTTGTGGCATCGTCCCAGATAATATCAGCACCCAGCTTTTCAAAGATGCTTCTCATAGGCACCATAGTTCTTCCGTTTATAATCTGCGCAGCCACATCTGTCTCAAGATATACATCATTTATATACACCTGCGCAGGATCATTGTTGCCCTTTGCCACCCTATCCTTAAGAACAGTTCCGTCAACAAAATGAAGCTCGATTGTGCCGTATTCTGCACCATCCACATACACCTTGTTGCCTTCTGTATAAAAAGCAAGCTCTTTTCCGTTATTTACAACACGACTTATAGCATGTCCTTCATAGTCCTTAAGAGTAATGATCCCTGATTCACCACCCTTTAAATTGTATGACTTTTCAAATGTTACACCATTTCCTGCGAGGATTGAACGGATATTTGATACTTCAGCATTTGTGACACCAAGGAAGTTTACTGCATAGTCCTCTGCCTTATCCTTAAGTGTTTCTCCTTCAAACTCTTTGAGCTTCTTTACCACTGATGCAAACTTCATATTGGTAGAGTCATAACGTGGGCGATGGAATGAGTACTTAAATGAAGAAAGCTCATAATCTATACTGAGATCCTCTTCCTTCACTCCGCAAAGTGCCTGAGTAAGGAAAAGAAGTGTACCTGTTCTGTCACAGCCTACCTTACAGTGTACATAGAAAGGATAGTTTTCTTTCTGTGACATAAGCTTCATTATACCTCCGTAATGAGGCGCCTGTTCATCGGTAAATGCAGCCATATAGCCTGACAATGGGAAAAGCTCCCAGGCTACATCATTGCCTAAAGGTGAGCTTTTAAGTCCGCCGTTACCTGAGCCACGAAGATCAAGGTCAGTTTTGATTTTCAGTTCATTATTCATAAGGTCAAGGCCTTTTTCGTCAATACCGTAGCCATTACCTTCTATATAGTTTATCTCTGAGCCTCTGAAAATATGACCTGCCTTAATGCCGTTCCATCCGCCTGCATCTCTCACATTTCTTGCACCACCTGTTACTGTAAGAAAGCGTGGTGTATCTGATGTATAGAACTTATAAGTCTTTGTAAAAGATCCCGTCTTTTCCGCTTTGTAATAATAGATTGTTCTTGGCTTTAAGTTTTCTACGCCAAAGGTTGTTGCATTAATCTCTTTATATTGCTTAACTCCCTTTGTAAACTGCTCATCTTCAGCAATAAGGAGAGAATATGTATCATCACCAGGGAGCTCTTCCCAGGTAAGACTGACAGTCTTTGAGCTGTCGGTATAATCCTTTTCACTTGTTCTGTATTCTGTGACAACTGATGTGGTATAGTCTGCATATTCCTCAGTAACATAAGCTTTTTTCGCATGGTCCAGATATTTTACCACATTGTCCTTTACCACGTTTTCCTGATCCGGCACATCTGTATATGTAAGAATCACTTTTTCACAATCGGACACTACATTACCTGAGCCCATTGCATATGCATAAAGGGATATATTGTTTTTACCTGAGTGAACATACACTTCTTTTGTATATGTCTGCATATTGTTATGGCTTTTTTCGTTTGTAAGAACTTTCTCTCCGTTAAGTGACAACACTGTCTTTGAATACACATCGCTCTCAGGTGTATTCGTCCACTGAAGTGTATACCATCCGGACTCTTTCACATCAAAATCCATACCATAAGACACATAATCTGCCTTTGTATTGATTTTTACAAGTCCGTCTTCCGATTTTGCAGCATTGGAGGTTATTCCCTTTTCGGTAACAATACCTGAAACAAAGTCTTCCGCTTCAAGAGTCACATCAAGGCTTTCATCTGCAAAAACAACACCTGTATTGATGCTTATTATCATCAATACCACCATTAACCAACTAACAACTTTTTTCATAATAAATCTCCTCTCGTATTATCAGAATTCGCTTTCTATAAGAACGGATTCTACTCCGTCTACTGCTTCTTTTATAAGCCTGTCCACCTCAAGAAGTGACTGGGACCTGATAATATCCTCCACCTTTGGCTTGGTGGTAGGATGTCTTGGAGTAAATACTGTGCAGCAATCCTCATAAGGAAGGATAGATGTGTCAAAAGCATCCATCTTTCTCGACACTTCCACTATTTCTTCCTTGTCCATACCGATAAGCGGTCTCAAAACTACTGTATTTACTGCATCATTGGTAACATTTAATGCTTCTATGGTCTGACTTGCCACCTGACCGATGCTTTCTCCTGTGATAAGAGCATTGCAGTCATTTTTCTTTGCCACAATTTCAGATATCTGCATCATAAATCTTCTCATAACCAGTGTAAGATGCTCTTCGGGGCATTTGTCCCTGATTTCCAGCTGAATGTCGGTGAATGGTACTATATGCACCTTCACTGCACCTGAGTATCTTGCTATAATTGATGCAAGTTTTAACACCTTATCCTTGGCACGGTCAGATGTGTAAGGATAGCTGAAGAAATGTACTGCTTCAAGCTTTACACCTCTTTTTGCTATCATATAGCCTGCCGCAGGGCTGTCAATACCACCTGACAAGAGAAGCATCGCCTTACCATTGGTGCCTGTAGGCATACCGCCTGCAGCCTTGATTCTGTCAGTATGAACATATGCATGCTCGTCTCTGATTTCCACTGTTACCTGAAGCTCAGGATTGTGTACGTCTACCTTAAGATGTGGGAAATGCTCAAGTATAAATCCACCTGTTTCCATACAGATTTCAGGGGATTTCATAGGGAATTTCTTGTCAGCTCTTTTGGCCTCCACCTTAAAGGTATCTGCTTTTCTTAATGAATCTGAGAAGTTATTAAGGATTGTTTCCTTCACACTGTCAAGATTTTTTTCACATTTATATGCAACGGTGATGGATACAATACCGAATACATATCCAAGCTTCTCAAGGATTCTGTCTGCCTGCTCATCCCCTTCAAGAGGCTCTATGTAGGTAATTGCCTGAGCTTTGTAAATATTGTATTTGCCTTCATCCTTGAGAATCCCATGTATATTTTTTACAAGCACATTTTCAAACTTTGAACGGTTTAAGCCTTTAAGCACAAGCTCACCGTACCTTGCCATAAGTATTTTTGCCATAATGTATATCCTCTCTATCTCATAATCTTTTTAAGTATCGGCACTTCTTTTTGGAGCACTGAAACTACATATTCAATATCTTCTTCATCATTAAATGCAGACAAGCTTATACGTATGGCACTGTCTGATCTTTTTCCATCCAGTCCCATAGATGTGAGCACATGGGATGCGGTCTTTTTGTGAGAAGAACAGGCAGAGCCTGAAGACACATAAATCCCCTTGGATTCCAGCACGTGCAAAAGCACCTCTGACTTTACCCCCACAAATGATACATTGAGGATGTTTTCCACAGAATTCTCGGGGGAATTAACCACTGCACCCTCAATCTTACTGATACCTTCTATGAGCTTTCCTTTTAGTAATATCATCTTTTCCTTCACAATATCAAAATCCGCAAAGGTTTTCTTCACTGCTTCTTCAAAGCCCAGTATCCCTGCCACATTTTCTGTACCGGATCTTATACCCAATTCCTGACCACCGCCAAATACAGTAGGTTTGATTTTTATATCCTTTGACACATAAATGGCACCTACACCATTTGGTCCGTGAATCTTGTGTGATGCTACAGAAAGGATATCTATGCCCTGACGCTTCACATCTATATTAATTTTGCCATAGGCTTGTACACCGTCTGCCATAAATACACATCCGGGAGCTTTTTTGTCTATAAGCTCTCTTACTTTGTCAACAGGAAGAATGGAGCCCACCTCGTTGTTTACAAGCATTCCCGAAAAAAGGATTGTATTTTCATCAAGTTCTTTTTCAAGGGCATTAAGGTCTGCGACGCCTTTTTCGTCCACAGGGATATATACCACATTGAAGCCTTCCTTTTCAAGCTGCTTAAAGCACTCACTTACTGCAGGGTGCTCAATGGATGTGGTTATTACCTTGTTTCCCCTTCTTCTGTTTGCAATAACACTGCCAAATATACCTATGTTGTCCCCTTCTGTACCGCCACTTGTAAAATATATCTCATCAGTCTTGGCACCTATTGACTGAGCGATAGTCTTTCTTGCTTCTTCTATCCTGTCCTCTGCCTTCTTGCCAAGGCGATGAAGGGAAGAGGGATTGGCATAGTATTCTGTCATAGCCTCTGCCACAACCCTTACCACCTGATCATAAGGCCTTGTGGTGGCGGAATTGTCCATATAAACTTCTTTTGTCATATTATTTCTCTCTTTCAATATATCTTTTGTAAATAATAGAATTTATCTCTGCTCCGATAAGTATGATGTATGCGGACATATAGAGCCAGAACACCAGTGTTATTACACCTGCAAGACCACCATAGAGCACATGGTAATTGGAAAAGTGATTTACATAAAATGAAAACAGATATGAGCCTATACCCCAGCCTACCGATGTAAAAAGTGCACCCTGCCAAAGGTATGTAACTTTGAAATCTTTTGCAGGCATTTTTTTGAAAATCACTATGAAAATACTCAGTGCACACATTAGGAGCAATACAAATCTGATAACATTCCACCATTGAGTAAACCATGGAAAAAGCCATGCAATACCTTGTCCAATAAGTGAGCCGAATACCACCGCACTGAACCCTGCTATAATGAGAAACACCGTCACTGTCACATAAAACATACCCTTAAGCCTTACCACAAAAATATTTCTCTTCTCTTTTATATGATAAAACCTGTTTATAGCCTTGGCAACAGTACCTATTGCCGCAGATACAGACCATATGGCAACCAGGGCTGACGTGATTATTATCCCCTTACTCCTTGCCACACCGGTAATGATATCCCACACAAGAGAAACTGACTCATCGGGAAGTGCTTTTAAAACATCAAAAAGCATATCCTCTGTAAGAAATGGGGACAATGATATAAGTGAAAATATAAGTGTGAGAAAAGGAAAGAATGACAGCACCAGAAAAAATGCAAGCTGTGCAGACAACCCCGGTATATCATCATCTATGGATTTTAGCACCAGTTCCTTCAGGAATATTCCGAAATATTTAAACTTATCATACACTATCGATACTATTTTCATATTATCACCGCTTCAGTATGAATTTTGTATTTTTCACAGGCACACAGTACCCATTATATATATTATACATTATAATGTTACAAATTACTAACATTTTTTATAAATTTTACAAAAATGTTTGAATTTAAGTAAAATTTATGTATAATATATAGTGAATTATTATACTCGTAAGGAGAATAAAATGACAGAAAATCCATTAAAATCTATGACACTTGCAAATTTAAAGGAAATTGCAAAGGAAAAGGGCATCAAATTTCCATCATCTATCAAAAAAGATGACCTGATAAACTTAATAGAAGAAAGCAAAAAGCAGGCGGAAGAAGAACCTGCACAAAAAGAAGAAAAGCCTGATACACCACGTGAATCTGACAATAACGAAGGCAACAAATGTGAAGTGACAGGCGTGCTTGAGGTACTGGCTGACGGATTTGGCTTCTTAAGATGCGACAACTACCTTTCAGGCTCAGAGGACGTGTATGTGTCTCCCGTACAGATAAAAAGATTTAACTTAAAAACCGGAGACCTTGTCCATTGTATCGCAAGAAAGCCTAACGAGGGCGAAAGATTTAAAGCGCTTATATATGTAAAAACAGTAAATGATGACGATGTAAGCGTGTCTATCAGAAGAAAGCCCTTTGATTCTCTCACCCCTATATATCCCGACAGCCGACTTACCCTTGAATACAAGGGCTCTGAATGTGCAACAAGGCTCATAGACCTTATCTCCCCTATAGGAAAAGGTCAGAGAGGTATAATAGTTGCTCCACCTAAAACAGGAAAAACTACTTTGCTTAAAAATATTGCAAATTCTATCACAAAAAACCACCCTGATGTTTCTCTCATCGTACTTCTCATTGACGAACGTCCCGAAGAAGTAACCGATATGAAGCGTTCCATTGACGGAGAGGTAATATTCTCTACCTTCGATGAGCTTCCCGAACATCATATAAGGGTTGCTGAAATGGTGCTTGAAAGAGCCAAAAGAATGGTAGAACACGGAAAGGATGTTGTGATCCTTCTTGACAGTATCACAAGACTTTCAAGAGCATACAACCTTACCATCCCATCCACAGGCAAGACCCTTTCAGGCGGTCTAGATCCCGGCTCACTCCATCGCCCCAAAAAATTCTTCGGTGCTGCAAGAAATATCGAAAATGGCGGAAGTCTTACAATACTTGCCACAGCTCTTATCGAAACGGGCAGTCGTATGGACGATGTGATATTTGAAGAATTCAAAGGAACAGGAAATATGGAAATACACTTAGACAGGAAGCTTTCTGAAAGAAGGGTATTTCCAAGTATAGATATCTACAAATCAGGTACACGAAGAGAAGATCTTCTCCTTTCTCCGAGAGAAAAGGACGCTGTGTGGTCTGTAAGAAAGGCTATGCACAAGGATTCTACTCAGGAAGTAACAGAAAACCTTATCTCCCAGATAGAAAAAACTCCTGATAACAGAACCCTGACAGAACAAATCCTTACAGTATTTAAAAACAACCGCTAGGCTTTAAGAAAAGAGGTAACAAAATGCCAAAAAAAGATAAAAAAGTTGTTAAAAAACAGCCAAAAAAAATAAACAACAATCCTAAGAAAAAGGCAATGTATAAGGAAATAACCTATATAGCAATTATTGTGGTACTGGCACTGCTTACTTTATGCCTGTATCTGAGCCCAAAAATGGGTATGGCAGGAAAAATCGTCAAATCCTTTATGACAGGTATGTTTGGTATAGGTGGATATATTCTTCCCGTATACGCCTTAATCACTGTGCTTATACTTCTTGTAAAGAAAAACTACAATGAATACAAGGGTAAATACATTGCATCCATTGTACTTTTTGTATGTATACTGGCAGCAATTCACATCTTCTGCGGTGTGGAAGGCACAGAAATAGGCGATGGTCTTGATATAAACGGAAACGACAAAGTGCCCGGATTCTTTGAATACTGGCAGAAATACTGGAATATGGGCTTAAGCATATGGGGTGCAGGTATTGTAGGCGAAATATTCTTCCGTCCTGCAGCGCTCTTTATGGGACAGCTTGGCGCAGGAGTATTCTACATTGCAATACTTCTTATACTCTCAATATACATATTTGACTTCTCATTCTTCGGCTTCTTAAGAAACAGTGCAGACGGTATAAAAAGCTCAATGAAGAAAAAAACCGATGCAAAAGACAAAGAGCCTTCCAAAAAAGACAAGCCTGTTGCCCAGGTGGTAGTGGACAAAAAGACTCAGAAAGAGCCTGAATATGAAACTCCTTCAGAGCCTCAGGAATATGAAGGACCCGAAATCAAAATATACAATCAGGACCAGACAGGTCTTGCGGGTGTACTCACTGAAGAAGGCAAGGATATAGAAAAGGAAGATGCTCCCGTAGAGGACGAAGAAATAAAGAACGACCTTGACAAAGCCAGTGAAGAAACTGTCTTTATGCATTATGAATTCCCCGAAACATCTCTTCTCTCTGCTCCTGAAATAGCAGAAAACAGCGATGATATCGAAGAAAGCCTAAATCAGAAATCACGTAAGCTTGAAGAAACTCTTAAAAGCTTCGGTGTAAGTGCAAAGGTAACAGAAATCAGTATGGGACCTACAGTAACAAGATTTGAGCTTACTCCCGAGCCGGGTGTAAAGGTAAGTAAAATCACCGGTCTTTCCAAGGATATTGCACTTAACCTTGCTGCAAAAAATGTAAGAATAGAAGCACCTATCCCGGGTAAAAGTGCTGTAGGTATCGAAATACCAAACGATACAACAAATGCAGTAACCTTAAGAGAAGTGCTTGAAGCTGATATCTTCCAGAAATCCAAGTCAAAGCTTTCTGTTGCACTGGGTAAGGATATAAGCGGTAAGCCTATCATAATGGATATTACAAAGATGCCTCACCTTCTTATCGCAGGTGCTACAGGCTCAGGTAAGAGTGTATGCATAAATACTCTTGTAGTAAGTCTTCTCTACAAAGCAGACCCAAATGAAGTAAAGCTTGTAATGATCGACCCTAAGGTGGTAGAGCTTGGCGTATATAACGGCATCCCTCACCTTCTCATCCCTGTTGTAACAGATCCTAAGAAGGCTGCCGGTGCACTTAACTGGGCTGTGGCAGAAATGACAGACAGATATGGCAAATTTGCTGACAATAACGTGCGTGATATCAAAGGCTATAATGAGCTTATGGACCTTAATGAAACTCCCGAAATGAAGCTTCCTCACATTGTAATCATCATTGATGAGTTGGCTGACCTTATGATGGTATCCCCTGCTGATGTGGAAAACTACATCTGTCGTCTTGCACAGATGGCAAGAGCCGCAGGTATGCATCTTGTAATCGCTACACAAAGACCTTCAGTAAATGTCATCACAGGTACTATCAAGGCAAATATCCCATCAAGAATTTCCTTCGCTGTTACCAGTCAGATCGACTCAAGAACAGTACTTGATATGGGTGGAGCAGAAAAGCTTCTGGGAAAAGGCGATATGCTCTATATGCCAATGGGTGCATCCAGTCCTACAAGACTCCAATGCTCATATGTATCAGACAAAGAAGTAGAATCTGTTGTACAATATGTAAGCAAAGACTGCGCACCAAACTATCAGGCAGATATTATCGAAAGACTACAGTCAGAAGAAGTGTACAAGCCTGAAGGCGAAGATCCGGGTGAAAATGATGAATTTCTCCCACAGGCTATAGAAATGGCTATAGATAATGGTACAATCTCCACTTCTCTTTTGCAGAGAAGATTCAGAATAGGCTACAACAGAGCAGGAAGTATCATTGACCAGATGGAGCAGAGAGGTATTATCTCAGGGCTTGACGGTAATAAACCAAGAAAAGTCCTTATCACAAGAGATGAATATAATGAAATGCTAACAAACGGCAATGTATAAAAGGGTAAAAAATGCGGTGTAGGGGTTGATGCCCTCATCAACCCGATTAAAATCATAGGCGGTACGATGTGGGCATCGTACCCTACTTATCTTTTTCCTTCACAGGTTAGAAAAGGTGTAATTAATTAAAAAGGATGGCTTATTATGTCAAAGGGATTTCTTCCGGTATGTATGGAAGATATGAAAAAGCTTAATATTTCACAGTTTGATTTCGTCTATATTTCGGGCGATGCATATGTAGACCATCCTAGCTTCGGTCATGCGATCATCACAAGAGTATTGGAATCAGAAGGCTTCTCTGTGGGTATTATCCCTCAGCCTGACTGGAAGTCAAAGGATGCCTTTATGACTCTTGGCGAACCGAAATATGCCTTCCTTGTATCTGCAGGAAACATCGACTCTATGGTAAACCACTATACCGTCAACAAAAGGCTTCGTCACGACGATATGTATTCTCCCGGTGGCAAATCAGGGTATCGCCCCGACAGAGCAACTATTGTGTACTGCAACAGAATAAGAGAGGCTTATCCTAAGGCAAAAATCATCATCGGTGGTGTAGAAGCCAGTTTAAGAAGATTTGCACATTATGATTACTGGTCAAACTCTGTGAGAAGATCTATCCTCTTTGATACAAGAGCAGATGTGTTAAGCTTCGGTATGGGAGAAAAATCCATTACAGAACTTGCAAAGGCACTGCGTGAAGGAAAGGAAATATCTCAGACAAATATCGACGGTTGCTGTTATGTAAGGACAAATATAGACTATCTTAAAGATAACTATGTAATGGTACCTTCCTTTGAGGAAGTAAAGGAAGATAAGGTGGCATATTCAAAAGCTGCCGCTACAGAATACCGTGAACAGGATCCGTTCTCAGGTAAGCCTGTGGTACAGATGTGTCAGGGTAAGTATCTTGTACAAAATATCCCTCAGAAGCCACTTGCAACAAATGAGCTTGACAGAGTATATGCTCTTCCATATATGAGAACATACCACCCTATGTACGAAAAGGATGGCGGTATCCCTGCGATTACAGAGGTGAAATTCAGCATCACTCACAACAGAGGCTGCTTTGGAGCATGCTCCTTCTGTGCAATCACTGCACATCAGGGAAGGATAGTCACATCAAGAAGCGAAAAATCTGTAATCAAAGAAGCAGAAAAAATGATATGGGAGCCTGACTTCAAGGGCTACATCCACGATGTAGGCGGTCCTACTGCAAACTTCGACGGACCTGCCTGTGAAAAACAAGGAACTAAGGGTGCCTGCAAAAATAAGCAGTGCTTATTTCCTACTCCTTGCAAAAATCTTAAAGTATCTCACAAAAACTATCTTGCATTGTTAAAAAAACTCAGACATTTACCAAATGTCAAAAAGGTGTTTATCAGATCTGGAATAAGATATGACTATCTTATCCTTGACAAAAATGATGAATTTTTCAGAGAGCTTTGTGAGCATCACGTAAGCGGTCAGCTTAAGGTTGCTCCCGAGCATATATCTGATAATGTATTGTCAAAAATGGGCAAACCGGGAAAATCGGTATATGACAGATTTTCTAAGAAGTTTTATTCAATATGCCGGAAAATCGGCAAGGAACAGTACCTTGTACCTTACCTTATGTCAAGTCACCCGGGAAGCACTATACACGACGCAATAGAACTTGCTCTCTATATAAAAAAGAACAACCTTCATCCTGAACAGGTACAGGACTTCTACCCTACACCATTTACAATATCCACAAGCATGTTCTATACAGGCCTTGACCCCTTTACCTTAAAAGAGGTATATGTGCCAAAAGACCCTGAAGAAAAAAGAATGCAGAGGGCACTTTTGCAGTTTAACAAAAAAGAAAATTATCCTCTGGTGCTTAAGGCACTTAAAAAGGCTGGCAGAGATGACCTGATAGGCTTCTCTCCCGATTGCCTTATAAGACCTCAGGTGTCAGAAAAAGGATTTAAAAGTAATAAATCATCTTATACAAAACAAAAATCACAAACTAAAAAAGGAGACAATAAAAATGGCAAAAATACTGGACGGAAAAATGGTATCACAAAGAATAAAGGACCAGCTCAAAGAAGAAACCGCAAAAATTAAAGCACAGGGTATCATCCCCGGCCTTGCAGTTATAATTGTAGGAAACAATCCTGCATCAAGATCCTATGTAAACTCAAAGAAAAAAGCATGTGAGCTTATCGGATACTATTCAAGAGAATATGCTCTCCCTGAAGAAACAACAGAGGAAGAGCTTAAGGCACTTGTACAGGAGCTTAATCAGGATGATCAGATTCACGGCATCCTTGTACAGCTCCCACTTCCAAAGCATATCAATGAAGAAATGGTAATAAACACCATTATTCCTGAAAAAGACGTAGATGCATTCCACCCTGCAAATGTAGGCAAGATTATGATAGGAAACTTTGACTTCCTTCCATGTACACCTGCAGGAATAATGGAGCTTATCAAGGAAAGCGAAATCGACCTTGAAGGCAAACATTGTGTAATCATCGGAAGATCAAATATTGTTGGTAAGCCTATGAGTATGCTTCTCCTTCACAAAAATGCTACTGTTACAATCTGCCATTCAAAGACAAAAAATCTTAAAGAAGTATGTAAAGAAGCAGATGTGCTTGTAGTAGCAGTAGGAAGACCTCAGATGGTGGACGCTTCTTACATAAAAGAAGGTGCAGTAGTAATCGATGTAGGCATCAACAGACTTTCCGACGGAAGACTTGTAGGCGATGTGGACTTTGACTCTGCAGAAAAGGTAGCAGGAGCTATCACTCCCGTTCCCGGCGGTGTAGGTCCTATGACCATTGCAACACTTATGAAAAACACCCTTACTGCGGCACTTAAGAAATAAATATAACCCTTTTTGGAGAATATGATGAAAAAATTTGTTTCACTATTACTTTCTATAATGATGGTATTTTCTTTTGCATATGCAGAGGAAACAGAGGTATGTATAACACCTGTATCTGTGACTGAAATGCCGAAACCCACAGGTGGTATACAAACAGAAACCGCTCCTTCATATGATGAGGACTCCCACCTTGAGTTAAATGATGTGGGCGAAATGTCAGATTTTGAAAAATATCTATATGATGCCATGTATGAGCAACAGGCAATCATAGATATATATTCATACAGGGTTTCATTAACAGGATTCAGTGACTGGTTTCTTAAGTTTACATTTAAGCATCCCCAGTTGTTTCTCATTGATAATGGCTTCTCCACCACAATAAAAAACGGATATATTTCTACCATATCCCCTACTTACTATGTGGGAAAAGAAAACAGAGATAATTTCATAAATACTTTAAATCAAAAACTTGACGAGTATTATAATCTTGTAAAGGATGAACCTGACGACTTAAAAAAATACCTTCTCATCCATTCAAAAATGATACGGGAAACATACTATGATTATAGCTATTATTCAAACAAATCAGCACATACCGTATACAGTTTTTTTGTAAATGGTGCGGCTACCTGTCAGGGATATGCCAATGCATTGCTGCTTATAGGCGAAAAAGTGGGATTTGAAGTATCCTGCTGTTACAACCGCACATCTCAGGTGGGGCACATCTGGAACTACATAAAATTAAATGACAAATGGTATCATACAGATGTCACATGGGATGATTACAGTGCACTACTTAGCGACGGTACATATAATAACGAAAAGGATCAGGGCGGTGTGTATTCAAACTTCCTTTGCTCTGATGAAACCTTCGCATCAAACGGACACGGAAACAAATCTGATTATAAGACATTTGAGGATGAGCTTCCATCCTGCACCGACAAAACCTACGAAAGTAATGAATGGGCATTTAATTTAAAAAACGACGAAAGCGCACTGTATCTTATGGATTATGACTATAAAAATGAAAATCTCTTCTTCGATCTTGTAGGTGCAAAGGATTCAAACGGAAATCCTTTGAAATTTGCCACAAACAACCTTTGGGGAAATGATACATATGTGTCTGAACCTTTGATTAACTCCTCATCTGTTAAGTATTATGTATTTTCTAAGAAGGATATCCCTTCTGCCAAAATGAAGCTTGTGCTTAAATGGGATGGCAAAATAAAATCTGTAGTATCAAAAGATTTTACAGACAAAGCTAAATTTACACTATATTCATCATCTGTGCCCACAGATACCCAAATCCTTTCACAAAGTGATGAAATATCTTTGCATCTTTGGAATGGTATCATTCCATTATCTGAAAAAAATGTATATGCTGTTCCAACACAAACAATAAATGAATAAAGTTAATTATTACAGAAATAACCCGATGTTTTGTAACATCGGGTTCTATTTGTGTAACAAAAAACCACAATTGCGGTTTCCTACCTTGATATTATTTACACTTCCTTATATAAGGGTCTATGTTTCTTTTCACCCTGCCGTGTTGCGTTGCAGAGTGTTTTTACATTTCGAAAGAAATAGGAAAAATTTTTCAGATTGGACAAACTGAACCGAAGGCGCATAAAGTAACTATAACTCTGTGAGGAATAGGAAAATTTGTTTGGAACGGACAACACGAGATCGAACGAAGTGAGATTTTCCCGAAGGCGTATGCGATACGCCGAGAGGCGAGGCTTGTTCGTAGTAAAAAGGCAAAAAAGGAAATATTGCAGAAATCTGCAATATTACCAACCTTAAATTATTTCAATTAATTTTTGAGAATAACCTAATAATCTTCCCCCTGCCATTTTGCGGTATGGGGAATTTTTACCCTGAAAGAAATAGGAAAAATTTCTCAGATTGAACAAACTGAACCGAAGGCGTATGTGTATACGTCGATGGTGAAGTTTGTTCAAAGCAAAGCGACATATAAACAAAGAAAAGCACTCATCAAGAGTGCTTTTCTACCATAAAATATTTTTACTTTTTGTTTAAGTGTTCTGTTCTATGCTTCCCCTGTCGCTTTGCGGTATGGGGAATTTTTACATTTCTTATTTGTTTGTAAGGAAGGTGTGAACCATATCCCACATCTCTTCCTTATTACACACATCCTTAAATCTTACATCCATCTTTTTAAGATTATTAAGTGAATCAGGAATATTAAGATTTCCTTTTTCGGAAAGCATCTGGAGAAGCTCAAATTCATCCTTGCCTTCCATTTCTCTTTCTTCCACAAGCGCTGAAAGTACACTCTGATTAAACTTAAATGGGTTTGCAGTAGATGCGATAACTGTCTTTGTATTATCCCCTGTTTCCTTCACATAATCCTCATATACCTTGATAGCAACTGATGTATGTGTGTCAGGGATGTATGAGTATTTCTCGTTAGTTTTCTTAATTGTTTCCACAGTATCTTCATCAGAAGCGTATCCGCCCACAAAGATTTCTTTTATTTTTTTAGTAAGCTCTGCGCCTATATCATATTTTCCTTCTTCATTAAGCTTTTTCATACATTCTGCCACAAACGAAGCATTTTCTCCTGACATATGATATATAAATCTCTCAAGATTTGAAGAAATAAGGATATCCATAGATGGAGAAATGGTTGTTTCAAACTTTCTGTTTCTGTCATAAACACCTGTGTTTATAAAGTCTGTAAGTACGTTATTTTTGTTTGAAGCACAGATAAGCTTGTTTACAGGAAGTCCCATAGACTTTGCATAGAATGCTGCAAGGATGTTTCCGAAGTTTCCTGTTGGTACAACGATGTTTATCTTGTCCCCCATTTTTATCTCATTATTTTTAAGAAGTGTAGCATAGGAGTAGAAATAGTACACAATCTGAGGTACAAGTCTTCCCCAGTTGATAGAGTTGGCAGATGAAAATACATAACCAAGCTCATCTGCTTTCTTTCTCATATCATCATTTGAAAAAATCTTCTTAACACCTGTCTGTGCATCGTCGAAGTTACCCTTAACTGCAGTTACATTTACATTTTTACCAAGCTGTGTTGCCATCTGCAGTTTCTGAATCTTTGATACACCATCTACAGGATAAAAGACCTGAATATTTGTGCCTTCCACATCCTTAAACCCTTCAAGTGCAGCCTTACCTGTGTCACCTGATGTAGCAACAAGAATGATTACTTCTTTTTCTTCTCCTGTCTTTTTCATAGCCTTAGTAAGAAGGTATGGAAGAATCTGAAGTGCCATATCCTTAAATGCGCATGTAGGACCATGCCATAATTCCAATATGTGTGTATTGTCATTAAGCTTGTGAAGTGGTGCTATTGTGTCTGATTCAAATTTCTCTTTGGTATAAGCATTTGATGCACAATGGTGCACTTCCTCAGCTGTATAGTCTGTAAGGAATTTGCCCAATACAAAATCTGCAAGCTCCACATAGCTTAAGTTCTTTATGTTTTCGATTTCGGATGCGGACAGTGATGGTATCTCACTTGGTACAAAAAGTCCTCCGTCAGGAGCGATACCTGTCTTAATCGCCTCTGCTGATGAGAAGGATATCTTACTGTCTCTTGTGCTCTGATAATTCATTTTATGATCAATTCCTTTCTTAGGATTATATGTAAAAAAACTTACATATCATAATACCACAAATGATAATGAATGTCAAAGGTATTATTTCTGTGCATTTACTTGTGATGAACGAGTGTGTTTTTGTACGAGAGGTTCTGTTTGTCAATAGCAAAAGGTATACAAAAAAAAGAACCCGAATTAAAGGATAATTCGGGTTCTTTCCTTATAAAGAATTCTTCACATCTCGCCCATACCTTTTGCGGTGTGGGGAATTTACATTCCGCGGAAATAGGAAAAATTTCTCAGATTGGACAAACTGAACCGAAGGCGTATGTGATACGCCGAGAGTGTAAGTTTGTTCAAAGCAAAATGGCACATAATAAAAGGAAAGCACCACTAAAGTGCTTTCCTTCCTAAAAAATATTATACTATAAAATTTATAGTCGCTATCCTTTATATTTCTCACGCCATTTTGCGGTATGGGGAATTTTTACATTTCCGCCTATTCTACTGTGATTTCGAGGACATTGTCATATCCCTTGTGATATGCAGCCATAACAGTTTTTGTCTTACCGTTTGCATTTACAGTGATATCATAGTCACCATAGAAACCTCTTACAGTAGCTTTACCATCTGCACCTGTAGTAGCCTTTGCATCTCTTGTCCACCACTTGTTATATACAAGGTCAACATACTGAACGCCTGCAAGTTTAAGATTCCAATCCTTGTCATAGAATGGTGAGTATTCTGCAAAGTTTGCACCATCGTAGAATCCCCAGTAAAGGAAGCCTGTCATATCATCTTCTGCAAATGAAGCGATAAGAGCATCTCTGGTAAAGTTTGCCTGAAGTGCCTGGTCAGCGATGGAGCATGAGTATTCAGTTACTTTAAGCTTCTTATCACCGTAATTTTCCATTGCTTCATATTTTGCTATAAGTCCAGGAATTTCAGGAAGGTTTCCGTCATAGTGAGACTGGAATCCGATACCGTCAAAGTCTGCGCCTGTAGCCATAAACTCTTCCAACACGCCAATCCATCTGTTGTCAAACTGAGCGAAATCATTGTAATAAAGGTCTGTACCCGGTTTTGTATACTGTCTTGCCCAAGCAAACTGATCCTTCCAGGTGTCAACGCCGTGCTTATCAACAAACATTCTGTTTGTAACAATTTCGTTGATAACATCCCATTCTACAAAGTCATTGTAGAAGTCTGTACATATTTCTTTGATGTGTTTTTCGCAAAGTTCAAGGTATTTTGCTTTGTTTGTAAGCACTTCTTCTGATTCCATATACTGTGGTGTAAGGTATGTTTTGCCGCTTGAGCCAAGCATTCTTTCCCAGAAGAGAGTATGGCCTCTTACATATTTACAGCCGGCAGCCTTTGCACCTTCAACCTGCTTTCTTGCTTCGGCAGCATTTTCTTCATAAGGAGCCCACTTAAGCTGATGTTCAATAACTGCAGCATTGAAAAGTCCTTCGTGTTTTTCTATATATGTAGGATCATTATGTATTTTGCCACTTACAGCATTACCAAACTGGAATTCGTGTTCAAACATATCGAACTCAACTTCAGCATTTGGAATCACATTGCCGTCTTTATCTTTAACTATAACAGAAAAATCACCTTTTCTGATTTCTTCGATTCTCTTATTTGCTTCTTTTCTCCATTGTGCATCAGGTTCAAGGTTAGGGGAGAATGCAGTGGTCTTTGGAAGCTTTGACATATTGTAATCAGGTCCGAGATTAATGATTTCGATACCGCCAAGATCAACTGTCTGTTTTGCAAATCCACCTCTGATACCGATTGATGTAGCGTTTTCTACACCGGTGAATGGAAGATAGATAACTGTCCATTCTTTTCCTGCCAATGCATATTCAAAAAGTGCTTTTTTGTATGTTTCAGGATGCTCAATCTGTACCTGAACCTTGCCCATACCATTCTCTGCATCTGTAGAGATTGTTCTCATTCTGAATGCGAGAAGCATTACATCATCCTTGTTTACGCCATCGCCGGGATTCTTTTCCGGAGTAGCTTTTGTTCCTGTAATGAATTCTGCTGATTTATCAGGAACATTTGTACAAGTAATTCTTACGGCTTTTTTGAAAGGCTGACCATCAACTTCAATTACATCTGATGTTCCGTATGTATCTTTGCCTTTTGTGGAGATAGATGCCAGGAACTGATCTTCTGTACAAACAACTTCTCCCTGACCTTTAACAGTAGCATAAGCTTCTTCCTGCTGTTTGGCTGTCATACCTTCATAGTGAATAATATCATTTAAGTCGTTTGATTTTTCAAATTCAGTAGGGATTCTTCTGTGCATTGTAGATACAAGCTCTGCCATGCCCTTCTGATTGGATGCTGAAGATGTAGAAATGATAACTGTCTTTGTAGCATCATCCCAGCCCACATTACATCCTAATGATTCTGAAATAAATCTTACAGGAACCATTGTTCTGTCTGAAAGGATCTTTGCAGGAACATCAAGAGTAACTTCCTTACACCTTACCTTTGCAGCGGTATTTCCTATAGTAAGAACTACAGAAACATCACCCTTTGTACCTGTCACTGTCTTGGTAGCATCGTCCCATTCAATCTTTGCACCAAGAGCTTCAAAGATTGCTCTCATAGGAACGAGAGTTCTTCCGTTTTCGATAACAGGCATCACATCATAAGACTGTGCTTTTCCGTCGATTGTTACATTGATGTCTGCAGCAAACACGCTTACCGCAGATACCATACTCATAGTCATAACAACTACAAGAAGCAATGATAAAAACTTTTTCATTTTTTTCTCTCCTTTTGTTTTATTTTCGCGAAATATCGCAAGAGTTTTTATATTTTAATGCACAAAGCAAAAAATATACAAAAAATACTTCCTACAAAAAATTATATCACAAATTCTTCATAGGAAGTAGTAGTCTGTTGACAAAAAACTGTACTGTATTGATATTTTTGCTCTATATATCGTCTTTTTTTGATTTGCTGTATT
>SVJM01000033.1 GCA_015068975.1 Oscillospiraceae bacterium | reverse complement strand
GATACTTGATGATACTCCTATTGATGAAGCAATTGGGCAATTGGATTATCCATTGATAGATATTGCATTTAATGATGGAAACGAATATACAATTGTTATTTGTAACGGTATATATAGTGAGAAACAATCATATTTGTGGTGTCCAGACGGAAGGGATTTGCAGTTTAACAAGGAATTTTTATATATTCGTACATATCCGGCTGGGAGAGGTACAACCGGCAATGGAGCCATAACAGTTTATCGAAATGGTGAAGAAATAAGGGAGGTAGAATTTTTAGAAATACATTTTGCTAATGAAGAATTAAAAAATAATTTTGTAAAAGTTTCTTCTGAAGAAATAAAGAGTTATCTGAAAGATAGATAATATGCGGTGCACAGCACTGCAGCGATATAAATTCCTGAGGTCATTTGCGATATATCTTCGATGCGATATGTCCCTTCGGCACGAGATAAAAGGAATTTATATCACATCGCAACGGAATGAAATGAAGTTATATCGCATTTGAACGGAGCGAAAATATATCGCACGAAGGTCGTGAGTATATCGCCAAATTTTTGTCCTTAACTTGACAAAATCATATAAAGGATGTCGAAATTTGTTGAATATCAGTTAAATATGGGGGTGCTTATATGAAAGTGTTTAAAAAAACAATTACTTGTATTTTTATACTAATGTTATTGTATTTAACTATAACTATTGGGGGCATTTATAAGTATTTAAAAGAATATGGATACAGTGCCTATGCATTACCACAAACTTTAGCTGTATATTTTGGTTTGAGTGACGGATTTACAGTATATGAAATACCAAATAGTGAAACAAGTGTGTTTATTGGTAGACACGATTATATTTATGAAGAATTATTTAATAAACATGGATATCAGGAAATTGATCGTATGGGGTTGGTGGGATATTACAAAAAGAGCGACAGTACAAATGAGTATTATGATTTTGGTGTTGGTTCGCGGAATGAGTGGTGTCACTGGTTTAGGATATATAGTATTTCAAAAGGATACAAAATTGAAGATTTTAAATAATTTTGTTCCTAACTTCATACAAACTCGACTTAAAAAATACTGGTATCCAGATTATACAGTCTTTATATGCGGTGCACAGCACCGCAGCGATATAAATTCCTGAGGTCATTTGCGATATACCTTGCGGTGCGATATATCCAATGGATGCGATATGTCCCTTCGGCACGAGATAAAAGGAATTTATATCATATCGCAACGGAATGAAATGAAGTTATATCGCATTTGAACGGAGCGAAAATATATCGCACGAGCACGAGCGAGTATATCGCCAAATTTTTGTTCCTAACTTGACAAAATTATAAAGAATACGTGTATAAAATGTTTACAATATGCACATGTTATGATTGACAAAATGAGTGAAATATAATATAATGGAATTGGAAAGGAGTGTTTTATATGGCTAAAACATCAACAAATATTTCTATTGATACCGAAATTAAGGCAAAAGCTCAGGAACTTTTTGCGGATTTTGGATTGGATTTATCTACGGCTATCAATATGTTTCTAAGACAATCGGTAAGAGAAAATGCCATCCCATTCAACATTTCGAGGGAAGTTCCTAACAGCGACACTATTGCAGCGATAAATGAATTTGAAGAATTCAAAAAGAACCCGAATGGATATAAAAAATATTCTACTTTTTCGGAACTGCTAAACGAGGTAAATGCCGATGCTTAATATTGTATCCTCAAATAGATTTAAAAAGGACTTAAAACTTGCAATCAGAAGAGGGTATAATATTGCTTTACTTGAAGAGGTTGTAAACAAGCTTGCTATGGGCGAGATCCTTGAACAAAAATACAGAGATCACGAATTGTCGGGCGATTTTAAAGGTCTGCGTGAATGTCATATTACGCCTGATTGGTTGCTGGTTTATCAAATTGTTGACAGCGAATTGGTGTTGTATCTGTCTAGAACAGGAACACATAGTGATTTGTTTTAACGATAAAACCGATGTAGTATAAATCTACATCGGTTTTATAAAATTTTTGTCCCTGACTTGACAAAATCATATAAAACAAAAAAATCAACGGATTGAAATTTCAATCCGTTGATTTTTTAGAATAATGATATAATTGTTTCTTTTGGCACAAACCCCACCGACTTATTTTTGATTTCTCCATTTTCAAACACGAGAAGAGTAGGGATACTCATGATGCCATACTTCATTGCAAGTTCTCCTTGTTCATCCACGTTTATTTTGCCCACTTTTACTTTTCCTTCAAGCTCTTCGCTTATTTCCTCGATTACAGGGCTAAGCATCATACAGGGACCGCACCAACTTGCCCAGAAGTCTACAAGTACCGGGATATCTGATTTTAATACTTCATTTTCAAAATTTTCTTTTGTAATAATTACTTCAGCCATAGTTTTTCTCCTTTTTGTTATTTTGATTTGTAATAGAGCATACAGTGACAGTATCCTTCAAAGCTGTCGTCTGCAATCTGCTCACGAAATTCTTTGCATATGCATTTGTTGTCCTCAGATCTGTCCAGTTTGCAGGGACAGTATCCGCCGGTTCTTTCGAGGCCATCTTTTATAGTTTTTACCAATTGTTCATTTTCATTCAAGCGTACTGCCATATGTATCACTTCCTTTGTGTTATTAATTATATTATAACTTTGTTTTTTGGATTTGTAAAGATGCTGTTTTATGTCTGCAAGATCTCCCTGAAATGCAAAAAGAGACATATCTGACGATATGTCTCTCTTTATGGTCGGGGTTGAGGTAATACGAAAGCTACGCTTTCCCCCACTTGAAGCAAAGCTTCATCGTGTCTTTTTGCTAAAAACGATTATCAATCGTTTTTTTAACGCAAAAACCCGTCGGGTTCAAATCCCTCACCCCCCTTAAAATGAAAAAAAGAGACATATCTGACGATACGTCTCTCTTTATGGTCGGGGTTGAGGGATTTGAACCCCCGACTTTTTGGTCCCAAACCAAACGCGCTACCAAACTGCGCTAAACCCCGGTTGTGTCTCATCAACACGACTTACTCATTATATAACACGAAAAGACAAATGTCAAGAAAAATTTAAAAAATTTTTAAAAAATATTTTTTTATTCTTTAAAAACCATTGACTAATATTTGTATTTATGTTAATATACTTAAGGTATCGGGGTGTAGCGCAGTTGGTAGCGCACTAGACTGGGGGTCTAGGGGTCGCGTGTTCAAGTCACGTCACTCCGACCAAAAAAAATACACACTCTTTTGAGTGTGTATTTTTTTGTGTTTATGTCCTTGGACACAACATCATTTACATTCTCTCAATGATTGTATCCATTCTTTGCCCAATATTCTCTCTTACCTGACCTTCCCATCTGAAGTCTTTTGGAAGCTTTTCTATTTCCATTTTAAGTCCCTCATAGAGTGGCATAAGATTTTCCTGTTTCATACCTGTAGCATTAAGCACCTTTGTATTATCTGTTATTCTGTCAAACAATCTTGCCACTTCAAGCTGATATCTCTTTTTCAGTGGCTTTTCGGGGTCGAGAGCCCAGAGGTAGTCCTCTTTGTCCACCCATACTGCTTCAAGACCACAAATATCCTTATACATATCGGCGATTTCTCCCCATGTGTGATGCTCTGAAGTGGACACAATATAGTCATTTGCAAGTGCTTCATCTTTAAAGAGAAGCTTAGAAAGCATCTCTGCCACATCACCGCCCCAGCTGAGTGTTGCAGGTTTATCCTTTGCCTGAATGGGCACCACTACTTTTTTACCTTCCAATGCTCTTCCCACATTGAGAGATGCTTCTGTGGTTACAAGCTGATAACGCATATATGAATATGTAGTTGCAGGTCGAACTATTGTCCAGTTTTTGTATTTTGATTCCTTAAGCCAGTTTTCGCCTTTTGCTTTGTATATGCAATAGTCTCTTGAATTAAGAAGTTTTTCATCCTTTGACACATCAATAAGACGTGGGGATGTTTCTTTTACAGGGATTTCTTCGTTGGCGTATACTCTGCATGAGGATAAATAGAAATATTGATCAGTATTATCCAGGTATTTCGGTGCGAATTCGTGGAAGTTGTCTGCACCATATGTCATAAAGTCCACGATACCATCGTATCCGCCTTTTAAAATCTCGTCAAGAGCACCCTCTTCAAACACGTTGGCTTTTATCCATTTGATATTTTTCTTGTCAGATTCCCTTTCAGTAAGATCCACTGCATAAATTTCATACCCAAGTGCTTCAAGATGGGGGACGAGATACTGCCCCATGGCGCCACAGGCACCTAATACAAGTACTTTTTTCATAATATATCAATACTCCTTTAAGATATTCTGATATAATAAAGATATATTATTTTTTGCGATCAGTAAATGTGCTATTTGATATTTTTATCATATTTGATACTGTGTTTTGAAAGAAATATCCATATAATATATATAATAATTACAAACCCTGCATATCCCAATAATGGATATATGTATTCCACAAGATTAGAAAAGCCAAAAACAGACATTATAAATCCACCCATACATACAGTCAGTATTACAGCAAAGGGTTTGAGCCCTGATTTTCTTTTTAATATATTTATCAGAGAAAAGCCTGATGAAAGTGCTGTAGATACCATTGCCAGCATAAGAATAACTTCTGATATGATATGAGCAAATGTACCTATCCTTTCTGATATATATAGCATGGGTATATCCATTACCTTCACTTTTACAAAAAATTCCTTTATCAGAAAATCCAGTACCATACTTATCGCAGATAGACTCATACAGCCAAAAAGAGCACCTTTGAAACATATTTCTTTTGATGTAAAAAGCTCCTTTGTTTCCCAGAATAGTGCGATAAGTGGGATGGAGTTGTATGATACATAGGAAAGGGAGGATATAATCCACATATGTGATATTTTTTCAAATGGATTAAATACTGCTTTGTCTGATAAAAGAAGATAATATATACCTGTAAAAATAATCCCTGTGCACATAACAGGAGTAGTTATAAGAGAAGAATTTATCAGAGCATTCTTTCCAAGTACAAAAAGCACAATAAATATCATTGTGCAAATAAGACCAAAAAGGCTTTTTTTGATTCCGAACAGGATATTTCCCCAGGAGGATAACCCTGCAATCATAACCGAATACATGCTGAAAAGAAGAATATATGACAGAATATTGTAAAACACCCTTACTCCCGCAGGAAAAATATCACAGAAGGAGTCTGTCTTTTCCTTATATAAATATATAATGCGAAAAAGACAGTATATAAACGCAAAAAACACTATTCCGCTAAGTCCCAGTCCATAAATACTGGCTTTATCATATTGTGAGAAAAAAGTGAGTATTTCTTTTCCCGATGCAAATCCAGCCCCTATAACAGCCGATATAAACAAAGCTGCAACCTTCAATGAGTTATTTATCAGAATAATTCCTCCCAAAATTCCAAAAATCCTTGACTATTTCCCATAGTTTTGGTAAACTATGTATATTAATTATAATGGTGTATTATGCCAGATACTACCATTAAGGAGGAACTACAAGATGAAAAATACAGAAAAAACAATGGAAAAAATCGTCGCATTGTGTAAGAGCAGAGGATTTGTATATCCGGGCTCAGAAATTTACGGCGGTCTTTCAAATAGCTGGGACTATGGTCCTTTGGGCGTTGAATACAAAAACAACGTAAAAAAAGCATGGTGGAAAAAGTTTGTTCAGGAATCCAAATACAATGTAGGACTTGATGCAGCTATCCTTATGAATCCTATGACATGGGTAGCATCAGGACATGTAGGAGGCTTCAGTGATCCTCTTATGGATTGTAAGGAATGTAAGGCAAGATTCAGAGCAGATAAGCTTATAGAAGACTATTTCCAGGAAAAGGGCGAAGCAGTAGTTGTTGACGGATGGGACAACAAAAAAATGTATGATTTCATCATCGAAAACAATATCGTTTGTCCGAAATGCGGAAAGGTTAATTATACAGAAATCAGAAAGTTCAATCTTATGTTCAAGACCTTCCAGGGTGTAACAGAAGATGCTAAGTCAGAAATTTACTTAAGACCTGAAACAGCACAGGGTATCTTTGTAAACTTCAAGAGTGTACAGAGAACTTCAAGAAAGAAAATTCCTTTCGGTATCGCTCAGGTCGGTAAATCCTTCAGAAACGAAATCACACCCGGTAACTTTATCTTCAGAACAAGGGAATTTGAACAGATGGAGCTTGAATTCTTCTGTAAGCCGGGTACAGACCTTGAATGGTTTGCATATTGGAAGGATTACTGTAAGAACTTCCTTTTAAGTCTTGGTATCAAAGAAGAAAATATCAAAATGCGTGATCACTCACAGGAAGAGCTTTCTCATTATTCAAATGCTACCACAGATATCGAGTTTATGTTCCCATTTGGCTGGGGTGAGCTCTGGGGTATCGCAGACAGAACAGACTTCGACCTTACACAGCATCAGAATACTTCAGGAGAAAACCTTGAATACCACGATCCTGTTACAGGCGAAAGCTATATTCCATATGTTGTAGAGCCATCACTTGGTGCAGACAGAGTTGCACTTGCATTTCTTGTAGAAGCATATGATGAGGAAGTAATAGACGAAAAGGATACAAGAGTTGTTTTGAGACTCCATCCTGCACTTGCACCTGTTAAATGTGCAGTGCTTCCATTGTCAAAGAAATTAAGCGAAAAGGCAGAAGTACTTTTCGAATCACTTTCAAAGGAATTTAATTGTGAATTTGACGAAGCAGGAAGCATCGGTAAGCGTTACAGAAGACAGGACGAAATCGGTACACCATTCTGTATCACATATGACTTCGATTCTGAAGAAAACGGTACAGTTACTGTTCGTGACAGAGATACAATGGAGCAGATCACACTTAAGTTTGATGAGGTAGCACCTTATATCAAATCTAAGCTTGAATTTTAATTTATAATATTATTGGAGGAATTTATTATGGCTAAATTTATTTTGTCAGCATTTTCAGACGAGTATGATCCGGATTTTGATACTCAGCTTGAAGGCGCAAAATTAAACGGACTTACTCATATTGAAATCAGAAATGTAAACGGAAAGAATATTGCTGATCATACCCCTGAAGAAGCAAAAGCTCTCAAGGCTAAGCTTGATAAAGCAGGTATAGGAGTATCATCAATCGGTTCTCCTATCGGAAAGATCAATATCAATGATCCAATGGAGCCACATATTGAAAAGCTTAAAAATGTAATTGAAATTGCTAAGGTTTTAGATGCAAAATACATAAGAATGTTCAGTTTCTTTATACCAAAGGAAGAGAACCCGGATGATTACAGAGACGAAGTAATGAAGAGAATGAGAATGATGCTTGATGTGACAGAAGGCACAGGCGTTACACTCCTTCACGAAAACGAAAAGGGTATCTATGGAGATACTGTAGACAGATGTGTTGACCTTCTTGAAGAGCTTAAAGACTACAATCTTAAGGCAGTATTCGACCCTGCAAACTTTATCCAGTGTGATCAGGAAACATATCCTTACGGATTTGGCAAGCTTAAAGACTATGTAGTATATATGCACATCAAAGACTGTGTTGAAGGCGGCAAGGTAGTTCCTGCAGGCTTTGGTATCGGTAAGATAAAAGAAATCCTCACAGAACTTAAAGCTAAAGGATACGAAGGCTTTCTTTCACTTGAGCCACATCTTACAAACTTTGTAGGATTTGCAGCATTGGAAGACTCAGGCGCAGAAGCAGTAGACGCACCTGCTCTTGACGGCAAAGAAAAATTCAATCTTGCAGTAGATTCTCTCAAAAAGATTCTTGCAGAAATTTAAATGATTCAATACCTCTCATCCTGATATTATGGGTGAGAGGTTTCTTTTTGTGTTTATGATGATAAAGCCAAGTTTCAGAATTAAATAGATGTAATTTTAAGGTAATTTTACATTTGGTGTTAAATAATTGACATCAAATGGGTAAAATGTTATTATATCCATATTAAATTACGGAGATGATTGTATGAAAAAAACAGGATTCAAAAACTATCTTGCTGTATTTATACTGGCAGTTCTTATAATTGCGGTTTATAAGACATTCGATAATATCGGAGCACTTTGGGGTGTAGTAAAGACGTTTTTTGAAATAATTACACCATTTATTGTTGGGTTTGGCATTGCATTTTTGCTATATCCTGTGTGCATTATGGTGGAGAGGATGTTTCAGAAGAGTAAGTTTAAATTTATGAATAAAAGACGCAGAGGTTTTTCTGTGTTGATTGTATTTTCAGTGTTTTTTGTGATTATCGGTGCAGTTCTCTGGTATATCATCCCTGCACTTGGAAGAAGCTTTACAAATCTCAAGGAGTTTTTCACTACAGATATGCCGGGAAACATCAGAATCGTTGTGGCAAAGCTCAATGAAATGGGTCTTTATGTGAGAGAGCCTCATATGGCAGAATACTGGCTTGAATTTTTGTCTGCAGAGAACATTATGAAGGCATTTTCGCTTATCCATATTGAGGATATCGGCAAATATGCCGGTAAGATTGTATCTGCATCAAGCTCAGTGTTTGATGGTGTTATGGCCATAATCATTGCAATATATATTCTTGTGGACAGAGAGTCGCTGAAATATGCAGCAAAGTTTGTATTCAAAAATACCTTAAGTGAAAAGACCATCGACAGAGTCCGTGTATATGTGGATATGGCTGTGGAGTTTATGTATCGTTATATATTCTGTGTTCTGCTTGATGCATTGATAGTTACTGTCTTTGCAACTGTAGTATTATCAGTTATAGGTGTTAAATATGGAGTACTTCTTGGACTTATGATAGGAGTTTTAAATATCATTCCATATTTTGGTGCTATAGTGGGTACTGTTGTGGCGGCAGTTGTCACAATATTTACAAATGACTTTACAACAGCAGCCATTCTTGCTGTAAGTATGATTGTGCTTCAACAGATTGATGCCAATGTAATTCAGCCAAGACTTATCGACAACTCATTCTCCATAAAGCCATTCTGGGTAATATTTGGTGTTCTTGTAGGTGGCGGATTCTTTGGTATTTGGGGAATTCTTCTTGCAATTCCGGTTATGGCACTCGCAAAAGAAATCATCGAAGACTATTTTGAATGGAAAAATTCAAAAAAGATTGAAGAACTTTCAGAGAAAACAGGAGAGTAATTTATTATGGTATATTTCGGACCTTCGGGTAATTCAGATTCATTTTATGCAGAGGGGCACAAAGCATCCCTTGAAATGCCCAAGTGGTTAAAGGGACGCGGGCTTAATGCCTATGAGTATCAGTGCTCAAAGGGCGTGAAGGTGTCCAAAGAAACTGCAAACAAATTAGGAAACGAAGCAAAGGAAAACGGGATACTCTTAAGTATCCATTCTCCTTATTATATAAACCTTGCCACAGACGATGAAGAAAAGCGACTGAAAAGTGTAGACTATATTATGCAGACCTTAAGGGCAGCAGATAATATGGGAGCAGAGAGAATCGTTGTTCATTCGGGTAGCTGTGCAAAGATAGACAGGCTTGTTGCCTTGGAGTATGCAAAAAAGACCCTTGCGATGGCGAGAGATGCTGCAAAGGATGAGGGGCTTCTTCATATACACATCTGTCCCGAAACAATGGGTAAGATAAATCAGCTTGGAGACCTTGATGAGGTAATGGAATTGTGTCTTGTAGATGATACATTTCTCCCTGCCATAGACTTCGGCCATCTTAATGCAAGAACATTTGGCGGACTTAAAGCTAAGGAGGATTTCAGACATATTTTTGATACAATAGAAAACAAATTGGGCTTTGACAGACTTAATATCTTCCACAGTCATTTTTCTAAGATAGAATATACAGTCCCCGGTGGAGAAAAGAAGCATCTTACCTTTGAGGACGAAGTATACGGACCTGACTTTCAGTATGTGGCAGAGCTTGTGTACGAAAAGAATATTTCTCCTGTATTCATCTGCGAATCAGACGGTACTATGGCAGAAGATGCAAAAAAGATGCAGGAAATGTATCTTAAATTGGGAGGAAAATAATCTTGAACAGAGCTTTAGCCAAACTTAAATCATCTATGGCGGAAAAGGGTATAGATGCAGTGCTTGTGACAAATCTTAAGAATGTATTTTATCTGTCAGGCTTTACAGGCTCAAGTGCCTATCTTGTGATAGATAAGGATAATAATTATATCTTTACTGATTTCAGATATATTCAACAGGCAAACGAACAGTGTGAGGATTTTTCTGTTATAGATATAAAAGAAACAGATAAGTGTGACAGCATATGTGAATCATACAAGTCTTGCGGGTTTGAAGATGTGAATATTTCCCTTTCACTTTTTAATAAATTCAGAAAAAAATTCAAATCTCTCTATCCCATAGGACAGATGATTTATGATATAAGAAAAATTAAAACTGAAAATGAAATTTCACTTATAAAAAAAGCACAGGAAATTACCGATAAGGCATATTCCCATATATTGAAATTTGCAAAGTGCGGTATGACTGAAAGGGAGATTGCTCTGGAGCTTGAGTTCTTTATGAGAAAAAACGGTGCATCGGCAGTATCCTTTGATATTATATGTGCATCAGGTGAGCGTGGAGCACTTCCTCATGCATGTCCAACAGATAAGAAGCTTACCGAAGGAGAACTGGTAGTTCTTGACTTTGGGTGCGTGTATGATGGCTATATGTCAGATATGACAAGGACATTTGCAGTAGGAGATGTGTCTGATGAAATAAAAGATGTATATGACACTGTACTTAAAGCCCAGACAGAAGCACTTAAAGTAATTGCACCGGGTAAGATGTGCTCGGACATTCACAGGGTAGCTGAGAATGTGATCAATGAGAAATATCCCGGCACCTTCGGTCACGGACTTGGTCACAGTGTAGGCATAGAGATTCACGAAGGTCCTTCGTTTTCGCCAAAGTGCGAAGAAATTATTTGTCCCGGCAATGTGATCACTGTAGAACCGGGTATATATATCCCTCACAAGGTGGGTGTCAGAATCGAAGATATGGTGGTAATTACAGAGGATGGATACGAAAATATCACCAAATCTTCCAAAGAATTGATATATATTTAATAAAAGGCTTGATTTTTTATTGTATTTGGTATAAAATGGAATAGTAATTATGATAATCGTGGGTTTATGCCCATAGGAAAATACGGAGGTAAATAACTATGATTTCAGCAGGTGAATTTAGAAACGGTGTTACATTTGAACTTGAAGGCAATGTATTCCAGATCGTTGAATTCCAGCACGTAAAACCGGGTAAGGGAGCTGCTTTCGTAAGAACAAAGCTCAAAAACGTTATTACAGGCGGCGTTATAGAAAAGACTTTCAGACCAACTGAAAAAATGCCAAAAGCACACATCGAAAGAAAAGACTATGAATATCTTTACAACGATGGTGATCTTTATTATTTCATGGATCAGGAAACATACGAGCAGATTCCTCTCAATAAGGAAACTCTTGGCGATTCTATGAAATTTGTAAAAGAAAATATGGTAGTTAAAGTAATGAGCTACAAAGGAAGCGTGTTCGGTATCGAACCTCCTACATTTGTAGAGCTGGTTGTTACAGAAACAGAGCCTGGATTTAAGGGTGACACATCTACAGGTGCTACAAAGCCTGCAGTTGTAGAAACAGGTGCACAGATCAACGTTCCTCTCTTTATCGATCAGGGCGAAGTGATCAGAATCGACACAAGAACAGGAGAATATATGGAAAGAGCATAATCTTTCTTTATCCAATTTAATAAAAAAGGAGAGTTTCATTATGGAAAACATTTCAAACAAAGTGTCATATGTTAAGGGCCTTATAGAAGGACTTAAGATTGACGAAGCTTCAAACGAAGGCAAAATTTTTAAAGCTATTCTTGAGATTCTCGATGAAGTTAACGAATGTGTTGACGATTTGTATGATTATCAGGACGAAATGTCTGACAGAATCGATATGATCGATGACGACCTTGCAACAGTTGAAGATGTTCTTCTCGAAGAGGATGAATGTGATGGAGATTGCTGCGGAGAGTTCTATGAGCTTGATTGCCCTGAATGTGGCGAGACAATCTGCATAGACGAAGATGCATTGATCAACGAAGATACAATCATCTGTCCAAATTGCGAAAAGGAAATCGACTTTGATATCGATTGCGATTGTGACTGTGATTGTGATTGCGATTGCGAATAATCAGATAAGTTTAAAACGGTGCAGAAACATCTGCACCGTTTTTGTGTGCTGTGAAAGGAAGTACACTATATGACGGGTGAGCAATCGTAGGGACAGATGCCCTCATCTGTCCGTATGAGAAACCTCATACGGGAGCACACAAGGCACTCCCCTACAAAATATACCAACCGGGCAATCGTAGGGCAGGAAGGCACCCGTTGTCTTTTTTGTGAAAAATACTGTTATGCGGTGTTTTCCAATATTTAACTTTTCACATGAAAAAACTCTTGACAAGCCCCTAAGAATTTAGTATAATAAGCTGTACGATTTCAGCTAATCCCAAATTCGTGTCATATTTGACACCAGTGTAGTAGCGGAGGGAGGGGATTTAAGTGTCAGAAATCAGAGTTAAAGAAAATGAATCTTTGGACAGCGCTCTTCGCAGATTTAAGCGTCAGTGTGCAAAAGCAGGTGTTTTGTCAGAAATACGTAAGAGAGAACACTATGAAAAACCTAGCGTAAAGCGTAAGAAAAAGTCTGAAGCAGCAAGAAAAAGATCTTTTAGATAAGGTTTATTTTATCTTCATATAAAGGAGGGTTTTTGATGGACATAAAAGAAAGACTTATGGAAGACCTGAAGCTCTCTATGAAAGAGAAAGACACAGTCAAAAAAAATGCAGTTCAGAGTACACGAGCTGCTATATTGCAGTATGAGAAGGATAATAAGGTGACACTTTCTGATGACGAAGTGATAGTAGTTATCGCCAAGGAAGTGAAGAAGAGAAAAGATGCTCTTCCTGATTATGAAAAGAGCGGCAGAGAAGACTTAATCGCTGATCTTAAGCGTGAGATAGAAGTTTTGACCGCATACTTGCCTTCACAGTTGAGTAAAGAGGAATTAGAAGAAATTGTAGTAGAGTGCATTAAGAAGGTTGATGCACAGTCCATGAAAGATATGGGCAAGATTATGGCAGAGGTAATGCCTAAGGTTCAGGGTAGAGCCGATGGCAGAGCTGTCAACGAAATTGTCAAATCATATTTCGCATAATATGTATTCAAAAGACGAACATTCATGTTCGTCTTTTTGTTTTATGAAAGATTCTATAAGGAAAGTTTAAAAAAATGTCAATATTGTACAATTATTAAAGAAAAAACGCAATATTTTGTATTGTTTTTTGTAGTTTGTATGTTATAATATTAATGATTGAGGCTTATATTAAGATATTTGTATTTTTCATTAAGAAATTGACATTTTTTTTATACACAATTATGTTATTATCATAATTGGAAATATAAGAAGAAAGGGAAATTAGTATGAAAAAAGTAATTGGTATTATACTTTGCCTTGCGATTTTTGTGTCAGTATTTGCAGGAATGAATGTTTTTGCCACAGACAGCGGAGCAGTATCATTCTATCAGTCTGACTATGTAAAAGTGGCAGGTACTATCTCTTCTGAAGATATCAGAGAAGAGGATTATACCTTCGAAGGTCGTGATGTTACACTGACACTTGTGAATAAATCCACAGGCAATGTGGACTACCTTTCGCAGACTACACTTGATGAGTATGGCAACTTCGAATTTGGCTTCTATCAGGACGGACTTACATATGGAAATGACGCTGTTACAAGCCATGAAGTGAAGCTTAACCTTTCTGGTAAGAATGTGACAGGCTCTATTACCACATCAAGTGTAATAAGCAAATTTATTTCAATCACACTTCTTCCTGCATATGACAGCTTTAATGATAAGATTAAGCTTAATGCTTTGATCAGAAATCAGTACGGTGTGCCTATAGAATACTCTCTTATGGCAGTATTCTACGGTGAAGGAGACCGTATGATTGAGGTGAAGAAGCTCAGCGATAACGTGTCAGAGACTGCAGGGGATGAATACAACACCTTTATGGAAGCATACTCAGCACCTGAGGGCACAAAGATGGTTAAGTTCTTTGCATGGCACAATGAAGAGGATATCCTTCCTTTGGCAAAGTCAAGAGAATTTGATCCAAATGAAAATATCGATGACAAGCTTAAGGTAATATTTAAGCTTGATGACCTTGGATACAATAGCTACAAGAAATATGACAGAGCATATGAATATTTCAAATCCTACGGCATATCACAGATATCTATGGGCGCTATTGCTCACTACTGGTATGATTATTATGATAAGGAAGATTATGAAACAGCATTTCTTCCTACAGTCCGCAAGTGGATTGCAGACGGTGTAGAAATCTGGCACCACGGTGATCTTCACAAGCTTTCTTCTTATGATGAAGGTGCTCCTATAAATGATTACAATTATGAGAACTTCTTAGAAGATTCTTACGAAAAGCAAGTATATCACCTTCAGAAAGCAATCGACACTATAGAAGGTGATATAGGCGGCGGATATAAGCTGAGATTCTTCGGTGCTCCGGGAAACAAAATGTCTGCTACCACTATTCAGGCTCTTAAGGATGTGGGCATTGAAGGCGTAATGTATGGTCCTGCCTCACTCTTTAAGAATGAAACAGAGCTTGTAAACCTTGAAGGCAATTCTATTGAAGAGGGTATGGGAAACCCTGTACTTGAAAAAGCAGTTGCAGCAGTGGAAGAAGCTGAAAGTGAAGGCAGAGATTATGTAGTCCTTCAGGCACATGCATACTTCAATGACGATGCCGCTTATGAAGAAATGGACAGAATAATGGCATACTTTATGTCAAGAGACGACATTATCTTTATGACACCATCTCAGTATTACGATTATAAATTCGGGGAATAATATAAATATATAAGGAGAGAAAATTATGAAAAAACTACTATCATTGGCACTTGTAATGATAATGATTGTATCATCTTTGTTTTCTTTCACCATCGTTGCAAATGCAGAGGTAACCCAGGCAACATCCTCCACACCTCTTGGTACAGTGGGCAAGGATGACTATAAGCTTGTTCAGGTTATCCAGGGAGAAAGCGGAATTCCGGCTACCGGCTCATGGACAAAGGAAAGTGGTGGCAATAATCCTGGTATGGCAGTTAGCTATGAGGCTTATGCTGATGAGTTCCCTGCACCGGATTCAAGCCTTGGAGAAGGATACTATAAGTGGGATATCAAGGCTGCCATTGATGCTGATTTGGCAAAGGCAGATGATGATACTACAAAATTAGGCCTTCAGTTTGCAAACTTTACAGAAACAGGCGGAAGATTTCGTGCTAATAATTCCGATGCTTCAGAAAATTACGAAATCGGTGCAACCTACAGAATGAGAACATGGGTGTATGTGGCTAACCCTTCTGTTTCTACTGCAACCCTTGCAAGAATCTGTCTTGAGCCTGCGGTAACCAGTGGGACAAACCATGCGGGCAACTTCACAGGCTACAGATATATTCCATACAACAAATGGGTAAGAATGGAAACAATTTTCAAAAATGATGCATCCGCTTTAGGCGATGCAAAAGGACCAGCTGCAGGTATTCGTTTTATAACCACGAAGTACCAGAGTGCAGTGCCTTGTACTATCCTTATGGATGATATGACTATCGAAAAGTATGTTGGCGATAGTTCAGTAACCTCAGGCTATCATGCGGTTAATGACTTTGAAGCAGTATATGCTGTAAATAGTGAGTATGGTCAATCTGCAACTACTTACGATGTAGGAAAGGCGATATCTAATACTTCTTATACTAATTATCCTCAGCAGATTGATTACTACAAGCCAAGCTATCAAGTACCTTCATCAGAAACAGATAAGACCACAGATGATATTGCGTACTCTGCAATGGTAAGATCATTTGGCGGATCGATTACAGGTACATATTTTGTATGCGGTGGTTTCAGATCACATTCAGGTATCAACTCACTTAGAGTAGACCTTACAAAAACCAGAACATCCAACGCTAACGGAGGTGCGAAGCTCAACAACATCTTCGGAGGTGAACTTGACGCAGACGATGTAGGCAGAAAGTTTGAAGTGTCAGCTTATGTATATATGCCAAGTGCGAAGATAAACACAACAATTGCTGACACAACTACACCAAAGAAGGATTATACAATTATAAAAACAGAATTTGGTGGAGCAGATGCTCATCCGTATTATGCTTCAACTGCTACATCAGGCGGTGTGGAAGTTGGCGGATATTCAAATACCACCGGCAAGCTTTTTGAATCAGCAAACAGACAATTTGGTATTCAGGCTGAGAGTTTTCAGGTACCATTTGACACATGGACAAAGATTAGTACTACATTTGAAATGAAGTCTGATTATGTAGGTGTAAATGATGCAGGACTTCCAAAAATGGTAAATGCAATGCGAATCAATACAGTAGGTGCAGGTAAAGATGGTATTCCTGCAATGGATTCATTCTTTATTGATGATGTTGAAGTAAGAGAAATGATGCAGTACACAATCACTGCACAGGCAAACTCTGATGCATTGGGTACAGTTTCAGGCGGTGGCAAAATCTGGGAAGACGGAGAAACCACCCTTACAGCTACAGCAAATGAAACATCCAAATTTATCGGATGGTATTTAAACGATGAACTTGTTTCAGAAGAAGAAATCATCACAGTATCAAACCCAACTGCAGATGCTACTTATGTGGCTCGTTTCAGAGTAGATGCAAACAGAGGCGATGTTACTGCAGACGGATTCAAGACCATATACTTCTATGGTAACGAAGATGATGATACAGCATGTAACTTCAATACATTTGCATACATAATGACAAGTGGTGAATCAAAAAACACAAATGGTCTTAACAGTAAGCTTACATATGCCGCTGCAAATATCGATGCTCCATCACAGGCTGAAGGGGCATTGGAAGAAGACTTCGGTAAGGGAGTATTTAAGATTGATGCCTTTAACGTGGCAAAGAAGGGTGTAGCAGATACAGAAGAGGGCGCACTTCTTTCCACTGTAGGTACACGTTTCTATGGTCTTTCAAGAACAACAGTTCCTATGACAAGCGGTAAATACTACAGAGTATCCTTCTGGGCAAATTATGTGGAGTCAAAATACGATGAATCAGATACAGCCAAGGGAAGCTTCATCTGGACTACAGGTAACGGTGGTACAAACAAGGCAACTGACAATAGTCAGGCAAAATCTGATTACTTCGTTCTCAGAAAGAATGAATGGCAGAAGGTATCCTTGATATTCCAGGCAAACGATAACGACGTTATCGCTAACAACGGTATCAAGCTTGACTTCTCAAACTATACAACAGCAAGTGGTACAGACTATATTACAGGAGTGTATCTTGATAACTTCAGAATTGAAGAATATGTAGGTACTCCTGATTCTGTTCCTGCAAACTACAAGTGGGACTGGTCCTTCGATGATGTGAAGGCAGGTGTATTCACTACAGCACAGAACAATCACTTCTATACAGCAGGTGAGCCCGGCGGTTACACACTTAACTACACAGACTTCGATAAGACTATTTCAGGTAACAAGCATGCAGCAGTTGCCAACTGGGGTGAAGGCAGAGGTGATGCACAGGTAGAAGCATCAGGCATCACACGTACAGGTACAGGTGCGCTTATGCAGGTTTCAAATTCAAAACCGATGACGAGTAAGATGACCGGTGGTGTGAGAATTCCAAATCTCTTCCATGCTCCTCTTACAAAAGAAGACGTGGGAAGAACATTCAGAATCTCTGCATGGGTATATGCTCCGTCAGATAGTGCTTATACTGACAAATACTATGCATCATCTACCGAAGAAACACCATCAGTAGATAATCCTGTTACAGATAAGGGTACAGCTACTAAGTTTGCTCTCGGTCTTGGTGGTATACCACCTCATAACGGAACAGATAATAAGACAATAGCTTCTGATTACAGAAACTGTAATTTGTGCAAGGTGGAAAAGGATGTTCCTTATGACACATGGACAGAGTTTGAAATCTACTGGACTGTTACAGAGGATGAAATTGCAGGTGCTATGGATTCAACAGGCAAATATACAGTAATTGATGCTTTGAGAATCGACCAGTCTGCGGATGGCGTGGGTAGTACAGTTCCATTTATGATGAAATACTATGTGGACGATATTTGTGTAGAAGAACTTGGTACAAATATCAGAGTGGAAGTCGCTACCGAAGGGGATAACCTTGTAGGTACTGCGTCAGTATTTTCATCATCAGTAGAGTCACCGATGAATATCACTCTTATTCTTGTATCTTATGATGAATCAGGTAAGATGATTAAGATGGTAGCATCAACACCTAAATCATTCAGCATAGGCTCTACATTTCCGGTAGTGACAGACCAAGTTACACTTCCTAAGAATGGTTATACATATTATGCCTTTGTATGGGATGACCTTGATATGGGTAATCCGTATATGAAACCGATAGATATTACCAATAAGTAGTTTTTTCATAAAAAAGATGGCGTGGAGATTTTCTTCACGCTGTCTTTTTTATTACATAGGAAATTGCGGCAGCAATTGCTTGTAACAATAAAATTTACCTTATAAAAAAGGTGAGCGAAGCGAACATTTAATTGACGAAGTCAATTTTGTTCTGTTTCAGGGTCTACAGACTGTCGAATAATTAATTGTTTAAACGCAATATATGTCATTTTAAAAATTATCATTATAATAAGAATCGCCTTTTTTGTCTATATTTGAACGAATTTTACATTGACAAAGAAATCATATGATAGTAAAATATTCATTAATAAACACATATATGGAGATATGTTATGAAAAGTGAGAAACTTAAAAATCTTACCCTTGCTGCAATGTTTCTGTGCATTGGCTATGTACTTCCATTCTTTACAGGGCAGATGAAAGAAATAGGCAATATGCTTCTTCCTATGCATATACCTGTGCTTCTTACAGGATTTATATGCGGATGGAAATATGGTCTGATAGTAGGGTTTATCCTTCCTATATCCCGTTCTGTATTTTTTGGTATGCCGATTATGTATCCGTTTGCTCTGGCAATGGCGTTTGAACTTGCCACATATGGATTTGTATCAGGATATCTTTATAATAAATCCAGATGGAAATGTGTGAAAGCCCTCTTAAGATGCCTTATCATAAGTATGATTTCGGGAAGAATAGTATGGGGAATAGTTCAGATGATACTCCTTGGAATAAAGGGTGGAAGCTTCACTCTGTCTATGTTTATTTCAGGAGCATTCTTAAATGCAATCCCGGGTATCATCATCCAGATAATCCTTATACCGGTACTTATGGTATCACTTCATAAGGCGAAGTTTGTAAGATTTGGGAGGAAATAATGACAGATATAATAATGGAAATAGACCGACTTTTGTCTGCAAAGGGCAGTATGGTGTTAGCCATTGAGGGACGGTGTGCATCAGGCAAGACCACTCTCGCAAATAAGCTTAATGAAGTTTTCGTATCACGTATAATACACATTGATGACTTCTTCCTTCAGCCTTATCAACGTACAGAAGAGAGATTGTCTGAACCCGGTGGAAATTTTGACAGAGAAAGGCTTAAATCTGAAGTTCTCATTCCTTTATCAAAGGGAGAAGAATTCAGTTACAGACCTTTTGTATGTAATACTATGTCCTTCGGTGAAGAAATCCACATTACACAGACACCTCTTATTATTGTAGAAGGCTCATATTCCTGTCATCCTGATATTTATGATTACTATGATATGAGTATTTTCTGTGATGTTGACAAAGGTACTCAGTCAGAAAGAATCTTACAGAGAAATCCTGACAAAGTATCAGACTTTATTAATAAATGGATTCCTATGGAAGAAAAGTATTTTGAGTTTTTTGATATAAAGAATAAATGTGATATAGTATATGGAGGTAAATAATATGTTAATTAAAGTAATCAGCTTCAACATCCGTTGTTGCGATGACAAAAACGGAAATGCAATCAGTGAACGTGCTCCAAGGCTTTATAAAGTCACATCCCCATATGATGCTGACGTAATAGGATTTCAGGAATTAAGACCCAAATGGGAAGAGTATATAGAGAAATACTATCTTGATAAGTATGATATATACTATAAATACAGACATGAGAATGAACTGGAAGCAGCACCGATTTTGTGGAAAAAGGATAAATTTGATTGTCTTAAGAAGGGGATGTTTTATTTATCTGACACTCCTGAAACACCTTCTAAGGGATGGGATGAAAGATATGACTGTTATAGAGTGTGTATGTACGTGATTTTGAGAGAAAAACAGTCAGGCAAGGAATTTCTCTTTATGAACACACACTTTGGATTTGGTGATAATTGTCATGTGGATAGTGCGAAACTTATTAAGGAATATTCATCAAAAATTGCAGACCTTCCCACATTTATATCAGGTGATTTCAATATGACACCAAAAAGCAAAGGTTATGAAGAAATCACAAAGTATTTCACCGATGTAAATGCCGTGTGTGAAAATCATACAGTAAACACATATCACGGATATGACCTTTCCATTGAGCGTGATACTCATATAGATTTTATCTTCGCAGATGACAAAGTGAAACCACTGTGCCAGAAAATAATTGATGAAACCGTTGATGGTATGTTTCCTTCCGATCACTTCGGCTTGTATTCAGAATTAGATATATAAGTATTGCGAAAAAGTAAGTAGGGAATGTAAAAAAACTCCAGATCGCAAAAAGGCATAGATTATACATAAGTCAAAAACCTGAATGCACAATAAAACTTACAAATTACTCATTATGTGGGAAATATTACATTTTTATGTAATATTTC
>SVJM01000088.1 GCA_015068975.1 Oscillospiraceae bacterium | reverse complement strand
TAATTTATGTAGAAGTGTTCGAAACGGCATGTGTTGGGAGGTTGCGTATGGAACAGCATGGAGTTGCAATTGGTGGGAAGATATATTCGTTGCGTGTGGCTAAAGGTATGACACAAGAACAATTGGCGGCCATACTTTGTGTGAGTCCGGCTGCGGTTTCAAAGTGGGAACGTAACCTTGCCAATCCCGGCATCGAAATGCTATGGGCTCTTGCGGATTATTTTGAATGTAGCATTGATGAATTAGTAGGTCGGGAAGAAAAGCATCTGGGAAAGTTGGGAATTTACGATAGTGAGAAAATACGATTGGTAGAAGTGGCAGAAGAGCTACTTGCGTGCAGTGAAATCAGTAGAAAGCAGGGGCTTCTGGCACTGGATGAACGCATGAAGCAATATGAGGGTGAAAGTAAGTTTCTACCTTTTGCCATTCACTTTTTTCTGCAATCCTTAATGAAGCGTATGGATTTAGACTTGATCTTTGAGCTTTTGGAGAATTATGTAACGACACTTGCGTCGGAAGAGCAAAGGGAAGGATATATGATTACGCATATCCTAAAGAGGATAGCTTCCGGCGAGAATACTGAGATGTTGCGGGAAATAGTGGCTTCTTTCGTGGGAGTGGGGTATTGGAAAAAGTTGGAGGATATCACCAGAAGAGAACAGGGGAAAAGAACCAGGGAGGAGATTATCGGAAAGTATCAGGATAAGAAGTTATATTCTGAGAAAACCGCTTTGTTGGAACGATTTGAGCAGGTTGGTGATTTTGAAATTCAGGCGATTTTGAAAAATCTGGATAATGAAACATTAACAGCAGCACTTAATGGTGCTTCCGGGAAAATCGTTGTAAGGTTTTTGAAGAATTTGTCAGATAGGTTGCTTTACTTTGTTAGTGAGGATGTTGATAACTGGAATGGTACAGAGGAAGATATCATGAAGGCACAAAGGCGAGTGCTTGCAGTAGGTGGGTGTTTTTTGGTGGAGTAATTTCATAACAATCATATCCCCTCAAAGTTCTGTAAAATGTACTTTGAGGGGATTTTTTGAAGGATTATAGTGAAGAGTGGGACTGAGATTTCTTTTGTAAATCTAATAACCAGTCAGTATTCTTGTACTTACACAAATAGTCCTTTTTCAGTTCATTTTGAAACCAGTTTAACATGCGGAAATTGTCTGAAGGAGCAGCCTGTATTTTCCAACCAAAGAGTAGCGGATGGGTAAGTTTATGTTCTGTGACAGCAGCTGCTTTTGTGGCACATTCATAGGCTTTTTCCAAGTGTTTTCTAATTACAGTTTCATTGTTTTCGTTTTGAACCTCCTTTTCTACAATCTGGACATGGGTTAAATACAGCATTTGCAGTGATTCAAAGGACATGTCATCATTTTTATAGATGGTTTCATAAAGCTTAGCAACGGTCTTTAGGGTTTCTATACGGTCGGCTGCAGATAAAGAGGTTTCTGCATCTTCTAAGAAGGCGATTCTGCGAGCCATGTAGAGCAACTCTTCCAAAGTCCAATGTGTAAAAAATGCAATCTGTTCAACCATCTCGTCTCCACTTAAGATTTCAGAGAATAATACTTCCTGGCAGTGATTTATCTGGGTTGCTTTTAATACCCATTGCTCCGCCTTAAGGAGGTCACCAAGTTCAGCATAAGTACGAGCTACTTCGCGGATAGCCTGTCCTTTATGATACATATTTGTATTGCTGTTATAGATATCCATACCAAGTTCTATTATTTCTTGGCTGTATTTAACCTTATCTGCATCGAAATAGGTGGACATGAGAAATTCTTTAACTTGGATATTGTTAGGCATCTTTTGATATGCTTCTTTCCAAAGGGGCAGTATTTTTTCCATATCTTGGCCATTCCTAAAAAGCATCTCTGCCTTGGAGATGTATTCATTAAATAAAGCCTGCTCGTCTAGTTTTTCTACCTGTAACAGTTCATCAATGGTAATTCCAAAGAATCGTGCAATATCCGGTAAGAGCTGAATGTCCGGATAGGCGTTTCCATTCTCCCACTTACTGATAGCCTGATAAGAAATACCTAAGTACGCGGCTAGTTTTTCCTGGGATATATTTTTCTCTTTTCGTAGAGCTTTCAACTGTTCTGCTAAGTTAATGTTCATACTTTGTATCCTCCTGTACTACGATATATTTGTGCATGATTTATTTGTTTAGCTGCTTCATACCGGTTTGAGTGGAGCTATGATTTTATTATACATAAGATATGAGAGTATGAAAATAACGCAATGTTTGAGTGTGTGGTAGATGAACGCAACCGGAGGTTGAGAGAAATATATAAGGTGCCAATATGTGGAAATGTAGGTGCACTTTTGGTATAATGAAAATTAGATTTATAAAGTAAGAAGGTGTATAAATGGGGAAGAATGATTATCAAGAGGATTTAGAATATTTATATTCAGCATTACTAAAACATCCGGCAATCATAGAGGATGAAAAGAAACAAATGGAGTTAGAAGCTTTGTATCTGGCCAAAAAGGAAACAGTGTGTGATTACGACAGTTTTATTGATGCGGCAACGGAACTAACAGTCTTTTTCCAAGACGGACATACAAATATTGAGATTCCCTATACATTGGCTGATTTATGCTTGAAATTGAAATGTAGATGGGGAGGAGAGAACTGTGAAGAATTGCTTTTGGAGAAAGGATATGAAGATATTCCGAATCATGGAAGAATTGTATGTGTGGAGGGAAGGACCGTTGAAGAAATAGTAGTGGCGCTTGCAGAAAGAATACCCCACGAAAATCTCTATTTGGTAAAGAGTA
>SVJM01000032.1 GCA_015068975.1 Oscillospiraceae bacterium | reverse complement strand
TAGAAATAGATTAAGGAGAGGATAATATGAAAAAGATAATTTCTTTATTATTGGTATTTATAATTGCATTATCATGCATAACACTAACTTCTTACGCAGGAGAATCCATCAAGGTTTCAATCGATGGTAAAGAACAGTCTTATGATGTGATGCCTGTAATTGTGGATTCAAGGACACTTGTACCTATGAGGGGTATCTTTGAAGCACTTGGTGCTACTATTCTTTGGGACGATGCCACAAAGACAGTAACCGGTACAAAAGGCGATACAAAGGTTATATTACAGATAGGAAACAGGGAAGCAAAGGTAAATGACAATATAGTTTCCCTTGATGTACCTGCAACAATTGTTTCAGACAGAACAATGGTACCTGTAAGATTTATTTCTGAATCTTTAGGATGCAAGGTGGACTGGGATGATGCTACAAAGACAGTAATCATCAGTTCATCAAAAGAAAAACTTGCAAAGCTTGTGTCGGAAGATCACAGAAATATTCCGACAGAATTTGAGAAAACTGCTGATATGAAGGACATGCACCACTTCGGTGGAAGTACAATAGAAGAACAGGAAAAACAGTATGAGCTTGTGAAAAAAGACGGCGAAGTGGTATGTACTACAGAAGAATTTATCGATGGACTTCTAAAGGTCAAGGGAGAAGAATACGGCTCATATGAAGTGGTGGATGTGAAGGATCAGGTATTTAAAAAAGCTGTGAGAATCACGTGTAATGAAGTGCCGAATAAAAGTGCTGATTTTATCGTAAAGACCTCTGCAACACCTGAGAAGAATCCGGGAGACGGTGTGAAGGCAGAGGACCAGATGATACTTTGCTTCAGAATGAGAACAGTTTCAGGAGGAGACGATACCGGTAACTGTAAGATTCAGGTGCAGGTAGAAGAAACCAAGGAATTTAAGAAAGCACTTTTTGATTTTGCAACTGCAGGATCAGACTGGCAGGTAATATATATGCCTTTTAAAGGTGTGGAAAATGCTACAAGTATCGGTATCAGACCGGGATTCTTTAAGCAGATAATAGAAATCGGCGGCATAGAGATTCTTAATTTCGGACCTGATTATGATATATCAAAGCTTCCAAAGACACAGACAGTTTACCCTGAACTGGAGCTTGACTCCAAATGGAGAGAAGATGCATTAAAGAGAATAGAAGAAATCAGAAAAGGCGATTTCGCTGTTGTTGTAAAAGATAAAGATGGCAATGTTATCCCTGATGCAAATGTAACTTTTGATATGTTTGAGCACGAATTTCAGTTTGGTACAAGTATAAATGCATCTGTATACGAAAATGAGGAATATGCAAAGAAGCTTAATGAAAACTTCAATACTGCAGTAGTTGAACATATGATGAAATGGGGACCTTACGAGAGAAATCCCGAAGGTGCTATGAAGCAGTTTGACGGTGCAGTAAATGCAGGTATCAAATATATGAGAGGACACTCTCTTATATGGGAACTTGCACTTGGCTCTGATGGTAAGACATACCTTACACCTGAATATATGTTTACTGAGCCTGTAACAAAGGACAGAGCACTTTTCGATCAGAAAATCAAAGATCATATTTATAGTGTGTGCAAGGATTTCTACGGCAGAGTAACAGAGTGGGACGTGGTAAATCAGATAGTTACAAATCACGAATTCAGGGATGTGTATGAGGATGATACACTCTTTAAGACCTGGTTTGAATGGGCAAGAGATGCCGCAGGAGATGATGTTGAGCTTTACTACAACGAAACTCACGATGTATGGACAGATGAATTCTTTGAGTATCTTGACAAATTCAAAGAAATGGATGTTGATTATGATGGTATCGGTATTCAGTCACACTATGAATCCTATCAGAAGATGCCTTCAGAACAGATGGCATTGTACGAAAGACTGAGAAATGACTATGACAAGAGAATCAAAGTAACAGAATTTTCTTGTTCTATAGAGGATGAAAATCTTCAGGCAAATTACCTGAGAGATTCAATGATTGTTGCATTTGCTGAGCCAAATATGGATGGATTCTTAATGTGGGGATTCTTTGACGGGTCAAACTTTGAGGCACATTCTCCGATTTATGATACAAACTGGAATCTGAAAAAAGGTGGAAAAGTGTATCAGGATCTTGTCTATAATAAATGGTGGACAAAGGATGCAAAGGCTACAACAGATGCAGAAGGTAAGGCTAGTGTAAGAGGCTACTACGGTGACTATGATGTGACAGTGGAAGTAAACGGTAAGACAGCCACCAAGACAGTTGCATTCCACAAAGGATATGATAATGAACTTGAAATCACAGTAGAATAAAAATCAGAATACATAATTTGTTTTAAAAAAGTCGCCAGGAGGGATTGCCCCCAATGGCGACTTTTTTTACAGATAACTATTTATTTGTATTATTTCTGTACTTTGCAGGTGTTATCCCTGTTTTTCCTTTAAACACTCTTGAGAAATACTGCAATGAAGAAAATCCTGCCTGATAAGCACATTCTTCAAGTGACAGGATTTCACTCTGCATAAGTATTTTTGCTCTTTCCACTTTCAGATTCAGTATATACTGCAAGGGCGAAGAGTGATACTGATATTTGAACAACTTTCTGAAATGTACTTCACTCATACCAAGCATCTGTGCTACTTTTCCGATAGTAAGCGTATTGTCAGTAAAGTGTATGTCCATATAGTTTTTTGCGTTGGATATTTTGTTTCTGGCAGAAGAGCCGATATATCCGGTATTTTTGTTCAGGGTAACATCTTCGTATATGGAATAGAGAAGAGATATGGATTTGTGAAAAGAAGTTTCTGACGGAGATGAGTATGTATTTAAAAGTTTTCTGAAAAGGCTCTCGATCTGTATACTGTTTTTATATTTGTATACATCTGGTTTGAGAGGCTTTATTGTATCAAAGTTAAAGTCGCAGTATAATACATCATATATCCCTGTTGTCGTCATTGTATAGGATGATTCTTTCGGAAGAAAAAAAGCATTACCTTTTTCAACTGTGAATGTCTGTCCGTCGTCAAATACATATTGGCATGTTCCCTGCAAGACATATAACAGAGCATCACAATACCGGCGGTTAATTTGTGAATATAACTGTTCGGGGTTTCTCTTATGATAGAACACACCGTTTATTTGTTTTATATAAAGCATAGTATCTGTAATGATTTCTTTTGTCATTTTTATCACCTTGAATATTCGTTTTATACTTTTATATTATCATTATTTCTGTTTAAAATCAAGATATTAAAATAAAACACTTTCGAAATGTATAAAAAATTCCTTTTGTGAATTTACAAAAAAAGAGAGATTGTATATATTATATTAAGGAGGCGGTTTTATGACAAACAGAGAACAATTGTTTGAATATGTAAAAAATTATAAGTCAGAGGGAAGAAGTGTGCTTGATATAAATTCTGACCTTATAGTATATCTTTTTGACAACTGTGAGTTTGAGTTTTTGCCTGATAATGCATTTTTTGTAAATGTTGATTGCGGAAATGTTATTTGCCAACTGCATACCGTAAGGTCAGGTTCTGCAAGAGAGAAAATTGCTGAACTGGGACTTCATCCCGGTTATGTGACAAAAGCCTTCACCGGTGCCTGTGATTTCGGTCATACATCTGCAGGCTGGGAGGATGTTTTGAGTCTCGGTATATGGGGGTTGAGAGAAAGAGCAAAAGACTTCCTTTCAAAAACAACAGACGAAAAAAGCATTGGCTTTTACACAAATATCATCCGTATATATGACAGTGCTTTCAGATTTATTTTCAGAGTGATTGACAAAGCCAAAGCAAAAGGATACATAAGAATGGCAGAAAGTCTTTCAAATCTTACAAAAAGACCACCCGAAACTCTTTACGAAGCAATGCAGACATCTCTTGTATATTATATATTGCAACAGAAGTTTGACGGTTCTGTTCTTCGTACAATGGGCAGGATAGATAGTTTATTTTATCCATTTTATTTAAAATGTGACGAGGCTGAGAGGGATGAACTTGTCATCAGATATATGGAGGCAATGGAGTCTTATCATGTGGGCTCAAATCTTCCTTTTGCTCTTGGCGGAACGGATGCAGAAGGGAAAGATCTGATAAACGAACTTTCCTATAAGTTGTTAAGAGCATATCATAAGTTGGATACAAAGGATGTGAAATTTCATCTTATAGTATCCGAAAACACTCCCGAAGACATTATAAGAGAAACTTTTGAGGGAATAAGAACAGGGAAAAACAGTGTAGTATTTATGAACAACCGTAAGGTAATTGATTCACTTGTTTTTAACGGTGCAACGAAGGAAGATGCAACAAACTTCCATATAGTAGGCTGCTACGAATGCGGTGCAGAAGGAGAGCTTACCTGTTCATGCAATGCCCGTGTAAATGTACCAAAAGCAGTGGAATACGCACTTTTTGGCGGATATGACACAATGGCAGATGTTTCTGTAGGTCTTTCCAATAACGGGAAATTTGACACTTTTGAAGAGTTTTATAATGAATACACAAGACAGTTAAGACATTTAAGCAAGTGCGCTATGCTTAACTGCGATGCTTACGAAAAGAGATATCCCGAAATCTTTGCAGGACCTATCCTTTCATCCACATACAAATCCGCTATGGAAAATGGCAGAGATGTATATCACGGATTCGGGGCAAAATACAACAATTCTTCGGTAAATGCAATAGGCATTGCGACAGCGGCAGATTCTCTTTATGCAATCAAAAAACTTGTATATGATGATAAGGAATATACTCTCGATGAAATAAGAGAAATCCTTGAATCCAACTGGAAAGATAATGAAACTCTCAGATTTAAGATAAAAAATAAATTTCCCAAATACGGTCAGGGGATTGATGATGTGGATAAACTTGCGGCAGATACAGTGGATGTATTAAGTGACGAAATATCCAACAAACCAAACCAAAAGGGCGGAGTATACAGACTTGGGACTTTTTCTATCAACTGGCGTCACGAGTTTGGTGAGCATACACTTGCTTCGGCTGACGGAAGATATTCGGGAGAAACCATTTCGCAGAATATGAGTCCTTCATTCGGTGCAGACAAAGAGGGAGTAACGGCGTATATTACTTCTGCATCAAAGATAGATGCTTCCAAAACACCAAACGGGACTGTTATTGATCTGGATTTTCATTCTTCTGCAGTAAGGGGAAAAGAGGGGCTTGATTCTATGGTTGCCACTCTTAAGACTTATTTTGAAAAGGGCGGTTTTGCAGTGCATTATAATGTGCTTGATACCGACACACTTCTTGATGCAAAGGTAAATCCCGAAAAATATCCTAATCTTCAGGTAAGACTTTGCGGATGGAATGTACTTTTTGCAAATCTTTCTGACAAGGAAAAGGATGAATTTATATACAGATCACAAAAATGAAAGGGAATAAAAAATGAAAAAATATATTTGTTTGATTTTGATAAGCTTACTTGTTTTGACAAGTGTTTTTACAACAACCTTTGCTGATAACTCCATAAGTGTCACAATTGACGGCAAGGCTCAGGCGTATGATGTTATGCCTTTGATCGAAAACGGCAGAACATTGGTGCCTATGAGAGGTATCTTTGAGGCTTTGGGTGCGAATATAAACTGGGATGATGCCACAAAAACAGTTACAGGAACAAAGGATGAAATAAGTATATCTCTGCAAATCGGAAATACAAATGCAACAGTTAACGGAAAGTCTGTTACTCTTGATGTGCCTGCAATGATCATACAGGACAGGACTATGGTACCTGTGAGATTTATATCAGAAGCTCTTGGTTGTGAGGTTCAATGGGAAGATAACACAAAGACGGTTATAATCAATTCACCGAAAAAAATGGCGAAGCTTATTTCAACAGTTCACAGACCCATTCCCACTGTGTTTGAAAAAACAAATGATCCTGAGGATTTGATTTTTTATGAGACTTCATCAGTGGAGCTTGACAATGAATATGCAAAGCTTGATGGTAAGGTAGTTGTATCCGGTGATAAATTCTTTGGCGGAATGGATGGAAACAACGAATACGGATCATATGAAATTGTGGATGATAATGAGGCAGAATTTGGTAAGAAAATCTCATTTAAATGTGTGAAGGTTCCTGAGAAAAGCGCAATGCTTATCTACAGACTAAACGGACTTTTTAAGGATACATACAAAGCAGGAGATACCCTTGTATTATCTTTCAAAATGAGATGTGCTGAAGGTGGAGAGACATCGGGAATATCCAATATGCATGTTCAGCTTGAAGAGCCGGTAAACTTCAGAAAAGCTCTGTTTAATACAGTATCTGCCGGCAGGGAATGGACAAGTATCTATCTTCCATACACAGCATTTGACGGTGCAGACAATCTTGGATTCAGATTTGCTCTTAATGTGGGAACAATTGAGGTAAAGGATATCAAGCTCACAAATTACGGTACAAGTATTAATGTTGCGGATCTTCCTGTTGCTTCTGTAGAGAGAACAGATCTTTCAAAAGATGCTTCATGGAGAAAGGATGCAATCAAAAATATAGAAAAGATAAGAAAAGGCGATTTCACTGTTGTAGTAAAGGATAAAGCAGGAAATGTAATACCTGATGCAAATGTGGAATTTGATATGTTTGAGCATGAATTCAAGTTTGGAAGTATGATATCTCTTGCAACAGAAGAGCATGCAAACAAACTTGCCGAAAACTTCAATACAGTAGTGCATGAACATGTACTGAAATGGGCGCCTCACGAAGAATATCCTCAGGCAGCACAACAGCAGATAGATGCAGCCAAAAAAGCCGGCATAAAGCATTTCAGAGGACATACGCTGTATGTAGAAGTGGATGTATCAACCTCAGGTGCAAGGATGACGCCAAAGGATGTATTTGATAACATGGGAAATCTTGATTATCTTCTTCCAAGATGCGAAAGCCATGTAAAAGATGTAATCAAAGAATTCAATGCTGACATTACAGAATGGGATGTATGCAACGAACTGGTAAAAAATCAGAAAAACCATGTGCAGATAAGAGAAAAACTGGGAAATGAATTTGTGAAAATGATGTATGACTGGGCAAGAGAAGCCGGTGGAGAGGATATGGATCTTACATACAACGAAACAAGCTTTGATGACACATATTTTGAACTTATTGATGATTTTGTAAAGCTTGATGTGGACTTTGATTCTCTTGGCATACAGTCTCATTATGACAATGTTATGCCTACTATAAGCGAGCTTTCGGCTCTTTATAACAAAATTGGTTCACGATACAATGTTCCGCTCAAGATTACAGAGTATTCCTGCAATATTACAGACAATGTGCTTCAGGCAAACTATACAAGGGATATTATGATAAATGCTTTTTCCAACGAAAATATTACTGAGTTTATTATGTGGGGATTTCAGGAAGGAATCGGATGGTCGAAGCATGCACCTATATATGATACAGAATTTAACTTAAAACCTGCAGGAAAAATTTATCAGGATCTTGTATATAACAAATGGTGGACAAAGGATGCAAAGGTAACAACCGATGCAGAAGGTAAGGCAACTGTAAGGGGCTTCTACGGTGACTATGATATCACTGTAAATGCAAATGGCAAGACAAAAACAGTTATGTCAGCATTCCACAAAGGTTATGACAATGTGCTTGAGATTGTAATAGATTAAATACACTATCGCTTACCATTCGGGATAGCTTCCTGAGTGGTAAGCTTTTTTGTTGCATAAATTTCAATAAAATGTATAAAATAACTATTGAAATGAAAAAAAGTTTATGATAAAATATGTATATATAATATCAACAGGATCCCTGCGGTGTGCGTAAAAGAGATTTATAGTATTTAACCAACGCTTCTAATACGGAGTCCATGCTCTTTTTGTGGCTGTAGACCATGACATAGTTATCAAGGGAACAATAAGCAAGAAGGATGGAATTATCCACCCTGTACAGACAGGTTAGAATCATTTTCTCTTATACGGCACGGTGGGGTATTTTATTTATGTGAGTCATATCTGTTTTTTCAAATAAGACATGGTGTGGCTCTATAAGTGTTGTATAAAAGAAGAGGTGCTTTATGGAAAAAGCTGTATATAATCCGAAGTTTGAATTGTTCAAAAACTACATAAATAACAAAAGAATCGCAGTAGTAGGACTTGGTGTGAGCAATGTTCCTATGATGAAATTTCTAAAGGAGCTGGGTGCTACTATCATTGGCTGCGACGGTAAGGATGAGGGAGAATTTGATAAAGAGCTTCTTTCTTATTTCAAGGATAACACAGAAGCAATGTATTTGGGCGATGACTATCTTTCACATTTTGATGGGGTTGATATTATCCTTAAGACCCCGGGTATAAGACCTGACAAAGCTGAGTTTGGTTCTGCAGTAAAAAGCGGTGCAGTGCTTACAAGTGAGATGGAGATGTTTTTTGGTGTCTGCCCATGTAAGATTGTAGCTGTTACAGGTTCAGACGGAAAGACTACCACCACCACACTTATATCAAAGATTCTGTCCAAGGCAGGATATGGTGTGCATATAGGTGGAAATATCGGAAATCCACTCTTGCACAATGTAGAAACTATCTCGCCTGAGGATGTGGTAGTTGTAGAGCTTTCAAGCTTTCAGCTTATGAATATGAAATACAGCGCAGATATAAGTGTTATTACAAATCTTTCTCCAAATCATCTTGACTATCACACTGACTACGATGAATACTGTGATGCAAAGAAAAATATCTTCCTCCATCAGACAACAGATGGGAAGCTTATAGTGAATATGGAAAATGAGAGAGCAAACCTTTGCGGTAATGAAGCAAAGGGCAGTGTGCTTAAGTTTTCTTTAAAAAATGTGTCACCTGATGGGGCATACCTTAAGGATGGCAAGATATATTTCAACGATGAATATATAATGGATGCATCGGATATAAAGCTTCCGGGTATCCACAATATAGACAACTACCTTGCTGCAATTACAGCAGTGTATCATATGGTTGACAAAGAAGATATAAGATTTGTTGCCAGAAACTTTGAAGGCGTTAAACACAGACTTGAGTTTGTGAGAGAATACAGAGGTATAAGATTTTATAATGATTCCATCGCAAGTTCTCCTTCAAGAACCATCGCAGGACTTAAATCCTTTGACAAAAAGGTTATCCTTATAGCAGGCGGCAAGGACAAGGGCATCCCTTATGATGAAATAGGTAAGCCTATATGTGACAATGTAAAAGCACTTGTGCTTATTGGTGCTACAAGTCAGAAGATAAAGAAGGCAGTTCTTGATAATATTTCAGATGAAGCCTCACTTCCTATAGTGCAGGCAGATACATATCAGAACGCTGTGAAATATGCTTTGAGTATGGGAAGAGAAGGTGATATTATCCTTCTTAGTCCTGCATCAACAAGCTTCGATATGTTTAAAAATTTTGAAGAAAGAGGCAACCTTTTTAAATCTATTGTAATGGGATTGGGAGCTGATGAAAGTGAAATTCAAGAATGATATAGTGACGCTTTCAAACCTTTCGGCAGTGTCGGGAGATGAAAGAAATGCTGCAACAGTAATTTCTGAAATGTTTAAGGGATATACAGATGATGTGTATATCTCAAATCTTGGAAGTGTTGTGGCAAAACGAAAAGGAACCATAGATAATGCAGGCTCTGTTATGATAGAGGCACATATGGACGAAATAGGTCTTATGGTCACAGGAATAGATGATAAGGGCTTTGTGAAGTTTACAAATATCGGTGGTATAGATTCAAGGATTCTCTTAGGAAGTGAAGTGATTATTCACGGAAGGGAAGATGTATTCGGAGTAATTGGTGCCAAGCCTCCACATCTTATGACAGATGATGAAAGGGACAAAGCACCTGTAAGGAAGGATATGTTTATTGATACAGGCTATACCAAAGAAGAAGCCGAAGCACTTATATCCATTGGAGACAGTGTTACATTTTTAAACGAAACAGCATTTCTTATGAATGATTATATATCTTCCAAAAGCCTTGATGACAGATGCTCTGTAGCAATTTTGATTGATATATTTGAGAGTCTTAAGGGTATTGATATACCCTATGACATATATTTTGTGGCATCTACTATGGAGGAGACCAACGGAAGCGGTGCTACAACTGTTGCCTATGAAATCAATCCTGATTTTGCAATAGTAATAGATGTTACTCACGGAGATACTCCCGATGCTTCATCATCTGAGACATATAAGACAGGCGAGGGACTTTGTACCCTTTGTATGGGACCAAATATCCATCCTGTACTTCTTAGTAATATCAGAAAGGTCCTTGATGAATTTGAAATTAAATACGAACCGGAAATAGAAGGAGGAAATACAGGTACAAATGCCTGGGGTATACAGGTTGCCCGGGATGGCATACCATGTGCACTGTTTTCTGTGCCATTAAGATATATGCACACTCCAAATGAGGTTTTGTGTATCAAAGATGCCAAGCATACCTCCTATGCAATAAACACCTTTTTGAAATCAATAGATAAGGCGGGTGATGCTTTGTGCTAGAGACTCTTTGCTCCTTACATGGTGTATCAGGAAATGAACACAAAGTAAGAGATTTTGTTATACAAAATATATCACCCTATACAGATAATATAACCGTAGATTCCATGGGAAACGTGATTGCTGTAAAAAAAGGCACAAACCCTACAGGGAAAAAAGTTATGGTATGTGCTCATATGGATGAAGTGGGCTTTATCATTTCAGAGATATGTGACAATGGATTTCTTAAGTTTAAGACTGTGGGGGGAATTGACCACAGAATACTTCTTTCAAAAAAAGTCCTTGTAGGCAAGGACAATATTCCCGGCGTAATAGGTGTTAAGGCAGTACACCTACAGTCAAAGGAATCAAGAAAATCCGTTATCAAAGAGAAGGATATGTATATTGATATCGGTGCAAAGGATAAGGATGATGCTATGAAAAAAGTGTCCCTTGGAGATTATGCATCCTTTGACTCTGTATATAGGAAGCTTGGCAGTACAAAGATAAAAGCAAAAGCTCTTGATGACCGTATAGGCTGCTATGCACTTCTTGAAGCAATCAAAGAAGAATACGATGAAGATATTGTGTTTTCTTTCAGTGTTCAGGAAGAGGTGGGCTTAAGAGGTGCAAGAGTGCTAAGCCACAGAGAAAAGGCGGATGTGTGTATTGTGCTTGAAGGTACAAATGCTGCAGATGTGCCGTTTTCTTCCGATCATACTACAGTTACCAATCAGGGAGAGGGTCCTTCATTGTCAATAATGGATGGCGCCTCTGTATCAAATAAAAATCTTAATGGGTTTATTATGAAACTTGCAAAAGAAAATCATATCCCGTATCAGATAAAGAAATCCCATGCGGGAGGAAATGATGCAGGAGCCATTGCCTATAGTGCATCCGGATGTGAGACAAGCGTTATTTCACTTCCATTAAGATATATCCATTCCCCTGTAAGTGTAGGAGATGTAAGAGATATCCAAAGCTATCTTAAGCTTATAAAATGTGTATTAAAAAATATTTCTGAGTATCAGCCAAGAAGAAAAGAGGTGCTGAAATAATGGAATTTTTAGAGAAACTTACCCAAAGCTTTTCCCCATCGGGAAGAGAAGAGGAAATCTGTGATATTATTTTTGAAGAGATAAAGGACTATGCCGACAGTGTGTACAAAGACACTCTGGGAAATCTCATTGTGAGAAAAGAAGGTAATGGAAAGAAGATAATGTTTTCTGCCCATACTGACGAAATAGGCATTATGATCACATATATTGATGACAAAGGCTTTTTGAGGTTTTCTCCAATTGGATGGGTAGATCCCTTCTATGCTCTTTATCAGAGAGTGAAATTTCAAAGTGGTATTACAGGTGTAATATCCTATGAAGAAAAGACCGATGCAATAAAGGATATCAAAATGAAAAACCTTTTCATCGATATTGGAGCAAAAGACAAAGAAGAAGCACAAAAAATGGTATCAATAGGAGATACTGCCCAGTTTGTGGGAGACTTTGTTATAAACGGGGACAGAGTGATGTCCAAGACTCTTGACAATCGTGCAGGCGTGTATGTGCTTACAGAAGCTATCAAAAAAATAAAAAGCAACAATGATCTGTACTTTGTATTCACAAGTCAGGAAGAAGTGGGTTTAAGAGGAGCAAAGACAAGTACCTTTGATATATTCCCTGACTTTGCAATAGCAGTTGATGTAACTGACACAGGGGATACTCCTGAGTGTAATTATATGGCAGTATCATTGGGAGATGGCCCTTGTATCAAGATAAAGGATCAATCGGTAATATGTGACAGAGAGCTGGTTCAGAGAATTAAGTCTGTTGCCACCAATAATTCAATTCCTTATCAGCTTGAAGTGTTGGAGCATGGCGGTACAGATGCAGGAGCAATGCATATTACAAGATCAGGGGTAAAAACAGGAGCAATATCCATACCCACAAGATATATCCATTCCACATGTGAGACATGTGATATAAATGATATTAAGAATGCAATTTTACTTGTAGAAAAAATCGCGGACGAAATCTGATTTTGTCCATAAAAAAGGGTGTTTGATTTGTATTTAAAAGGAATTAAAATGCAGGGCTTTAAGTCCTTTGCAGACAAAACTGAGCTTGAGTTCGACAAGGGTATAACTGCCATTGTAGGACCTAACGGAAGTGGTAAGAGTAATGTTTCTGATGCTATTCGTTGGGTTATGGGTGAGCAGAGTGCCAAGTCTCTTCGAGGAAGCCGAATGGAGGATGTTATCTTTTCAGGTACACAAAACAGAAATCCATTGGGCTTTGCTGAGGTGTCTATTATTCTTGATAACTCTGACAAGAGCCTTCCTTTGGAATTTTCTGAGGCAGTTGTTACCAGAAGAGTACACAGAAGCGGAGAAAGTGAATACTTTATAAATAAAATTCCCTGCCGTCTTAAGGATATCCATGAGCTGTTTATGGATACAGGTATAGGAAGGGAAGGGTATTCTGTAGTAGGACAGGGTAAAATTGACGAAATCCTTTCCTCCAAATCCGAAGACAGACGTCATATCTTCGAAGAAGCGGCAGGTATAAGTAAGTATAAATACCGTAAGAATGAAGCAGAAAAAAAGCTTCTTAATACCGAAGAAAATCTGGTGAGAATAAGGGATATCCTGTCCGAGCTTTCAGGTCAGGTAGGTCCATTGGAAAACCAGAGCAAAAAAGCAAGGAAATATCTTGACTTAAGAGAAGTACTTAAAGGACTTGAGATAAATATCGCAATCAGAAGTATTGAAAAATACAAAGAAGATACAAAAAAGTGCGAAGACGACCTTAAGGTAGCATTAAATCAGCTTAACGACACCAAGAAGCAAAAGGAAGAGCTTGAAGCACTTATTGAGAAGACCCAGTCGGAAACTGTGGCATTAAACAGACAAATTTCAAGACTCAAGGAAGAACAGTTTGGTATAGAAAAGAGCCACGCTGACCTTATAAACAAAATCACCCTTTACAAAAATGATATAGAAAACAACGAAGGCAACTGCGAAAGAATTATCAAAGAAATAGAAGAACTTGACAAAAAAGCTCTCAAGATAGAAGAAGAAGGTAAGTCACTTGCTTCGGGACTTGAAGAAAAGGACAAGGAGCTTCTTCAGATGGAAGAGAAGCTTTCAGAATATGAAAAAGAGCTTGAACAAAAAAGAGAGGATTCAAAACTTGCCTATTCTCAGATTGAATCAAAAAAGGCAGAGATTGTTGATATCCTTAACAAAATTGCTGCAAACAAGGCAAATATTGAAGGCTTCGATGTGGTATTTAAGAATTTTCACGACAGAAAATCAGCTGTCAAGGATGAATCAGATACCAAGAAAAAAGAACTTGCACAGCTTGAAGAGGCAATAGAAGGCCTTACAAAGAAGCTTTCTGAGGATAATAAATACAAAGAAACCCTTTCACTTGAAATGGAAAAAATCAAAAAAGACTATTTCAGGATAATGGAAGAAAATGAAAGCTTAAAGAATAAGCAAAACGAAATCACACTTGATTACAACAATAAGTTTTCAAGGATGAAAGCACTGGAAGATCTTGAAAAATCCCTTGAAGGTTATGCAAGAAGTGTAAAAGAGATACTTAATTCCCGTCTTTCGGGTGTTGTAGGTGTTGTATCCAAGCTTATAGAGGTTAAGTCAGAATATGCGGTTGCTATTGAGACCGCAATGGGAAGAAGCCTGCAGGATATCGTAGTGAAGAGCCCTGAAGATGCTAAGGGATGTATCGAATATTTAAAGAAAAATAAACTCGGCAGAGCTACATTTCTTCCTGTTTCTTCTGTAAAGGAAAACCCTCTCAAGCATCCGCCAAAAGAGGATAATGGCTATATCGGTATAGCATCTGACCTTATTACATATGACAAAGAGTATGCTGACATTATAAGTTCTCTTGTTGGAAAAACTGTTATAGTTGACAATATTGACAATGCAATAAAAATTGCAAAAAAGAATGATTACGGATTCAAAATTGTTACTCTTGACGGTCAGGTGGTAAATACAGGCGGTTCTCTTACAGGCGGAAGTATTGATAAGAGATCAGGGCTTATCAGCCGAACTAAGGAAATCGAAGAGCTTAAGACAGTTATATCCAAGCTGGAAAAGGAAATAGACAAAAACGACGAAAAGCTTTTTGAAAACAAAAAGGAAATAGAAAAAATTGCATCCAAAAAAGAAGAAATAGAGAGAAACACCGCTTCTCTTGACACAAAGATTGCATCAGAAAACACTGAGCTTTCACATATTAAGCTAAATGCTGATAATGTGAAAAAGACTATTGAAAATCTTACAAAAGAAGACGGAAGCATTCTTACAGAAATTGATGATATCAGTCACAGAAAAGATGAGCTTACAAAAGAGATTGCTGCCTTTGAAGAAAGTGTTACTGCTATAAGAAAAACCCTTTCTGAAGATGAAGGGCAATACGAAATACAGCTTACCAAGGTAAAGGAAGCGGAAGACAGCTTTGCTGACAGAAGGGTAGAGCTTGGTAATGCGTCCAAGGACAGAGAAGTTATTGAGCTTAGAATGGCGGCTTTGGTAACTGAGCTTAACGATGCCAAAGAATCTGTCATCAGAAAAAAGAGCGAGATTGAATCCATCAAAAAAGAAAACATCCGTATTGCCGAAGAAATCGAAAAGATTTCAAGCGGTATGAACAATGCCAAGACAAACTTCTCCGAGCTTACAGAGAAGATATCCGAAATGGAGGATGCTTATAACAAATCCATTGAGTCAACAAAGGAAGTACAGAACAAAGCAAAAGAAAAACAGGATGAAGTGTTTGTATTAGGTCAGGAAGTGACCCGATGTGAAAATAAGGTTGCAAAGATTACATCTGATACAGAAACTGTTATAAATAAGCTTTGGGATGATTATGAGGTTACCCCGGGCGAAGCAGAAAACTACCGTACCCCTATTGAGAGTATGCAGACAGCCATCAGAGAAGCCGCATCTATCAAAAGAGAAATCAAAGAGCTTGGCAATATCAACCTTGATTCTATTGAGGAATACAAGGTGGTTAAGGAAAGACACGAATTCCTCTCAAATCAGGAATCCGACCTTTCTCAGGCCAAGTCTGATCTTCTTAAGGTTATAGACGAAATGCAGACCATTATGAAAGAACGTTTCAGCGAAACCTTTGAAAAGATCAAAGTAAGCTTCAATGAAACCTTCTCAGAGCTTTTTGGCGGTGGTGTGGCGAAGCTTTCATTTGCCGATGAATCAAATATACTTGAAAGTGGCATAGAAATTGAGGTTCAGCCTCCCGGTAAGAAATTGCAGAATCTTACACTTCTTTCCGGTGGAGAGAGAGCCTTTTCCGCTATAGCACTTTTATTTGCAGTAATCAAAATCACACCAACACCATTCTGCCTTCTCGACGAAGTTGAGGCAGCGCTTGATGAGGTTAATGTGTACAAGTTTGCCGATTATGCAAGACGTTATTCAGAAAACACACAGTTCCTTATTGTTACTCATCGTAGAGGTACTATGGAAAATGCCGACATTATGTATGGTGTTACAATGCAGGAAAAGGGTGTATCCAAGATACTCAAACTGAAATTCGAAGACCTGGAGGACTACGATGTTTAAATCATTTAAAGAGAAATTAAAAAAAGGCCTTGAAAAAACCCGTGAATCATTTTCTACCAAGGTAGACAGTGTATTCAAAATGTTCAAAAAAGTTGATGAAGAGCTTTTTGAAGAGCTTGAAGAAGCGCTTATAAGCGCCGATGTTGGTGTTGATACTTCACTCTATATTATAGAAGAACTTAGAAAAAAGGTAAAAGAAAAACACCTTACAGAAGCAGAGGAAGTAAAAATAGAAATAAAAGAAATAATATCAACTATACTCACTTCTATTGATTCTACAATGAATATTTCATCTACACCCTCTGTTATAATGGTAATTGGTGTAAACGGTGTGGGCAAAACCACTTCTATTGGTAAAATGGCAGCAAATTACAAAGCACAGGGGAAGAAAGTTATCCTTGGTGCAGGGGATACATTCAGAGCAGCTGCCATAGACCAGCTTGCAGTATGGGCAGAGAGAGCAGGGGTAGATATTATTAAGCACGAAGAGGGCTCAGACCCTGGTGCAGTAATGTTTGATACAATTGCCGCTGCCAAAAAGCGTGGCGCTGATCTCATTATATTTGATACAGCAGGACGTCTTCATAATAAGAAAAATCTTATGGACGAGCTTAAGAAGATTTATAAGATTATCGAGAGAGAGCTTCCTGATGCATCAAAGGAAGTACTTCTTGTGCTTGATGCTACCACCGGACAGAATGCTATCAATCAGGCACATCAGTTCGGCGAAGCAACAGATATTACAGGTATTGTACTTACCAAGCTTGACGGAACTGCAAAGGGCGGTATCGTAATCGCAATCGCTCACGAGCAGAATATTCCTGTTAAGTTTGTGGGAGTAGGGGAAGCAGTGGATGATCTTGAGCCATTTGTTGCATCAGATTTTGCATCTGCTCTTATTCCTGAGGATGAAGAGCAGGTATAATCCTTAGTATTTTATAAAATAAAAATACCACTTGAAATTACAAATTTTCAAGTGGTATTTTAAATTCCGATTGTTACACTAATTTCAGTGTTTCTCCCGGCTTTATCACATAATGCTTTGATTTTTCATAAGGATATCCTACTCTGAAATAAAGATCATAAGCAGTAGGATTGAATATATATTTCATATCTACATCCATTTCAAGCCTTTTATATGCATCACAGTATTCTACAAATTCTATATTTGTGCAGTACCATATATCATCTTTATCTGACATTTTTTCTAAGAATTTTTCCATCATATCCCAATTATCTTTTCTGTCAAATTCAAAAGAATGCCCCCATACATAAAAGAACTTTGGATCTTTTAAAGGTGCAAGTGCAATGAATTCATCTGCAAGACTCATAAGCTCAGGATTGTTATGATGGCAGGTAGGGATCATTCTGTGCTTGTTTTCAGGCATTTCGAAACCAAGTGAAGCTTTTGGTCCTCTGCAGTATTTGATATTACATATCTTCATCGCTTCAATAAGGTCATCTGAAATATCATTATAAGGAGAAACCATGCCGAAGATAGGCTTTTCGAATATTCTTTCAAGCTCTCTTCTGTCATCCAGTATTTCCATTGCTGCAGTGCCTGTAGCAAGATGAGCGAGGAAAGAATGATATTTTCCATGTACCGCAACCTCAAACAATGGATCGGAATAAAGGTTTTTGCATTGTTCTTCATTTAGTCTCTTTTCATTCCCGTTAAGGATATGATTTGAATTTAAGTTGAATGTTCCTTTTATATTATACCTTTTCATAAGCTCGCAAAGTCTTATGTCATCTACAAAGCCGTCGTCATAACTCAAACTGAATGCCTTATATACATTTCCGGGATACTCCATAAATAATGCTTTATACATTTTATCCACCTCATAATCAATATAAGCTTTTATAAAATATAACATATTAAGCAAAAAAAGTCAACTTAGTAAATATATGAAAAATCATCCATATATTGATTGTTGATATACTTTCGTATATATGTTAGGATATATTCGACGGTTGAGGTGAGCAGGATATTTCGGACATTGTACCCTGTGCCTTAACTGATTTCTTTAAGCTCACCCGAGGGGGTCGGGTGCAAATTATAAGGAGGAAGAATAAATGTCAATGTTCAAAAAAATTACATCAGCTTTTGTTACTTTTACTATGACACTTTCAATTTTCGTTTCTTCAGCGTTTGCTTCACTTCCTACCGACATTATTAATACAGATTACAAAGATGCAGTATCACTACTTTCAGTATTGGATATTATGGTTGGAGACAAAGATACCGGAATGTTTCGACCGAATGACACAATTATAAGATCTGAGGCTGCAAGAGTAGCAATATCTGCTCTGGGACTTCAGAAAGTGGCTTCATCAACAAGCGGTGTTACAAAATACACAGATGTAGCAAAAGACCACTGGGCAACAGGCTATATCAATGTTGCAACACAGCAGGGCATGGTAATCGGTGACGATGTAGGCACATTCAGACCTGATTCTGATATTTCATATCAGGAAATGGTTACAATTATGATAAGAGCATTAGGCTATGAGCCAATGGCTAAGGCAAAGGGCGGATATCCTACAGGATACCTTGTAACAGCATCAAACATCGGTCTTACAGATGATGTAACAGGTGTCGCTTCAGAAGGTATCACAAGAGGCAATGTTGCAAAGCTTGTGTACAATGCTTTGACAATCGAAATGATGGAGCAGAAGGGCTTCGGTCAGGATATCAGCTACGAAATAGGCGATGACACACTTCTGGAAGACTACCTTGATGTAACAAAGGTATCAGGTCAGGTAGAAGCGGTTGGTCTTTCTGCACTTGAAGGCACATCATCATTGGAAGAAAACCAGATTATGATTGGCGGTAAGGTGTACAAAACAGGCGATGCAGATGTAAGACAGATACTTGGTTTCAATGTAGATGCTTATATCAAAAATTCCAAATCCGCATCAGAAAAAACCCTTCTTGTTGCCATACCTGTAGAAGGAGAAAACGAGGTTGTATCCATCACTGCAGAAAACATTGAAGAAATCGTGAAATCTCCATCTGCATATATCAGATACTGGCTTGACAAGGAAACAGACAAAAAGACAAAAAAAGCAAATATCTCATCTTCTGCAAAGGTATTGTACAACGGAAAAGTTGGTACAATGGATGATGTAGACTTCATTACAGATGGTGCCATCACACTTCTTGACTCAAATGCAAATGGTGACTATGACGTTGTATTTGTAAATGAAACATCAAACTATGTAGTAGAAGAGATTGTTGAGAATACAAACAAGATTGTAGATAAATATGGCAATCCTACACTTGTGCTTGATCCTGAAGACACAAGCATCCAGTTCTCAATCAACAAAGGTTCAGAAAGAATAGAGCTCAAAGACCTTAAAGAATGGGATGTTCTTACAGTGACCAAGTCAAAAGATGGAGACTTCATATATATCGAAGTTTCAAACGAAAAGGTATCAGGAACAGTAACAGAAAAAGACGATGAAAAAGTCTATATTGGTGGCGTAGGATATAAGATTGCTTCCAACTACCAGAGTGCAATCAACCTTAACGATAAGGGTACTTTCTACCTTGATGTTCATTCAAAGATTGCAGCAGTAGATACAGAAAGCACAGTAAGCGAAAATTATGCTTATCTTAACGAAATCGAAATGACAAACAATCTTAATAAGACCTTTGATATAGAAGTATTTACCAAGGATGGCGAAGTGAAAAACTACACCTCTCATACAAAGATAAAGGTAAACGGCTCTGCAAATCTTTCTGCGTTGGAAGCAAAAGATGCTATAGGTGGCAGAGGTCAGCTTATCACATTTGAATTAAACTCTGATGGTAAAGTAAACAAAATCACAACTGCAACTGATACTTCAGGTGCAATTGATGAAGATAACTTCTCAAAGAACCTTACACTTAACGGTGCAGTGTTTAAGAAATCATCTTCCAAGCTTACAGCTGACGGAAAGAGTGTAACAGTAGGTAAGGATACAATAGTATTTGACATTCCTGCAGGCTCAACACACACAAATGATTACAAGATAGGAAATAAGGATTACTTTGTAAATGATGATGAATACGATATCGTAGCATTTGATATGAAGGAAGACCTTACAGCATCTGTAATTATGGTGACAAGCTCCAACGGTGAAGCAGATGAAGCATCATCATTACTGGTAGTAGACAAGATTACTAAGGTAGAGGATGAAGACGGAAACACTGTTGAAAAGCTTTATGCGTTCCAGGATGGCAAGGCAGTAACACTTACTACAGAAGAAGAGGATATCCTTGTTAAGAATTCTCAGGGCAGTGAAGTATCCCTTAAGCAGGGTGACGTTATTCAGGTAAGACTCAATGCTTCAGGCAAGATTGAGAAGATAAGCCTTGTGTTTGATATAGCTACAAAGGGTACAGAAAACAAAAACGTAGTATCCGAGGATACAGTGACTTACTACGGTAAAGTAGTTAAGAAATTCTCTGATTCCTTCAACCATCAGGTAGCAGGCGGAGAAGTGATTAACTTCAAATTTGCAAATGCAAACATCTACAGAGTGGACACAACCAAAAACACAAAACAGATTACTGTAGGTGACATCGGTGATATCCAGAAATATGATGAATCAGCACCTGAACTTGTGTTCGTAAGAGTGTTTGAGGATGAAGTTAAGGATATTATTGTTATAAAATAATTTATACTGTATGAAAGCAGAGCCGATTTCGGCTCTGCTTTTGTGTTGTCTTTGATAAGTAAACATTTGTTTAAAGCAAAGTGAAATAAGAAAAAAGGAAACCGAGAAATTCGGTTTCCTTCCTAAATATACCCTTAAATAATTACCTTCACTTTGCGTTACAGGTGATTAACTAGAAGAGTTTGAGGTAGGAAAAATCATTTGTATTGGACAAACAGAACCAAAGCTGTATAAAGAGTACACACAAAGGGTGCTTTATACGATTTTAAAATATGAATTCTGTACCATTCTGCATAAAATTCTTCAAACATACGGATGTATAGTTTTTGAATTTTCTTTGCCTGATACATGAATTCATTATTTTAAAACAATAATAGATATTTCTTGCTAACATATTGTTTCGCACAAAGCACCCTTTATGAGTACTCTGCGCAGGTGAATGTTTGTTCAAAGCAAAGTGAAACAAAAAGAAAGGGACTGTAAATTGTTTTACAGTCCTTATTGATTTTAAGGGGATAGGAAAAAGACTTCAGAACGGAAAAACTGAGCCGAAACCTTTGGTTTCGGGTTACCCGAAGGTGTATGCGATACACCGAGAGGCGAAGTTTATTCGATGTAGGGACAGGTGTCCTCGCCTGTCCGTTTAAAAGGCACAAAAAAAGAGGAA
>SVJM01000031.1 GCA_015068975.1 Oscillospiraceae bacterium | reverse complement strand
ATTACATAAAAATGTAATATTTCCCACATAATGAGTAATTTGTAAGTTTTATTGTGCATTCAGGTTTTTGACTTATGTATAATCTATGCCTTTTTGCGATCTGGAGTTTTTTTACATTCCCTTTTTTCTTACTTGTTTTGCTTTGAACATACTTTCGCTCTCGTAGTACACACGTACAACTTCGGCTTAGTTTGTCCAATCCAAGTCATTTTTCCTATTTCTATTTCCCCTTAAATGCCCCGGAACGCAAAACGAAAAAAGTCACTTATTTTATTTTTCTAATGTTGGAAACCGAATAAAAATTCGGTTTCCTTTTTTTCTTACTCGTTTTGTTTCAAATCTAAAAGCGAAAAACCCTGCAAAAAAATGCAGAGTCTTTCGCTTTAGAATTTATATGGTTAATCGACGTATTCATATTTTATACAAGTGCATATTAGCAAATCATAAACCTTTTTTCAACAAAAAACATTAATTTTGGTCTTTTTTATACAATTTAAGGTCGATAATCTAATATTTATTTAAAAACTTTTTCCAAATTTATCCGTAATTCTTGACCAAAATATGCTTTTTGTGTTATACTTACAGTGTATTTTTCAGAATGGAGGAAGATAAATGGGCGGATTTTTTGGTGCAGTTAGCAAAAGAGATACCATCTCTGATGTGTTTTTTGGTACAGATTATCACTCACACCTTGGCACACGTCGTGGTGGTATGGCAGCATATGACAAAGAAATCGGATTACAAAGAGATATTCACAACATCCAGAATTCTCCTTTCCGAACAAAGTTTGAAAAAATCTTTGACGAAATGCAGGGCAATTCAGCAATAGGTTGTATAAGTGACTTTGATCCTCAACCTATTCTCATTCGTTCAAAAATCGGTGCATTTGCAATATGCACAATAGGTCAGATAAACAACGCTGATGAAATTATAGAAAAGTATCTTTCATCACCGCACGGGTACTTCAGCGCAATGTCAGGCGGTCTTGTAAACTCAACTGAGATTATAGCATCTCTTATCTCGCAGAAGGACAGCTTCGAAGAAGGGATAAGATTTGTTCAGGAAACTGTGGAGGGCACCGCATCTATCCTTATCCTTAAGGATGACGGCACTCTTATTGCTGCTAGAGACAAATTGGGAAGACTACCTGTGCTTATAGGCAAAGACGATGATGGATATTGTGTCACATTCGAATCCTTCGCAGGAGAAAAGTTGGGCTATGAAATCATCAGAGAGCTTGGCCCCGGAGAAACTGTAGAGATTACTGCTGACTCTCTCACTCAGCTTATCAAGCCGGGAAAAGAAATGAAGATATGCGGATTTCTTTGGTCATACTACGGATATCCTACATCCACATACGAAGGTGTCAATGTGGAAGTTATGCGAAACAGAAACGGTCAGATACTTGCAGAGACAGATAAGCTTATGAAAAATGCTGAGAATATCGACTATGTAAGTGGTGTTCCCGACTCAGGCACACCTCATGCAATAGGATATGCCAACAAAAGCGGCACACCATTTGCAAGACCTTTTATAAAGTACACCCCTACATGGGCAAGAAGTTTCACTCCGCCAAAGCAGGCAGATAGAAACAAAATCGCCAAGATGAAACAGGTACCTGTACATGATTTGATCGCGGACAAAAAGCTTCTCTTCGTGGATGACTCCATAGTAAGAGGAACTCAGCTTAAGGAAACTGTAGACTTTTTGTATTCAAATGGTGCCAAGGAAGTTCATATGAGGTCAGCATGTCCACCAATTATGTATACATGCAAATACCTTTCCTTCTCAAGAGGAAGAAGCGATATGGAGCTTATAACAAGAAGAACCATATACGAGCTTGAAGGAGAAGAAGGATTCAAGCATATTGATGAATATTCTGATGCTTCTACAGAAAGAGGTAAGAAATTAAGAAAGATTATATGCGAAAACCTTAACTTCACCTCGCTGGAATTTCAGTCACTTGAAGGTATCATAAAAGCAATTGGTCTAGACCGTGACAAAATCTGTACATATTGTTGGGATGGAAAAGAAGATTAATTTGACGCAGATATTAATATATTTTTATTCAGGATTCAATATTTTAAAGGAGGATGATTGGAAATGAAATTCCGCAAACACCTTAAACTATTAGCCGCAATTATGATATTTGCCAACATTTTATCTATGATCGGACCTGTAGTGGCATCCCCCGGCATACCTATGTATGCACCCGACGGAAGATCTATAGTAGTTCCTGCAAAGGAAATAGAAGCACATAAGCGTGAGGGTTGGTATCTGGATCCGGTAGTAACAGTATATGCATCCGATGGCAGATCCACAATTATTCTCAAGCGTGAGCTTAATACATATCTTAAATCAGGCTGGTATGCAGATCCGGTTATAACGATGTATACACCTGATGGCAGATCAAGTATAATTCTTCAAAGTGAAATTGAAGCTTACAAAAATGCAGGCTGGTATACCGAACCTGTATCAATGATGTATGCTCCCGACGGCAGAACACTTGTTGTTCCCCTGCATGAAGTGGAAGCTCACAAAGTTGTTGGCTGGTATATTGATCCCGTAACAACAATGTATGCTCTTGACGGCAGAACACTTGTTGTCCCCATATCTGAAGTGGAGGCACACAAAGCTGTTGGCTGGTATGATTATATCGGATTTATTATTGCAAGCTCAGATATACACGTTACCAACTACGGATACAGTACCGCAATCTGCACATTGGAAGAATATCTTGATGAGCAATGCATCACATATATCAACGATCCCGAAGCTCAAAAGGCTATCAAACAGAAAGCACTGAGCCTTCAGAATGAATGGTACAAAAAAGTCGGCGATCCTATGGTTGCTATCAAATGGGAGATCGTTACAAACAACTATGGCCTCCCGGTGGTTATACTTACCCACAGAAACATCTCTGACAAAACGGTTGTTGCTTTTAAGACACTTTTCACCTGCTACGATGCATCCGGAAAAGTGACAACAGACTACCCTTCACAATACAGCGGTGATTATACCGGTTACGCAAATAACGTAAATATTGAACCGGGCATCGAATGGATAGGCGCATTGACCTTATCCGACAACAGAAAAACAACAAGCATCAGTTGGCCGTACTTCACAGAGGTTGTATTCTCTGATGGTACTAAGTGGCACAGATAATAAATTTTTATTTATAAACTTAATATTACAAAACAAACCCCATCCAATCGGATGGGGTTTGCTTATTATAACCTCTTATTTATTTTTCTTATTCTTATACACAAAATGAAATATCACACTAAGCACCACACCTGCAATGATTGCATACACAAGGTCAAGTGCAACGGTTAATACAAATGTGACAATCAGCACCAGAATGTCTGTCCAGTGTGAGGTCTTGCAGATATGCACAAATTCTCTCCACTCACTCATATTATATGCCACGATAAAGAGGATTGCTGCAATAATCGGCATTGGAATCCATTTGGCATATGGCATAAGGAACACAAGTACAAGAAGAAGTACAAGAGCGTGTACCATTCCTGATATTGGACTTCTGCCTCCGTTCTTTACATTGGCTGCTGTTCTTGCTATAGCACCTGTAGCAGGGATACCTCCGAAAAGTCCCGAGAATATATTTCCTGCACCCTGAGCGATAAGCTCGGTATTGGAATTGTGCTTATCCTCTATCATACCGTCAGATACCACGCAGGAGAGAAGTGACTCAATGCCTGCAAGTATTGCTATCTTTACGGCACTTGGAAGAAGTGTACCTATCTTATCAAGTGAGAAATCAGGCATAGTGAACTTTGGAAGATCACTTGATATCTCACCATACTGGCTTCCGATAGTAGCCACGTCCATCTTAAATATAAGTACAACCGCAACCCCTGCAAATACTGCTATAAGAGAGCCTGGGATTTTTTTGTTTATCTTGGGCCATCCTATAAGAACTATAAGTCCGATTATACCCACAAGCACTGCCCACCAGTTAACTGTAGAGAAGAAGTTTATCACATTCATCACTTTGTCAGGAGTGTGGATATTGTGTGCTCCCGCAGGATATGTAAGACCGAAAAAGTCCTTGAGCTGACCTATCACAATGGTAAGTGCAATACCTGATGTAAAGCCTGTGGTGATTGAGTGTGGCATATATTTAATAAATGAGCCAATCTTAAGTACACCCATAAGCACAAGTATGATACCTGCCATAATTGTGGCAATCACCAGTCCGTCCATTCCCTGCTCTGCCACTATCACAGCTATCATTGTAGCAAAAGCTGCAGTAGGTCCTGAGATATTTACCTTACTTCCTCCGAGAAGTGCGATTACAAAGCCCGCCACAATAGCAGTGTAAAGCCCCTGCACAGGTGCTACACCTGATGCAATGGCAAGTGCTATTGATAAGGGAAGTGCAATGATAGCAACAATTATACCTGCTACCACATCACTGCCAAGCTTGGAAAGGTTGTAGTCCTTCAGAGTGGAGATTATCTTTGGTTCAAAAATTTTCATTATGTATTTCTCCTTTTTAATTTTTCCAACGATTAGTATAATACCAATCCATACTAAAATCAATACCAAAATTATACAAAAAAGCTGTCTCTTTAAAACAAAAGTATGTATAAATGTTTAGTCTGTAGGGGCGGATGCATCGCCCCCTACATTTTTCATATTTTATACATATAAAATGTTTAAAGAAACAGCTTTTTTAATACAATTTATCGTTCTAAATAATCAATAAAATAATTCCAGTCTTCTCTGCTTAAGTAATGACGACCTTCTCTTATATGATATGCTATATCTCCCTCATGAAGAACCTCCCCTGTTTCAGGAAGTCTGTCAGGATGGATAAATCCATTTTTTCCTGCATCACGATAATACTTATCTGCAAGGATACAGCTTAAGTATTCATTTGGAGGACATGCCCACAAATCCTCCTTAGCACTTGCCACATATACCTTATGAGGAAGGTTTGCCACAAGAAGCCAATGCTGATCAAATGGCATATTATCTTCATTGTCAATGTATTTTTTGTAATTTTCGCAGAACCAATAGCTGAATTGTCTGTCTATATCATTGATGGTTTCACCTGTATTTCCCCTTGCTATAGCTGCACCGCCACAGCCTGAGTCGTTGGATATAGCACAATAAAATCTCTCATCCATCATACCGGAAAGTAAAGCGGTCTTACCAAGACGGGAGTGTCCTACTACAGAAATTCTGTCACTATCTATTTGGGGAAGTGTAACTGCATAGTCAAGGCATCTCATTGCCGCCCATGCCCATATTCCAAGCTTTCCGCAATCGGTGGGATTTTTTCTTCCATTCGGATAGATAAGCTTTGCAATACCTGATTCAAATTCATTCTTATCATCAGTTACATCCTTGTAGCAAAATGACATAACTGCATATCCTCTGTCGCATATCTCCTCTGTAGGCTGATAACGGTCAGGCACATCAGGACGGAAGTTTATATGTACAAAAAGAGGCACCTTTTTGTCCGACTTAGGATAAGTGAAGTTTACCGGGAAGCTTCCCTTACCAAACTCTGCCTCGAAATGAATCTTCAGGCTCTTTCTTATTACCTTTCCTGCACAGAATTTTTCTTCTGTTTCCACTTCTTCTGCGTAGACCTTATCCGGTTTTGGCGGAAGATATCCGTATTCTTCTCTCAGGAGAACTTCTTTTATTTCTTCTTTTGTCATTCCGTCAGGCATTGGAATGTTTGTAGGAATATTCATATTTATATACCTCTTTCCCTTTATAATTGTTGATTATTAATATACAACTTACTTTTTTGCGCTCCGGAGTATTTTTACATCTCCTTCTAAAGCAGTTCCATTTCTGATCTAATAGCCGAATCCATATCCGACTTTTCTTCAAAGACTTTATTCTTATCCTCATATTTTTCAAATTCATCATAGTATCTTAATCCAAACTCTCTTAAGGACTTTGCATTGAAATGTAAATTATCAGGATTAGATGTAAGCCCCTCTGCAGATACAAATCCTGTCATTGGGTTGTCCTGTGAAATTTTCTTAAGTGCATCATTTACATAAGGATAATTAGCAAGGACTTCACTTCTCAATTTCAGGAAATCCCCAAGCCCTCCAAGGATAAATGGCACATCATAAAGGTCCAGATCGGATCGAAGTGAATTCATAATGTGTGTAAATTTTTCCTGATACAATGGGTATCTGTCATCACTACAGTCCCCTTCTCCCTGATGCCACAGAACACCTGCAATTGTAGAAGTACGCAGTGCAAGTCTTGCCTGCATTACAGCATGGTCATACAAAAGTCCACCCTCTCTCCACTGATCAAGGCACGTACCACCGTCTGCGCAAGGTATAAGACCTACAGTTACTCCGTGTGTTTCATGATATTTAAGGGCAAAGCTCTCTGCAAGACATATTCCCGAAAAGGATCTGTCACCGTTTACAGGTGCATACATAGTCTGCCACCTTCCGTTACGAAGAACCTTAAGCTCAGGATTTTTGATAGGCTCTACCTCATCCACAAATCCTCTTCCTGCCATATTTGATTGCCCGATAAGTAAAAAAGAATGTATCATTTTATCCCTCCATCTTATATAATGCCCGGCAAATTTGTCATAAGTTCTCCCAGATGCTCGTCTATACTTATTTTTCCGAACTTAAATTTGCCATTATCATAAATAAGCTCTGTTACAGAAGCATTTGATACATAAGGGATGTTTTTCATTTCACTGAGTCCACCTGTCGCCACAAGGCTCTGTAGGGTCCTGATTGCTACACCGTGACTGGCAATAGCTATAGTCTTGTCCGGATTTTCTTCAGCAATTCTTTTCACCGTACTATACACTCTTTTCCCTACTTCTGCTGTGCTTTCGCCACCGGGAGTCTGAGCATTTCCAATATCTTCGATCCACATTTTGTACTTTTCTTCATCTACAAGATGCATCTCGTCAAATTTCACTCCGTCCCACATAGGACAATCTATTTCACGAAGGCCCTTTTCCGGTACTATTTCCACACCTGCTCTGTCTGCTACAGTTTTTCCTGTGATAAATGCTCTTTGTAAATCACTTGCATAAACCTTATCCACTTTATAATTATTTGCAATAAATTCTGCTGTAAGCTTCGCCTGTTCAATTCCTCTTGGCTGAAGTGGAGTATCAAGATGTCCCGCAAATATCTTTTGATTGTTGGCTTCGCTTTCGCCATGTCTTATAATAAGCAGTGTTGTCATAGTATCATTCCTTTCATCACTATGTAAATTATACCAAAATATTTTAATAAAATCAATGCATTGTATCACGTGTAATATAATGATAATATATAATATTTTTATGTTTTTATCAAATAATTATATCAGGTGATTATATGAACAAAAAACTTCTATATACTTATATTGCTGTATTTCTTGTGATGTCCTTATTTCTTGGAAAGGTGCTGAATTTCTATCATATAATACCCCACTGGGACAAAATCCTCCACGCCTTTTCGGGATTTATACTCTATCCCTGGGGAGTATTCCTTTATCTTAAGCTGAATGGAGAAGGGAAAAACCGACTCTTAAAAGTGGCTTTAGCTCTTTTGTTCAGCATTTCCTGTGCACTTTTGTGGGAAGTGTGGGAGTTTACCGGTGACAGCCTTTTCGGTCTTAATTCACAAAATAACTCCCTTAAGGATACCATGCTGGATATGATAATGGGATGCATGGGTGCTGTGATATCTGTTTTTTGTCACAACAAAAAAAGCGGTGAAAATTGATTATCACCGCTCCTGTATTAGTATCTCTGTTCCATTCGTCTATGTCTTACATTCTCTTCTATAAACTCATCGCCCACAGGTACAAATCCGCACTTTTCATAAAATGCCACTGCATCATACTGAGCATTGATATATACTTTGTTTTGAGAAATATTATCTTTTATATAACGAAGAGCTTTTTCCATAAGGATTTTGCCATGACCGAGACCGTGAGTAACCGAAATTATCCTTCCAAGCTTGTACCATTCTCCGTCCTCAAGCCCTCTTAAATATGCTATAAGCTTACCGTTATCCTTCAACAAAAAGTGCTTTGCCTGAAAGTCCATCCCATCAAGATCCAGACAGTTCATTTTCTTTTCCACAATGAAAATCTGTGATCTTGCCTTCAGAACTTCGTATAACTCAAATTTAGAAATTTGGGCAAAATCTTTTACAATAAATTCCATATTGTCTCCTATCAGATAACAAATCCCACAATTGCTGCAATCAGAAGAATAACTGCAACAACTACTGATATTGTAAATTTCTTTGACAAAAGAGATATTTCATAATTTAGCTTTTCGATAGTGTCTTCCTTTTGCGAAATTTCGGATTTCAGAAGCTCACATTCCTTTTCTGTTTCTTCTGTTTTGATTTTAAGATTCTGTATTTCTATCTCAAGGGCTGCAATATCCTCTGTGCACACCTTCCCTGAGCCAAAATTTCTCACCATATTTGTAACTGCATCAAAGGATTTGGATGCAAGAACTCCTGCCACCTTTGTAGCAACTCCAAAAGCTATACTGCTTTTTCCTTTTGCCATAGTATTTCCTCCCGAAGTGCGGACTCTTCAAATATATTTTTTATTTTATAAGTGTTGCAATGTCAACGTATTCAAGATCAAGAGCCATGGCAACATTTTTGTTTGTACATTTGTTTTTGTATACATTTACACCATTTAAGAGGCCCTTGTCCTTCTTAATAGCAGCTTCAAATCCCATATTTGCCATAAGTCTTGCATACTTAAATGTAGCATTGGAAAGTGCCATTGTAGAAGTATAAGGAACAGCACCCGGCATATTGCCTACGCAGTAGTGAACCACGCCATCCTCGATAAATACAGGGTTATCATGTGTTGTCACATGGCTTGTCTCACAGCATCCGCCCTGGTCAATGGCGATATCTACGATTACTGCACCCTTTTTCATAATCTTAAGGTGCTCTTTTCTCACAAGCTTTGGTGTAGCACCACCAGGGATAAGTACAGAACCGATAACAAGGTCTGCTTCCTTAAGCGACTTTCTTATATTTGCCTCTGTAGAATAAAGTGTTGTAACAGAAGCACCAAATACGTCCTCAAGGTATGAAAGACGATTCATATTAACATCAAGAAGTGTTACCTGTGCATCACTACCCACAGCAGCCTTGGCAGCATATGTACCTGCCACACCGCCACCGATGATAACGATTTTTCCTCTCTCTACTCCCGGTACACCACCAAGAAGAATTCCACGTCCGCCAAAGCTCTTCTCAAGATACTTTGCACCTTCCTGGATACTGAGTCTTCCTGCAATCTGGCTCATAGGACGAAGACAAGGAAGATTTCCTTCATCGTCTGTGATTGTTTCGTATGCAACAGCCTTTACCCCTCTTTTGATAAGTGTTTCTGTAAGACCGGGGTTTGGTGCAAGATGAAGATAAGTGAAAAGGATCTGTCCTTCTCTTAAGTATCCATACTCACATGGCTCCGGCTCTTTTACCTTTATAATCATATCGGACTTCTCAAAGACCTCTGTAGGTGTATCAAGAATAATCGCCCCTGCTTCCCTGTACATTTCGTCAGTAAAGCCTACCGCATCACCTGCATTTGTTTCCACATATACAGTATGTCCGTCAGCTACAAATGCCGCCGCGTTATCAGGAGTAATTCCTACACGATATTCATGGTTTTTCAATTCTCTGGTTGTTCCGATTGTCATATTTATTCTCCTCCGTTAATGGATTTTTTGGATTTAATAACATTATTATAATATTTTTGTATTTTATTTGTCAATGATTACATACAAATCTTGCCCGGATTTAAGATGTTTTTTTCGTCAAATGCCTTTTTGATACCTTGCATAATCATAATATGTGTGGGTCCGTACTGCTTTCTTAAGTAATCCTTCTTTGCATATCCGATGCCGTGCTCACCCGATACAAGACCACCAAGCTCCTCTGCCTTCTGATACATTTTGTCAAAGCATACCCTGAGAGTTTCTTCCCAGATGTCCTTATCAAGCTGATCACGACAGATATACACATGGAGATTGCCGTCGCCTGCATGTCCGAAGCTTGGGATACGGATATTATGTTCCTCTGCAAGCTGATGGGTGTATTTGATAAATGAGTCAACCTTATTTACAGGTACTACCACATCACATTCGTCCATTTCGGTGGTAGATGCCTTGATTGCCTCAAGAAATGCTCCTCTTGCGGACCATACAGCCTTCTTTCTCTCCTCTGTATCTACAATATACACATCCAAAGCTCCGATATCAAGGCATAAATCCGCCACAAGTGTAGCTTCCTTTTCTACGATTTCTTCTGAGTTTCCGTCTATTGTAAGGAGTATGTAGGCATCATTCTTTGTGTCAGGAAATTTCTTGCCAAGATAACTCTCGGAAAAAAGTATAGTATCTCTTGACATATATTCTATTGCAGTAGGTGTAACCTTGGACTTAAATATCTTTGGCACTGCTTCTATAGCGCTCTTCATATCCTTAAATGGTACAAGAAGGCTTAGTGATGCCTTTGGAAGGGGGATAAGCTTAAGTGTGGCTTCACATATAATACAAAGAGTCCCCTCAGAGCCGATTGCCAGATCCTTAAGGCTGTAGCCTGAGCTGTTTTTGGCTACTCTGCTGCTTAAGTCAAGTATTTCGCCATTTGGCATAACCACCTTAAGAGCTCTTACATAGTCTCTTGTGACGCCATATTTTACTGCTCTCATTCCACCTGCATTTGTGGAGATATTTCCGCCTATGGTAGCGGACTTTTCACCCGGGTCAGGCGGATACATAAAGTCATTTTCTTCAGCAAATGCACTTAACTCCATAAGGAGTACACCCGGCTGAACCTTGACAATAAGGTTTTCTTCATCAAGCTCAAGTATCCTGTTCATACGGGTAGTTTCCATAAGAATACCGCCATATACCGGCACTGCCGCCCCTACAAGACCTGTGCCGCTGCCTCTTACAGTAACGGGAATACTTCTTTTCCAGGCATGTTTCATAACTGATGATACTTCTTCTGTGGAGTTGACCCTTATAAGTACTTCAGGCATCTTCTCTACCCCACCAAGCTCATCGTGAGCATAGTCAGGATTGATTTCGTCGCCTGTGAGCACATACTGGTCTCCCACCACTTCTTTAAAATATTTTATATCTTCATCTGTAACCTTGTTATACACAATACAACAACCTTTCTTTTCTGCTTTTACTCTGCTTTCATTTTCTTGATACCTTCTATAAGCATAGGAAGGATTTCTGTCACATCTCCCACAATCTCATAATCTGCCACATCAAATATAGGTGCATTCTTGTCAGAGTTTACAGCTACTATTGTCTCAGAGGACTTCATACCTGCAGCAAACTGAACCGCTCCCGAAATACCAAGACAAATGATAAATTTTGGCTTAACTGTTCTGCCGGAAAGACCTATCTGTCTTTTGGCATCATAGATATTGGTCTCTACAAGAGGCCTTGTACAAGCTACCATTCCGCCCAGAAGGTCTGCAAGCTCCTGAGCCTGACTTCTTAAGGCTTCTGTCATAGCTCCTCTTCCCACAGCTACAATTACATCTGCTTCACTGATATCTATATCCTTAGGCTTATCTGTTGTCGAAAGGATTGTGATATGAGATTTCTTCATATGATCGTTTACTTCCATATTCACGATTTCCCCTGAGATTTCTTCACTGTACTTAGGTTCAGGGAACACCTTGTATCTTACAGTACAAAACTGCGGTCTTGTGTTGGTGGATACAATCTGCGCCATAATATTTCCGCCAAAGGCAGGTCTTATCTGTACAAGATCCGTATTGTCCTTCATTTCCAGTACTGTACAGTCTGCAGTAAGTCCCGTCTTGCATCTTGCGGCAATTCTCGGTGCAAGCTGTCTGCCAAGATTTGTAGCACCTACAAGTACAGATGAGGGCTTTATCTTCTGAATAAAATCATAAAATGCCTCTGTATAAGGCTCGATTCTGAATTCCTCAAAGGCTTCATCATCATACACAAATACCTTATCCACACCATAGTGGAGAAGTCTCTCTGCCACTTGGGATGTGTCCTTTCCTATTACAAGGGCATATACCTGATGTCCGATGACCTTTGCAAGTTCTCTTGCCTTGGCACAAAGCTCATATGTAACCCTGTGAAGCTTACCCTTTGAATGATCTGCATATACACAGATGCCATTCCACTGGGATTTGTCCACAGCTTTCTTCTCTTCTTCTTTGTATTCTACTATACCTTCACTCTTTTTTACGCACAGCTTACACATTTTGCAGGCAGATGAAATGCTAAGCTTCTTATTGTCATAAGAAATAGCACCGAAAGGACAGACCTTTACAATTTCTTCAGCCTTGTCAGGTGTAAGAAGGGCTTCATTTATAATTAAGTTTCCCATAATACTCTCCTAAATAAGTTTTTTGTCCAAAACTACTTCCAGAAGGCTCTTAACAAGCTCTTCATTTGAGCCTTCAAATTTCTTTCGCTCTTTTTTCTTCTCAGGCGGGAATATTCTCTCCACCTGTGTAGCAGAGCCATTAAGACCGTAGTTGTCCGCATTTTTGTCCTCAAAGTCATCCATAGAAATGAACTTAACCACTTCATCCTCAATAGATTTCTTCACTCTGTAGGATGGCAGTCTGGGAGAGTTTATATCTCCTTCAACAGATATAAGGCAAGGAAGCTTAATATTCATCTTCACATTTTTGTCATCAAGAGATGCTGTAAGAGTGATAGTTTCTTTGTCCACATCATCCACCGACAACACATTTGATACATTGCTTATACCCAGATATTCACTTACCTCAGCACCTACTTGTGCAGTATCTCCGTCGGTGGTTTGCTTTCCGCAGATGATAAGATCATATTCTCCGCACTTTTTGATACCCTGAGAGATGGTATATGCGGTAGCCAGTACATCTGCACCTGCAAATCTTCTGTCAGAAAGGACCGTCCCCCTCTTTGCTCCCATACATACTGACTCGATGATGATTTCCTTTGCCTGAGGCGGTCCCATTGTGATGGTCTCTACCTCTCCGCCAAATCTTTCACACAAGGATAAGGCTGTTTCAATAGCATAAAGATCATATGGATTCATCTTGCTCTTTATACCGTTTCTTTTGAGCACACCTGTAACAGGATCAACTTCAACATTGTTGGATCCCGGTACCTGCTTGATACAAACAAGTATTTTCATTTTCTTCCTCCGTATATAAATATTGGTTAAAATTTTAACAATTATAACAAAAACCCCTCCGCTCATCGCAAAGGGGTTTATATCATACAAGATACAAATTATTCTTCAAAATCTATGCAGGATCGAACCTCTGTATAAGGTCTTACAAATGTATCCGCTACATAAACATGTGAAGGGTGCTTGATGTATGCTTTATATGAATCCACATCATCAAATGATGAATCAAGCATAACATCAACATTTGATGAATCCATAGCATTGATATTAACTTTAAGGTCAATAAGTCCGGAAATCTCTCCCACGAGAGCTTCAAGATTTAGTTTCATATCTGATTTTATCTTGTCAGTATTGAACTCTTCCTTAAGCTTCCAGAGAATGATATGCTTTATCATTTAACTATCCCCTTTCATATATTACTTCTTTTTCATTATACCTATTTATAACTTAAGTGTCAACACAAAATAAAGCGAATTTCCATAGTTTTTTTATACTTTTTCACCGGAAATCAGTTTATCAGATGAGAGGTTTGCTTTTTTCATATCTACTGCCTTCATCGAAAGGTCGGAATATGTGGTATAGTAATATATTAGATTGTCACAGTCTGTACATGATGAATACCTTGTGTATTCATATCCCTCGTCACTTTTTACACATCCTTTTGTATGATATACCGAATAAAGAATATGAAAAAACTGACTTACCCTGTCCGATTCTTCCCCTTCAAACAAAGATGTCTCCTTCACATAAAAGGCTCTTACAAACCTTGACGGGGAAGAAAAATCCCCGGGGAGCCCCATAGTACCCATTCCGTTTGAAATATAATTAAGCTTTGTATCATCACAAAATGAGCTTTGGGGATTGGCATTTGAAAGATGCAGAAAATTCCTCACATTCTCTTTGTGAAATGTAAATTCAGGACTATTGGTAAGAATCCCGAATGGATTGTCATATACCTTAAGTCCATCTGCTGTCTGCTCTATTGTGAGAGCTTCGCTTTTGTCAGATACAATCCAGTGAAGTGGTGTGGGAGTAAGCTCTTTTGAAAAGGCGGTCTTTGTAATATTCATATCTGATACAAATTTTTTCACTTCCCCGATGTTTCTGCACATAGAAAGCACTCTTGAGATAAGTTCATAAGATGCCACATTCAGCTTACCTTCCACAGGCGGATTATATACACACTTTTCGGGAAATTTAAGTCCTGCCATACTCAGACCACAGCTGTTGGTACCATCAAAATACAAGGGAACACCGCCACAGTCTATTGCCATACCGATAATAGCATAATGATTTTTTAAAATCAACCCGTCCGAAAACCTGAACTCATAGTTTTCAGGTGTGATTATCACCTTTTCTCCATAGGACGCAAACACATCAAGATTTCTTCCGAAATAATATCCGTTTTTATTTACAGATATTGCCGTACACATAAAACCACTTCCTTTTTTGGTTTTATTATTGGCAATCTATAATCATTTTATCGGAAATTATATAATCCATTGGTATGTCTTTTTCTGAATGTGGCAATTTATCTGATATCTGCAATTCATAACAAAAGCCGATCTTCACTCCGCAAAATCCTTCAAGAAACATATCATAACAACCCTTGCCAAAGCCCATTCGGTTGCCATATCTGTCAAATGCAACACCGGGAACAAGTACAGTATCTATACTTTCTTTGTGGCATATTACCTTTTTTTCAGGCTCTCTTATACCAAATGCTCCCTTTATATACTTGGTGTCAGGCTCTATGATAACAGGTGTGATATGTCCTGTCTTCTCATCAGTAACAGGTATCACTACTACCTTTTGATCGCAAAAAGCTTTACTTATAATATCATCTGTACGGGTTTCTTTTCCCAAAGGCATATACACCATAAGGCATTTGGAATTTTTGTATAAATCACTTTGTAGAAACACTTTTTGTGCACAATGGCTTTTGTTTTTTATCTCATCCGGCGCAAGAGATGAACGCTTGATTTTGTATTCTTTTCTTAAGGCATCTTTCATTATAATACCACCTTCACCTGTTCCTTTATACTGATTTTATCATCGCTCACATCACAAGTCACACAAAGTATATTCACTCCGCTTTTCTTCGCATCGGATAGCGCCTCTGCAAACTCAGGATGAGTAATGCTGTTGGGTGTAAAATATTTTGCATAGTCTGTCTGTATCACAAACACTGCATAGGCTTTGTAGCCTTCTTTGGTACACTCTATCAGTTCTCTTAAGTGCTTCACACCTCTCTGTGTAGGTGCATCGGGAAACATAAGCACACCGTCCTTTTCCAGTGTGACACCCTTTACCTCTGCAAAAATCTTATCCTCGTCTGTTTCCATATAAAAATCAAAACGGGAATTTTTGTACTTACATTCAGGCTTAAAATATGTGATATTTCCGAAATATCCCGAATTAATTGCCCATTCACCAAAAACCTTATTTGGTGCAGAAGAATCAATGTTAAAAAGCTTTTCTCCCTTCATAACAGATACAAGATCGTATTTTGTCTTACGGTCCTTGTTATCACTTTCTTCAAGATACACCTTTACCCCCGGGATAAGAAGCTCTTTGCATCTGCCTGTATTTTTCACATGGCAGACTTCTTCTTTTCCCTCTATATTTACATATGCGATAAATCTGTTTGGTCGGGATAAAAACATCCCTTCCTTTATATTTTTGTATTTCATAGCAGGTTCCTTTTCTTTTGTTATACAAAATTACCTTTACATCCCACCGCAAGGTATATCGCAAATGACCTCAGGAATTTATATCACTGATTTCATCTTCGATGAAATCATTGTAGCATTTTTTAGATATTTTTTCAACAAACAAAAAAGCAGACTATCCGCTTTTAACAGATTGTCTGCTTTTTAAATATTGTAATTATTGGTAATCTGATTCTGTCTTAATATCTGTCTGAATTTCTTCCTCTATAACTTGTATTTCTTCATCATTTTCTTCACTCAGAGCATATTCCTCTATAGTTTCCGGTATTTCTACTGTATTTATACCGCTTTTCTGTGGCTCTGTGCATCCTGCATAGACAATTCCAAATCCGCATATACAGATAAATCCTATAGCAAGCATAATAAGTCCAAGACAGTTCCTCAGAATGTTAGAAATCTCACCAAGATTTGAATTGGTTGATCTGGCAGCACTTGCTATCTCTGCAGAATTGTTTACAGAGTATGTATAATAGTCAGCGCCAAAGGTGGCATAGCCTGAATTATACGGCGAATTACTGCCATAATAATCTGCATCACCAAATCCTCCGCACATTGCTATTATACCGAAGATTATCATCAGTGCACCAACTGCCATACCGGCTACAGAAAAACCTTTTTTCATAAAAATTCCTCCCCAAAATATACTTTGTTAGTTATATTGTATCACAAAAGAAATTTTTTGCAAGAAAAACAAAGAAAAATAAGTGGTCAAATAACATTGAACCTACCCCTGAAATCAGACCGAAATCTGACCATCAGGAAATAGGTTCAAAAGGTACTTTTTACATCTTGATTATTTTAAATATAATTTTACATTACGTAAGATTTATCCAGGTATGTAACTTCCACAAGTCATTCTCGTATTCAAAAACCGCAATGGTACAATTATTGCAACAGTAATGGTTTCTTGGTACATTTATTTCCATTACTGCATCAAACATACTCCGAAGAACCCCTGCGTGACAAAACAGGGCAATGTTTTCACATTGTTCTTCTTCAAGTTTTTTTAGAAAGTTCTTAACTCTTATGTTAAATTCCTCCCTTGCTTCGCCACCGTATTTCTTATAACCTTTTTCTATTGTATTTTTTCTCTCTTCATAATCTATATCTTTGTATGCTGTTCCTTCAAGTGCCCCTACATTTTCCTCTCTCAAATCAGGGATTTTTTCAAAACAACAATGTGGCTTCGCTATCTCTTTTGTTTCTACCGCACGTATTAAATCGCTGGAATAAATCTTGTCAAAGGAAACATTTTTAAGAAATTCTCCTGCCCGCCTTGCATCCTCTCTTCCCTTTTCGGTAAGGGGTGCATCAAACCAACCTGTCCATTTTTTCATAAGGTTTGTTTCACTCTCGCCATGTCGCACAACATAAACTTTCATATTACTTTTCCTCTTTTGGATATCCTTTGTACAAATGAATTATATTCAGATCCTCTGTCATATCAAGTCCGTGAGATCCGCAGCCTCCGTCGATTTCGTGACAACCATGATCCATAGCGAATCCTACAAGAGTATTATGGTGCTTCCAGTTTTCTTTTATCATTCTTGAAAGCATGGAAAATATATGTACATTAAGCCTTAATTCTGCAAGTGACTTGGCACTTTCGGGGCCGTTTTTGTGCATAACAGAATCATAGTTTCCGTTGTATATAACTATGAAATCATACTTATCCTCCAGAATGATTTTCGCCATTTTGGCATTGACTGAGGCAATTCCGCCTTCATCAAAGTGGAAATAGTCCATATCTCTTTCTAAAAATATCTTACCGAGACTTGCCCCTCCGTGGGTTATAAGTGCGACCTTCTTTCCTGCACGGATAAGCGCATCAAATATTGTATCTATGGTTATTACAGGCTTTTCATACTTACGTATCCCGTGTATCGCTGGCTGAGCACCTGTATACATTGTACCGAAGCATACCGGTGTTACCGAAGGCATCACAGATGACAAATACACCCGTTTCTCTGTGTCATCTTTCAATCCATCGAAATAGTCAGGATATTTCTCATATATCCATTGTGCAATTGCATCAGGATTGTACATTACCACTCTGTCTGCCTTTTCACCCTGAAAAATTTTGTCAATATAGTTTGCAAGTTCGCCGTTTTTCTCTGCAGCAAACTCGGGAGGTTCTATTCCCATAGCATATGTAAGTGCTGCGCATATGGTATCCAGAGAATCCTTATTGAGTTTCATTTCTGCTTTTTCATCACCGCCGATAAGTTCATCCATAGATACACCGAATATTTCTTTAAGTCTCATAAGATTGTCAAGAGTTGGTGCTGTCTGGTCTTTTTCCCAGAGGCTTATGGTCTGTCTTGTCAGAAGAAGCCTCTCCCCCAGATCTTCCTGAGACATATTCTTCGCCTTTCTGTACTTTTGTATGCTCTCACCTATTGTCATATAGATCACCCCACCTGATTCTTTTTTACGATTATATCACACTTATTTACAAAATAAAAGAATATAATACTTGATTTTGTCAAGTTATACTTGACAGATTTAAAAATTATCAGCAAACAAAAACACCCCTTGGGGTGTTTAGAAACACTTTGCAAGGGGTGTACTTTGTCCGTTATATTATCTCTTTATATGGAGAATTACTTTTGATATTTCAATTACTGCCAATGGCACAAGCACTAAACCCAGTGCAATAAGATAAAGATATGCAGGGAGAAGCTCAAGACCAAAAGCATATCGGAGCGGTGTAAACATTACAACGGCTACAAGAAGAGTGGAAATAAACGCTGCACCGTTTAGTTTTTTATTGGAAAACACACCTATCTTAAACAGGGATTGCTCTGAACGCATATTGAAGCTCTGCACCACCTGGGACATAGCAAGAACAATAAACGCCATTGTCTGACCGCCTTCAAGTGTACCGGTAACATTTTCTCCGAGCTTAAAGCCCACAAGTGTCAGAAGGGCAAACATTATCCCCTGAAGTACCACACGTACACCAAGACCATTCGCAAATATGCCCTCGTTCTTTGGCTTGGGCTTTCTTTCCATAATGTCACTTTCTACATCTTCCATACCAAGAGCAATGGCAGGGAGCGAATCAGTCACAAGATTTATCCACAATAACTGCATAGAAAGAAGTGGTGTCTTGTGCCACAAAAGCATTGCCATAAATACAGTGATTACTTCACCGATATTTGTGCCAAGAAGAAATCCTACCACTTTCTTTATATTCTCATAAATTCCTCTGCCTTCACGGACAGCGTCAACAATGGTTGCAAAGTTGTCATCAGTCAGTGTCATATCCGAAGCTCCCTTTGCAACATCTGTGCCGGTAATACCCATTGCACAGCCAATGTCAGCAGCTTTGAGAGCCGAAGCATCATTTACTCCGTCACCTGTCATGGATACTACCTGACCTTTTCTCTGCCACGCTTTCACAATTCTGATTTTGTTTTCAGGAGAAACTCTGGCATATACAGAGATTTTTTCTACCTGGGAATCCAACTCTCTGTCTGTCATCATATCAAGATCATGTCCTGTGATTGCAAGATCTCCTTCATGAAGTATTCCAAGCTCTTTTGCAATAGCAGATGCTGTGACTACATGGTCACCTGTGATCATAACAGGCTTGATTCCTGCTCTTCTACACACTGCTACAGCATCCTTTGCCTCAGGTCTTGGCGGATCAATCATACCCACCAATCCCATAAATATAAGATCCTTTTCCAGTTCTTCCGATGTGGGATTATCAGGAACTGTGTCAATTTCTTTGTATCCGATAGCAAGTACACGAAGAGCGTTTTCGCTCATAGCTTCGGTAAAGTCTTTTGCTCTGTCAATATCACCTGATATACATCGTGGTGCCATCATATCAAAAGCACCCTTGACGATAACTATATTCTTGCCATCAATTTGATTTACAGTTGTCATAAGCTTTCTGTCTGAATCAAAAGGTATTTCTGTAAGTCTGGGATATTTGCTGTTAAGCTCTTCCTTTGGCATACCATTTTTGTATGCGGCAAGGACAATAGCAGTTTCTGTAGGGTCGCCTATATGCTGCTCTGTATCACCACTGAATACAACCGCTCCGTCACAGCAAAGGGTACCATACAGAAGAAGCTTTTTGATACAGTCTGTGTTATTATCACAAATATCCTCTGTATCAGGAAATCCATCACAATAAGCCTTTGTAAGTGTCATTCGGTTTTGTGTAAGAGTGCCTGTCTTGTCAGAACAGATAACAGAAGCTCCGCCAAGAGTCTCTACTGCAGGAAGCTTACGTATAAGGGCGTTTTTCTTAACCATTCTCTGTACACCAATAGAAAGCACCACTGTTACAATAGCAGGAAGCCCTTCAGGGATAGCAGACACCGCAAGTGAAACTGATGTCATAAATATCTCAAGCACAGGCATATCATTCGAAATGCCCACTATGAAGATAATGGCACAGGCAACCAGAGCCATAATACCAAGGTATTTCCCAAGCTGACTGAGTTTCTGCTGAAGAGGTGTCTGTCCTTCATCTTCACTGTCCAGAAGATTAGCGATTTTTCCCATTTCGGTATCCATTCCTATAGCTGTTACAACAGCTATCGCAGTTCCATAAGTAATACTGCATCCTGAATATACCATATTAAGTCTGTCACCAATGGGTGCATCTTCTTTTATCTCTGCAAGATAATCCTTTTCCACAGGTACAGATTCACCTGTAAGTGCCGACTCTTCTGATTTAAGTCCTGCACTTACAATAAGCCTTGCATCTGCAGGCACAAAGTCACCTGCTTCAAGACGGATAATATCACCCGGCACAAGCTCCTTTGCATCAACAACCTTTTCTATGCCATCACGGATAACCCTTGCGTGAGGCGCAGACATATTTTTGAGAGCATCAAGAGCCTTTTCTGCCTTACCTTCCTGATACACACCCATAACTGCATTTATGATCACTATAAGAATTATCAATGCAGGCTCAAATAATTCTGCCCAGTTTTTCTCAACAATGATCACGCCAAGAGAAACAATTGCCGCAGCAATAAGTATGAGAATCATCACGTCCTTAAACTGGTCAATGAAACGCTGAAAAGTCGACTTTTTCTTCTTTTCATCAAGCTTGTTCAAGCCATATTTTTGCCTTTGCTCCAAAATGCGGGCTTCACTCAATCCCCTTTTTTCATCAGTACCGAAGTTTTTCAGCACCTCTTCTTTTTTCTCACTGAAAAATTGCAATTAAAATACCACCTTTCTTAAAATTAGTTTACCTTATTTTATAAATTTTAAATGTATTTTAATGTATAAAAAAAACGAAACATATCTGCATAGCAGATAAGTCTCGTCTATTAAGGTGAAACCAGAAATATAATCTTAGTAGAAAGATCATTTCACGATGTTGACTCACCACACGTTATGTGCTGACTACTCCCTTATTTTATTGTGTATTTTATCACAAGGGATTGGAGTTGTCAAGATTGAAATGTAATCTTTCATATGATTATCACAAGGGGATATCTTTCATACACGTTGTCGTAGGAGGAAATCTTCCTTTGAGCAACAAAAAAAGACATCCTTTTGGATGTCTCTTTTGTTGTAAGAACCGAATGGTTTGGATGCCATCTGATTCAGGTTAAATCTTCTCAACATTTAACTCTTTCCGCTACTACGCAAATTCAAATAATATTGTTCTTTATTAGAATACATAATTGCATCAGCTTTTTTCAAAGCGACGTGAAAAGGTTTTGCGTTATTGAAGTCCACCTCTGAACAACCGTGAGATAATGTAACATTAATTAAATTAACTAATTCTTCA
>SVJM01000030.1 GCA_015068975.1 Oscillospiraceae bacterium | reverse complement strand
GCCTCTCGGTGTATCGCATACACCTTCGGGTAACCCGAAACCAAAGGTTTCGGCTCAGTTTCTCCGTTCTGAAGTCTTTTTTCTATCCCCTTAATTCAACAACAGGGACTGTGAAAATAGATTTTTTACAGTTCCAACATTAGAAAAAACAAAATAAGTGACATTCTTCGTTTTGCGTTCCGGGGCATTTTTACATTTCTATTTTTTATAGTAGGAGGGTTGTTTCCCCGTCTCCCTTTTGAAAACATATGAAAAATACCCCTGATTTGAAAACCCCAGCATAAAAGCAGTGTCGCTTATTGTATGCCCGTCTTTTAACAGCTCTATAGCAGCATTTATCTTCATCTTAAGAAAGTATTTATGAATGCCAAGTCCTGCATATTTACTGAATATTCTTTTTAGCCCCGTGGTGCTTATGTTACAAAAAGCAGCAATATCCTCAATCGATGGGTGAGAGGATATATGGTTGTTCATATAGTTTACTGCTTTTGTAAATGTAGCTGCATTTGGAGAAGAATCAGTAAGGAGAGTTTTTTTGTTTTGAGAAAGGCTCAGTATTAGCATTTCTATAAATAATGAAACTATCGGAAGGTATTTTGGTTTTTTGATTCCTTCATTAAGGTACATAGTTTCCTTCTGAGGCGCCAAAAGGTATGAAGGGTTTTCCTTTTTTATATAGTCGGTGAATTCCTCTATTATCTTTTTTTGCTCAGTGTTCAGAGAAAAGACATTGTACTTAAGATGGGGAGAAACATTGCCCTCAAGTGCAAAAGAAAATATAAAAAGCTCTGCTCCTTCGCTGTTTTCCACACTGAATTTGTGAAGCTCAAGGGGTTTGTGAAATATAAGGTTTCCTTCCTTAAGCGAAAATACCCTCTCGTTGCCCGAAGCGGAAATTCTGCCCTTTTTGATATATACACATTCCCAGAAATTGTGTGTTTCACCATTGAAGGCGTATGTGCTATCAAAGTGACTTTCAAACAAAGAATATATCTGTGTCACATTGAAATCCTTATTTACCTTGTACGAATTCCACATAATTTCACCTCCGGGAGCCGAATTCTAAAAAAATTTATCCATTTGGGTATTGATATATGATTTTGGATTTGGTAGAATTATATCATAGAATATTTATGTTGTAAAGAATAAATATATGGAGGTAATTGTTATGTCAGTAGATTTGGTAGTAATGGCGGCAGGTATGGGATCACGTTTTGGCGGACTTAAGCAGACAGCCACTGTAGACAATGATGGCAGAATGATACTTGACTATTCTGTATATGATGCAAAAGAAGCAGGTGCAGACAGAGTAGTATTTGTCATCAGAAAGGATATCGAAAAGGACTTCCGTGAAATGTGCTCTAAGAGAATAGAAAAGATGATCGATACGGAGTATGTTTTTCAGGATGTTACATATCTTCCTGAGGGATATACATTTGACCCTGTAAGGAAGAAACCATGGGGAACAGGACACGCTGTATGGTGTGCAAGAAATGTGGTGAAGGATAAATTCTTTATCATAAATGCAGACGACTATTATGGTCAGAATTCATACAAAGAGGTTGTGAAGCATCTTAAATGCTCTGATGATCTTTGCCTTGCAGGATATAAGCTCAAAAATACCCTTTCAGAAAATGGCACAGTATCAAGAGGTGTATGTACCATAGACAATGGATTTCTTTCAGATATAAATGAAGTGACCGCTATTCCATTTGACAATGATTATCCTTCTGATACAATCGTATCTATGAATATGTGGGGACTTAATAACAAGGCATTTGACTATATAGACAAGGAGCTTTGCCTGTTTCTTGATGAGAATATTCATCAGGAAAAAAGTGAGTTTTTCCTTCCGTCAGCAGTAAATGCTATTAAGGATAAATATGGAAAAAAAGTAAAAGTTCTTCCTACAGATGATGAATGGTATGGCATAACTTATGCAGAGGATCTTCCTTTGGTAAAGGAAAAGTTTGCAAAGATTGCGCACCTTTATAACTGGGATAAGTACTCATTTTAAGAAAAGAAAATTCCTTATTGACATCAAAAGATTTATATGATACAACATATAAGGGAGAAAAGCAGGGAATATTTTACAAAAGGAATTTTTAAGGAGAAAATGTATATGTCAAAGCCAATCGATTTGAATAGCATACTTAATGAATTTATTTTGGAGTCAGAGATTTCAGTTTATGGGAACGGGCATATTAACGATACATATATTACAAATACAAAGAACTATATTTTGCAGAGAATAAATACCGGTATTTTTAAAAATCCCGATGAGCTTATGCAGAATATTGAAAATGTGACAAATCACATAAGACTTAAGATGAAAGCCTTGGGCAGAGATGAGGATCGCTCCACTCTCACTGTAGTCAAGACCAGAAAAGGCGAAAGCTATGTAAAATGTGATGATGATCATGTATACAGAGTGTATAAGTTTATCAATGGGTCCGAAACTATCGAAAAAGCAGAAAACGATGTACATATGTACAATGCAGGAAAGGGATTTGGAGAATTTCAGCAGATGCTTACAGATTATCCTGTAGATACGCTTTTTGATACTATTCCGAATTTTCACAATACTGTGAAGCGTGTGGAAGCACTGGAAACTGCTATCAAAGAAAACAGAACAGGCAGACTTATATTTGTGAAGGATGAAGTGGAGTTTGCACTATCACGTGCAAAGGATGCATCGGTTATAGTTGAAGGTATAGAAGATGGCAGTATTCCTTTGAGAGTTACTCACAATGATACTAAGATCAATAATATACTTTTTGATGATAAGACCCATGAGCCTCTTTGTGTAATCGATCTTGACACTGTTATGCAGGGAAGTCTTTTGTATGATTTCGGTGATGCTATGAGAATCGGTGCATCATCTGCTGCAGAGGATGAAGAGGATCTTAGCAAAGTATGGTTTGACGAAAAGCTCTTCGAAGCATTTGCAAAGGGATTTCTTGAGTTTATGGGTGAGGATATCACTCCGAGGGAAAAGGAGCTTTTAGGCTTCTCTGCAAAGCTTCTCACATATGAGTGTGGTATAAGATTTCTTACAGATTACCTTAACGGTGATACATACTTTAAGATTCATAAGCCTGCACATAATCTTATCAGAGCAAGAAATCAGTTTAAGCTTGTAAAAGATATCGAAGATAAGATGGATAAGCTAAATAAGATAATTGAAAATCTTTAAATACGAAAAAACTGGCTGAACCATTATGGTTCAGCCAGTTTTTATGTGAATCAGATATTAATAATCAGAAGAAACAATTACAGGATTTTTGATGTTGTGATATACGTCATCATATTCTCCTACTTTGCTACATTCGAATACAAAAGAAATAGAAATTTCCTTTGATACATCTACTTCAAAATCAACGGGAGTTGTAACGTCTCTCATAATTGGTGACTGATACAAAACTTTTCCGTTTGAGTTTACAATTTTCATAATACCTTCACCTGAATCAGTACCGTTTGAAAGGTAATATGTACCCTTTACAGTCTTTGCAAGTGTGTTGAGTGGGTATGTAATGGACCAGCTGCTGTGGTATTTGTTGTCCTGTTCCTTTGTGCCGCAGTCATGCTGCTTACATTCCAGTATTCCAAGGCCTTTATCCTGGAAGGTTCTGATTCTGTCGTTTTTGTCACAGTTTATATAAGAACGGTTCCAGAGTTCAAGCTCTTTAGCAGGCTTGTCAACAACTGTGCCAAGGCTTACAATATTCTTTTCGCCGTCCCAGCTTGCTTCTTTACCAAATGCTGTTGCAACTGCACGTACAGGAAGATATGTAGTACCGTTGTAGATAAATGGCTCTACGTTGTTTCCTGAAGCATCCTTAGGTTCTACCAAAACACCATCAACAACAAGCTGAATGTTTCTGTAAACAGCAGTAATCTGTTCTGCTGCTTCCTTTGCAATGGAAGGAACCATTGTGGTAATTGTTGCTGCAATCAAAGCACCTGCAACAAAGCTTTTTAAATTGAGTTTCATTTTTATTCCCTCTTTCAAAATGATATTTTATTTATTATATCATTGCAAAAATATTTTGTCAACGGAAATACATCTATAAAAGGAACCCGAATTAAGTAAATTCGGGTTCCAACATAAGAAAAACAATTAAAAATCATTTTCGTCTTGCGTTCCAAGGAAATTTTAAAATCAAAAGGAATAGGAAAATTTGTTCAGAACGGACAACACGAATCCGAGGGCGTATGTGATACGCCGAGAGGTGAGGCTTGTCCGTAGCAAAAAGGCATATAAAAAAGAAAGTATTGCACCAGTATGCAATACTTTCTACCATAATAATGATGAAATATAATTATTTAAATGTTATATTATCTATTATTCCTTGCCTTTTTGCGATCTGGGCAAATAAAAAATAAAAGGAATAGGAAAATTTGTTCAGAACGAAGAAACTGAGCCGAAACCTTTGGTTTCGGGTTACCCGAAGGCGTATGTGATACGCCGAGAGGCGAAGTTTGTTCGTAGCAAAAAGGCATATAAATAAAGAAAGTATTGCACCAGTATGCAATACTTTCTACCATAATAATAAAGTATTATTATTTAATTATGTTTTTTATTATTACCCTTTGCCTTTTTGCGATCTGGGCAAATTAAAAAACAAAAGGAATAGGAAAATTTGTTCAGAACGAAGAAACTGAGCCGAAACCTTTGGTTTCGGGTTACCCGAAGGCGTATGTGATACGCCGAGAGGCGAAGTTTGTTCGTAGCAAAAAGGCATATAAAAAAGAAAGTATTGCACCGGTATGCAATACTTTCTACCATAATAATAAAGTATTATTATTTAATTATGTTTTTTATTATTACCCTTTGCCTTTTTGCGATCTGGGCAAATTTTACATTCCTTTAAGACTTTTAGAGTTGGCTTCGTATTATCTTTCCACTTGTTGTCTTTGGTAAAGAATCCTTAAATTCAACAATTCTCGGATACTTATAAGGAGCAGTTCTTTCCTTAACATAATTCTGGATTTCTTTCTTTGTTTCCTCTGTTCCTTCATATCCATCTACAAGAACGATACTAGCCTTAACTATCTGTCCTCTTATTTCATCAGGAACTGCAGATACGCCACATTCAAGTACATATGGAAGCTCCATAATAACACTTTCGATTTCGAAAGGTCCGATACGGTAGCCTGATGACTTGATAACGTCATCAGCACGTCCCACATACCAGAAGAAGCCGTCTTCATCCTTCCATGCCACGTCGCCTGTATGATAGTATCCGTCGTGCCAGTTTTCTTTTGTCTTTTCTTCATCACCGTAGTATCTCACAGCAAGACCACAGGGGAGACCTTTGGAAATATTGATAACAATTTCCCCTTCTTCACTGACCTTTGCAGGCTTACCTTCAGAAGTGATAAGCTCTACATCATATATCGGAGCAGGCTTACCCATAGATCCGATTTTGTGCTTAGCACCTGTAAGGTTACCGATGATCATTGTGCTTTCTGACTGACCGAAGCCTTCAAGGATCTGAAGCCCTGTTGCCTTTTCGAACTGATGATATACTTCAGGATTAAGAGCTTCGCCTGCTGTAGTCATATGCTTAACTGATGACAGGTCATACTTTGAAATATCCTGTTTGATAAGCATTCTCAGCATTGTAGGTGGTGCACAGAATGTTGTGATATTGTATTTTGCAAACATAGGAAGTATGTCTGCTGCATCAAATCTGTCGAAATCATATACAAATGTTGCCGCTTCACAAAGCCACTGACCATAGAGCTTACCCCACATAGACTTAGCCCAGCCTGTATCTGAGATTGTGAAGTGAAGTCCGTCAGGGTCTACATTGTGCCAGTATTTGGCTGTATGGAAGTGACCCAGTGGGTATTTGTAGTTATGTGCCGCAATCTTAGGATATCCTGATGTGCCTGATGTGAAGAACATAAGCATAAGATCGTCACCGCATGGAGAATCCTTTGTACGGTCAAAGTGTGTAGAGAATCTTGAGTACTCTTCGTCAAAATCTCTCCAGCCTTCTTTTGACTCGCCCACGATGATTTTGTGGAGAAGTCCCGGACATTTGGATGCCGCCATATCCACCTGATTGCTTGTATCGCCGTCAGATGTACAGATAATAGCTGATACGCCTGCCGCTTTGAATCTGTATTCAAAGTCCTTTTCCTGTAGCTGATTTGTAGCAGGAATTGCTATTGCACCAAGCTTGTTAAGACCAAGGATTGCATACCAGAACTGGTAGTGACGCTTAAGCACAAGCATTACCTTGTCGCCTTTTTTGATACCCAATGATGCAAAGTAGTTTGCACACTGGTTTGAAGCCTTCTTCATATCTGTAAATGTGAATCTTCTTTCCACGCCGTCTCTTGAAACATGGAGCATACACATTTTGTCAGGGTCTTTCTTTGCCACCTCGTCCACAAGGTCAAAGGCAAAGTTAAATTTGTCTGTATTTTTGAATGTAATAGATGTAGGAGTACCCTTATCATTTTTTACAACATCGATGTACTTGTGGTAAATTCTGTCCTTTGTATCCTTATGAGTTTCACCTATTACATACTTTTCTATATCCTTCTTTTCGGATATATCTTCACCCTTTACGCCTTCAGCATTAAGAACAATTGCGTAGAAGGTACAATCACTGCCGTTTGTGGCGATCATACCGTGAGGTGTGTCGGAGTTGTAATAAATACTGTCTCCGGGTCCCAAAAGCTCCTGATGTTCACCCACCTGTACAAGAAGATGACCGTCGATTACGATGTCACATTCCTGACCTGCGTGAGTTGTAAGCTCGATTTCTTTTTTTGCTGCCTTTTCGTCATAGACACTCTTTACAAACAGAGGCTCTGCCACACGATTTTTAAAAGCATAAGCCATATTATAGTATGTCATACCATGAGCCTTAGCCACCTGCTGACCTGCACCTGAACGGGTGACAGTATATGACTTAAGGTTTGGGCTGTAACCTTCGATAATGTCGGTTACATTGACTTTAAGTGCAGATGCGCAGCGATAGATGAATGCGAAGTTAAGGTCTTTTTCACCTTTTTCGCACAGTGCGTATTCTTCTTCGGATACACCTGTCTTTTGTGCCATTTCTTCATGGGTATATCCTACGATTTCTCTGAGCTCGCGGATACGCTCTGCCATTTGTTTGATTTTTTGATCAAGTTCGTTAAAATTTTCCATACATGGTCCTCCTTTTTTGGGGGATGGTAAGTGTTTTTTCGTTTACACAAAAAAACACTCGCCCAAATAATCTTTGAGACGAGTGTAGAAATATCTACTACCCGCGGTACCACTCAAATTGCGAAAAATCTTTCGCCACTCTCGGGATCCATCAATCCCTATGCCTTAACGCAGCAATACGGAGAGGTTCTACTTGCTGTTACGCTTTCTTCCTCCCGGCTCAGAGGCTACAAACACATAAGCTGTTCCTGTGACTTGCACCACCCGTCACTTCTCTTATAAGGGCATACAAATGTGCACTCCTCGTCAATGCCTTTTGAAATGTAGGTTGATTATATCACGAAATTTGAAGATTTGTCAATAGATTTTCGTGAAAAATAAAAAATGTGTTGATAATTTTATCCAAATGCTATAAAATAAGAATGTTATATTTATATTATAGGAAGTGAAAAAATGACTAATCTTGAAAAAGCAAGAGAAATGTTTTCAAAGGACAAATATGCCACTGAAGCCACAAAGATACAGATAGATGAAGTGGGAGAGAATTATTCAAAGGTAAGCCTTAAGATAGATGACTGTCACAAAAACGCTTTGGGACATGTTATGGGCGGGGTAATGTTTACACTGGCAGACTTTGCCTTTGCCATAGCTACAAATCTTGAAGGAACAAGGACCGTAACCCTTACAAGTCAGATAAGCTACCTTTCTATCCCTAAGGGCGAGAGACTTATTGCTGAGACCAGACTTATCAAGGATGGATCAAGAAACTGCTTTTATGAAATAATTATCACAGATGAAACAGAAAAACAGATTGCAGTTGTTTCTACAACAGGTGCACATATATAATAATGAAGAAAATACAAAAGAAGGTGATAAAATGACCCATGCTGATAAGGCAGTGGAGCTTTTTAAAGAGGGTTGCAACTGTGCTCAGGCGGTGTTTCTGGCATTTAATGATATAATGGGATATGAGCAAAAGACTGCCCTTAAGATTTCTTCGTCCTTTGGCGGAGGATTTGGCAGAATGAGAGAGGTCTGCGGTGCAGTAAGCGGTATGTGTATGGTGCTTGGTACTATTTACGGATATGATGATATTGAAAGTCAGGAATTAAAAAAAGAGCACTATGCCAGAATACAGAAATGTATGAAGGAGTTCAGGGAAGTAAACGGCACATATATATGCCGTGAGCTTATCGGCGAAGAGGGTAAGGATACAAAAGCAAACCCCACCGAAAGAACTAATGACTTCTACAAACGTCGCCCTTGCAGTGAGCTTGTAAGAATAGCGGCAGAGATTACAGACAAATATATAAAAGGAAATCCGATAGACGATATGTGATTTATGCATAAAAATATGCATAAAAATGTATTTATGCATAAATGTGTATAAGAAAAATGCAAATGCAGTGATGGAAAGTGAAAAAATGCATAGTTTTGCGGTGCAAAACAGTACAAATTTAGTATTATTATATAAAAATATAAAAAAACTATTGACAAACTATGTATAAAGAGGTATTATTTATACAGAAATTATGCATAAATATTCAAAAATATGAATTGAGCAGTTTTTGAAGAGGAAAGGATGTTTTAAAATGGATAAGAAAAATATTAAAAAGGTAGTTCTTGCTTACTCAGGTGGTCTTGATACTTCTATCATCATCCCATGGCTTAAAGAAAACTATAACAACTGTGAAGTAATCGCAGTATCAGGTAACGTAGGACAGGCTGATGAGCTTGAAGGCCTTGAAGAAAAGGCTATCAAAACAGGTGCTTCCAAGTGCTATGTTGAAGACCTTACAGATGAATTTGTAAATGAATTTGTTATCCCTACAGTAAAAGCAGGTGCTAAATACGAAGACTATATGCTTGGTACTTCATTTGCAAGACCTGTAATCGCAAAGAGAATTGTAGAAATCGCAAAGGCAGAAGGTGCTGATGCTATCTGTCACGGATGTACAGGTAAGGGTAATGACCAGGTAAGATTTGAGCTTACAATCAAAGCATTCGCTCCTGATATGCCAATCATCGCTCCATGGAGAGAGTGGGATATCAAATCAAGAGAAGAAGAAATCGCTTATGCAGAAGCACACAACGTGCCTCTTAAGATAAACAGAGAAACAAACTATTCAAAGGACAAAAACCTCTGGCATCTTTCACATGAAGGTCTTGACCTTGAAGATCCGGGCAATGAACCTACATACGAAAAGAAGGGCTTCCTTGAAATGGGTGTATCTCCAATTGATGCTCCCGATGTTCCTACATATATAACACTTGATTTCGAAAAGGGTGTTCCTGTAGCACTTGACGGCGAAAAGATGAGCGCTAAGAATATCATCTTAAAGCTTAATGAAATCGGTGGTGCAAACGGTATCGGTCTTCTTGATATTGTAGAAAACCGTCTTGTAGGTATGAAATGTCGTGGCGTATACGAAACACCGGGCGGAGCAATCCTCTACAAAGCTCTTAATGTGCTTGAAACACTTTGCCTTGACAAGTATGCTGCACACAAAAAACAGGAAATCGCTATTACATTTGCAGACCTTGTATACAACGGTCAGTGGTACACACCTTTGAGAGAAGCAATCAGTGCATTTGTAGACAAGCTTGAAGAAACCTGCACAGGTACAGTTAAGCTTAAGCTCTACAAAGGTAATATGATCAACGCAGGTGTATGGAGTAAATACTCACTCTATGATCCTGAAATTGCTACATTTGACGAAGACGAAGTTTACAACCAGGCAGACAGCGCAGGATTTATCAATCTCTTCGGTCTCCCAATCAAGGTACAGGCTCAGGTAAATCAGAAAAACGGAATTGAACTTAAATAATACAAACTGATATAAGGGCGATTATTCAATCGCCCATATGTCGTTTTTTGACAGGAGAATTTCTTATGGAAAAAATGTGGGCAGGTCGTTTTACAAAGGCTCTTGACAAAGAGGCAGACGACTTCAATTCATCAATACATATAGACTCTGTGATGTACAAGCAGGATATCACAGGCTCAATGGCTCATGCGGCAATGCTTGCAAAGCAGGGTATCATCTCAAAGGACGAAAGTGAAAAAATAATTGAATGTCTCGGAGAGATTATGGAAGATATATCAGAAGGCAATCTTATGGTTGATATGAATGCAGAGGATATCCATATGTTTGTAGAATCCGAGCTTACCAAAAGAATCGGTGACACAGGCAAAAGGCTCCATACTGCAAGAAGCCGTAATGATCAGGTGGCTGTAGATGTAAGGATGTATTTAAGAGACGAAACAGAAGAAGTGATAAAGCTTATCAAAGAGCTTCTCTCTGCTATCCTTTCTCAGGCAAAAGAAAATATCCTCACCATTATGCCGGGATATACTCATCTTCAGAGAGCACAGCCTATCACATTTGCTCATCAGATTCTCACATATGCAATGATGTTTACAAGAGACATCACAAGACTTAATGATGCTATAAAGAGAATGAATGTGTGTCCTCTTGGCTCCTGTGCACTTGCAGGTACCACATATGACACAGACAGAGAGTTTACTGCATCAAAGCTTGGATTTGATTCCTATTCCTTAAACTCTATTGATGGCGTATCCGACAGAGACTTTATGGTGGAATTACTCTCAGCTTATGCTACAATAATGATGCATCTTTCAAGATTTTCAGAAGAGATCATTCTCTATTCAAGCTGGGAATTCAAATTCATCGAGCTTGATGATTCATATACAACAGGCTCATCTATTATGCCACAGAAGAAGAATCCTGACATTGCAGAGCTTGTAAGGGGTAAATGCGGCAGAGTATATGGTGATCTTATAGGTACACTTACAATGCTAAAAAGCCTCCCTCTTGCATACAACAAGGATATGCAGGAGGATAAGGAATCCATATTTGATGCACTTGAAACAGTCAAAAAGTGCCTTTCTGTATTCAGCCCGATGATTGCTACAATGAAGGTACTTAAAGACAATATGTACAAGGCAGCACAAAAGGGCTTTATCAATGCAACAGACCTTGCAGACTACCTTGTAAAGAAGGGTATGCCTTTCAGAAGTGCCTACAAGATTGTAGGCACACTTGTAGGATACTGCGTAGAAAATAATACTGTTCTTGATGAAATCCCACTTGAAAAGTATCAGGAGTTTTCTGAGCTGTTCGCTGAGGATTTGTATCACGAAATCACACTTGAAACTTGTGTGGAAAAGAGAATCTCACAGGGCGGAACAGGTAAGAAATCCATAGAAAAACAAATTGAGTATGTAACGGAGTTTATAAAGTAATGAAAAAGATATTTATTGACGGAAGTGCCGGTACAACAGGCCTTAGAATATACGAAAGATTGTCCCAAAGAGACGATATAGAGCTTATAATTCTTTCAGAAGACAAGAGAAAAGATTTTGATGAGAGAAAAAAAGCTATCAACAGTGCAGATGTGGCTTTTCTCTGCCTTCCTGATGATGCAGCAAGAGAAGCAGTAAGTATGATAGAAAATGACACAACTGTAGTTATCGATACATCTACTGCACACAGAACAGAGCCTGACTGGGCTTATGGTTTCAGAGAGCTTTCGGATGATTTCTATAATAAAATCAAAAATTCAAAGAGAATCGCAGTGCCGGGTTGTCACGCAAGCGGATTTATCGCACTTGTATATCCATTGATAGAAAATGATTTTATAGACAAAGACACCTGTCTTGTATGCCATTCTCTCACAGGATATTCAGGCGGCGGCAAGAAGATGATCGCAGAGTATGAATCAGAAGGTCGTGATATACTTCTTGATGGCCCACGTCAGTATGGTCTTACACAGACTCACAAGCACCTTAAAGAAATGAAAAAAATTACCGGTCTTAATAACGAACCTATATTCTCGCCAATAGTAGCACCATTTTATTCAGGAATGGAAGTAACAGTGGGAATATTTAAAAAGGATCTTAAGAAGGGAAAGACTATAGAAGATATTAAGGAATTGTATAAGAAAAAATACAATTCTCAGATAGTGAAATACGTAGAAGATGCAGAGGAGGGATTCCTTTCTTCTGTGAAGCTTCAGGGGAAGGATTCCATGCAGATAGAAGTGTATGGAAATGAAGACAGAATAATTCTTACAGCACGTTATGACAATCTTGGCAAGGGTGCATCGGGAGCTGCAGTGCAGTGCTTAAACATTGTACTTGGCGCAGAAGAAACCTACGGGCTTGATATATAAGCGAAAGGGAAGAGTGAACAATATGAATTTTATAAATGGCGGAGTTTGTGCCGCAAAGGGATTTAAGGCAAACGGAATCCATTGTGGAATAAGAAAAAACAAAACAAAAAGGGATCTGTCCCTGATTGTTTCTGAAAAGAGAGCAGCGGCAGCGGCAGTATATACCACAAACCTTGTGAAGGGCGCTCCTATTGCAGTTACCAAAGAAAATATCAAAGACGGATATGCTCAGGCTATGATTTGTAACAGCGGAAATGCTAACACATGTAATGCTAATGGCGTGGAAATAGCGAAGCTTACATGTGAGCTTCTTTCAGATAAGATAGCTGTAGACAAATCTGATATCATCATTGCAAGTACGGGTGTTATCGGTCAGCCTCTTGAAATCACTCCAATCAAAGATGGTCTTGCAGAGCTTGTAGCAGGTCTTGGCGACAACAGTGACCTTGCTGCAGAGGGTATTATGACTACTGACACAGTGGATAAACAGGTGGCAGTATCATTTAATATTGGCGGCAAGGAATGTAAGATAGGCGGTATCGCAAAAGGCTCAGGTATGATTCATCCAAATATGGCTACAATGCTTGTGTTTATCACAACAGACTGTGCTATCACACCTGAAATGCTTCAAAAAGCCCTGTCAGGCGACATTCAGAATACATTTAATATGGTAAGTATAGACGGAGACACTTCTACAAATGATATGGTATCCATTATGGCAAACGGAATGGCACAAAACCCTGTGATAGACAAAGAAGGAGAGAATTTCACAGAATTTATGAAGGCTCTCAATTCTGTTACAGTGAGCCTTTGTCGTATGATTGCAGGTGACGGAGAAGGTGCTACCAAGCTTCTTGAAGCAAGTGTTTCGGGAGCAAAGACACTTCAGACTGCAAAGACAGTGGCTAAGAGTGTTATTTGCTCATCACTTGTAAAGGCTGCAATGTTTGGCTCAGATGCCAACTGGGGAAGAATCCTTTGTGCAATAGGATACTCAGGGGCAGATGTGGATGTAAATAAGATAGATGTATCATTCAAATCCCAAAAAGGTGAAATCCTCGTGTGCAAAGATGGCGCAGGGGTGGACTTTTCTGAAGAGATTGCCAAGGAAATCCTTCTTGAGAAGGAAATCGAAATGGTGATTAAATTAAATGACGGAGAGTTTTCATCAAAGGCGTGGGGATGCGATCTGACATATGATTATGTGAAAATCAACGGAGACTACCGCACATGATAAACGAAATGTAAAAATGCTCCAGAGCGTAAAAAGGCAAGGATGAAAAAATAGTAATAATAAGACTAAAAGTATTACTGTCAATGATTCATTATGTTGGAAATATTACATTTTCAATGTAATATTTCCTCATATTATGTGCCTTTTTACTACGAACAAGCCTCACCTCTCGGCGTATCACATACGCCTTCGGGAGGACCTCGCTTCGCTCGGTTTCGTGTTGTTCGTTCTGAAACATTTTTTCTATTTCGTTATATAAAATAGTTATCGGTCTAAACTCGAAAGGAATGATTATTGTATGAACATTTCAAATGCTCAGAGAGCAAAGGTGCTTGTTCAGGCACTTCCATACATACAGAACTACAATGGAAAGATCGTTGTGGTTAAATACGGTGGCAATGCCATGATAAATGAAAAGCTCAAGGACTCTGTTATGAGAGATATTGTGCTTTTGTCACTTATTGGTGTAAAGGTGGTTCTTGTTCATGGCGGCGGACCGGAAATAAGCGAAATGCTTACAAAGATCGGCAAGGAAAGTCAGTTTGTAGACGGACTTCGTGTTACAGACAAGGAAACTGTAGATATAGTACAAATGGTACTTGCAGGAAAGGTCAACAAGAGCCTTGTAAACCTTATAGAAAACAAAGGCGGTAAATCAATCGGTCTTTCAGGTATGGACGGTCATATGATAGAAGCGAAGGTAAAGGATGAAAGACTTGGCTTTGTGGGAGAAATCACAAAGGTAAATATTCAGCCTGTGCTTGATGTGATAGAAAAGGGCTACATACCTGTTATTTCAACAGTTGGTTGTGATGATGAGGGCAATGTATACAATATTAATGCTGATACTGCTGCGGCAAAGATTGCAGGAGAATTAAGAGCAGAGTCCCTTATCTCTATGACGGATATTGCAGGTATCTTAAGGGACAAGGATGATCCCGAAACTCTTATTCCGAAGATCCATATCGACGAAGCGCCTGAGCTTATAGAAAAAGGCATCATTCAGGGCGGTATGATTCCAAAGGTGGAATGTTGCACAAATGCAATCAAATGGGGAGTAAGAAAGGTGTTTATCATAGACGGTACCATTCCTCATTCAATCCTTATTGAAACCCTTACCGACGAAGGTATAGGTACAATGTTTACAGGAGAAAAATAAGATGAATACAAAACAACTTGACAAAAAATATATAGCAAATACATACGGAAGATTTGACTTGCACATTGTAGAGGGCAAAGGTAGTCTGTGTTATGATGACAATGGCAAAGAATACATAGATTTAGGAAGCGGTATAGGTGTAAACGCATTCGGATACTCCGACAAGGTGTGGGTGGATGCAGTAGAAGAACAGCTTCATAAAATCCAGCACACATCAAACCTTTATTACACCTCGCCATGTGCCCGTCTTGCAGAAATTATGTGCAAAAAATCAGGTATGCAAAAGGTCTTTTTTGCAAACTCCGGTGCAGAAGCAAACGAATGTGCTATCAAGGCGGCAAGAGAGTGGGCGGCTGTAGAGAAGGGCGAAGAATACTATACAATAGTAACTCTTGTGAACAGCTTCCATGGAAGAACAGTTACAACACTTGCGGCTACAGGTCAGGATGTTTTTCACGAAAAGTTCAATCCTCTAACCCCCGGCTTTGTATATGCTGTGGCAAATGACAAAGAGGATTTGAGAGAAAAAGTAAAAAATAATAAATGTGCCGCAATAATGTTTGAGTTTGTTCAGGGCGAAGGCGGAGTTGTTCCATTGGATAAGGATTTTGTAGAGGAAATATTTAATCTTGCAAAGGAATATAACCTTCTTACCATAGCAGATGAAGTGCAGACAGGTAACGGCAGACTTGGTGACATCTACGGATATATGAAATACGGAGTAAATCCTGATATAGTAACAACAGCAAAAGGCCTTGGTGGTGGACTTCCTATTGGTGCGGCAATGTTTAACCAAAAGACAATGGATGTATACAAACCGGGTATGCATGGCTCTACATTTGGCGGAAACCCCATTGCGGCAGCAGGTGCCATAAGTATTATGGAAAGACTTACAGATGACTTTATGAATGAAGTCAACGAAAAATCCCAATATATTATAAATGCACTTAACGGTGCAAAGGGGATAAAGAGCATTTCTGGTATGGGACTTATGCTTGGGATAGAAACAGAAAAGGATGCAGGAGAAGTGATAGCTAAGTGTATGGAGCTTGGTGCACTTCCTCTTAAGGCGAAGAATAAAGTGAGACTTCTTCCACCGCTTAATATCAGTATGGAAGAGATAAAAAAAGCAGTTGAAATAATCAAAACTGCTTGTATGTAAGGAGTGTTTAAGGTGAATTTAAAAGGCAGAGATTTTTTGAAGCTTTTAGACTTCAAACCGGAAGAAATAGCATATCTTATAGATCTTGCGGCAGAGCTTAAGAGTAAGAAAAAGAATGGAATACCTCACAAGGAGCTTGAAGGCAAAAATATTGCTCTTATATTTGAAAAGACCAGTACAAGAACCCGTTGCAGCTTTGAAGTGGCGGCATATGATCTTGGAATGGGTGTCACATACCTTGATCCTACAGGATCACAAATTGGCAAAAAAGAGTCTATCAAGGATACTGCAAGAGTTCTTTCGGGTATATATGACGGTATAGAATACAGAGGATATGGTCAGGAAATCGTAGAAACACTTGCAAAGTATTCATCAGTGCCTGTATGGAATGGTCTTACAAACGAATTTCATCCTACACAGATACTTGCAGACTTCCTTACTATCAAGGAGCATTTTGGTAAGTTAAAAGGCATAAATTTTGTATATATGGGCGATGCCAGATTTAATATGGGTAATTCTCTTATGGTAGGTTGTGCCAAGATGGGACTAAATTTCACTGCTTGTGCACCAAAGGAATTTTTCCCTGACAAAGCGCTTATTGAAGAGTGTGAAAAAATTGCAAAAGAAACAGGCGCTACACTTACATTTGAAGAAGATGTGATGAAAGCAACCAAGGACGCAGATGTAATATACACAGATATCTGGGTATCTATGGGTGAGCCTGTGGAAGTGTGGGAAGAAAGAATGAAGACCCTTTCTCCTTATCAGGTGAACAAAAAGGTAATGGATAATGCGGGAGATAAGGCAGTATTTATGCATTGTCTGCCATCTTATCACAATCTTGAAACTGCAGTTGGTAAGGAGATGGGAGAGAAGTTCAATGTGGATGGCTTCGAAGTGACAGAAGAGGTCTTTGAGAGTGAGAAGTCTATCGTCTTTAAAGAGGCGGAGAACAGGATGCATACTATTAAGGCAGTAATGCTATCTACCTTGAAATAATGGCAAAAATTCCCCGGAACGCAAAACGGATAGGATTATTAATGAATAAATCTTAATGTAGAAAACATTGCTTATGTGCAATGTTTTCTTTGTTTATATTCCGTTTTGCTACAGCCAAACATTCGCTCTCGTAGTATCGCATACAACTTCGGCTCTGTTTGACTGTTCCGTAAAATTTTTGCTCATTATTTGCGAAATGTAAAAATGCACTTTTGCTTTGAACAAACTTACGCCTGCGCAGTATCACATATAGCTTTGGCTTAGTTTGTCCAATACAACACATTTTTCCTATTTCTTGGCGATATGTATATAGGACTGCCAAACATTCGCTCTCGTAAGTACCCGAGGGATTTGCTTTTGCTCATTCAGAATGACACAGAAAGCTGCTGTTCGTATATTGTAGGGGACGGGTTCCATCCCGTCCCAGAGAAGAAACATAACAAATTCAATCAAAATATCAAACAACAATTGGGTATATTTTGAGTCGGAACAGTTTTTGTTATAAAACTTATAAGGTTTGCCCGATAGATTGAATGAGATTTTTCATCATTGCAATTTTTACTTATTTGTGATAGTATAGATACAGTAAAATTTTTCTTATAAAGGAGAAAACTTATGCAGAGAGAAAAACTTTCTTCAAGAATAGGCTTTATTCTTATCAGCGCCGGCTGTGCAATAGGCCTTGGTAATGTGTGGAGATTCCCATACATTGTTGGCAAAAACGGTGGTGCTGCATTCATCCTGGTATATCTTATATTCCTTGTGATATTTGGTCTTCCCATTATGACAATGGAGTTTGGTGTAGGTCGTGCAAGCAGAAGAAGTATTGCCACTTCTTTTAATGAGCTTGAGCCAAAAGGTACCAAGTGGCATTGGTACAGCTGGGTTGGTATGGCAGGAAACTACCTTCTTATGATGTTTTATACAACTGTTACAGGTTGGATGTTTGCTTATCTTATCAAGATGGCAAAGGGTGACTTTGTAGGATGCGATTCTGTAGCTGTATCAGGACAATTCGGCGAGATGCTTGGCAATCCTACTATGCTTGTAGGATTTATGTTCTTCGCAGTTGCACTTGGCTTTTTGATTTGCTCTATGGGACTTGAAAAAGGTGTAGAAAAGGTAACTAAGGTTATGATGACAGCACTTCTTGTTATCATTGTAGTCCTTGCTATCCGTTCAGTTACACTTCCAGGTGCATCAGAAGGTCTTAAGTATTATCTTGTGCCTGACTTCAAACGTATGATGGAGCAGGGCATAGGAAATGTAATATTTGATGCTTTAGGACAGGCATTCTTTACATTAAGCATCGGTATGGGATCTATGGCAATTTTCGGAAGCTATATTTCCAGAGACAGAAGTCTTTTTGGAGAAACTGTTTCCATCGCATTACTTGACACACTTGTAGCATTTTCTGCAGGTCTTATCATTATACCATCATGCTTCATCTACAATGTGGAGCCGGGTGCAGGTCCGGGACTTATATTCCAGACACTTCCAAATGTATTCAATGCAATGCCCGGCGGAAGAATATGGGGCACACTGTTCTTCTTATTTATGGTATTTGCGGCACTTTCTACTGTTGTAGCAGTATTTGAAAATATCATTGCCTTTGGTATGGATAAGTGGGGATGGTCCAGAAAGAAATCATGTCTTATAAACTTCATTGCAATCAGTATTCTTTCACTTCCATGTGCATTGGGCTTCAATGTGCTTTCATTCATTCAGCCTCTTGGGGAAGGTACAGGCATTCTTGATCTGGAAGATTTCATTATCAGCAACAACATTCTTCCTTTAGGATCTCTTGTGTATGTGCTTTTCTGTTGCTCAGACAAATACGGCTGGGGATGGAAAAACTTCCTTGAGGAAGCAAATGCAGGTAAGGGTGCGAAATTCTCTTCCAAGTTAAGACTTTATGCTAAATATGTCATTCCTGTGATTATTATTTACATATGGGTACAGGGATATATTTCAATGTTCTTTAAATAATTCCTGAATAAACGAAATCCTGTGTTGAACCTTCAGTGGTACGACACAGGATTTTTTATTATATATTTTTAATCTTACTTATATAATTTTGATGGTGGATATCCGTACATATTTCTCACTACTCTGCTGAAATACTTTGCATCGTTAAATCCTACCATTTCTGCCACCTGGTTTATGGAATAATCCCCCTTTGCCAGAAGCTGCTCTGCGTATTTAAGTCTTAGTGATACAAGATGCTTTGCAGGGGTTTCTCCGATTCTCTGAGTAAAGAGCTTACGAAAATAGGTAGTGCTCATATTTGCCATTTTTGAAAGCTCTTCTATGGTAAGGGAGCTATCGGGGAAGTTCTTTTTCATATAATCCACTGCCCTGAAGAAATCCTTATATACATCGCTTTTATAGAATACATCTGCCTGATCGGATATTTCACTTAGAATTTCATAAAACAGTGACATAGTTTTGTGATAGTATGCAGGTCCACTGTCATTCCACAGAGTATATGCATTTTTAAAAAGATTCAGTATAGATTTGGAAGATACAATCTCATAGTTTATGGGTTCAAAGGCTTCATCTGTGGTGAAGTGGATTACAAATATTTCGTTTCTTACTGGATATTCTGCACTATATCCGCAGTTTGCAGGCATCAGGGATACATTTCCCTCTTTTGATATGATAGGGTTATCTGATGATTTGTTGAAGATTGCCTCTCCCTTTGCCCTGAATACAAGGGCGTGAAAAGGTCTTGGGGATACCAATACATTTGACTTTTCCCAGCTGATGAAGTTCACATCAGTTATTTTTATGCTCTCGGTTGTATTAAGAAGACTCATTTTTTCCACCTCATATCAATTATAGCCATATTTATCCATTCTGTCAAGTTGCGAAAAATCCACCTTTTGTTATAAAATTTCTGTGTACATACCATTATTCATCCGATATAATCAAATTATACTAAACATTAGGGAGGAAATAAAATGAAAAAATTTGTTTTTTTATTTCTGGTATCAGTAATGATATGCTCGCTGTTTTTCGCAGTGCCGGTAAATGCGGCAGATGAAATCAGTGTGAAGGTAAACGGCATCGGATATCATTTCGATGTAATGCCTGTTATCGTAGATGGGCGTACTCTTGTGCCTATGCGTGGTATATTTGAAGCACTAGGTGCCCAGGTAAATTGGGACGATGCCACAAAGACCGCAACCGGTACAAAGGGTGACAAAGAAGTAAAGCTTACCATAAGCGATACAAAGGCTTATGTAAACGGAGAAGAAAAGACACTTGATGTGCCTGCTACAATCATTGAAGGCAGAACTATGGTGCCTGTAAGATTTATTTCCGAATCTCTTGGGGAAAAGGTTGACTGGGATGGTGTTACAAAAACTGTCATCGTAGGCGAAGGCGGAAAGAACGGTATCGCAGACCTTAGAAGCACAGTTCACAGACCTGTTCCAACAGAGTTCGAAAAGACATCATCTATGGATGACCTTCTTACATATTATGTACATAAGGATAATGATGTAGCGAACGCAGTTACACTTGATGATGCTACAAAGCTTTTTGCATCACCGGATGAATTTATGTCAAAAATCGAGATGGCAACAGGCGATATCGCTGAATACGGCTTGTCACCTCAGGACGGAAACGAATTTGCAAACGCATTGAGAGTAGATGTGAAGGAAGCGACTACATCAAATACCAAGGTAATAGGCAGATTCAGAAGTGCACTCAAGGACTTTGCCAAGGAAGGCGATGTATGTCTTATCAAGTTTTTCCTGAAGCTTGCGGCTCAGCCTGAAGGTGGCGATGGATATGCTACCATTCAGATTCAGGTAGAGCATCCTAAGACATATAAGAAAGCAGTTTTCCAGAAGGTAGAAGCAGGCAAAGAATGGGAGACAATGTATGTTCCTTTTGTAATGATGGACGGTACAATAGATATAGGTATAAGATTTGCCTTTGACATCCAGACAGTAGAAATCGCAGATTTTCAGGTGTATAACTTCGGTCCTGATGTGAAGATAGAAGATCTTCCAAGCAGTGAAACAGGCTATCATCAGCTTAAACTTGATTCACCCTGGAGAAAAGAAGCTATAAACAGAATAGAAGAGATCCGTAAAGGTGACTTCAAGGTAGTGGTGAAGGACAAGGCGGGCAATGTAGTTCCCGGTGCAAATGTAGAGTTCAATATGTTTGACCACGAGTTTCCTTTCGGTACTGCTATTGACGAAAACAGATTCGAGAAGCTGGAGAAATATCGTTATGAATTTTCCAGAAACTTCAATGGTGCTACTCTGGAATCATATACAAAGATGGGTATCCATGAACTGAGACCTGAGCTTGCAAGAAAAATTATAGACGGAGCACTTGCTCTTGGTGCAAAGAACTTCAGAGGTCACTCCATTGTATGGGAAAAGTTTGTAAGTAACAAGGGCAACAACCTTATGAGCAAAGACAGCAAGAAGTACTTCGAAGAAGACAACAAAGAAATGTTCGAAAAGACAATCAAGGACTATATGCAGCTTGTGACAGACGAATATCCTGAAATGAAAGAATGGGACGTAGCAAATGAGCTTATAGCAAACCATATAATGAGAGATAAGTACGGTGCAGATTATGTAAAAGAGTATTTTAGCTGGATGAGAGAAATCAATCCTGAGACTACTATATTCTACAACGAAACATCATACTGGACTACTGCATTCTATGATCTTCTTGACAGCTTCAAGGCGAATGGCACAGATCAGTATATTGACGCTCTCGGTCTTCAGTCTCACTTCACTTCATACAAGGAGCCTACCGAGCTTCTGGCACTCTATGACAGACTTGTGAATGAATACGGATACAAGATACTTCGTGTCACAGAGTCATCGGTTCCATTCCCTAAGCAAGACTGGAATCTTCAGGCAGAATACTTAAGAGATATGATGATAGCATCATTCTCACATCCGAATATCAAGGGTATCACCTTCTGGGATTTCTGGGAAACATCTGCATATACCAAAAACAACTTTATGTTTGACGCAGATTGGAATATGCG
>SVJM01000087.1 GCA_015068975.1 Oscillospiraceae bacterium | reverse complement strand
ACTATAAGGAATGTATTTGTATGGATAAAAAAATCACGATTAAACAAATTGCTCAAATGGCAGGCGTGTCTGTAGCTTCAGTATCTTATGTTGTGAATGGGAAAAAAGGCGTAGGTGAAGAAACTCAGAAAAAGGTTATGGAGATTATAGAAAAAACTAATTATACTCCGAACGTTAATTCGCAACGACTTATTTTGAAAAAAAGTTTTAATCTTATAGTTGCACTTGACGAAAAAGAATCACCCATAAATAACTTTTTCTATGCCGAAATAATGAATTCCATTGTAGAAAGTGCGGCAAAACTCAGATACAACATAGTACTTATCACCGTTGGAGATAAGTACGAAGGCTCACGTCTTAACACAACACTACTGCAACATAATGCTGATGGTATAATATTTCTTGGTGATATAAAGCCCAAATTTGCCGAGGAAATCTCAAAAACAAATACACCTTATGTTATCATAGACTCACAGAAAACAAATCCGCCTTATCCTTGTGTGCGGGCTGACTATAAGCAGTCGTCGCGTATCGGAGTAAGACATCTTGTTGAAAACGGACACAAAAGAATTGCGCTTATCGGTTCTGATAAAGTTCCCGATTATTTTGAATGGATTTACGAGGGATATATAGATGTTCTTAACGAAGAGAGCATTAAAATAAAAAAGGAATGGATACAGAGCAATGCTTTTGATGCACAAGGTAGTGAAATATGTATTGAAAACATTTTAATGTGTAAGGAAAGACCGACAGCGGTTTTTTGCAGCAGCGATATTGTTGCTATATGTGTAATGAATTACCTACAAAAAAGAGGATACTCAATTCCACAAGATTTTTCAGTTTGCAGTATTGATGATATTTCAATGTCAAAATATCATTATCCTGCCCTTACAACAATACATATAGACAAGAAAGCAATGGGAGAAATTGCGGTAAATATGTTGGATAAGCTGATAAATGGGGAAGACACGGACACAGATATAAGTGTCACATCGGAAATTCTTGTAAAAAGAAATTCTGTAAAAGCCTTATGAAAAATAAAAAAGGAAACAGCACATAACATTCATAGTTTATTTTATGAATGTTGTGTGCTTTTTTTCTGTTGTGATTTCCGCACAAAAACTATTGACAAAAAGTTTTAAATAGTGTATTATATTATTAACTTAAACGTTTAAGTTAATTTAAAATTGGAGGGAATTATTATGCCGCTTTATGAAGATAAGCACAATGCGGAAAATCGTGTAAAAGTCAGCGAATCCGCTTTGTCGCAATCTTGGATTGGAAATCAGAACGTTGTTGGCAAAATTGCTCAGCTTGTAAAAGAAGGAAAAAGCAAGATTGCTCTTGATGGATGGTATGGTGTAGACTTTGAAATTGTTGTAAATGGAGTAAAGACTGCACTTGAAGAAAAGGGAGACTTTGTTCCTGCATATACTTTGTTTAAAAGTATTGAGGAACTTAAAAAGTATAAGCAGCCTAACATCACTGATGATCCTGGATTTGGATATGTAAACTCAGATGGTAAGATTGAAGATTTAATGGATGATGCAAAGGTGGATGAGCTTTGTAATAAAATTAAAGCATCAAATGGAGTTATCATTGTTTACGGCTATGGCAGTGCAACAGAAAAGTTGATTGAATGTATGGATACAGTTGTTTATTTTGATAAAACCATGCAGTCAATGCAGTGGCAGATGTGGGACGGTGAAATGATTCCGTTCGGAATGGATAAGCCCGATGATACATACAACTGGAAAGAATTTAACTATTGTGACTTCTATTTGTTGTACAGACATAAAAAGAGCCTATACACAAAGATGGATTACTACGTAGAAGCTGTCGAAAAAGATAATATCAAGATGGTAAGTAGAACTACATATGATGAAATTATTTCTAAGGTTGTAAAACAGCCTATTAAGCAGGTTCAGATTTTCCAGCCTGGTCCTTGGGGTGCTTATCGTTATCGTGACCTTTGGGATATTCCGGGACTTGAATGTAGTGCGTGGAATAAAATGTCCGGACCTGAAATGAGTGTGGTTATTGACTTCGGTGGGGATGATATGCTTAATATTCCGCTTATCAACCTTCTTCAGTACAATGCGGAGGTAACAGGACCTAAGGTTAGCCAGAAGTATCCTGACCTTTTCCCGCTTGATATATGGCTTGATGACGGATATTTTGAAAAACCTCAGCCTGCAGAACGTATTTCTATGCCTATCCATAATCATCCCGACAGCAGCTATGTTGAAAGACATTTCAACGAGCCTTTGGGACGTTATGAAACATATTACATAGCAGAAGCATACGAAGGTGCAAACACTTGGATGGGATACCATGATGATTGCGATCTTGAGGCTTGGGAGAAAAAGTGCAGAGAATCTAATAACTTAGTACCGATTGAAGACTGGAAAGAATATGTATGTAACTGGAAATCCAATGTCGGAGATTTATACCTTATTCCGCCGGGAACAGCTCACGGACATGGTGGTAATCAGATGGTTCTTGAAATGGATACCTCTCCGTCAATCGCAGGAACAGAGTATTCATTCTTCCAGTATGACTTTGCACGTAATTCGTGGGATGACAATACAAAAACAATGACAGGTAAGCCCCTCAAAATGCACTTAGAGCATGGCTTTGATAACGAGCGTTATCGCAGAGAAAGCTTTGTCAAGGATAAATTAAGAGCAAGACCTGAAATTGTTACATGGAACAAAGAGTGGTATATGGATCGTTATTCTACTCTTGATGAAATGCCCTTTGATGTAGAGCGTCTGTTCTTCGACAAGAGAGCAGAAAATACGACAGATGGACGTTTCCTTCAGATTCTTACATTAACTGTAGGACACAACGTAACCATCAGGTCTAAATCAAATCCTGAGCTTTCTGCAAGTATTGAGAGATTGCAGTGTATAGCGATTCCTGCTTGCTTTGGTGATTATGAAATCATCAGCGAGGATGGAAGTGCTTGTACAGTTGTATGCTTCCATTTAAAGGATTGCT
>SVJM01000086.1 GCA_015068975.1 Oscillospiraceae bacterium | reverse complement strand
ATCATAAGGATAAAGTCACCAACGATATACGCAATCTTATCACTTATTTCCATGTACTGCACTTCCACATCAAGAGGAATACCCATTTTAAGCATAATTTCATAGACTACATCCATATCTGTTCTGTCATCCTTGACTGTATCAATCATAGAATTAAGTCTTTCATAGAACATATCAATTTGTGTTTCCTCTAACGGAGTACCATCCCACTTTTTAAGGTTTGATGTATCAAGCTTGAATACCTTGAAACCAACATCAAGTGGTTTCTTTTCTTCGTCACTAAGTTCAGTCTGTGCATTTTCTTCAAGAATTTTCTTGCCTGTTCTTCTGAGTCTTTCTTCTGCAATCTCACAAAGATTCCTGTATCCTTCTTTATATGCATCAGTGTCTTCTTCGCAAAGCTCAGGAATTTGTACGCAAATAAATCTTCTTTTTCCACCATCTTCTGCATTAAGTTGCATCACTGCATGAGCTAGAGTTGCTGAACCTGAGAAAAAATCCAAAATTACGCTTTCTTCATTCGGGTTTGTTGCATACTCGATCAAATCTTTTATCATTGCAACAGGCTTAGGATTACTAAATTCTACTCTTCCCATTATTGCTCTGTACTCTTTTGTCGCTACATCTGTCGAGTAGGCTGCTCCCGCTAATACGGATTTTGGTCTAACTCTTCTTGCACCATCACCGTCTTCGAGATAATCCTTTTCATAAATGTTGTATTTGTTACCCACCTGTTTACCAAACAAATAATCAATATTCTTAGCAGCCGTTTCTCTTCCCCATCTCCATCTACCATCATCACCATTAGATTTTACAGGAAGTGCCTCAACTGAATAAAATTCACTTTGCTCAAGCGAAACTTTTCCACTTTCAGGATTTACATAGAAAGGATAGTACATATTAGGTCTTTCCTTTCTTGTATCAGGGCCACCCCTTTTTCTTAATTCAAGTAATCTAAATTTTCCATTATTATCAGATTCTTTGTATTCACTCACCACTGATGCATCTAATGATAATCCATGCTCCTCAAATTCCATTGATTTTACATACATTAATAATCTTTCATTTGCTCTTGCAATATACTTCTTATCGTTTCTCCCTTTTAGATTATTAACTACACTCATATCTGCAACAAAGTTTTCTTCACCAAACACTTCATCACAGAGTTTTTTTAAATTATGTGCTTCATTATCGTCAATGCTGATAAAGATAACACCGTCTTCCTTAAGTAGATTACTTGCCAATCTTAATCTCGGATACATCATATTAAGCCAATTGGTATGGTATCTACCCATTGTTTCGGGATTGGATTTTGTTGTCTGTGAGGTTACCTCCTTGTATCGTGCCATAGGATCAGCAAAATCATCCTCATAAACAAAGTCATTACCGGTGTTGTAAGGAGGATCTATGTAAATCATTTTAATTTTGTTGTAGTATGCAGTCTGGAGGAGTTTTAATACTTCGAGGTTATCGCCTTCGATATAGAGATTCTGTGTTTCATCAAAGTTTACACTTTCTGCCTTGCATGGACGAAGTGTACCTGTTGAACGCTTCTGAGCAAGCTTTAAGGAATCCATCTTGCCCTTCCATTCAAACTTATACTTTTCAAAGTCGTTATCAATGTATTCCCCGCAAAGACCTAAAAGCTTGTCTATATCAAGCTTGCCTTCTGCAAAACACTGTGGGAATACAGATTTTAATTTCTCCATTTCTGTCTGTTCAATGTCCATTGACATACCATCTATTTTATTTAATTCCATGATACTCTATCCTCCTGAATTATATAACAAACTTATATTTGCCTTTGCCGTGTCCTGTTACTGATACAATTAATTCTGCATCCTGCATTTTGCGGAGCAATTCTCCTGCTGCCGTTACTCCTAAGCCGACCGCGTTACCAATATCGGTTCGACCGAAAACAACATCGCCTTTAAACTTTTCATAAACTGCCATTATATTTTGTTTTGTATGCTCAGTAAATTTAAAATCATTCAGCATTTCAATTAACGGTTTTTTATTCTCAATTAACGCTTTTTCAGAATCAATTGACGGTTTTTCTTTCTCAAAGACTCCGCTGATATGCAAATATCGGTTTTTAAGTTCATTTGTTTCACCTAAAAGCAAATTCCTTATAAACTTTTCAAGGTAAACCGTTGTTTCATGAATGTTCTTTTTAAGGTTTGTGTAATTCGCTCTCACAAGAGCATTTCTGAAATACCATGAGTTTTCTGCAAATATGTCATTTGTCGCATCATACCCTAATGACCTTAAATATTTGATAAAGAAAACTGCTGTCGCTCTTGTGTTACCTTCACCAAAAATATGAATCTGCCAAAGTCTTGAAATAAAGAACGCAAGATGCTCGATTATCTCATCCTGATTAAGTCCCTTATAACTAAACTTTTTTTCCTGTTCAAAATCATATTCAAGTGTCTGACGCAGCTCTGCAGCATTGCCGTACATCACAGTTTCACCATCAAGCACCCATTCATTTTTCGTAATGTTATAATCACGGATTTTCCCGGCGTGCTTATAGATTCCGAAAAAGAGTTTTTTATGGATGCCCATATATTCGCTGGGCGAGAATGTAAATGCTTTTTCAGAAAGAATAGATGCAATTCTCACAGATACCTTATCGGCTTCTTCTGTTCTGTCATCTTCACTTCTCTTTGCAGTTGTTTCATAGTAGCTGTTTATCCTTTTCTCAGCATCTTCCATTGTGATATAGCCTTCTATGTTTTCAATAGCGGTTTTCACAAGATGCTCTGAAGGTTCCAGTCCGTCAACCGCCTGAAGACCAATTGCTGTGCTCCACGCATATCCTTTATCCCTTTTATTGGGTTCGGATTGTTTTATATATTCTTTAAAAGGATCCTGATACATACACTATCTCCTTCCTGTAACCTGCAGTTCAAAATGTTTTTGCATTCTGCCGGTTATTTTTTCTTTCTCTAAAAATTCCTTAACACTTTCTTCGCAAGCAAGGTCAATTCTCATTGCATCAAAGTAAATGCTTTCTTCTTTGCTCATAAGATTATTTTTTGCTT
>SVJM01000029.1 GCA_015068975.1 Oscillospiraceae bacterium | reverse complement strand
AGTAAGTTCTACCGCTAATTCCTTTATTGTTTTATCATTCATAGTTTATTCTTCTTTCTGCGATATACTCACTTCGTTCGTGCGATATATTTGCTTCTCAAATGCGATATAACTCTATTTCATTCCGTTGCGATATGATATAAATTCCTTTTCTCATTTTTGACATATCTCGCCTACGGCGAGAATATTCAAAAATATATCGCATCTTTAGATATATCGCATACGCAGTATATATCGCAAATTCCATAAGGAATTTATATCGCTGAGTTTAATCGTTTCACGATTAAACTCATTATAACACGCTTCACATATTTTGGCAATAGAATTTAATCACGAATATGCTCTATCTTTTCTTCTTCTGCATTCTCTTCCAATTCTATACCGAAATACTGAGCAAAGGCAGCTTTTGCTACCGGGGCAACACTGCTTCCGCTTCCGGCATTTTCTACAACAACAGCAATGGCAATTTCAGGCTTGTCATATGGAGCAAACGCAACAAAAAGTCCTGTTGCATTGCTTCCGACCACCTGTGCAGAACCGGTTTTAGCACACACCTTTATTGGAAATGAACCAAATGTAGAACTTGCTGTTCCTACTGATGCCACGCTTCTCATACCTTTTTTTACAGCATCAAGATTTTCTTTTTTTATATTAAGCTTATCTACAACTTCAGGCTTAGATGAAAAAGCATATTTACCGGAAACCGGATCAATTACGCTTTTAACAAGGTGAGTTTTATATCTGGTGCCTCCATTTGCAATGGTAGAAACATATGATGCAAGCTGAATAGGTGTAAACAAATTATATGACTGACCAATTGCACTCTGAACTGTATCACCGGGATACCATACTTCATCAAAGCTCTTTTCTTTAAACTCAGGCGACGCAATAACCCCCGATGACTCACCTTCAAGCTCAATTCCGGTCTTCTGTCCGAGACCAAATAATTTAGTATAATCAACAATTGCATCAACACCAAGTCTGTTACCAACTTCATAAAAATAGTAGTTACAAGACTCACTGATAGCTTTTGCTACATCTGTAAATCCATGTGTAGCTCCAGACTGAGACCATATCCAGCAATTAAAATAATGATCAAAAAGCTTATATCGTCCTTCATCCTTAATAAGCTCATCATAAGTGACCTTACCCTCTTCAAGTCCTGCAATAGCTGTCAGCATTTTAAAAGTAGAACCCGGAGCATATGTGCCGCTTATAGCTCGGTTAAACATTGGTTTAGCAGGGTCTTTATACAAATCATCATAGTCTTTATCAAAATTTTTCAGGCTATATGTGGGATAATTTGCCAGTGCAAGTACATCACCTGTATTAACATCCATACATACCACAGATCCAGACCGTGGTGTAGACTCAGGATTATCAGAATTATATAATCTGTTGATCGTATTCTTAAGTGCTTCTTCCACAGCTTTCTGAAGTTCAAGATCTATTGTAAGAATTGCATTGTCACCAGCGATGGCAGGTATTTCTTCTGTGCTCTTCTCTACATTTCCATCAACTCTGTACTTAACACTACTAAGCCCATCTTTGCCTTTTATATATGGTTCAAGATATTTCTCCAACCCATCTTTACCTATAATTGAGTTGAAGGAATATCCCTTATCTTTCATTTCTTCATATTCTTCTCTGTAAATAAGTCCCACTCTTCCCAATATATGTGAGGCAAGTCCGTCATACAGATAGTTTCTTTTTGGTTGGGTCTTGATGTGAATATTCTGAAACACCTTTGTGTTTTCCTTGATTTCGCTGACCATATTGATATTTGCATCAGCAGAAAAAACAAATGGATTAGAGTAGCTGAACATTCTCTTCTCCATTTCATAACGAACACCAATTATATCTCTTGCATCCCTGAGATTATATTCTTTTGAAACATTATATTTCTTTTTTAATTCTACGATCTTGTCATTTGCACTTAATTTTTTCTTTTTGTCTTCTGATAATGACAACTCATTTATCAGTTCTTTTCGCTTTTCCTGAGAATAATTCTCATACAGATACTCAAAGGGATAATAAGATATTTCCAATGAATCCTTATATGGCTCTCCATATTTTCTGAACAATGATATTACTGAAAATATTTCCTTGTTAAGCTGTTCGTCAGTTTTGTCAGAAGAATACTTGATCTCAATCAAAAAACCATTCTCGTTTGTAACAATAGGTCTCCCAACTCTGTCAAGAATATTCCCACGAGGCGCACTGATAATTTCAGAATTACTCATTCTCACATTAGACTGCTCATTGTACTCTTTCCCTTTTACAACCTGAAGATAAAACAACCTGTATGTAATAAGAAGTATCAGAAAAGAAAAAACAGCAATAATAATTAATATTTTTTTGTTATTTTTCGATTCCATTTAAACTCTCTCCAAACAATTATTGAGTCAAAGATTTTATCACCTGTCATAAAACTGCATATGATATATATAACTATAGAAACAATCAGATTATACACACACTGTGGTATGATCAAATTCAATGCAGAATATATAAAGTCTCCTCTTCCCCACATAGCAAATCTTAAGAAAAAATATAATGACTGATACAAGAAGTCAGATACAAAGACAAAAAGTCCGTTGACAAGCATCGAGGGATAGAAATACTTTTCTGACAAAAGAGAAATCATTAAAACAGTATACAATGTAATAAATCCGTTCAGACCAAATGTCTGCATAAGAGAAAAATCTTTTATAAGTCCTGCTACAAGTCCAAACACCAATGATCCTGGACGATCTTCCTTAAGTGCAACATAAACTGCAAGCACAAATACAGGATCAGGCAGTATTCCCATTACCCTGATACTGCTCCCAAGTACTGTTTGAAAAATATACAGGAGTATCATCAGAGAATAATACTTTATCCATTTCATACTATTACCTCATTACTATTCCTCATCATCAGAATCAGTACCGATCACAACAAACACTTCGCCAATTTCATCAAATCTTACAGCTGCTTTTACAACTGCGATCTGACTCATACCATCTGATGACTTCTGGATTTCACTTATTTTTCCTATATGAATACCTTTAGGATACAAGCCTCCAAGTCCGCTGGTTACAACATCATCACCAACAATTATTGCAGAAGATAATGTAAGATAGGACATTTTAAGACTAAAGTCATTTTTCAGTGAAACATCTCCACTGCAAACACCATTTGCCTGAATTCTGTCAATCTGAGAAGAAACTGATCCAGAAGGATCTATAATTGTCTTTACTTTTGACCAGTTATACCCTACCTCGTATATGTATCCCACAAGACCATCATTAGTGATTACGGTATCATTCACTTTAATACCATCAGAAGATCCACGATCCAGAGTAAACATAGAAAACCAATTATCAATATCGCCGGAAATAATATTTGCAGATACCATTATCTTTTCTGTATCTTTTTGCTTGAGAGAAAGCATTGCTCTCAATCTTTCATTTTCGCTTTTTATCTCATTTATTTCACGTGCCTCTGAATTCAATACAGATATCTGTTCTTTTAATTTAGCATTTTCATCATCAAGATTTCCAATATTAAGAATAAACTTAGCTCCGCTACCAACAGTATCTACAACACCTCCGAGAAATTTTTGGACAGGGGTAATAATAACACCAAAAACATTGCCTGTAAAATCAAGCACTCCTCGTGGAAGGGTAGACAAAGCCATAAGAATAACAAGAGAAATGGTTGCTATTATCATGAATATACTCGTCTTACTTTTAAAAAAATTCATATCACATCATTAGCCTTTCAATTATTTAAGACCAAAATCACGTCTCACAAAATCAAACTCCTCTAAAAGCTTTCCTGTACCAAGTACTACAGCTTCCTTGGGATTTTCAGAAAGGAAAACCATCATGCCTGTTTTTGAACTAAGACAGGAACACATACCTTTTATCAGGCATCCCCCGCCACAAAGCACTATTCCCTTTTCCAATATATCAGCAGACAACTCGGGAGGAGTATTTTCAAGTGTTTCTTTGATTACATCTATTATACGTTCAACAAGTGGCTGTACACATTCGCTGATCTCAACAGAGTTAACCATTACTGATTTAGGAAGGCCTGTGACAGTGTCTCTTCCTTTGACTTCTACGGATTCTTCCGAAACCTCATCACTAAGTGAGCAAAGTTCTATCTTGATTGCCTCTGCACTTGCTTCTCCGATATATACACCATATTTACGTTTGATATATTGCATAATGAATCTGTCAAAGTCATTTCCTCCAACTCTCACAGAAGTACTTGACACAATACCATTAAGTGAAATCACTGATGCTTCACTGGTTCCTGCACCAATATCAACAATCATACTTGCCACAGGCTCTTCTACAGGAAGTCCGATTCCGATTGCAGCAGCCATAGGCTCGTCAACAATTATCACTTCTCTTGCGCCTGCCTGAAGAATTGCCTCTTCTATTGCCTTTTTTTCTACAGGGCTGGCATCATATGGTGTGCATGCAATTACCCTCGGCTTAACAACACCTTTTTTTGTAAGAGCTTTTTTGATGAAATAAGAAAGCATTTCTTCCGTTGCATCAAAATCAGATATTACACCGTTTTTTAATGGTTCTACTGCAGTGATATTCTTTGGAGTCTTGCCAATCATTTCACGTGCATTATTCCCAATAGCAATTATTCCCTTAGAATCATTATCAACTACGACACAAGTAGGTTCAGAAAGAACAAGTCCCTTTGAACGAAGATATATCATTGTGCTGTCTGTTCCCAAATCAATCCCAATATCCTTACGCATATCTGTTATCTCCTCGGCTATTTTTTAGTTATTAAATCATAATCAAATTTATCTTTAAACAATTTGCTTAGTTTATCAAGTGGTAAACCAACCACATTATTATAATCTCCGTCAATTCTGTCCACAAATGCACCTGACGCTCCCTGGATGGCATATCCGCCAGCCTTGTCATAAGGTTCATCAGATCTGACATACTGTCGGATATCAAGGTCAGAAAGCTCCTTAAAATATACTTTTGTACATTCATAATCAGTTTCTGCACGACCGGTCTTTGTATCAAATACACAAATCCCTGAGTACACTCTGTGTTCATTTCCCGAAAGACTCTTTATAATATCGAATGCTTCATCTTCACTTTTAGGCTTTCCCAAAAATTCTCCATCATATTCAACAATAGTATCAGAGCCAATCACATAATAATTGCCATTTATTTGTCCTGCTACGCTGGTTGCTTTTAAAAGAGCAAGCTCTGAAACATATAATTCCGGTCTGATGGATTTTGGTATAACTGACTCATCTGCATCACTTACTACTATTTCAAATGTCACATCTGCATTCTCCAAAATCTCTTTTCTTCTGGGAGATTTGGATGCAAGAATGATTTTTTTCATTATATCAAATCCTTTTTATTCGTTTTACAACAATGTAAGCTATAGCACCGGTAAACACACCTGTCATAATACTTACAAATGCCAGATACGAAAAATAATATATCATATTTATGCTGCCGGAAATAACCATAGCCACAACTACCTGTGTCAGATTATGAAAAAAAGCTCCGGCAACAGACACCCCTACAAAGGAAACCTTTTCCTTAAGTGACGACTTTATTACATACATAACAGATACACTGACTATCGCTGCCGGTAGTGAATATATCACAGAAGATGGACCTGAATACATAAAGCCAACAAATATTGCTCTGGATGCATTTACAAACAATGCAGATTTGTATCCAAACAAATATAAAACAACCAGACAAACGATATTTGATATACCCACTTTTGCTCCGGGAAGTACATTGAAATTTAAAAATGCTGCCTCTGTAATTCCAAGCACAATTCCTAATGCAGTAAGTATAGCTGTAAGGGTAAGATTTTTAGTTCTCTTCATCAGTATGTAACAGCATCGGGGATATCCCCTTCTCCTATTATTTCTATCACAAGTCTGTGAGGCAAACAGACAAGGGATTGTCCCGGCTTATATATGGGCTCATCTGTCATTTCTACTTTTTGCAAACAATCGGAATATATAACCGAAACACCATTTTTTGTAACAAGAATATGATTTTCGCCATATTCATTGTCAATTACTATTGTTTCATCTTCCAAAACAGATGACAAATCTATCCTCCTGATTTCTTCGCCATTTACTTTAATGACACACACTCCGTTGCTGTCATTATCTAAAACCATAGGCAATATCATCAGGGAAGCACCACAAATAAGTGCAATAATTATAATAACAATATCATATAATTTAATCATTTTCATTGTCAAGAACACCTCTGTAAAAATGTCCTCTTGTATAATCAAAAGTCGGTTTTTTTCTTGTTATATACATAGACAAAATTTCTTTGACTGTATTTTTGTCTTCGGTTGAAAATACAAGACGTATTGCATTAACACCCGTTTTTTCTATCTCGTCAAGTCTGTCTCCCATATATACGGGAGCTGAATTGTAAACTGTATTTGTACAGTTGAATCTTCTGGACATAACTGGGAATTCCTTGCCCTTTCTGTCCACAACAGAAAAGAAGCCTCTGTCATTGCAGACACATTTGCCGTAGTTTGTCCTGATAAGACAATTCTCACTCGTCATAAGACTAAGCCTGCCATATGCGATCACTTCTGTATCTACAGAAGAATTGATATACCCTATTTGACGAAGGTTCATTTCAGGCGACAACATAATGGACTTAAGCTTTTTTTCACCATAAAATGCACAGGATATTGAATTTGTAATATTAAGACCTTCATCACCATATACATTTTTATCTTTACATAGCTTAAGATGACCTATATTTGATATTGACACATTATCAACGCCTGATAAGTCAATCTTATCAATATACTTATCTCTGATAACCACAGGCAAGCTTACAACAAGTCTGTCTTTGTGCATAAGATAGTATTCTCTGTCACTTATAAACTCCTCGTATTCAAGAAAAATCTTTTTGATTTCATTTACTTTAAGACACATATTGAATTGCTCACGATTACATACCTTGGCTCTTAATTCATAGCGTCCTGATGAATTTCTGTTGGTCTTATAATGAAAATCTTTTTTGATTTCCAATCTGTTAACTTTGCTGATATTTTTTTCAAGTATTTCTGTACAATACCTTCTTGCAAGATTAAAATCCTTTACAGGTACAAATGCATTATCATCGAAATCGGCATCGAGCGCTTCAAGATAAAAGAATGTATCTCCAAGCTTACTCAGTGACGATAAGATTTTTTCATAAGTCATAGGCGAGTTATTGGCAACACATATCTCATCATCAAGGGTGATTTCAGCTTTATTTTCTTCATCAAGCCACATTTCAAGATGTAATGGCTCGCCAATTTTCACACGAATCTTTGCATATATCGGATGACGTCTTTTCTCCCCCATCTTCGAGCATCTCAGCAAAAGCTCTTCGGGAATATTTTTGTATATATCATCATTGCTTGATGATATATTGACCATATGTGTTCCCTTGTTATCATCAAAATATCCTGTAGTAAAGCCTGAACGGGAAAAAATCCTCTCAGCATCAAGATACTGACTGTCCGAAACTTTATTTCCTTTTTTTAACCCTGAATACATATCAGTCACAAAGGATACATATTCACTGCTTTTCATTCTGCCTTCTATTTTAAGGGATTTAACACCCGTTTTTCTTAATAGTTCGTATTTCTTTGCAAGACACAAATCCTTGAGGCTAAAAAGATATCTTGGCTCTTTTGATATATTTCCATTATAGTCTTTGAGCTTAAAAGGTAATCTGCACGGCTGAGCACAATCTCCCCTATTGCCGCTTCTCTGACCGATTACACTGGACATAAGACACTGACCCGAATAGCATACACATAGTGCACCATGTACAAACATCTCTATTTCTGCTTTTGTATTTTTGCAGATATTTTCTATCTCTTTTTGTGATAATTCTCTGGATATAACAACCCTTTCAAATCCTTCATCATTAAGAGAATTAACACCATCAACAGAATGAGCGGTCATCTGAGTACTTGCATGAAGCTTAAGATCGGGAAAGTATTTTTTGGCAATGGTCAAAACTGCCATATCCTGAATGATAATCGCATCCACTCCGGCATTATATATTTCTGTAAGAAAACTAAATAAATCTTCTATCTCATTGTCAAATATCAATGTATTTACAGTAATATATACCTTCGTTCCTGACAAATGAGCATAAGATACAGCTTCTTTGATTTCTTCTATAGAAAAATTATTTGCATTTTTTCTTGCTCCAAATCGTTTGCCGCCAATATAGACAGCATCAGCACCATTATCCACTGCACATTTTAAAGTATGTAAGTCGCCTGCAGGAGATAATATTTCAATATCATTAGGATTCATACTTTTCTATACGTTCATTGAGACTGTCTATTACCTGTCTCAGATAATCGTTTTCCTTTTCTAAAATTATTTGCTTTCCTTTAAGCTCGTTCAAAGAATTATAAATCTCTTCCAGAGACAATTGTTGTATGTTTTCTTCTTCAAGCTTTTTATGATACTCATCACTTATATTGACAGCGCAAAGAACTGCTAGTGTATATGGAGAAATACCCTTATTTTCAGATGAAATCTCATTCATTTTATTGTCAACAAAGGCGCAGACCTTCCTTATATACTCTTCCGATTCATAACCGGAAAAAGAATACATATTGCCGTGTATTTTTACTTCTGCAAATGTTTTGTCCTCTTTCATATCCACATCTCCGAGCTTGATGAAAAATCATTGAAAAGCCAAATTTGACGATTTGAAAAATGATCAAATCGTCAAAAATGAATTTATAAACTGCTTGTCTTAAAAATTACTTCTGAGCAAGATAATTGTTGATCTTATCAACCAATTCATCTGCATCTACGCCATGAACTGCGCAGGCTTCTTCAACAGTTTCACCGGAAGCTGAAGGACAACCAAGACAATGCATTCCAATCTCAAAGAAGAATGGTGCAGTACCCTGATCGATCTTTAATACATCCATAATTATTGTGTCTTTTGTAATCTGTGCCATAATATTATACCTCCATAATTTGTATTATTTTATTATTAATAATCTTTTCAATTTTACGTTTATATTATACGACATTTTAACATTGTTGTAAAGAGAATTTTATAACTTTAGATAATTTTTATTTCACATAAACAGGAGAGATTTTATAATCATCGGGGCCTTCCTCAGGGTTATCAAGGCAATATGTTGAAAGTGATGTTGCATTTATATCCCACTCAAGCATAATATTGTCGTCGGAACAATCAGCAAGTTTGTTAATTAAGATCAAATTGGATGCTTCCTTAATTGATCTGATAAGCGCTCTCCCCTTATCATTAAATGCAAGAAGTCGGATATATGAGAGTTCCGCCCCCTGATCAATATTAAGCATAGCACATTTTATAAGACGTTTAATTCTGCTGAGGGTATATCGTGATGTAACGACTTTTTCTGAAAAAGCCTCCAAGCTACCTGTTGTTTCGAGAGTATTTTTTATTCTTTGTGCCAGCCCGGGCTCCATACCTCTGACTCCCACAAAATCCTCATCGGAAATACCTGATATCACATATCTTATGATATTAAACATTTTTTCTTCATCATATACTTCAGTTCCCTGAGGTATACTGTATGGAACAAGCTTTTCTGCTTCGGTAAATTTGCCATCATACAGCAAATTACGTATATAGGATGCCGATGCAAACCTTCCTGATGATGTATCACTATTATGATCTACAAGCTCTCTTTTAATGCAATATGGCTTGATATCTGAGTTAATTTTATTAATAGCACGAATATATGAAACTCCAAGCATATCATTTGGCTTAAGCTCAATACCACACACCTCTTTTAAAGAAAGAGAGCAAGACAGGGGATATGACTTCCCTTCATTCATATATTTACGAACCAGGGCATTGTAATCATCAGAATCTGATACATCGGCAATCTTATTAAGTGTACTGATATCACCTGTCTCAGATCCGAAACAAATACAATCTACAACCCCTAACTCATTAAGTAGCTTCACAGCACCGTAAGAAAAGATATCTGCACCCTGAAGCACGTAATATTCAGGAAGCTCTATCACAAGATCTGCTCCATTCATAACAGCATCAGAGGCTCTCTTCCATTTATCAAAAACGCATACTTCGCCCCTTTGAGAAATACTGCCACTCATAACACAAACCACATTTTCGGCGCCGGTTATCTCCTTTGCTTTTTGTATATGAAATTTATGTCCATTGTGAAATGGATTATATTCACAAATGATTCCCACAGTTTTCATACATAAACTCCCATCCCGATAATATAAAATCAGTTTTTAAGACTGTGTATAGGTGCAGGGATTCGTCCACCACGAGAAATAAACTTTTCACTGGAAAGACTGCTTACCTTCATAACCGGACCTGTACCAAGAAGTCCGCCAAATTCAACTACATCCCCTACTTCTTTCCCCGGTGCAGGGATTACTCTTACAGCAGTAGTTTTACAATTAATCATACCTATAGCCGCTTCATCAGCAATAATAGCAGAAATAGTTGAAGCAGGTGTATCACCCGGAATCACAATCATATCAAGACCGACACTGCACACACAGGTCATGGCTTCAAGCTTTTCCAAAGAAAGCGATCCCTTTGTAACAGCATCTATCATACCTGCATCCTCACTGACAGGAATAAATGCACCACTTAAACCACCAACATATGAGGAAGCAAATACTCCACCCTTTTTTACAGCATCATTAAGAAGAGCAAGCGCTGCTGTGGTGCCATGAGCTCCACACTGTTCAAGACCCATTTCTTCAAGAATATACGCGACGCTATCACCTATTGCAGGTGTAGGAGCAAGAGATAAGTCAACTATACCATATGGAACACCAAGTCTTTTTGATGCTTCCTTAGCAACAAGCTGTCCCATTCTGGTGATTTTGAAAGCAGTTTTCTTTATAGTTTCAGAAAGTGTTTCGAAGTCTCCGTCTTTCACCTTTTCGAGAGCACACTTAACAACTCCCGGGCCGCTTACACCAACATTGATTACACATTCAGCCTCTCCCACACCGTGAAATGCACCAGCCATGAATGGATTATCCTCAACTGCATTTGCAAACACAACAAGCTTTGCGCAACCAAAACCATCAGCATCCTTTGTAAGATCAGCAGTTTGCTTTATAATATCGCCCATAAGTTTTACTGCATCCATGTTGATTCCCGCTTTTGTGGTACCTACGTTAACACTGGAACAAACAAGATTTGTACTTGCCAGAGCTTCAGGAATTGACTTGATAAGGTTAATTTCACTGTTTGTAAAGCCTTTATGAACAAGTGCTGAGTAACCGCCGATGAAGTTAACCCCTACTTCCTTTGCTGCTTTATCCAGAGTCTTGGCAACTTTTACAAAGTCGTCTGAAGAGAAATTTCTACCGATAAGTGATATTGGTGTCACAGAAATTCTTTTATTGATTATAGGAATACCATATTCACTTTCAATATCCTGTCCAACCTTTACAAGATCCCTTGCTTTTGTGGTAATTTTATTATATATATCACTGCAAACCTTATCCACATCATCGCCTGAACAATCAAGAAGAGAAATACCCATTGTAATAGTTCTTATATCAAGGTTTTCTTTTTCAATCATATGGATGGTTTCAAGAATTTCACCTGTATTTATCATTCTGTTCCCCTCCTGCTGTTTTAAATTTTATGCATGGAATTAAATATATCTTCATGCTGCATAGTCACTGATACACCCAGCTTTTCTCCACATTCGTGAAGCTTCGATACAAGAACACTGAACTCTTCCGTTGCATTTTTTGTATCAACCTTCATAAACATTGCGAAAGTATTGTCAAAAAGTGTCTGTGTAATATCAATTATATTCACATTAAGATCCTTAAGAGTGTTGCTTACTCCTGCTATTATACCTACCTTATCATTACCAAGAACTGTAATTATAGCTTTCATTTTTTCCTCCAGATATTATTTAAATTTTCTGTATCTTACTGCTTCGTATATCATAAGCGCACCTGCAACAGATGCATTAAGGGATGTGATTTCACCATACATTGGGATTTTTGTAATGAAGTCACACTTTTCTTTTACAAGTTTGCTCATCCCAAAGCCTTCAGATCCGATAACAATCGCAATATTGCCTGAGAAATCCTGTTCGTAGATAGTTGTCGTTCCATCCATATCAGAGCCGATTACCCAGACATTATTACTCTTAAGATAATCAATCGTCTTTGCAATATTTGTCACCTTTGCAACAGGCGTAAATTCAGTTGCACCTGCTGATGCCTTCTCTGTAACAGGTGTAAGCCCTGCAGCACGATGCTTAGATATAATTACACCGTCAGCACCTGCGGCATTTGCTGTTCTTATTATTGCACCAAGATTATGAGGATCTGCAATTTCATCTGCAATGATAATGAAATTATTTGTCCCTTTTTCTTTTGCCTTATTAAGAATATCATCAACACTTACATAATCCTTTACAGAGGCAACTGCAATTACTCCCTGATGAGAGCCTGATTCACTCATTTCATCAAGCTTCACCTTATCCACATAGCTTACAGGAATCTTCATATCCTTTGCTATGTTAAGTATTTTGATAAGTGAGCCTGATATCTCTCCTTTTTTTATATAAAGCTTGTCAATAGGCCTGTTTGATCTCAAAGCCTCCATGACAGGATTTCTGCCTTCTATTTTTCCGTAATTACTCATTATTTCCTCCATATTGCAAAAAAGAGCACCTGTAAAAAGTGCCCTTTTAATCTGCAATTATTTGCCTAATTCAAATTTGTCGTGAATAGCATTTACTGCTTTTTCAACATTGGCACTGCTGATAAGAACAGAAACCTTGATTTCTGATGTTGAAATCATATGGATGTTGATGCCTGCATCATAAAGAGCTTCAAACATCTTTGCTGCAACACCCGGATTGTTTACCATACCTGCACCAACGATAGAAACCTTTGCAACATCTTCGCGGACTTTAACCTCATCATATCCAAGCAAATCCTGATTTTCTTCAAGAATCTTCTTAGCAACATCCAAAGAAGATTTCTTTACAGTAAAGCTGATGTCTTTCTTGTTCTCTCTGCCAATTGACTGGAGAATAATATCCACATCAACGTTGTGCTTAGCCATAAGTGAAAATACTTTAAAAGCAGCACCGGGTTCATCTTCTATATTTACAAGAGCGATTCTTGCCACATCCAAATCATGCGCAACGCCTTTAACTACCATTCTTTCCATTTTTTTGCCCTCCTTGACAATAGTACCTTCATGGTCATTCATACTGTTTCTGACACACATTTTAACATTATATTTTCTGGACATTTCAACTGATCTGTTGTGAAGAACTCCCGCTCCAAGGCTGGCAAGCTCAAGCATTTCATCAAATGAAACCTCATCCATCTTCTTAGCATTCTTAACAATTCTTGGGTCAGCTGTATAAACACCGTCAACATCTGTGTATATTTCACATAAATCAGCATGAAGTGCAGCTGCAAGGGCAACAGCAGAAGTATCAGATCCGCCTCTGCCGAGTGTTGTGATATCTTCATACTTGTTTATCCCCTGAAAACCTGCAACAACTACAATATTGTTATGATCAAGTTCTTTTTTGATTCTGGAAGCTTCCACTCTTTTTATTCTGGATTTAGAATACTGGCTGTCAGTTTCCATTCCTACCTGCCATCCTGTAAGAGAGACTGCCGGATAACCCAACTCATGAATAGCCATCGCAAGAAGTGAAATTGATATTTGTTCTCCGGTAGAGAGAAGCATATCCATTTCTCTTTTTGAAGGATGCTTTGATATCTCAGCGGCCTTTTCTATAAGATCGTCAGTTGTGTCACCCTGAGCTGACACAACCACAACAACAGAATTACCATTTTTGTATGTTTCAACAATACGTTTGGCAACGTTAAATACTTTTTCTTTATCAGCGACAGAACTTCCGCCGTATTTCTGCACAATTAAACTCATATATTCCTCCTGTTTATCCCAGTACCTGAATTACTTTTATTATATCAAAAGATGAATTGCCAATTGCATCAAGCAAATCCTTTTTCATCATTTCTTTTGTCAATACACCCACTTCGTCAGGTCTTATATCTATTACTTCTTCTATGCCGATCTTTGCAGCAAGAGAAGAAACATTTTTGTCAGTAGTTTTAATTGTAACGAGGAACTTGGCAACGGTTTCTTCTTCAGGCAAAATCTGAAGACTGCATTCAGGCTCCCAGTATGAAGTGTTGTGTTTGTGAGGATTTTCTGCAATATCAACGATATCGCCGCAAACTGCACTTGCGGTAGCAAGTTTACCTGCACCATGTCCATAGAACATTGTCTTACCTACAGCATCGCCTTCAACCATAACAGCGTTATATACGCCATTAACACCGGAAAGAAGGTTATCATTTGATACTACCATAGGTGAAACCTTAACAATACACTTATTATCATCAATTCTTTTGAAAAATCCGATCAGCTTGATAACACTGTCTATTTTTGAAGCATATTCGATATCAGTAAGTGTAATATCGGAAATTCCCTTTGTATAGACGTTGTTGTAGTCGATTTTGCCACCGGTTGCCAGTGAACCCAGTATAGAAATCTTCCTGGATGCATCAAAACCTTCAATATCAGCTGTAGGATCCTTTTCAGCATAACCATTATCCTGAGCTTCCTTAAGCGCTACATCAAAAGCTTTGCCTTTTGATATCATCTGGTTAAGGATGAAATTAGTGGTACCATTCAGGATTCCGGCTACTGATATTATATTATTTGCATTAAGGCACTGTGACATTGGTCTTATAATAGGGATTCCTCCGCCAACACTTGCCTCAAACAGATATTTTGCTTCATTTGCCTTAGCAATCTGCATCAATTCATCGCCGTATGTAGCCACAAGCTCCTTGTTGGATGTAACCACACTTTTACCTACGGAAAGCAATCGCTTGGTAAAATCATAAGCAGGCTTCAAGCCACCCATTACTTCTGCTACTATTGTAACTTCCGGATCATTAAGAATATCATCAAAATTTTTGGTAAAAATATCTTTTTCAGGATGATCAGGAAAATCCCTTATATCAAGAATATACTTAATATCGATATCTTTTCCGGTCTTTGTCATTATGGATTTTCTGTTGTTTCTCAAAACTTCGTATACCCCCGAACCGACAGTACCGAAGCCCATTATTGCGACTTTAACCATAATGTACCTCCTCTTTTGTATCATAAGATGCAAAAACAATTGCACATCTTGAAATTATAGCATAGTAATGCATATTTGTCAACTTTTTACATTAATTAATATTGAAATTATTGGGGAAATTTTTTGACAAATCCTTCAGCTCAGAAAAAATACCCTCGCCATTGTCCTCAGGTCCTTTATCAAATGTTATATTAACATTTATTGATGACCCGAATTTTTCTTCAATTGCCTTGGATATAAGCTCCTTTGCATTAAGCTGATTAAGCTTCACATAGTTTTCGTTACTTTCTACGCAAACATATATTTCATCATTTTTTGTATAGAAATCTGCTCCCATAAGTGCTGTACAAACCTCTATATGTCCGTTTGCAAACATCCATCCGTTTATTTCATCTTTATTAAGTACAATATCCTCAGCAAGAGAGACCGATGAATCATTCTTTGTTTCCGGCTGTGCCTTAGCTATAAAGTCATTTTCTGCTACAGTTGTTTCTTCATAGTGGTCATTTTCTGTTATAACCGAAGCAACATCTTTTTCTTTTATTTCTTTCGTTTCTTCAGTGCTTGTTTTAATACAAAGGCTTCCATCAGAAATACTCTTTTCCAATGAAGAAAGTCTTGCAAGAAGCGCCTCTTTTGAGTCAGAAAATCTCGGATCAGTCATTCGCACAAGAGCGAGTTCTGTAAGCACCTTAACATTCGAAGAAAACTTAATATTATTTGCCAATTCATTTACAACTTCTATACAGTGAGATAGCTTTTCAAGTGAAAATTTATCTGCTACACTTCTTATTTCCTCACTTCTTTTGTTACCTACACCAAGTACTTTTTCGGAATCAGTACACTTGGCAATCATAATATTTCTTAAGGCTATCATCATCGAAGATGTAAAATTGTCAGTATTTTTACCTTCTTTAATAAGTGAATCGAAGGTTTCTATAACTTCTTTTACATTTTCCTGCGCTATAAGAGAACAAATATTATAAATAAATTTATCATCAATAGCACCAACAATGCTTACTACATCCTCGTAAGTAAGATTGTTATCCTTAAATGCAAGACACTGATCAAGAATACTTAACGCATCTCTCATAGAGCCATTTCCCAGATAAGATACATAATTTATGGCATCATCATCTGCAGAGATGTTTTCTTCTTTTAATATATATTTGATTCTTCCTGAAATTTCCTCTTCTCCAATTGTTTTGAAATCGAATCTCTGGCATCTGGAAAGAATAGTTGCAGGCACTTTGTGTACCTCGGTTGTGGCGAGAATAAACACAACCCCCTGAGGAGGCTCCTCCAATGTTTTAAGAAGAGCATTGAAAGCACCGGTAGAAAGCATATGAACCTCATCAATAATATACACTTTGTACTTTGCAACAGTTGATACATACTGAACTTGCTCTATAATCTGTCTTATATTGTCAACACCTGTGTTTGATGCAGCGTCCATTTCAACAACGTCAAGGATTGTTTCATCAAGAATACCCTTACATACTTCACATTGATTACAAGGATTACCGTCAGTAGATGCAGTGCAGTTAATAGCTCTTGCAAAAATTTTGGCACTTGATGTCTTACCCGTTCCTCTGGTACCTGTAAAAAGATATGCATGGGCTGTTTTGTTTCCTATTATTTCATTTTTTAGTGTTTTTGTAATATGTTCCTGACCGCATACATCATCAAAAATAAGGGGTCTCCATTTTCTGTATAGTGCTTTGTAAGCCATATTACACCTCTCAATTAATATAATTTACCATTAAAGAAAAAGCACAGTGAATACTTTGTGTATCCACGAGCATTTTGACGAACTTGGATGAGTCTTGCATTTTCAAAACATATGAAGTGCATATATTCTGTTAACCATAAATGAGTAACAAAATGTGATAGCGACACATAAGGTTTAGATGCAAACTTATTTTGGTGAAGTTTTGAACATCCGTTCAAAGTGAAGTTGTATACACAGTGAAGTTTTTGCTATGCAAAAGTGAAGTTAAGTTTGCTACTCTGCCGTCAGGCAGAACTTCACTTACGAAGTAAACTTCACTATCAATGATAACTTCACTTGCCACAAGGCAAACTTAGTTGCGTTGCTTCGCAACGCAACATACGATAGCAGATTTTGTTACGAATAATCTAAAAAAGCCGTACGATTGAAAATCGAAACACCTTCACTGCACGCTTTCTTTAGAAACGACTCAGACCAAGCGCCCTTGTGTCACATACAGAAAACTGCTTACGGCTGCTTGGTTCCCCACCTGACCGGGTTCACAGCCACCATATTGCACAAGACTTGATCATCAACACCGCTCCTACAGTGCTGCTACAATGAAAATAATCCTCAAATCAATCATCACCCTTGCTATAGCGGGTTGCAAGTTCAGGGCACCGCTACCGCCCCGGTTGTACGACTGTTCTATATTATACACTATCAAAATAAATATTTCAAGTACAAATTTGCATTTTATAAACAATATACAAAAAAACTGCCTTGTGTATACAAGGCAGTGTAAGGTATTCTTATTTAAGTACCAATGAAAGTACAAGTGAAAGAATGAGGAACAATGTTGCAGAAATTGTAGTAATTCTTGAAAGCATTGCATCCATTGTTCTTGCTTTGTTTTTACCAAAGAATGTTTCTGCACCACCGGAAATAGCACCGGAAAGACCTGCACTCTTACCCTGCTGCATAAGAACAGAAATAATCAATACGATAGCAAGAATAACCTGAATAACGATAAGAATTGTTTTTAATGTACCCATATTTATAACCTCTCTTTAAGTAATTTTATCTAACGAACTACGCTATTATAACATAATAATTTACAAAAATCAAGGGGAATTTTGAATATTTTAGCAAAAGAACTAAATAAATCACATACCAATATATAATGAAGGAAATATTAAATATAAATTACAAATCTTGACAACTACATATTGTATAAGTTAAAATATGTGCATACGAAATATACAGGTGGTGCAGTAATGGCAAAGAAAAAAACAGAATATACAAACGAAAGTATATCCATGCTTAAAGGTGCCGACAGAGTCAGACTAAGACCGTCGGTTATTTTTGGTTCTGATGGACTTGAAGGATGCGAGCATGCTTTCTTTGAAATTCTATCCAACTCTATTGATGAAGCAAGAGAAGGATACGGAAATATTATCGAAGTAAAAAGATACCTTGACAAATCCATAGAAGTGACAGATATGGGCCGAGGTATTCCTCTTGATTTCAATGCAAAAGAAAACAGATACAACTGGGAGCTTGTATTCACAGAGCTGTATGCAGGTGGAAAATACAACACAAACTCAGGTGAAAACTACGAGTACAGTCTTGGTCTTAATGGTCTGGGCGCATGTGCTACACAGTACGCTTCTGAGTTTATGGATGTATGTGTATACCGTGACGGATACAAATATGAGCTTCACTTCGAAAAAGGCATCAATGTCGGAGGACTAAAAAAAGAAGAATGCACATATCGTCATACCAAATCACAGATACGCTGGCTTCCCGACCTGGATGTATTTACAGATATAGATATTCCTGTTGAATTTTATCACGATGTGCTCAAAAAACAGGCAATAGTAAACAAAGGCATCCTCTTCAAATTCAAAAACGAGGTAACTCCAAGCAGATTTGAAGAAACAGAATATATATATAATGACGGTATTCTTGACTATGTAAAAGAAACCGCATCTGATAAATCACTCACATCCCCTGTTTATTACGAATGTGAAAAGAAGGGTCGCGACAGAGCTGACAAAGATGATTATAAGGTTAAGCTTTCTGTTGCATTTTGCTTCTCAAATCAAAATGTACTTCTTGAATACTTCCACAACTCAAGTTTTCTTGAGCATGGTGGTTCACCTGACAAAGCTGTAACAAATGCTTTTGTCTATGCAATCGACAAATATATAAAACAAACAAATAAGTATGCAAAAAACGAAGCAAAAATCACATTTGGCGATGTAAAAGACTGTCTTATACTTGTATCAAACTCTTTTTCCACATTTACAAGCTATGAAAACCAGACGAAAAAAGCAATCAATAACCCGTTCATTGCTGAAGCGATGACTGAGTTTTTGAGATCGGAACTTGAATTTTACTTTATTGAAAACAAAGTTGAGGCAGAAAAAATTGCAAATCAGGTTCTCGTTAATAAGCGAAGCCGTGAGCACGCAGAAAAATCCAGAGTAAACATCGCAAAGAAATTAAGCGGAAGCATTGATGTAACAAATAAAATTGCAAAATTTGTTGACTGTCGTACAAAGGATGTAACCAGAAGAGAATTATACATCGTTGAGGGCGACTCTGCATTGGGCTCCTGTAAAATGGCAAGAGATTCTGAATTTCAGGCTATAATGCCTGTCAGAGGTAAGATCCTTAATTGTCTGAAAGCAAGTTATGACAAAATATTTAAATCAGAAATCATCGTTGATCTTCTTAAAGTAATGGGATGCGGTGTGGAAATAAGTACCAAAAGCAACAAAAATGTATCAGAATTTGATATCAATAATCTCAGATGGGATAAAATCATTATCTGTACCGATGCAGACGTAGACGGATTCCAGATAAGAACACTTATCCTTGCAATGCTTTATCGTCTTACCCCTACCCTTATCAAGGAAGGAAAAGCTTACATTGCCGAATCACCACTTTTTGAAATCACACACAAAAACGAAACATACTTTGCATATACAGAAAAAGAAAAATCTGACATCATAAAAAACTTTGATGGTAAATACACAATCCAGCGTTCAAAGGGTCTTGGTGAAAACGAACCGGAAATGATGTCAAAAACTACAATGAACCCTGAAACAAGAAGACTTATTAAGGTAACACAGGAAGAGGCTGAGGAAACTGCAAGGGTATTTGATCTTCTTTTGGGAGATGATCTTTCCGGAAGAAAAGATTACATCACTCAGTACGGAAAAGATTACCTTGATATGCTTGATTTAAGCTAAGAAAGGAGCGAGGGATATGTTTAATCATACAGAACAAAAAATCACTGATACACTCAGAGAAAACTATATGCCTTACGCAATGAGTGTAATCATTTCCAGAGCTATTCCCGAAATAGATGGATTCAAACCTTCTCACAGAAAGCTCCTTTATACTATGTACAAAATCGGTCTGTTGTCCGGCCCACGTAAAAAAAGCGCTTATGTTGTGGGCGAAGTAATGAAGCTGAATCCTCACGGTGATCAGGCTATATACGAAACAATGGTAAGACTTACACGTGGTAACGAATGTCTCTTACATCCTTTTGTTGATTCTAAGGGAAACTTTGCAAAGCAGTATTCAAGAGATATGGCATTTGCAGCCTCCCGATACACCGAAGTAAAGCTCGAGGAATTTGCAAAAGAAATATTTAAGGATATTGACAAAAACACAGTAGATTTTCAGGACAGCTATGACGGAACAATGAAAGAACCTGTCTTGCTGCCTGTCACATTTCCAAACATCCTTGTAAACCCAAATCAGGGTATCGCAGTTGGTATGGCAAGTTGTATTGCAAGCTTTAACCTGAAGGAAGTGTGCGAAACAACCATTGCATATCTCAAAAATGAAAAATGCGATATAATGGAAACACTTCTTGCACCTGACTTCTCTACAGGTGCCCAGATTATCTACAACAAAGAGCAGCTTGCATCAATTTATGACACAGGCAGAGGAAGCTTCAAGCTGAGAGCTAAATACCGCTATGACAAAAAGAATTCACTTATCGAAGTATATGAAATTCCTTATACAACCACAACCGAAGCCATTATGGACAAGGTTATAGAGCTTATCAAGCTTGGTAAAATCAAAGAAATAACTGATATGAGAGACGAAACAGATCTTTCAGGTCTTAAGCTCACAATTGATATTAAAAGAAATGCAAACCCTGACACTCTCATGCAGAAGCTTTATAAGCTTACACCATTGGAGGATTCCTTCTCATGTAACTTCAATATTCTGATAGGCACCACACCTAAAGTAATGGGTATCAAAGAAATTCTCAAAAACTGGTCAGAATTCAGAATCAATTGTATCACAAAAAAAATTAAATTTGATATAAATAAGCTCACAATGAGACTCCACCTTCTTGAAGGTCTCAAAAAAATCCTCCTTGACATCGACAAGGCGATTAAAATCATCCGAAATACTGAAAAAGATGATGATGTAATACCTAATCTTATGATTGGATTTGACATTGATGAGATTCAGGCACAGCACATTGCAGAAATCAAGCTCCGTAATCTCAACAAACAGTATATTATAAACAAACTTAATGAAATTGATCAGATTGTTGATGAGCTTGACAGACTGAACAACATTATATCAAGTGAAAAAGAGATCAAAAAGCTTATAATTGCTGAACTGAAGGAAATCATCAAGAAATACGGCAGAGAAAGAAAGACAGAAATTATCACTTCCGATGAAATCGTTGAAATCAAAATGGAGGATACAATTCCTGACTATAATCTGAAAATCTTCCTTACAAAAGAAAGCTACTTAAAAAAGATAACAGCAGTAAGCCTTCGTTCCGGTGGCGTGCATAAGCTTAAAGAAAACGACGAAATCATACTTGAACAGGAAGCAACCAACAGAAGCGAGCTTATAATGTTTACAGACAAAGCCAATGCTTACAAAATGAAGTTATCAGAAATAGCAGATTGTAAGGCAAGTGACTGGGGACATTTCACACCGAATCTTACTGAAATGGAAAGCGATGAAAAAGCAATATTCGCTGTAGCAACTACAGATTATTCAGGGGATATGCTATTCTTCTTCGAAAACGGAAAAGTTTCAAGAGTGCCTCTCAATGCATATGAAACAAAAACAAACAGAAGAAAGCTTATCAAGGCATTTAATGACAAATCAAAAATTGTGTGTGCATTGTACATCAAGGAAGATTGCGACATTGTCCTCTACAGCTCAATTGATAAGCTCCTTGTATTCAATTCAAAACACATAACCGCAAAAGCAGCTAAACATGCTCAGGGTATTACTGTTATGAATCTTAAAAAGAAAAGCACACTTACAAATGCTCTTACAGTTGAACAGGCAAAGCTAACTGATCCTGAAAGCTACAGAGCACGAGCACTTCCTGCAACAGGGTATTACATCAAAGACGAAGATTCTACAACACCTCAGCTGAATTTATTTGAATAGCAAAATAATAAAGGTGGTAAATCCATAAAAGATTTACCACCTTTTATTATGCAAAAACCTCTTTCAGAAAAGTAACACTTTCACCAAGATCATTTTTAAAATCCTGTGCCTTTCCTTCGATACTTATTTTGCCTTCATAGCCGATTTCTTTCAAAGCCTTTGCCACTTTAGTATAATCATATGCATCATCTTTTTTTGGAAACACTCTCCCATTCGGATTTGCAATATGAAAATGCTTAAGAATATCTTTGTTGTCCAAAATGTTTTCTATAGGCTCATTTTCTGATTCAAAATGATATACATCACAAAGAAGCCCTACATTTGGATGATCAATATGCCTTACTATATCTGCACCTTCTTTTACAGTGTTTATACTGTTTGTTTCCGCAGATTCCAACGGCTCAATTACAACCATCATATTATACTTTGCAGCGATTTCACCTGCAATAATGCATACTCTTTCAAACTGTTCAAGGCAAAGCTCCTTGTCCCATCCATCTTTGATATATCTGGCTTTGCCACTTCCAAGCACAAGAGTTTTAACACCAAGTTTATTTGCTTTATAGAGTGCATTTTCTGTATATTTCTTAATCTGTTCTTCATTCATATCCGGTCCGCACAATGGGATTTCTTTCGGAAAAAATCCGTTGACACAAGAAACAGGAATACCTGTATCTCTTATAATTGCAACTCTTTCGTCAATCGCTTCATCAGACATTTCGGAAATAGAAGTAAGACTCATTTCACAATAATCAACAACAGATGAATCAAACATCTTCAAATCCTTAATATCTCTGCATACACCAATTTTCATGGTCCCTCATCTCCTTTTTGTCATAATATAATTAGGTGATAGAAAAGATGCACCTTGTTTTGTCGATATGCAAACTCCGTTTGCTCGATATTTTTGCTTCCGCAAAATCGATATGTTTTTCGCTTTGCTCAAAACTCGATATGATATAAATCTCGTTGCCGAAAGGCAACATATCGAGTGCAA
>SVJM01000028.1 GCA_015068975.1 Oscillospiraceae bacterium | reverse complement strand
TTATGGGAAGATCAGTTAAAAAAGGACCTTTTGTCGAAGAGCGCCTTATGAAGAGAATAGTTGAAATGAACGACGCAGGCGAAAAGAGAGTAATCAAAACCTGGTCAAGAGCTTCTACTATATTCCCGGAAATGGTTGGTCATACAATCGCTGTTTATGACGGAAGAAAGCATGTTCCTGTATATGTAAGTGAAGATATGGTAGGACATAAGCTTGGTGAATTCGCACCTACAAGAACCTTTAAGGGTCATGCAGGTTCAAAGACATCCGGCGTAAAATAAACAGTTATATATATCCTAATTTTTTGAAAGGAGGATTTATCTGATGGAAGATAAAATAATCGCAAAAGAAGCAGTTGCCAAAGTTAGCTATGCTAGAATTTCATCCAGAAAGGTGAAAGTGGTAATTGACTTAATCAGAAATAAAAATGTTGGCGATGCAATGGCAATCCTTAAATTCACACCGAAGGCTGCAGCACCTATCGTAGAAAAGCTTTTGAAGAGTGCTATCGCAAACGCAGAGAATAATTTTGGTATGGATGTTGACAAACTCTATGTTTCAGAGGTTTATGCAAACCAGGGTCCAACTCTTAAGAGAGTTCAGCCTAGAGCACAGGGTAGAGCATTCAGAATCAGAAAGAGAACAAGCCACATCACATTGGCTGTTAAAGAAAGAGAATAGTCTAAAAGGAGGTAAGAACTTTGGGTCAGAAAGTACATCCACACGGATTGAGAGTCGGCGTTATCAAAGATTGGGATTCCAAATGGTATGCTGACAAGAAAAATTTCGGCGATAATCTTGTAGAAGATTACAAAATCAGAAAGTATCTTAAAAAGGCTCTTTTTGCTGCAGGTATTGCAAAGATCGAAATTGAAAGAACTGACAGCAAGTTAAGAATTAACATTTATTCAGCTAAGCCCGGTATCATTATCGGTAAGGGCGGTGCAGAAAAAGATAAAATCAAAGCAAATGTAGAAAAATTAATCAATAAGAGTGTTATCATCAACATCGTTGAGGTGAAACACCCTGATACAAATGCTCAGCTCGTTGCAGAAAACATCGCTGCACAGTTGGAAAGAAGAATTTCTTTCAGACGTGCTATGAAGCAGGTTATGCAGAGAGCTATGAAGCTTGGTATCAAAGGTATCAAGACAGCATGTTCAGGTCGTCTCGGTGGTGCTGAAATCGCTCGTACAGAACAGTATCATGAAGGTACTATTCCACTTCAGACTCTTAGAGCTGATATTGATTACGGTTTCTATGAAGCTGACACAACTTATGGTAAGATCGGTGTTAAGGTTTGGATTTACAAAGGCGAAGTTTTGAAGACTAACAAACCTGCTCCAAGCAAAGCTGAAGGAGGTAAATAATCATGTTGTTACCTAAAAGAGTAAAACACAGAAGAGTAATGAGAGGTCGTATGACCGGTAAAGCTACTCGTGGTAATAAAGTATCAAACGGTGAATTTGGTATTCAGGCACTTGAACCTGCTTGGATTACATCCAATCAGATTGAAGCAGCCAGAATTGCGATGACCCGTTATACAAAGAGAGGCGGTCAGGTGTGGATCAAGATTTTCCCTGATAAGCCTGTTACAGAAAAACCTGCTGAAACTCGAATGGGTTCCGGTAAAGGTTCACCCGAATACTGGGTTGCAGTTGTAAAACCGGGTAGAATATTGTTTGAAATTGGCGGTGTTGCAGAGGATGTTGCAAGAGAAGCTATGCGTCTCGCTATGCACAAGCTCCCACTTAAGACTAAGTTTGTGACACGTGAATCTCAGGGAATGGATGGTGATTCTAGTGAAAATTAATGAAATCAGAGATTTAGCTCCTAACGAATTAGAGCTTAAATTGACAGAGCTTAAAGCCGAATTATTCAACTTGAGATTTCAGCACGCTACTAATCAGCTAGATAATCCAAGAAGAATAACAGAAGTAAAGCGTACAATTGCGAAAATCAAGACAGTGCTCAGAGAAGTAGCATTGACAGAAACTGTTTGATTTTAACTCTAGTAAATGTTTGAAAAGGAGGACTAAGCTATGGAACGTAATTACAGAAAAGTGCGTATCGGTAAAGTAGTAAGCGACAAGATGGACAAAACTATCGTTGTTGCTATCGAATACAACGTAAAACACGCTCTTTACGGTAAAATCGTAAAAAGAACTTATAAACTTAAAGCTCATGATGAAGAAAATGTAGCTAAAATCGGCGATAAGGTTAAAGTTATGGAAACAAGACGCTTATCAAAGGACAAGAGATGGAGATTAGTTGAGATCTTAGAGAAAGCTCAATAATTAACACGGAAAGGAGAGGTTCTAAGTGATCCAACCACAGACACTTTTAAAAGTTGCTGACAACACAGGTGCTAAAGAAATCATGTGTATCAGAGCGCTTGGTGGCAGTAAGAGAAAATACGCTAACATTGGCGATGTAATTATTGCTTCGGTTAAGAAGGCAACACCAGGCGGTGTTGTTAAGAAAGGTGAAGTAGTTAAGGCTGTTGTTGTAAGATCTGTAAAAGGTCTTAGAAGAGCAGACGGAACATACATTAAATTTGATGAGAATGCGGCTGTTATTATCAGAGACGATAAGACTCCGAAAGGAACTCGTATATTCGGACCTATTGCCCGTGAATTGAGGGATAAAGAATATATGAAAATATTGTCTTTGGCACCGGAAGTTCTATAATAAGGAGGCGTCATAATGAACACAATTCATATTAAAAAAGGCGATACTGTTGTAGTTTTGTCCGGCGTTGATAAAGGCAAAAAGGGCAAGGTTCTCACAGTTATGCCTAAAGAAAGCAAAGTAATTGTTGAAGGCATTAACATGGCTGTTAAACATAAAAAACCTAGAAAGCAGGGCGATCCGGCTGGTATCATCAACCAGGAAGCTGCTATCAATGCTTGCAAGGTTATGCATGTTTGCAACAAATGCGGAAAACCGACTCGTATCGGTTACAAAATCTTGGCTGACGGAAAGAAAGCAAGAGTTTGTAAGAAATGCCAGGAAGTATTTGAAAATTAATTTTAGAGAGGAGGATTTTCGCTTATGGCTAGCAGAATGAAAACACTTTACGAAGAAACCGTAAAGGGTGCACTTATGGAAAAGTACGGATACAAAAGTCCTATGGAAATTCCAAAATTTGAAAAAATTGTAATCAACATTGGCGTTGGCGAAGCTAAGGATAATGCAAAAGCTCTTGATGCTGCAATGGAAACATTGGCAATCATTACAGGACAGAAGCCTGTTGCAACAAAAGCCAAAAATTCAGTTGCCAACTTTAAAATAAGAGAAGGTATGAACATTGGTTGTAAAGTTACTCTCAGAAATGAAAAGATGTATGAATTCTGGGATAGACTTACAAACGTTGCTCTTCCTCGTGTAAGAGACTTCAGAGGTATCAATCCTAATTCTTTTGATGGTAGAGGTAACTATGCTCTCGGTATTAAAGAACAGCTTATCTTCCCTGAAATTGAGTATGATAAGATTGATAAAATCAGAGGTATGGATATTATTGTAGTTACAACTGCAAAAACTGACGAAGAAGCTCGTGAACTTTTAAGTCTTATGGGCGCACCGTTTATAAAAGCGTGAGAGGAGGAAATGACGCATGGCTAAATTATCTATGAAATTAAAGCAGCAGAAACCTCAGAAGTATTCAACAAGAGAATACTCCAGATGTAAAATATGCGGCAGACCTCATGCTTATTTGAGAAAATACGGCATTTGTCGTATTTGCTTCAGGGAATTAGCTTACAAAGGACAGATTCCCGGTGTGAGAAAAGCAAGTTGGTAAGACTTAAGATGGAAATTAGTATAGTTTTTAAAAAGGAGGTAGCACAATGCAGATAACCGATCCAATTGCTGATATGCTTACTCGTATCAGAAACGCAAATTCACAGAAACATGAATCCGTGTTGGTTCCTTCTTCAAAGATGAAAGTGGCTATTGCTAAAATCTTGGAAGACGAAGGATATATCAGCGGCTATGAAGTTACAGAGGACGGAAAACAAGGTGTTATGAAAATCACTTTGAAATACGGTGCTAACAAATGTAAGGTTATATCAGGACTTAAGAGAGTTAGTAAACCGGGTCTTAGAGTATATGCTAGTAAAGAGGACTTGCCAAGAGTTCTTAAGGGTCTCGGAATCGCAATTATTTCCACATCTAAGGGAATAATGACAGACAAAGAGGCAAGAAAACAGAACGTAGGCGGCGAAGTTCTTGCATTTATCTGGTAATTAAGTTTTATAACACAGGAGGTGAAGTAAAAATGTCAAGAATAGGCAGAATGCCAATTGAAATTCCAAATGGCGTTGATGTAGTATTTAATCCTGAAAATGAAGTTGTTGTCAAAGGACCTTTGGGAACATTGACAAAGAAGCTTCATAAAGATATGATTATTAAAAAAGAGGGTACAGCTCTTATTGTTGAAAGACCATCAGAAGTAAAGGAACACAAAGCTTTGCACGGTCTTACAAGAACACTTCTTGCAAATATGATTAAGGGTGTTACAGAGGGCTTTACAAAGACTCTTGAAATAAACGGCGTAGGTTACAGAGCTCAGAAGCAGGGTAAAAAAGTTGTTTTCAACTTGGGATATTCTCATCCGGTAGAAGTTGAAGATACAGACGATTTTACACATGAAGTTCCGGATCCGAACCACATTATCATCAAAGGTATTGATAACCAGAAGGTTGGCCAGCAGGCTGCTGAAATCAGAGAACTCAGACTTCCTGAACCATATAAGGGCAAGGGTATTAAGTACTCTGATGAAGTTATCAGAAGAAAAGAAGGTAAGACCGGCGCTAAGAAATAGCCTGTAGAAAACTAGAAAGGAGCAATAGTAATGATTAACAAAAAATCAAGCAATGTTGCCAGATTGCGTAGACATCAAAGAGTTCGTAAGAACTTGTCTGGCACAAGTGAACGCCCAAGATTGTGCGTATATAGAAGTTTAAAAAACATCTATGCTCAGATAATTGATGATACTACAGGTACAACTTTGGTTTCTGCTACATCATTGGAACTGGAAAACGGCGGTAACAAAGACGCAGCTTTTGAAGTTGGTACAATGGTAGCAAAGAAAGCTTTAGAAAAAGGTATCAAAGCAGTTGTATTTGACAGAGGTGGATATATTTATCACGGTAGAGTTGAAAAACTCGCTGAAGGTGCTAGAGAAGGCGGTCTTGAATTCTAATTGTCAGAATTTGAGAAGATAATTCACAGCACAATATAAATAAGGAGGTAGAAGCTTTTATGCAGAACATAGATGCAGGCACATTAGATTTACAAGAAAAAATTGTTAGTATAAATCGTGTTGCTAAGGTTGTTAAAGGTGGTAGAACCTTTAGATTCAGCGTTTTGGTTGTTGTTGGTGACAAAAACGGCCATGTAGGAGCAGGTATGGGTAAAGCTGCAGAAATTCCTGATGCTGTAAGAAAAGCTATTGACGATGCTAAAAAGAATATGATCACTGTTCCTATGGTAGGTACTACAGTTCCTCACGAAATCATCGGTGAATTCGGTGCAGGAAGAGTTCTTATCAAACCAGCCAGTGAAGGTACCGGAGTTATCGCCGGTGGTTCAGTTAGACCGGTTCTTGAACTTGCAGGTATCAAAGATATCAGAGCAAAGTCACTTCGTTCTAACAACCCACGCAATATGGTTAACGCAACAATTGAAGGACTTAAGGGCCTTAAGGTAGCTAGCGAAATCGCACAGCTCAGAGGCAAAAAAGTAGAAGAATTGTTGGGATAACCGAATTTATTGTAACAATAAATTAAAATATTGCAGGAGGAAACGAAAATGGCAAAAATTAAGGTTACACTTACTAAGAGCACAATCAGCTGCAAAAAAGATCAGATTGCAACAGTAAAAGCTCTTGGTCTTAAGAAAATCAGAGATGAAAAAATACACGATGATAATCCTCAGATCAGAGGTATGATTAACAAAGTTATTCATTTGGTATCTGTTGAGGAAGCATAAATTTTAAAGGAGGTGTCTTGAATGAAGTTGTTTGAACTACAGCCAAGTGAAGGCTCAACAAAGAGCAGAAAGAGACTTGGTAGAGGTCATGGTTCAGGTCTTGGCAAAACATCAGGTCGTGGACACAAAGGTCAGAAGGCTCGTTCGGGCGGCGGTGTAAGAATCGGCTTTGAAGGCGGTCAGATGCCTATATACAGAAGACTTCCGAAGAGAGGCTTCACAAACATTTTTGCTAAAGAATATGTTGAAGTGAAGATTTCGGATTTGAATAAATTTGACAATGGAGCTACAGTTGATGCAGAAGCTTTGAAAGCAGCCGGCATTATCAAAAAGACATGTGACGGTGTTAAGGTTTTGGGTAACGGTAGTCTCGAAAAGAAATTGACAGTTAAAGCAGCTAAATTTACCGGATCTGCTAAAGAAAAAATCGAAGCAGCTGGTGGAAAAGTTGAGGTGATTTAGTGTGTTTCAGACATTAAGAAATGCTTGGCAGATCAAGGATCTGAGAAAGAAAATTCTATACACACTTTTTATGATTGTCATCTTCAGACTTGGATCAGTTATTCCTGTTCCATTGGTTAACAGCCAGGCACTTACAGATCTTGCACAGGGCGGTGGACTCTTCGGACTTCTTGATCAGTTCTCAGGCGGTGCGTTCAGCCAGGCTACAATATTTGCAATGAGTATCACCCCATATGTTAACTCTTCTATCATTATGCAGCTTTTGACAGTAGCTATTCCTGCATTGGAAAGACTCTCAAAAGAAGGCGAAGAAGGTAGAAAGAAGATTGCATCATGGACAAGATATCTTACAGTTGTTCTCGCATTTATACAGGCAACAGGTCTTTATTTCGGTATCAAAGGTATCGTAACAACAGGACATTCATTTGTTGCTTTCATTGTAATCACACTCACATTTACAGCAGGTACTGCTTTTCTTATGTGGCTTGGTGAACAGATTACAGAAAAGGGTATCGGAAATGGTATTTCAGTTATCATCTTCGCAGGTATCGTTGCAAGAATGCCGGTTACAGTAAGAGCTCTTTATGAAAACTTCATTGCAGCTGGATTTACTACTGTAGGTATTATCAAGTTGGTTGCTATTATCATAGTAGCTGCACTTTCAATCATATTTGTTGTATTTGTAACAGATGCTGAAAGAAGAATACCTGTTCAGTATGCTAAGAGAATGGTTGGCAGAAAGATGTACGGTGGTCAGAGCACACATATTCCAATCAAGGTTGCTATGGCAGGTGTTATTCCAATCATCTTTGCTATGAGTATTCTTACATTCCCACAGACATTGGGTGCAATGCTCGGCAAAGGTAATACATGGAACATCTTACCGGCTGACACATGGGGTTATATGATAGTATACTTCTTACTTATCATATTCTTCACATATTTCTACACAGCTATTCAGTTCAATCCAATTGAAATTTCAAACAATATGAAGAGAAACGGTGGTTTCGTTCCTGGTATCAGACCAGGTAAACCTACAAGTGACTTCATCAACAAAGTGGTAGTAAAGATCACACTTGCAGGTGCAATATTCCTCGGTTTGATTGCAATACTTCCACAGCTTACAGGTAAGGTTATAGGTTATCCTTTAGCTATGGGTGGTTCATCACTCCTTATTATGGTTGGTGTTGCTCTTGAAACTGTTAAGCAGATTGAATCACAGATGCTTATGCGTCATTACAAAGGCTTTTTAGATTAATTCTCATATGAAGGTGATTTGAATGAAACTTATATTATTGGGCGCACCAGGTGCCGGCAAAGGCACTCAGGCTGAGATACTTTGCGAAAAGTATAATATCACTACAGTTTCTACAGGAGCTATCATCCGTGAGTCTATCAACTCAGGGACTGATCTTGGAAACAAAGTAAAGGCTATTATAGAAAAAGGTCAGCTTGTAAGCGATGACATTGTTATCGAAATAATAAAAGAAAGACTTTCAAAGGACGATTGCAAAAACGGATTCATCCTGGATGGATTCCCAAGAACAATCGCTCAGGCAAAAGCACTTGATACATTAGGCGTTGAGATTGACAGTGTTGTTTCTATTGAGGTAGAAGATGAGAGTATCATTGAGAGACTTTCAGGCAGAAGAGAGTGTTCTTCATGCAGAGCTACCTATCATGTTGTAAACAACCCTTCAGCAAAAGGCGATATATGTGATAAGTGCGGTGCCAAACTCATAATGAGAAAGGACGATGAGCCTGAAACAATTGCCAACAGACTTAAAGTATACCATGCAGAAACAGAGGTTCTTAAGAACTTCTACGATGCAAAGGGATTACTTAAGAAGTTCGATGGTACTCAGGATATTTCAAAGATTACTGAGGACATTGTTAAGGCATTGGAAAAGTAAGATATGATTTATATAAAATCAGCCGGTGAGGTTGAAAAGATGCGTCAATCGGGATTGATATTGGCAGAATGCTTTGAAGTAATCAAGCCATATATCAAGCCCGGCATCAAAACAAGCGAACTGGACAAAATCACGAAAGAACATATACTGAGTAAGGGTGCAAAACCCTCGTTCCTGAATTATGCAGGATTTCCGGGCAGTATATGCGCATCAGTAAATGATGTTGTTATCCATGGTATTCCCGGCTCATATGAGCTTAAGGAAGGAGATATCATAAGTCTGGATGTAGGTGTGCTGAAGGATGGCTTCCATACAGATGCATGCCGTACCTTCGCAGTAGGTGAGATATCACCTGAAGCGAAGAGACTTATGGACGTAACCGAGCAGAGCTTCTTTGAGGGAATGAAGTATGCAAGATTCGGAGAGAGACTTTTCTCCATATCAGCAACCATTCAGGATTATGTGGAATCCAATGGATTCAGCATTGTAAGAAATTATTGCGGTCATGGTGTGGGCAAAAATCTTCACGAAGACCCCGAAGTTCCAAACTACGGTGTATTCGGCAAGGGCAATCGCCTGATGAAGAATATGACACTTGCCATAGAGCCAATGGTCAATATGGGAAAACCCCAGACTAAGACGCTTAGTGATGGCTGGACCGTAGTAACAGCAGACGGTAAGTATGCTGCTCATTATGAAAATACAATTGTTATCACGGATGGAGAACCATTGATTCTTACGATGAAATAAGTTCTTCAAATAAATTCAAGAGGTGATATATTTTGGACGCTCATCCGGGCGAGATAGTTTACGCCATAGCCGGTAGAGATAAAGGAAAGTATTTTTTGGTAGTAGCCAAAGATGAAGAATTCGTTTATCTTGCTGACGGCAAAGCTAGAAAAGTCGGAACTCCTAAGAAAAAGAAACTGAAGCATATTGAATCTACAGGTACAATCGATGAATTCATTGTCAACAGACTTGATACAATCGGTAAGATCACCAACAAAGAGGCAAGAAGCTCACTTTCTCATTATCTTAAGAGAAACAAAGAATAAGGAAAGTTGTAAGGAGGTTTTATCCTTGGCAAAAGAAGATGTTTTGGAGCTTGAAGGAACAGTTGTTGAGGCTTTGCCAAATGCAATGTTTCAGGTAGAGTTTGAAAATGGACACAGAATTCTTGCTCATATTTCGGGCAAGTTGAGAATGAACTTTATAAGAATTCTTCCGGGCGATAAGGTCACAGTTGAGATGTCTCCCTATGACTTAACCCGTGGAAGAATTACATGGAGAGCAAAATAATCAATGTTTTTTTGTGATTTTACTTTAAGGAGGTAAATTAAAATGAAGGTAAGACCCTCAGTTAAACCTATTTGCGAAAAATGCAAAATTATTAAAAGAAAAGGCAAAATTATGGTAATTTGCCAGAATCCAAAGCACAAACAGAAACAAGGCTGATAAAGCTCATTGTTAATAGCTTGAAAGGGCGGCTGTACGAGGAGAAATCCTCTGTAACCTTTTAAGTTTAACATATATCCGCATCCTAATTTGCGGGAATGCAATAAAAGAAAAAAAGTTGTGAATGTTAATTTAAACAGGGAGGTGTAAGTATGGCAAGAATCGCAGGCGTTGATTTGCCTAACGAAAAGAGAGTAGAGTATGGCTTGACATACATTTTTGGTATTGGTGTTAGTTCTTCAAGAAAAATCCTTAAAGAAGCAGGCATCAATCCTGATACTCGAGTAAAAGATTTGACAGATGATGAAGTTAACAAGTTAAGAACTATCATCGACAAGGAATACCAGGTTGAGGGTGACCTCAGAAGACAGGTTGGTCTTGATATCAAGAGACTTATCGAAATCGGATGTTACAGAGGTTTAAGACACAGAAAGAATCTTCCGGTTAGAGGTCAGAGATCAAAGACAAACGCTAGAACAAGAAAAGGCCCAAGAAAGACAATGGCTAATAAGAAAAAATAGAAAGGGAGGGACTAAATAATGGCTCAGATTAAGAAAACTCGTAAGAGAAGAGAAAAGAAAAATATTGAAAAAGGAGCTGCACATATCCGTTCCTCTTTCAACAATACTATTGTAACAATCACTGATACCCAGGGTAATGCATTATCATGGGCAAGTGCAGGTGGATTAGGTTTCAGAGGCTCAAGAAAGAGCACACCTTTTGCATCACAGATGGCTGCAGAAACAGCTGCTAAGGCTGCTATGGAACACGGTCTTAAAACTGTTGAAGTTTACGTTAAAGGACCGGGTGCCGGCCGTGAAGCTGCTATTCGTGCACTTCAGACTGCTGGCTTGGAAGTTAGCATGATCAAAGACGTAACTCCGATTCCTCATAACGGCTGCAGACCGCCGAAGAGAAGAAGAGTTTGATTTATATTTTTTGAAGTGAGGAGGAAACGAAAATGGCTAGAAATATGCAACCTATTTTAAAGAGATGCAGAACTCTGGGAATTACACCTTCTGTAATGGGTATTGATAAAAGCTCAAACAGAAATCCTAATCCCATGAAGAGAAAGCAGAGCGAATACGGACGCCAGCTTACTGAAAAACAGAAGCTTAAATTCATATACGGAATGCTCGAAAAACAGTTCCATAAATACTACGAAATCGCAATTAAGATGCCCGGTATTGCCGGTGAAAATCTCTTGCAGATATTGGAATCAAGACTTGACAATGTAGTATTCAGATTAGGTCTTGCTAATACAAGAAGAGAGTCCAGACAGATGGTAAATCACGGTCACATTCTTGTAAACGGAAAGAGACTTGATATACCTTCCTACCGCGTAAAAGTAGGCGATGTTATCACACTTAAGGAAAAGATTGCTTCAACAGACAGAATGAAAGATGTAATTGAAGCTAACTCTTCAAGAGCTATTCCAAAGTGGCTTGATATGGACAAAAACACTCTTACAGGTAAGGTTATTGCTTTAGCACAGAGAGATGACATCGACTATGAAGTTGAAGAACATCTTATCGTCGAATTGTATTCTAAATAATAAGCAAGCCCTCAGTAATGAGATAATTTTAATTCTAAAATGGAGGGTCATAATATGATTGAAATGGAAAAACCCAAAGTTGAATGTGTGGAAAGAAGCGAAGATGGCACATATGCAAGATTTGAAGTAGAACCATTGGAAAGAGGATACGGTATGACTCTTGGTAACTCTTTGAGAAGAGTACTTTTGTCATCACTTCCCGGTTCTGCTGCTACCAGCATAAAGATCGAAGGCGTGCTTCATGAATTCTCCACAATTCCGGGGGTAAAAGAAGATGTAACCGAAATAGTACTTAATGTTAAGAAATTAATTACTATGGTTTATACAGATACACCTAAGACAGTTTATATTGATGTTGTTGGCCCCGGCGAAATCACAGCCGGAGATATCAAGTGTGACCATGAAGTAGAAATCGTAAACAAGGATTTGCACATTGCTACCCTTGATAAAGATGCTAAGCTTTATATGGAGATTACACTTGCAAACGGCAGAGGATACGTATCAGCAGAAAAGAACAAAGAAAACATGCAGACTGTTATCGGCGTTATTCCTGTGGATTCTATCTACTCTCCAATCTGTAAAGTAAATTACAGTGTAACAAATACAAGAGTAGGTCAGGTAACTGACTACGACAAATTGTCTTTGGAATTGTGGTCTGACGGAACCATCACTCCCGAAGAAGCACTTAGTCTTAGTGCAAAGATTATTAACGACCATATGAGCTTGTTTATTGATCTTACAGACGAAATCAAGCATACAGATATTATGGTTGAAAAGGCTGACGATAAGAAAGACAAGGTATTGGAGCTCACAATCGAAGAGCTTGACCTGTCAGTTCGTTCCTTTAACTGCTTGAAGCGTGCAGGCATCAACACTGTTGAAGATTTGGTAAACAAATCTGAAGGTGAAATGATGAAAGTAAGAAACCTCGGAAGAAAATCTCTCGAGGAAGTAATTGCAAAGCTTGCTGCTTTAGGTTTGGTTTTCAACAAGGAAACATATTACGATTAATAAATTGGTAAAGGAGGTATATGTGTTATGCCAGGTACAAGAAAATTAGGTAAAGCTACCGACAACAGAATTGCAATGCTCAGAAACCTTACAACTCAGTTGTTGGAATTCGGCAAAATCGAAACTTCAGTTGCAAAGGCAAAAGAAGTTAGAGCATTGGCTGACAAAATGATAACCTTGGGTAAAGCAAATACTCTTCAGTCTAAGAGACAGGCTCTTAGCTATATTACAAAAGAGGATGTTGTTTATAAGCTATTCAACGAAATAGCTCCTAAGTACGCTGAAAGAAACGGCGGATATACCAGAATTATCAAGATAGGACCAAGACGCGGCGATGCTTGCGAAATGGCTTTCATTGAATTGGTATAATTAATATCATTGATAAAAGCGTTTTACTTTGTTACAAGTAAAACGCTTTTTTGTTTTTTCATTGAATAATGGGTTGTTTTGTGATATAATGAGTTTAATCGTGAAACGATTAAACTCAGCGATATAAATTCCTGATGGAATTTGCGATATACCTTGCGGTGCGATATATTACTTCGTAATGCGATATGTCCCTTCAGGACGAGATAAGGAATTTATATCATATCGCAAACGAATGAAATGAGGTTATATCGCATTTGGTAACAAATATATCGCACGAGCGTGAGCGAGTATATCGCCAAAATAATGGCATCTAAATCGTTCAGTCGGTATAAATTGAGAATTGAAAATGGAAAATGGACAATTAATGAAGAAAATTGCAAGGCAATTTTCCACCATAATTTTAAACTTTCAACTTTCAATTTTCCATTAACGATGTGGCACATTGACTACATCGTTCACTGATTCTAAAATAAACCTGATGGCAGCTTTGCCACAAAAACTGTTGCATAAATTTTTGTATATCTGAATCAACCTGAGGTTGAGCGCACGTTTTTACATAATTTACAAACACCTTTATAGTTGGAAGTTTTTTGCTTATAATATCAGTAAAATAACTTATACGGAGTGATAAATGTGGAAAGATTTAATTCGGATAAAATAAGGGAACTGAGAGAGATAAATCATATAACCCAAAAGCAATTGGGAGATATGCTTGGTATCAGTGACAGGGCTGTTTCCAAATGGGAATCAGGTTTGTCAAAGCCCTCAGGTGAAAATCTTATTTCCCTTGCAAAGATATTTAATGTGCATGTAGAAGAGTTTTTTGAAAGTATATCCTGTGCAAAAAATAAAAAAGAAGAGATATCGTCTGGTATGGAGTCACTGACAGAATTATACAAAACAGGCAGAGGGCCATCCAGTTCACATACAATCGGTCCTGAAAGGGCATGTATGATTTTTAAAGACAGAAATAAAGATGCAGATAATTTTAAAGCTATTCTCTATGGTTCACTTGCAAAAACAGGAAAAGGTCACTGCACAGATGAAGTAATCAGAAAGACTTTTCTTCCGTATAAGTGTGACGTGGAATTCAATCATATTCTGGAGGACATTCCTCATCCGAATACTATGGAGCTTATTGCTTATAAGGATAACACAGAACAGGACAGAGCAAGGGTGTTGAGCATTGGTGGCGGAAGTATCGCCTTTGAAAACGATGTTGTAAGAAAGCCGGAAAGAATATATAAGCTTGACAAATTCAGCGCTATTTCTGATTACTGCGAAAAAAAGAATATACGTCTCTGGCAGTATGCATTGGAAAATGAAAATGATGACTTTATAAGCTATATGTATAATATCTGGGATGCTATGAAAACTTCAATCAGAAATGGACTTACTGATACAGGAGAGCTTCCCGGTGGCCTTGGAGTTAAGAAAAAGGCGAAATCCCTTTTCAACAGTCAGCACGTGGATGAAACTCCTGTGACAAGGGAAAACAGAATGGTTTGCTCATATGCTTTTGCAGTAGGTGAGCAGAACGCCTCAGGCGAGAGAATCGTAACTGCACCTACATGTGGTGCTGCAGGTATTGTACCTGCTGTATTATATTATCAGCAACAGAAAAACGGCTATAGTGACGAAAGCATTGTCCGTGCTCTTATGACAGCCGGAATAATCGGAAATTTAATAAAAACCAATGCCTCCATATCAGGTGCAGAGTGTGGATGTCAGGCAGAGGTGGGAAGTGCCTGTGCCATGGCAGCAGGGGCTTTGGGAGAGCTTTTTGAGCTTTCCTTTGACAAGATTGAGTATGCCGCAGAGATTGCCATTGAGCATCATCTCGGTCTTACCTGTGACCCTATTTGCGGACTTGTGCAGATACCTTGTATTGAGAGAAATGCAGTTGCGGCAATGAGAGCAATAAATGCGGTAAATCTTGCAAGTTTTCTTTGGGATACCAGAAAGATTTCTCTTGATACAGTTATTCGTACAATGAAGGAAACGGGAATTGATATGCATCGTTCTTATAAGGAAACATCCGAGGCAGGACTTGCAAAAATCAATATAGATATCGATGAAAAATAGAAACTAAAAAATAAGAGATTTGTGGTGAAAAAAGTAATTCCACAGAAAGAGATGAAACATCAAAATGAACAGCCAAGTAAATCAATATGAAAAAATGACCAAATGGCCAATACCAAAGCTTGTAATTACACTGGGGATTCCCACTACCATCAGTATGCTGGTGACAAATGTATATAATATGGCAGACACTTACTTTGTAAGTGAACTGGGTAACAGTGCCAGTGGCGCTGTAGGTGTTGTATTTGGACTGATGGCTATTATCCAGGCATTCGGATTTATGTTTGGACATGGTGCGGGAAGTATAATTGCGCGAAAGTTAGGTCAGAAGGATAGCCACAGTGCCAGTGTATTTGCTTCACTCAGTATAATCGCCTGTCTGATGGTTGGGACTATTCTTGGTGTGCTGGGACTTATATTTATAGACCCTCTTATGATGATGCTTGGAAGCACCGAAACTATTCTCCCTTATGCCAGAGATTATGGAATATATATTCTTATTGCTGCGCCTGTCACTATGACAAGCTTTGCACTTAATAATATCTTAAGATATGAAGGTAAGGCTTTTTTCGCAATGATCGGTCTTACCATTGGCGGTGTGTTAAATATTATAGGAGATCCACTGCTTATATTCGGGCTTAATATGGGAGTAGCAGGGGCTGGTCTTTCTACAGCTATTTCTCAGCTTGTGGGATTTTCAATTCTGCTTTCTATGTTTTTGAGAGGAAAAACTCAGAGCAGGATAAGTATAAAGTACGCAAAGGAAAACCCTAAAGGCATATTTACTATAATGGCAACGGGATTTCCAAGCTTTTGTCGTCAGGGACTCAGCAGTATTGCCACAATGATGCTTAATAATTATGCAGGAAGTGTGGGTGGAGATGCGGCAGTGGCGGCTATGGCAATTGTAAATAAGATTACATTCTTTATCTTTGCAGTAGGTCTTGGAATTGGTCAGGGTTTTCAGCCTGTGGCATCATTCAATTATGGTGCAGGACTATATTCCAGAGTGAAAAAAGCTTTTTACTTTACATTTTCAACAGGAGAAGTGTTGCTTGGTTCATTTGTGATGGTGGGATTGTTCTTTTCAAACAATCTGATAGAACTTTTCCGTGATGATCCCACAGTTATAGAGATCGGCACACTGAGTCTTAAATTGCAGTTTTTAGCACTGTTCTTTCATCCTTTGACAATCTGTGCAAATATGTTGTTTCAAAGCATAGGAGAGAATATTAAGGCTACTTTTCTTTCGCTTTTGAGAAGCGGTATATTGTTTATACCTATTCTTGTGATACTCACTGAAACAGTAGGGCTTTTTGGTGTTCAGTCGGCCCAGGCAATAGCAGATGTGTTGGCGTTTTTTATATCTGCACCAATTGTAATTAAGTTTCTTAAAAAGCTTCCTGAGGATAAAGCACAGATAGACAGGTAAATTATAAAGAGAGTAGTGAAACAAATGAAGTATATAGACTTGCATACACATTCCACAATGTCCGACGGGTCCATGACACCGGAGGAGCTTGTAAATCATGCTAAAGAAAGCGGACTTTCTGCAATTGCATTGACTGACCATGACGGAGTGGAAGGTGTTGAGAGAGCAATTTCAGAGGGAGAACGGATAGGTGTAGAGGTAGTACCGGGAGTGGAAATGTCTGCTCAATTCAAAACAGAAACACATATTCTGGGCTACGACATAAATATATGTGACAAGGATTTTTTGTGTGCTATGGAAGAAGTGAGAAAAGCACGTTTTGAAAGAAATCTGATAACTGCAGAAAATTTGAGAAAAATTGGATTTGATGTATCTTATGACGAGGCATTGAAATTCGCTCCCAATGGATTTCTTGGCAGAGCACATTATGCAAAGCTTATGGTGGAAAAAGGCTATGTCAAATCGGTAAAAGAAGCCTTTGTCAAATACCTTTCAAGCGGGAAAGAAGGATATTGCAGTCTACAGAGATACACTCCTGAAGAATGTATAGAAATAATAAATAATGCAGGTGGCAAGGCATTTCTTGCTCATCTTCATCTTATAAAGCTTCCTGATGATGAGCTTGAAGAATATGTGACAAGGTTAAAAAAGGCAGGACTTTCGGGGATAGAAGGCTATTACACAGAATATGACGAAGAAATGCATGCAAAATATATAGCTCTGGCAAATAAACATTCGCTTCTTATAAGCGGCGGTACAGATTTTCATGGAGAAATGAAACCTCAGATATCCATAGGCAAAGGCTACGGAGATTTGGAGATTCCATATAATTTGCTTGAAAATATGCGAAAATAAGCGGATTTTACTTGCAATATAAGAGAATATTTGCTAAAATATGAATATAATACTAAAGTTACGGAGGATTTTAATATGGCAAATGCAGCTCAGGCACTTCTTGATATGAAAAGAACAAGTGATTTTCTTGTATGTGTGGATTCAGACGGATGTGCATTTGATACAATGGAAATCAAACATAAAGAAAGCTTTATTCCTCATCTTATTGATGTGTACAATCTTCAGGCGGTATCTACTCTTGCAAGAGAAACATGGGAGTTTGTAAACCTTTATTCAAAGACAAGAGGATGCAACAGATTTCCCGGTGTTGTAAAGACAATCGATCTTTTGGAAAAAAGACCTGAAGCTATAAGAAGAGGTTTTAAAAAACCTGATATCGAATCTTTGAGAAACTGGTGTGAAACAGAATCCAAGCTTGGTAATCCGGCTTTGGTTGCATACTGTGAAGCACATCCTGAAGATGAAGAAATGAAAAAGGCATTGAGATGGACTACAGAAGTCAATGAAACCATTAAGAGAATGGTTCACGATGTACCACCTTTCCCGAACTTAAGAGAATGCTTTGAAAAGATGAAAGGAAAAGTTGATATCATTGTAGTATCTCAGGCATCAAATGATGCATTGGAAAGAGAATGGTCAGAAAATGATCTTACAAAGTATGTAACAGTTGTATGCGGTCAGGAAATGGGTACAAAGGCTCAGTGTATCGAACTCGCTAAGAAGCAGGGATACAAAGATGACCACGTGCTTATGATAGGGGATGCTCCGGGAGATTGCAAGGCTGCTAAGTCAAACGGTGTGCTCTGGTATCCAATCAATCCGGGACAGGAAGAAGATTCATGGAAGAAGCTTTTTGATGAAGCATTTGACAAGTTTATGAATCTTGAATACAAGGGAGCATATGAGGATTCTCTCATTGACTATTATGAGAGCTTACTTCCTGCTACACCACCTTGGGAAAATAAGTAATATATATATAGGGTGTAAGAAATCAATTCTTACATCCTTTTTTTCACAAAAATAAGGGTGTGACTATGGTCACACCCTTTTAAACAATAGTAATTAGTTTGTAATTGTAAGTTCAGTTTCTTTGTCGAATACGTGAATCTTATGAGCATCAATAGCAATCTTGATATCATCGCCATATTTAGCTGTTGTTCTTGGGTTAACTCTTGCAGTGAAGTTTGTTCCTGCGATTGTGAGATAAAGATATGTTTCAGCACCCATAACTTCTGTAAGATCAACGTGTGCAGATACAACTGATTCAGGGCTCATTGAGAGGAAGTTTTCATCATCGTACATATCCTCAGGTCTGATACCCATAATAACTTCTTTGCCGATATAGTCGCCATCGATAAGAGCTTTTGCTTTTGTTTCTTCGAGCTTGATTGCTTCTCCGCCGAATTCAAGGTATACAGCGTCGTTTTTCTTAACAGCTGTAGCTTCGATGAAGTTCATCTGTGGGCTTCCGATAAATCCTGCAACAAACATATTGCAAGGGTAGTTGTAAAGATTGATAGGTGAATCAACCTGCTGCATGAAGCCGTCTTTCATAACAATGATTCTTGTACCCATTGTCATAGCTTCTGTCTGGTCATGAGTTACATAGATGAATGTTGTCTGGAGCTTTTTGTGAAGCTTACCGATTTCTGTTCTCATCTGTACTCTGAGCTTAGCATCAAGGTTTGAAAGTGGTTCGTCCATAAGGAATACCTTAGGTTCACGAACGATAGCTCTACCGAGCGCAACTCTCTGTCTCTGACCACCTGACAAAGCCTTAGGCTTTCTGTCAAGGAGATGTTCTATATCGAGAATCTTAGCAGCTTCTCTTACTCTCTTGTCGATTTCTTCCTTTGGGGTCTTTCTGAGCTTGAGAGCGAATCCCATGTTTTCATATACAGTCATATGTGGATAGAGGGCATAGTTCTGGAAAACCATAGCAATGTCTCTGTCCTTAGGTGCTACGTCGTTTACAATTGTATCACCGATTTTGAGGACACCTTCTGAAATTTCTTCAAGGCCTGCGATCATTCTCAATGTGGTTGATTTACCGCAACCTGAAGGTCCAACCAAAACGATGAATTCCTTGTCAGCAATTTCAAGACAGAAATCTGAAACAGCTACAACACCACCGTTATACTTTTTGTAAATGTGTTCTAATGTTAAACTTGCCATTTGACTTCTTCCTCCTATATTATGTGATTACACTATGTAATCTTTTAAATGTTATATATATAATACCACAAAATTTTAATTAATGGAATTAGATTATTTCACAAAAAAACAAGCGAATATTTAGTAACTTTGCATAAAAGTTGTTAAAAAAACCCTTTTTTCGAAAAAAATTCGTGGATTTTAAGATGTTTTTTGCGAAAAAAGAGCATTTATTAGTGCTATTTTAACACATTTGTAACAGGTCATAGCAATTTTTGTAAGATACGATAATTTAGCTGTTTATATTTGATGAAATTTTGTTACTATTGTACATCTTTCATAGAAAGGCTTATTCTTTTCTTTGCCACATCAACAGAAATTACCTTTACTTTCACTACATCACCAACACTTAATACATCTGTGGGATGCTTGATGTATTTGTTGCTGATTTCTGATATGTGTACAAGACCATCCTGATGAACTCCGATGTCTACAAATGCACCAAAGTCGATAACATTTCTCACTGTTCCTTCCATAATCATTCCAGGTGTAAGGTCTTCCATACCCATTACATTTTCCATAAGGATAGGTGAGGGCATATCTTCACGAGGGTCTCTGCCCGGTTTTTTCAGTGCTTCTATTATATCGGTAAGGGTGATCTTTCCAATATTATTTTCCTGAGAGAATTGGTCAAGATTTATACATTTAAGTCTATTGTCAATATCCATAAGCTTCTTATCTGAAACATCCTTTTCTGTATAGCCCAGTGTTTCAAGAAGCTTAAGTGCCGCCTGGTATGATTCAGGGTGAACAGAAGTATTGTCAAGGACATTTTTTGATTCAGGGATTTTTAAGAAGCCTGCACACTGTGTAAATGCTTTAGGACCAAGCTTGTCTACTTTGAGAAGCTCTTTTCTGGACGTAAATATTCCGTTTTGTTCACGATAGGACACTATGTTTTTTGCAACTGTAGTGCTTATACCTGATACATATGATAAAAGAACACCTGAAGCAGTATTAAGGTCTACACCTACATTGTTTACACAGTCCTCCACTACACCGCCAAGTGCATCGTGGAGTTGTGTCTGGTTCATATCATGCTGATACTGACCAACTCCTATGGATTTGGGATCTATTTTTACAAGCTCAACCAATGGATCCTGCATTCTTCTCGCAATTGATACCGCACTTCTTTGTTCAACAGTGAAGTCCGGAAATTCCTCTGCACCTTCCTTACTTGCAGAATACACCGATGCTCCTGCCTCGTTGACCATTATATAATAAAGCTTCTTTTCACATTTCTTGATAAGATTTGATACAAAAATTTCTGATTCTTTTGATGCGGTACCGTTTCCGATTGCAATTATGTCAATATCATATTTTGCTATAAGTGAGAGAACAAATTTTTCTGATTTGTCTTTGTCGTGATTAGGAAGTGTGCAATATATGATACCTGTGTCAAGGACCTTTCCTGTGTGGTCTATTACTGCCACCTTACATCCTGTGCGGTATCCGGGGTCTATGCCCAGTACGGTTTTTCCCTTTATTGGCGGTTGCATAAGAAGTGCTTTGAGATTTTTTGAGAATAGCTTTATTGCACTGTCAGATGCTCTGTCGGTAAGTTCATTTCTTATTTCTCTTTCTATGGATGGCCATATTAGGCGCTTAAAGGAATCCTCTGCCGCAGCCTTGATAAATGGTGCAAAAACAGAGCCTGAATCCCTGATGATATCTGATGCTATATAATCTGTAAATGCATCCTGGTCTGCAGTGATTGTCACATTTAAGAAATCTTCCTTTTCCCCTCTGTTTATGGCAAGGATTCTGTGGTCTGCTATTTTTGTAAGTGCCTGTGAGAATTCGTAGTACATTTCATATACAGATTCCTTCTCGTTATCCTTTGCACATACATCCATTATGCCTGTAGCCATTGTTTTTTCACGGATATATTTTCTGTATTCTGCATTATTTGAGATGTTTTCTGCGATTATATCACTTGCACCATTAAGTGCATCCTCAACAGTTTCTACGCCCTTTTCGGAATCTATGTATTCTTTTGCAATATCATCAAGTGAGCCACACTCCGTTATTTGCTCAAATATTGTATCTGCAAGTGGTTCAAGGCCTTTTTCCTTTGCAATAGATGCTCTTGTGCGTTTTTTCTGCTTGTAAGGACGATAGATGTCCTCAAGCTCTGTGAGCTTTTCCGCTTTGTCAAGAGCTTCAATTATTTCATCAGTAAGCTTACCCTGATTGTCTATAAGACGTATGATTTCTTCTTTTCTTTCTTCGAAAGAGCGAAGGTAATTAAGCCTTGTAAAAAGCTCTCTCATCTGATTGTCATCAAGGGATCCCGTAGCTTCTTTTCTGTAACGGGAAATAAAGGCAACAGTGTTTCCTTCATCAATAAGCTTAACTGCGTTTTCCACCTGATTTATCCCGATGGAAAGCTCCTGGCTGAGTTTCTTTATAATATCCATTTATTTTGTCTCCTTTATAAGATTAATTTCTTCTTTTGTAAGTTTTTTCACTTCTCCGGGGGATAAGCTGTCATCAAGCGTAAGTCCACCCATGGAAATCCTCTTAAGGTACAATACCGATGATCCTACCTTTTCAAACATTCTTTTGATCTGGTGAAATTTACCTTCTGATATGGTTACATACACATTTGTGTTTTCTCCGATAAAATCTATAATTTCAAGTGTTGCAGGCTTGGTGACAAAATCTCCAAGATCCATTCCTTCATTAAATACGGATATTTCTTTTTCTCCCATATGACCTTCAACAGTTGCAAAATATGTCTTCGGAACATGTTTTTTGGGGGAGAGTATATCATGGGCGAATTTTCCGTCATTTGTAAGAAGCAAAAATCCTTCTGTGTCAATATCAAGTCTTCCTGCAGGGAAAAGCTCATAGAGAAGGTATTCTTCCTCAAGAAGCTCAAGAACAGTCCTCTGTCGGGGATCGTCTGTTGCACTGATATATCCCTGAGGTTTATTCAGCATAAGATAGATATATTTTTCGTATTCTATCACCTGATCATATACAGTAACAGTATCTGATTCAGAGATGTTTTTTCCGGGATCCTTTTCGCACACCCCGTTTACAGAAACGGCACCCTGTTTTATAATCTTCTTTAAATTTTTTCGTGATTCCACCTTGCAATCACTTAAGAATTTATCCAGTCGCATACATATACTCCTTTGTATGTTTACTCAAAATCATTTTTTTCTATAGAATGCATAAATCCGTCAAGCTTTGTGCTTGACACATCTGCCGCAACTATCTTTCCCTTGTGTACAAAAATATTTACTCTGGCATAGTTTTTGTCAAGGGGATGATTGAGAAGCTTATAAGAAAATCTGGTGATTTCCTTACCTGCAAGAGGCTTTAAGTCAAAGCCTGATTTAAGCTGCATATCATTATACTCTTCAAGTGTTTTAGAAAACACTTCGGGGATAAGGGTAAGAGACTTTTCCTTTGGAGTATCTGATACCTTCCATCCGAATGATGTTATATACTCAATCCTCTTTTTGTCCGATGAGCCATCTTTTGGCACGGTTGATGGGGTGCTACCGCCCTTTGATGACAAAAAGACTATGCCGGCTATAAGAACAGCCGATACTAAACCAAGAAAGAATATTTTTTTCATACAAAACCTCCTCTGTACTATATAATACAGAGAAAAATTTACCTTTATGAACAGTATAACAGATTTGGAGAAAAAATCAATCGTATAATTATTAAATGAACTTAACAAAATGGTTTACATAATACCAACGAAGTTATGGCAAAAAATAAAAAAATATCAACATATCAACAGAGTTATCCACCATAAAACAGTGTATAATTACGGGTTTTGGGTAGTTATCCACAGGTTTACATATAAATTTGACAAATTATGACAGGGTTTACAAGTTGGTTTACATAATGCATTTTGAAACACTTTTTTAACATTTTTTTAGTAAAGTCTGAATATTCCTTGTATATGTGGGAATTAATTGTTACACGGGTAAAAAAGGGCTGAAAAAAACTACATTATATATAATATAAAAAATATTCCAAAAAAATACAAAAAACTCTTGATTTTTTGATTTAGTTGTGATAGTATATTATCCGTATGAAATACACACGCATAAGACATTCCTGCCTTGTTGCCCTGTAAGGGTTGGCAGAGTATGCGGAGGTATAAACTAAAGGAGGAATAAAAAATGTCAGTAATTTCAATGAAACAATTATTGGAAGCAGGTGTTCATTTCGGACATCAGACAAGAAGATGGAACCCAAAAATGGCGGAGTACATCTACACAGAAAGAAACGGTATCTACATTATCAATCTTCAGAAAACCGTTAAGAAAATTGAGGAAGCTTATGCTTTCATCAAAGAAGTAGCAGAAAACGGTCAGGACATCCTTTTCGTTGGTACAAAGAAACAGGCTCAGGATTCTATCAAAGAAGAAGCTGAGAGAGTTGGTATGTACTTTGTAAACGCTAGATGGCTTGGCGGTATGATGACAAACTTCAAGACAATTCAGCAGAGAATTGACAGACTTAACCAGCTTAAGAAAATGGAAGAAGACGGCACATTCGAACTTCTCCCTAAGAAGGAAGTTGCAAAGCTCAACCTCGAAATCGAAAAGCTTGACAAATACCTCGGCGGTATTAAAGATATGAAGAAGCTTCCTGGCGCACTTTTCGTTGTTGACCCAAGAAAAGAAAAGATCGCTGTTGCTGAAGCACACAAGCTCGGTATCCCTGTAGTTGCTATCGTTGATACAAACTGTGATCCTGACGAAGTTGACTACGTAATCCCGGGTAACGACGATGCTATCAGAGCCGTTAAACTTATTTCTTCAACAATTGCAAATGCTATTATCGAAGGAAGACAGGGCGAACAGATGGAAGCTGCTTCTGAAGAAACAGCAGAAGACGCTGAATAATATCAGCTTAAATAATATCATAGGAGGAAATATAAATGTTTACAGCTAAAGACGTAAAAGATCTTAGAGAAAAGACAGGTTGCGGTATGATGGACTGTAAGAAAGCTCTTACAGAATCAAACGGCGACATGGAAAAAGCTATAGAATTTTTGAGAGAAAAAGGACTTGCAGCTGCTACTAAGAAAGCAGGCAGAATCGCTGCTGAAGGTATCGTTACAACATACGTAAACGACGCTCAGACTGTAGGTTCAATCATCGAAGTTAACTCTGAAACAGACTTCGTTGCAAAAAATGCAGATTTCCAGACATTCGTTGCACAGCTTGCAAAGATTGTTGCTGAACAGAATCCTGCAGATGTAGAAACATTTATGACAATGAAGTATGATGATGCAATGACAGTTGAAGCTGCTCTTCAGGACAAGATCCTTACAATCGGTGAAAACATGAAGATCAGAAGATTTGCAAGATATGAAGGTAAGGTTGCTTCTTACGTTCACGGTGGCGGAAGAATCGGTGTTCTTACACTTATCGAAGGTGAAGACACAAACGCTGCAAAAGAAGTTGCAATGCATATCGCTGCTATCAACCCACTTTATATGTCAGAAGCTTCTGTACCTCAGGAAGATGTTGCAAAAGAAAAGAACATCATAATTGCTCAGATTAAAGAAGATCCTAAGAATGCTTCTAAGCCTGATGCTATCATCGAAAAGATGGTTGGTGGTAAGATCAATAAGTTCTTCGAACAGAACTGCTTGCTTGAACAGGAATTCTGTGTAAACCCTGATTTCAAAGTAGGAAAATATCTTGAATCAAAGGGCGTTAAGCTTGTTGATTATGTAAGATTTGAAAAGGGCGAAGGCTTGGAAAAGAAAGAAGACAACTTTGCAGATGAAGTTGCAAGCATGATTAAATAATTAATCACAAATAATTGGGACTGTAAAAAATCTATTTTTACAGTCCCTGTTTTTGTTGAATTAAGGGGATAGAAAAAAGACTTCGTGATAGGAAAAACTGAGCCGAAACCTTTGGTTTCGGGTTACCCGAAGGTGTATGCGATACACCGAGAGGCGAAGTTTATTCGATGTAGGGACAGGTGTCCTCTGCCTGTCCGTTTAAAAGGCACAAAAAAATAGGAAATATTACATAAAAATGTAATATTTCCCACATAATGAGTAATTTGTAAGTTTTATTGTGCATTCAGGTTTTTGACTTATGTATAATCTATGCCTTTTTGCGATCTG
>SVJM01000085.1 GCA_015068975.1 Oscillospiraceae bacterium | reverse complement strand
TGCCATTATTGTAGGGCTGCACCCCCCCCCCACTGCCTGATACAACTACACCCCATTGGTGGGAAGAGATATTCCCTACTGTCTTAATCAAGTTGTCCCTTCTCATCCAAGTCCACCAGTAAACTCAATGCTTTTTCACTCTTTACCACTTGTTGTAAAGCCATTTCATCCGTCAAATCCTCAAAATAATCTTCCATGCAGGTATCAAGTTCTATCGGAGACGGGAAGGAATAATAGTAATCCCCCAAAATCGACACCAGGAGTGTTCTTTCCCTGTGTTGCGCTACTCCATAATCTGCTGCATTCAGATCAGCACTATAACTTGAATATCCTATACTATCTAAAAATGCGGTCCATTTCTGAAAATGCTTTATGTTTTTATCCTGTCTGATAGCTGGTACGTTTTCCATCAGTAATATCTGTGGAAGACTGTCTGTTTCGTTCAGCTCTTCGAGAATCCGTTTAACCTGCCATAAAAGGGATGATCTTGTATTGGAATCCTCTGCCATACCTGCCATACGCCCGGCCACGCTTATATCTGTGCATGGAAAGGAGTAAGTAAGTAAGTAAGTAAGTAAAGCGTGATCTATCTACTATGCCCAAGTCAACCCCTTTTATGTTACTTATGTCGGTGGTCTCAAAATTTGTTCCATGCACGGCGTTATATGATGCCATTGCATATTTATCCCATTCCACTACCCTGTAATGTTCAAAATCTGCTCCGAGTCTTCTTAATGCCATTGCCTGGCTGCCGTAACCGGCAAATAACTCTATAAGTCTGATTTTGTTATCGATGTGATATTCCGGTTTTGTAAGTCCGAATAAGCTCATTTGCTCATACATATAAACATCTCCTATTTGGCACCTCCAGCAAAACAGTCAATTATCAGATTATTATTTCTTGGCATTATGTGTTTCCTCAATCATTTCAAATTTCGTTGTATATGTCGTACCGCAGTATTCACATTTTCCTGTACCGTATTTAAGCTCTACTGCCGCTCCGCACTTAGGACAAACAAGCGGGTATATCTCTGTAATTTCGCATCTCAGCTTATAAACTTTCCCGTGTAGTTCAATTTTGCTTATATATCCGTCTATTTCCTTGCTCATTCCATAAACCTCTGCGTAGTCATTATTTCAGGCAGTTATATCCGTCGTAAAATTCATAGTATCTGCGCTTTCGCTTTTCTCTGCATTCTTCGCAAGTCAGGAAGCCTATTGTCTTGCTTTTTCCGCATGTCGCGCATACTCCCGTACTTATTCTGTCTCTGCGGTTATCTATATATTTGATTCTGCCTGTTTTTTTATACCACTGTCTCGATTTATCCAGACATTCCTGGCAGCTTCTCTGGTCCGGCAGTGCCTTGTTTCCGCATTTGCATAAACCTAAGTTCTTGAAAAACGCCACATCTTCTTTCTGTTTTTCTGAGGCTTTTCTCATGCATTCGGGGCATAGACTTTTATTGCTCGGTTTACAACATCTTGTACACATCCCATTAGCCCGTCTTTGCGCATATGTTTCTTTTGTCAACGCTATACCTCGCTTTTCAATATCAGCTTTCCGTGTTCCTCTTCGAGCTTTTCCTTAAGCTCTTTTGATAAGTGTTCTCGGTATTCTTCGTGCCCGTCACTGAATACATATTTATATGTCATCCTGGGCTTACCCTCAGTCAGTTCCATATGCTATCCTCTCGAAGTTGTTTTCCAATCTTGCAATTACTTCTCTTACAGATTCCTCCGGAAAGTGCGCTATGAACGATCTCTCTTTGATTCTGTTTGTAATCCTGTCGTCATACTTCAATGTCTGTAAATCGTAGTTGCTGGTGTAAAACGTGACCTTCTTGTTTATGTATCTTTTATTGACTATCTGATAGAACTTTTCCCCGGCCCAATCTGTAGCCCTCTCTGTCCCAAAGTCATCTATCACAAGAAATTCTGAGGTAACCAAATCTTTTAGCAACTTACTTTCGTTATCCTCGCTCTCTCTATCCTTCCGATCATATGTAGCCCTGATCTCGTCTAAAATATCAAGACTTGTTGCAAACTTCACATATCTATGATGTTCGTTTACAAGCTCATTTGCGAGGGCTGCTGCCAGCATGGTTTTTCCACTCCCCTTGGTGTTTGACCAAAAATATATTCCTTTGCCCTTTTCGATGTTCTCATACAGGTTTTCGAGATACCATTTCACGAGCTTTGCTACAGATTTGAATATTTCTTTATTTGCTTGATCTTTGTAATGCTTTGTTGTAATTTCTTTCAGTGTTATCCCTTTATAGGTGTCAGGGATTGCCGCAAATCTTAACTTACTTCCCTGCCTCTCTTTCTCTAAAAGCCCACAATCGCATTCTTTGACGGTGTTATAATCCACAAACATCCAACCTGTACCCTTGCACAATGGGCAAACATCATGTGAAGGGTCTCTCGTCGTTATTTCTGTATTCGTCTGAGTCGATGAATCTGTCAATTTCTCTGTTTCGCTGTTCCTCATCTGTTCCACAATCTGATGTATTTCCTGATCCATTATTTTCTCCCTTAAGATAATCTAAAAAAGGTTCATTAACGCTTAAGAATGTAGCGCCGTGTTTGATATATTTTTCTTCGGTCTTATTCTTTCTGCATTCCTCGGCGTAATTTTTGCAAGCTGTTAATAATTGCTCTTTCGTGTAGCCGTCATTGAGCCTTGCCTTATAATTTGCATATGCCCTGCTTTTATCCTTTTTTCTCGGATAGCATTCCCACCATTCATCGAATGCGCATATATATTTATTATTACCTTCTTTATATTCTTTATATTCTTTATCTGTTGCCCCTTGTTTGCCCTTGGTTTGCCCTTGGTTTGCCCTTGGTTTGCCTACAGGATTGCCCTCCGCTTGATACAAGTTCCAATTATTTACAGTGATTATGCGGCAATTACCTTGCCGTTGGTCTGCCACTTCCCCTGTCGCTTTCAAATGGTTTAGTGCTGTTCTCACTTGCTTAACTGTCAAATGTGTCTCATTTGATAGGGTTGTGAGGCTTGTGATAAATTGTCCTGGCTCATAATCAATGCCATGCCATGATCCCGATTTCCAGTTTGCCTTTAATAAGCAATGGATGAAAAGCCTGCAAGTATTTGAGTCGTCGTACCATTCCCAATCGAGCATTTTTTTAAAGAGCTTTACATATGCTTCACCCATTACAAATCATTCTCCTAAACTTCAGAAATAGTTACTTCAATGCGCGGATTATTCCTGTCTAAAAAGAAATCCTGTGAATATCCGGCTATATTTGCCCATCCGTCGTTAGATATAACGCCACACTTCTGTAAAGCATCTTCTATGACCTTTACTGCGAATGCAGCACAATTCGACGGATCCCTCTTTTTTGATGCCTCATAGAGCCTGTAGTGTATCTTTA
>SVJM01000084.1 GCA_015068975.1 Oscillospiraceae bacterium | reverse complement strand
CAGCATTGGAGCATGAAACCTGTACCATAGAAGATTTTAAGGCACTTTTATCTCCGGCAGCAGAACCGTTTTTGGAGCAGATGGCACAAAGAGCAAGACTTGAAACCAGTAAACATTTCGGTAACACGGTGTATCTATTTACTCCTCTTTACATAGCTAATTACTGTGAGAATTACTGTGTGTATTGCGGTTTTAATTGCTATAACCATATTAACCGCATGAAGCTCTCAATGGAGCAGATTGAAAAAGAAATGAAGGTTATAGCAGACAGCGGTATGGAAGAAATTCTGATACTTACAGGCGAAAGCCGTGCTCAAAGCGATATTAATTATATTGGTGAGGCGTGTAAGCTTGCAAGAAAATATTTCCGTATGGTGGGGCTTGAAATATATCCTGTAAATACTGATGAATATAAGTACCTTCACGAATGCGGAGTGGACTATGTAACCGTATTTCAGGAAACCTATGATACAGAGAAATACGAACAGCTTCATCTTCTGGGGCACAAACGTGTATGGCCTTATAGATTTGATGCTCAGGAACGAGCACTTAAGGGAGGTATGCGAGGCGTAGCCTTTTCAGCACTTTTAGGACTTTCTGATTTCAGAAAAGATGCATTAGCAAGTGCGCTTCATGTGTACTACCTGCAAAGAAAATATCCTCATGCGGAAATGTCGCTGTCCTGCCCAAGACTCAGACCGATTATCAATAACGATAAAATCAATCCATTAGATGTTCATGAAAAACAGCTTTGTCAGATAATCTGTGCTTACCGTATATTCTTACCCTTTGTCGGTATTACAGTATCTTCCCGTGAAAGTGCAGAATTTAGAAACGGAATTGTGAAGATTGCCGCAACAAAGGTATCGGCAGGTGTTTCTACCGGAATTGGCGACCATGAAAGTAAATACAGCGGAAAAGAATCAGATGAAGTACAGGGCGATGAACAGTTTGAGATTGACGATAACAGAAGCCTTGATAAGATGTATAAAGACATTGCAGACGAAGGCTTACAGCCGGTCTTAAATGACTATCTTTATGTATAGGAGAAAAAGAAGATGAGAAATTTTGATACAACGCTATATTTTATAACAGACAGTACCGGATTTAGTGAAGAAGAATTTTTAAGAAGGACTGAAGAAGCATTAAAAGGCGGGGCTAGCCTTCTGCAGCTTCGTGAGAAGGATAAAACAACAAGAGAATATATTTCACTTGCAGAAAAGGTACATACACTTACAAAAAAATATAATGTTCCGCTTATCATTGACGACAGAGTGGATGTTGCGCTTGCCATGGGTGCAGAAGGTGTTCATCTCGGACAAAGCGATATGCCAATCAACACAGCACGAAAAATCCTCGGTGATGATTTTATTATAGGAGCAACAACAAAAACTGTTCCGCAGGCTCTTGAAGCTTATCAGCAAGGTGCAGACTATCTCGGGGTAGGAGCGATATATCCAACTACAACTAAAGTAAAAACAGTTATTACATCAACAGAAACGCTTGGCAATATCTGTAGTGCTGTTCCAATACCTGTAAATGCTATCGGCGGACTTAATAAGGATAATATTGATATTCTCAAAGGTATTACAATTGCAGGTATCTGTGTTGTATCGGCAATTATGAAGGCAGATGATCCCAAGCAAGCTACCGCCGAACTAAAAGCCAGAGCAAAGGAACTTGAATTATGTTAAAAGGAGCAATATTTGATTTAGACGGAACCATCCTTGATTCGATGTTTATATGGGATACAATCGGCGAAGATTATCTTCGCTCTCTCGGTAAAGAGCCAAAGGAAAATTTGAAAGAAACATTCAAAACCTTTACTTTAGAACAGGCTGCAGAGTATTACAGAGAGAATTATGGAGTCACCTTATCTGTAGATGAGATTATAGACGGCGTAAACAAAATGGTAGAACGATATTATGCCGAAACTGTAAAACTAAAGCCAGGTATTGAAGTTTTCTTGGAAAAACTCAAAGCCAAAGGTGTAAAAATGTGTATTGCTAATTCAAATTACGAGGGTGTCAATGTTGAGGTGATGCGCTGCAAAAATGGTGAAATTATGGCAAGAGATGAAGCACTGAATGGAGAAATTCCCGATGTGGATTATGTTGCAGGTGTTCCGGATTCCGGAGTTCCTCATGCTATTGGTTATTCTAACGCAGCAGGAAAACCCTTCGCACGCCCGTTCATTAAATACACACCCACATGGGCACGTTCGTTTACACCATCCAATCAGGAAATGCGTAACCTGATTGCTGAAATGAAACAAATTCCTGTTCCCGAAAGGATAAAAGATAAAAAACTGCTTCTCGTGGACGATTCGATTGTAAGAGGAACACAACTTCGAGAAACGGTTGATTTTCTTTATCAGTCCGGAGCTAAAGAAGTTCATATGAGGTCGGCCTGTCCTCCAATAATGTTTTCTTGTAAATATCTGAATTTTTCTCGCAGTAATTCTGAAATGGAACTGATTGCAAGGAAAATTATTCAGCAAGAGGAAGGTGAAACCGGTAAAGAGCATATTGCGGAATATGCTGATAGTAGAACGAAGCGCGGAAAATGTCTGCTCCATACTATTTGCAAGGAAATGGGTTTTGATTCGCTTGGATATCAGAGTCTGGACGGAATTCTTGAAGCTATCGGAATTGACCGTGACAAAATATGCACTTACTGCTGGACCGGCGAAGAATAATATGAAAGGAAATGAAAGTATGATACGAATTGGTATTTATGGATATGGAAATCTTGCAAAGGGTGTTGAGCTTGCTGTAAACGCAGCGAGTGATATGAAACTTGTTGCAGTTTTTACAAGACGTGATCCGGCAACTGTCAGTATTAATTCTACAGATGTGCCTGTAATTAATGCTAAAGATGTGTTGGAGTGGAAAAATAAAATTGATGTTCTGGTCATTTGCGGCGGTAGTGCCACAGACTTACCACAACAAACACCTGAGCTTGCAAAGTATTTTAATGTTGTTGATAGCTTTGATACACATGCAAAAATCCCCGAACATTTTGAAAATGTAAATCGTGAGGCAATTAATTCTAAAAAGATTGCTGTTATTTCAGTCGGATGGGATCCCGGTATGTTTTCAATTGTCCGGATGTATTCATCAGCAGTTCTGCCTTGCGGAAAAGATTATACCTTCTGGGGAAAAGGAGTAAGTCAAGGACATTCAGATGCAATTAGAAGAATCCCCGGTGTAATAGATGCAAAACAGTATACAATTCCTGTGTCCTCTTCTTTGGAAAAGGTTAGAAGTGGTGATTTGCCGGATTTATCAACGAGAGAGAAACATATCAGAGAAGACAACACTTGATATATACCTGCATAGCACCGAGGAAATGAAAAAAGAAGCGGCAGAAAAGATTAACGCACGATTCAACAAGGATGCAGGCAGCAACAAAGAAACAAACACAGATGAAAAAGAAA
>SVJM01000027.1 GCA_015068975.1 Oscillospiraceae bacterium | reverse complement strand
TTATTGTATTCATAGCGAATAGATTTCCTTTCTGTGTGGTTTTTGGTGGTACTTAAACTTTAACACAAAAAGTTTCTATTCGCTATTTATTTTTTAAAAGTGTAACATATCAATTGTAAACCTACAAATTGTTTTTTCATATTGATTGTACATCATTGACACCAATAAAGAAATATGTTATTTTATCTTTATGAGGTAAAATTCTATGCATTTTATGGAGTTAATATAATGAATGAATCGTCTTTTTCGAAATATTTTTTATTTAACAATTTCATATACAACAGATTTCACCATAATGATAATTCTCATGGTGTAGAAAAACATTTTATAGGATATATAAAAGAAGGGAATGCAAAAATTGTATCCGAAACAACTACTCTGAAACTAAAAAAAGGAGATATGTTTTATATTCCAAGAGGGCTTAAATATCATTCATACTGGGATACTGAAGGGATCCCCACACATATCATATCTATCGGTTTTACATATTTTCCCTCAGAGTGCACATCAGGTTATGAGCTAGGCATCATACCATTAAATCCCCGTATATCGGATTTGCTGATGTATTTTGCATCAGTACGCCGTATAAACTGTGAGTCAATAGCAACACTGTATTCTCTTATCAACCTGACAGAAGGCTTTCTTACAAAAAGAAAAGATTTGAAACATGATATAATAACTGATGCTCTTATGTCACTTATGGACAATGACCCTCACAAAAAAATGGATGATTATGCAAATGAACTTGGAATAAGTATTTCAATGCTTTATAAATATACCAAAAAATCCCTTAATAAATCCCCAAACAGACTACGTCAGGAAATCATCTGCCAAAAAGCAATAAATCTTCTTGAAACATCTTCATATTCAGTTGAAGAAATATGCAGTATATGCAGATTTTCCTCTACATCATATTTCAGAAAGGTTTTGTTTTCCGTCACACAGAAAACACCAACACAAATAAGAATGGGGGCAGGAAATATATAATCTTAATAATCATAAGAAATATCCTGCCCTGTTTTATTAAAAATATAAATGAGGAAATCTCTATATCGGGATTTCCTCATTTGCATTTATTATATATTATTTAACAACTGCTGCACATCTTGCACAAAGTGTAGGATGATCCTTATCCTCTCCTACTGTCTTTGAGTACATCCAGCATCTTTCACACTTTTCGCCTTCTGCCTGTGATACAGAAACATAAAGTCCGTCAGTGTTTTCGCCCTTATAGGCAGCTTCATTTTTACCTTCGCAAACTTCTGTATCAGATACGATGAAGATTGTCATAAGGTCGTCCTGATTTGCCTTCAAGAATTCATAAAGCTTACCTTCTGCATAAAGTGTTACCTTTGCATTGAGGGAATGACCGATTGTCTTATCTGCTCTTGCCATTTCAAGAGCCTTTGCAACGTCATTTTTTATATTTATGAATTTTTCGAACTTTTCGTCAAGTTCTTTGTCATAAAGCTTCTCAGATGCTTCAGGCATACCTGCAAAGAGTGGACTTTCTGCATCTATAGACTTGCTCTTTGGCATTGCATTCCAGATTTCTTCTGTTGTGAAGCAAAGTACAGGTGCAAGGAGTCTTACAAGGTAGTCAAGGATTGTATGCATTGCTGTCTGTGCACTTCTTCTCGCTACACTATCAGCCTTTTCTGTATAAAGTCTGTCTTTGATAATATCAAGATAGAAGTTACTCATATCGATTACACAGAAATTGTGGATTGCATGATGAAGTGTGTGGAATTCGTAGTTTCTGTAGCCTTCAAGAACCTTCTTGGTAAGCTCATTCACTCTCATAAGTGCCCACTTATCAATTTCCATCATATCTTCATATTTAACTGCATTTGTATCAGGATCAAAGTCGCTTGTGTTACCAAGGATATAACGTGCAGTGTTTCTTATCTTTCTGTAGCTTTCTGCGTGCTGCTTTAAGATATCATTACTGATTCTTACATCTGTCTTATAGTCTGCAGAAACAACCCAGAGTCTTAAGATATCCACACCAAACTGCTTAGCAACATCCAATGGATCGATACCATTGCCAAGTGATTTACTCATCTTCTTACCGTTACCGTCAACAACCATACCGTGTGTGATAACAGTTTTGTAAGGTGAACCAAGTCCCATAGCAACAGATGTGAGAAGTGATGACTGGAACCATCCTCTGTACTGGTCATTACCTTCAAGATAAAGGTCAGCAGGCCATCTCTTTTCGAAGTTTTCGCCTGTAAGTACTGCATAATGGCTGGAGCCTGAGTCAAACCAAACATCCATGATATCTTCTTCTTTTGTGAAGTGTTCGCATCCGCAATGAGGACATTTTGTGCCCTTAGGAAGGATGTCGTCTGCTTCGGTTGCATACCAGATGTTTGAGCCTTTTTCTTTAAACAACTGAGAAACAATCTTCATTGTTTCTTCGTTGAAGTATTCCTTACCACAGTCAGCACAGTAGAAAATAGGAATAGGTACACCCCATTTTCTCTGACGGGAGATACACCAGTCAGATCTGTCCTTAACCATATTTGCGATTCTTTCTTCGCCCCACTTAGGAAGCCATTCTACGCCTTCAATAGCCTTCACAGCGTCTGCTTTGAATTTATCTACAGATGCAAACCACTGTTCTGTAGCTCTGAATACGATAGGATTTTTACATCTCCAGCAATGTGGATACTGATGGGCAATAGGCTCAATTGCAACAAGTGCATTAAGCTCTTTAAGTTTCTCTACAATAGCGGCATTTGCCTTTTCGTAGAAGAGACCAGAAAATTCTCCTGCTTCGTCATTAAGGTGACCCTTTTCGTCGATTGGAACGACGATCGGGAGACCATATTTCTGACAAGCCATAAAGTCCTCTGCACCAAGACCCGGAGCAGTGTGTACACAGCCTGTACCTGCTTCAAGTGTAACATGGTCGCCAAGGATAACCAAAGAATCTCTATCTATAAACGGATGGAAGCAAGTGATGTTTTCTAGCTCATCTCCTGCAAATTCCTTTACGATTTCAAGATCTTCTATACTTGATCTCTTAGCGAAATCATCCATAAGATCCTTTGCGATTACAACGTATTCATCATTAGCCTTAATCAAAGCATAAGTATATACAGGATTTACACAAATAGCCACATTACCGGGGAGTGTCCATGTGGTAGTTGTCCAGATAACGAATGAAATCTTATCCTTGTCAAAGCCTTCGAATACTCCCTTATCATCATTTACTTTGAATTTTACAAAGATTGAATTTGTTGTGTCTTCAGCATATTCGATTTCTGCTTCAGCCAATGCAGTCTGACAATCAGGACACCAGTAAACAGGCTTAAGTCCTTTGTAGATTACACCGCTGTTTGCCATCTTGCCAAATACTTCTATCTGGCGTGCTTCAAACTCAGGAAGAAGTGTAATATAGGGATCATCAAAGTTACCTATTACACCAAGACGCTTAAACTGTTCCTTCTGACTGTCAATGTATTTCATAGCGAAATCATGACAAATCTTTCTGAATTCAAAAGTACTTACGTCATCCTGGTTGATTTTTAATTTTTTGATAGCCTGAACTTCAATAGGAAGTCCGTGAGTATCCCAACCGGGGATAAATGGTGCACGGTAGCCATCCATATTTTTAAATCTTACGATAATATCCTTTAAGATCTTGTTTAACGCATGACCCAAGTGGATATCTCCGTTTGCAAATGGTGGTCCGTCATGAAGAATGAAATCAGGCTTACCTTCATTCTTCTCCATAAGCTTAAAATACAATCTTTCGCTATCCCATTTTTCTACCATTTTTGGCTCTTTTTCACTGAGATTGGCTCTCATGGAAAAGTCTGTTTTTGGCAGATTAAGAGTAGCTGAATAATCCATCTGATTTTCCATTTTGTTTCTCCTTAATCTAATATGTAAATAATTATTAATTTTCTTCTTTCTGAAGCTCTGTTAATACTGCGCTGAGAGATGCAACAGTTTTTGTCTTGAATATTTCTATTTCCTTCTGAATCTGTTCATATTCAAGGCGGATTTTTGAAAGCTCTTCATTGGCATTGTCAATAATTTCTCTTGACTTCTGAGTAGCACGGTCAACAATTATTTCTGCCTTTTCCTGAGCTGCCTGTTTTACATCTTCTGCAGTTTTTTGTGCAACAACCAGTGCCTCCTGCATAGTATGTTCCATATTTTTGTATGTATCCATACCTTCTTCCAGATGACTGACCTTTTCTCTTAGTGTGAAGTTTTCTTTATGAAGGGCTTCATAATCAGAATACACCTGATCAAGAAACTCATCTACTTCTGATCTGTCATATCCTGACAGGGATTTTGAAAAAATTTTGTTCTGAATTTCAAGAGGTAAAAGCATTGCACATTCTCCTTATATATAATATTTTATCTTTATATGGATTCGTCCTTTTTTTGTAAGGGTATTATCAGTATAAATCTTCCCCTTACCTATGCCTCTCACAGAAATCACGTCTCCTGACGATATCTTCTGTGACGGATTTTCTCCTATAGCATAATTGAGAAATACTCTCTTCTCTCTTATGAATTCTGATGCCATGGTACGTGACTTCTTTGTAAAAGCACTTACCACACAATCCAGTCTGAGACTGGACACGGTGAAATCCTCCTCCTTAAACCTTTTGTTGTCATCAAAAACAAGCTCTTCATAATATGGCTCTATGATCACATTGTTATTGTTCACCTTTTTGAGATTATAGATAATATAATCTGCCATATCCTCCATACAGAATACTATGGCATAGGTATCAAAAATAACAATATCGCCTATCCTGGACCTGTCTATCCCCAGAGACAGAATGGACCCAAGATAATCTCTGTGACCTGAAACCTCTTTGTTTTTGGAGTGGATTCTGAGCTTAACAAGAGGATATGTGTGATAGTCAGGATCAAACTGCCCGAATACGGCAATCTTCCTTTCTGCATCATCATACCCACCAAAAAAGCTTACCAAGCTTTCTCCGTAAAAACACTCCTCCACCCTTCTGCACTCAAAGGGTGTAAGAAAATCGGAAAAAGCAGGCTGATTTATCCTGTCGCTTTTCACATACAAGTCATACATATGAGAAAGCATAAGCTTCTCTTCTGTAGTTGCTGCCTTTTTTATTATATCAGCTTTGCTCATTAAAGATCTGTTTCCTCGTATGTCACTGATGTCTTCAAAGCTTCACCATATTCGCTCATAATGCTTACGTTCTGAGGTGTAATAAGAATAATTCCTGCTGCAACCTTCTGCATGCTTCCGTCAAGAGCACATACCGCACCTGAAAGGAAGTATATAATCTTTGCTGCAACATCACTTGTAACCTTTTCAAGATTTACAACAACAGGTTTCTTTTCTTTAAGATGTCCTACAATATCCTGAGACTCAGAATATGTAGTAGGCTGCAATATTACAACCTTCATCTGTGCTGATTGGTTCATCTGAAACACTCTTGTCTTCTTTGGAGCTGCTTCCGGTTTTGTTTCAACGATTTCTTCAGTTTCTTCAACCTCTTCGTTTACAAGACCAAAAAAACTACCCACTTTGTTAATAATGTTCATTTCTGTTCTCCCCTTATATAAATTTATATTTTAAACATTTTACTTCCTACACGGATGATATTTGCCCCTTCTTCGATGGCAATCTCAAAATCATTGCTCATTCCCATAGACAAATACTCCATATAAACATTATCGTATTTTTTTGTCGATATGTCAACATAAATATTGTGCATTTTTCGAAAAATTTGTCTTACAACCACTTCATCTGCTCCTAAAGGTGCCATAGTCATAAACCCTGATATACGAATATTAGGATATTTGGATATTGTTTTCAAAAACTCGTCAATTTCATCAGGAGAAATACCTCCCTTGGATTCCTCTCCCGAAATATTCACTTCTACAAGGATTTTTTGCACCTTATCAATTTTCTTAGCCAGACGGTCAATTTCTGATGCCAACTTTTCGGTATATACAGAATGGATGAGCTCTGTCTTATCAATAATATATTTTACTTTGTTTGTCTGAAGATGCCCTATAAGGTGCCATTTCACTCCATCAAACATGGGATACTTTTCTTTCAGCTCCTGTGGTCTGTTTTCGCCAAGCTCACATATCCCTTCCTCAATAGCGCAATTTATAAGTTCCTGACCAATAGTCTTGGTAACTCCCAGTAGAAGGATATCCTCTTCTTTTCTTCCGGAACGTTCACAGGCTTCTCTGATTCTTTGTCTGATGTTTTGAATATTCTTTTTTACGTCTACCATTTTTATCACTCTTTATCTGATACTTTTTCCGTCATACAAATTTTTGCCTGAGAGAATTACCTCATCATAAAGTAAAAGCGGATTGTCGCCTCCGTTATTCTCACTTACAATACTGTGAGTAGCATCACTGTACAATACTTTTACCTTCTTAAAACGTACAATGGTGTCAACCAGTACATATACACCCTTTTCGCCATTCTCTTCGTGTATTGCCTTGTTTGATACTTTAAGTCCTGTATATCTGTTTTTGATAAGACTTACATTTATATATCTTACGTTTATTACATCGGGATTGTAGGCAGTGGTTGAAAGTATGATTATACAATCTCCGCTCTGCTCTTCAGAGATGCTTTCTACAGTTGCGGAGTTTTCTTTTTCTGTACCTTCGAAGTTTACAAAAACCTCTTCTTCCACACTGAAGTCAGCTGCTCTCTTTTTGTCAACTTTTATCGCTATTTTCCACTCAAAATTGTCAATAATTTTGCACTTTGAAGGCATTGCCGACACTTCAGACTCCTTAGTCTCAATCTTTTTTGCAATAGAATCAAACTCTTTTACACTAAGATCCTTAGCACCTTTAAGAGTAAGCACCTCTTCAAAGGAATCCATATTTACACTGAAGTATCCTGATCTTGGAGAATACAGCTCTTCCTTTGATCCGGAAAGTCTGTTTTCGTATTCACGCTGTTCTATAAGAAGACTGTTGAGGGTAGATGCAACATCTGTATCACCGTCTATATTAAGCTTCTTTTCGTAAATAGTATTTATCTGAGACTTGATTTTTGCAGCTTCTTCCGCATCTCCTGTACTGATGCAGTAGGTCAGCTCTCTCACCTTGTCAGAAATCAACGCCTCGATTTTGTACCGATCACCGGTAAACATTCCTCCGGCATTCTCTGATTCGATGATTTCGTTTATTTTGTCACTTACCTGTGCAAGCTTCTTCTGTATATCCTCGTCCACATCTTTTTTGTACACTGTAGCAATGTTTTTTCCGCTTGATACAAGCTCCCCTTCCTTCACAAGGGTACGGATATTCCCATCCATCTCAGGCGTAATCACATATTCACTTTTGATAAGAAGAGCAGGATGTGAAGATGAATTCTCCATAGTCCCTGTAAGTACTGTTTCTGTTTCTACCTTGCCTGCAAGTCCGAATATGGCAAAAAGCAAAGCCAGTAATACAACAGCCAGTACAATTATAAGTTTTGTTTTTTTCTGCATATATAATCATTCCTTATTACAGTGGGTTATCCATTAATAATTTTTATACATTCTTTTGCAACATCATGGGTGGATTTATCATCAAGAGATACAATGTTGATTCCCTCGCTTTTTGAAAACCAGGTAAGCTGTCTCTTGGCATAGCGACGTGTGTTCATTTTGATAAGCTCTGTCATATCTTCGTATGATATTTCGCAATTAAGATAGCTTATCACCTCTTTGTAGCCTATTGCCTGAGATGCTGTACTGCTTAAACGGAAATTATCCATAAGATACTTCACCTCATCCACAAGGCCATCTTTAAGCATAATATCAACTCTCAGATCTATCCTTCTGTAAAGCTCGTCTCTCTCTCTTACAAATAAAATTTTTGTGAAGTCATATTCGGACTGCCTGGTTTTGCTGAGTCTGTCCTGTTCTGACTTGGTAATGCCGGTGGTCTTGTATATTTCAAGAGCACGTATCACCCTTTTGAGATTATTGGGGTGAATAGCATCGGCACTTTGGGGATCAACATCCATAAGCATATTATGGATATACTCATTTCCCTTTAAATTAGCAAGATCTTCCAGTTCTTTTCTGTAAGATAAATCTCTCTCGCCTTCGCCAAATTTCACTCCGTCAAGAAATGAATCAATATATAAGCCTGTACCGCCAACAAGAAGAGGAAACTTCCCACGAGATACAATATCTTCGCAGATTCTTTTTGCATCTGATGAGAAATCCGCCACACTGTAGTCACAATCAGGATCCAGAAAGTCCATAAGATGATGGGCTATACCCTGTCTTTCTTCAACTGTGGGCTTGGCAGTGCCGATATTCATATATTTGTATATCTGCATAGAGTCAGCAGATATAATCTCTGCATTCATAAGCTTTGCAATGATCAGGGAGGTTTCGGTTTTTCCCACACCGGTGGGGCCTGAAACAGAGGCGATTTTTATCTTATTTTGCATATTATACTCCGATTATACAATTCTTTTGAACTGCTTTTCCAATTGATATTTACTCATCTTTATCTCTATAGGCCTTCCGTGAGGACAGGTGTTTATAGTATCCAGAGTCTTAAGTCTCTCCACAAGGTGCTCCATTTCCTTTATGCTAAGTGCGTGATTTCCCTTAAGGGCACGTTTGCACGCCATAGTATGAAGAGCATCATACTCTCTCTCAGAAGGGGTAAGGGTCTTGCCCTTATCAAGCTTTTCTGCCATTTCCAGCACAAGATCCCTGATGGATATATCACCTGCGTCTACAGGGATTTGCCTTACTATTACTGTATTTATACCAAATGGCTCTATATCAAAGCCTGCTGATTTAAAAAACTCTATATTTTCGTTTATTTTAGAATAATCACCTGAAGAAAACTCAAATGTATATGGCATCATAAGCAGCTGCCTCTGAACGTTGCCCTCTTTGTAATCCTTAAGAAACTCCTCGAAATATAGTCTCTCATGTGCCGCATGCTGATCTATAAGATGCATTTCGTCACCTTTCTGAAGGATTATATATGTGTCAAAAATCTGTCCGATTATCTTATAGTCTGCTATTTCTTCATATGCTTCTTTATTTGGAGCAGGGCTTATTTTTTCTGTAGTATTAAGCTCCGGTTTTTTATCAGTAACAGATGGTGTCTTTATTTCTTTTGATTTTTTCTGTGAAAAATCAAAGGAATGAGCTTTTGCAGATTCTGTTTCATTTTCTTTGATACTGTTACTGTTTTTGATATAGTTATCGATAATACTATCGGTATTTTCTCTCAGCTGACCGCTTTCTTCCTGGGGATTTTTCTTTACAAAGCCTGTGGCAGTCCTTACAAATCCGAAGCTATCTTCTCCGGAAGGCTGTGTGACAGGTTCTGATTTTTTATCCTTGGGTATTTCAGGCTTTGTCTCAGGTCTTAAATTAACCTTTGTATGGGGAACATCCTTTTTGTAATGAGATTCATCCTTTACAAATGAGTCCTTTAAGAAACTGATCTTTTTTTGCTCTATTTCCTTAGGATCAAAGTTTATGGGAAATGTCTTTTTTTGTGTAGTCATTTCCGGAATATACTTTTCTTTTTGCAAAGCATTTTTACATGCCCAGTATACTGCATCAAAGATCTTTCTGTCATCAGAAAATCTCACTTCCATCTTGGTAGGATGAACATTTACATCCACAAGATGAGCATTGATTTTTACACTTAGTACACAGAATGGGAACTTACCTGTCATAAGGGAATTTTTGTAAGCTTCACCGATAGCGGCACTCATAATCTTTGATGATATATTTCTGGAATTTATAAAAAATGACTGGTATGTCCTGTTTGGCTTAGACAAAAAAGTATCGCCGATACATCCTGATACCGATACATTTTCATCCTCATAGGAAACCTCAAGAAGATGCTTCATATAATCCTTGCCATAAACAGAATATATAGCATTCTTTATATCGGAATCTCCCTTTGAAGAGAGAACACCTTTTCCATTCTGTATGTATTTAAAAGACAAAGAGGTGTTGCCGAGTACTGCCTTGTTTACCACATCGGTCACATATGCAGCCTCGGTGGAATCCTTCTTTAAAAACTTCATTCTGGCAGGAGTATTGAAAAACAGATTCCTTACAATGATTGTAGTACCATCCGCACAGCCTGCCTCGTTTTCCTCAGTGATGACTCCGCCCTCCACAGCAATCATATTGCCGATATCAGCATCCTTCTGCTTGGAATAAATCTCCACACGGCTTACCGCACATATACTTGCAAGAGCCTCTCCTCTGAAGCCCAGAGTATATATTTTGTCAAGGTCTTCTCTGTCTTTTATCTTACTTGTGGCATGAGGAAGGATTGCCTTTCTTAAGTCCTCCTTATCCATACCCACACCATCATCCGCAATACGGATATATGTCATACCGCCGTTTTTTATCTCTACGGTGATATGGGTGCTCTGTGCATCTATGGAGTTTTCTATAAGCTCTTTTACCACAGATGCGGGTCTCTCTACCACTTCGCCTGCGGCAATCATATTGTATATGGACTTGTCAAGAACGTTAATTTTCCCCATATAATTCACATACCTTTTTTTGTAGTTTGTATATTTCATTCAAAGCTTCAATTGGTGTCAGAGTAGATACATCATAATTTTTGATTGTTTCCACAATGTCATCACAAAGCTTCTCTCCATCTTCCTTTTCTTCTCTTACGGAGTATTCTCCGATTATCTCGCCGTTTTCTATACGGTTAAGTACCTCTTTTGCTCTCTGTATTACCTGATCAGGCACTCCTGCAAGCTTGGCAACCTCTATACCGAAGCTGTCATCGGTACCTCCTTTGACAATCTTTCTCAAAAATGCTATATCGTCGCCTTTTTTCTTCACAAGGATTGAATAGTTTTTGACTCCCGATATAGAATTTTCCAAAGCGGTGAGCTCGTGGTAATGGGTAGCAAACAAAGTCTTGGCACCAATTTTTGAGGTATCACTTAAATACTCTACAACTGCCCAGGCAATTGAGAGCCCGTCAAAGGTAGATGTACCTCTGCCTATTTCATCAAGAATCAGGAGACTTTTTCCTGTAGCATTCTTTAAGATATTTGCCACTTCATTCATTTCTACCATAAATGTACTCTGTCCTGCTGCAAGATCATCTGATGCACCTACTCTGGTAAATATCTTGTCCACTATTCCCACATGACATGATGAAGCAGGAACAAATGAACCAATCTGAGCCATAAGGCATATAATGGCTGTCTGTCTCATAAAGGTGGACTTACCTGCCATATTCGGTCCTGTGATAATGCCGAAGCGGTTGTCATCTGTATCAAGATAAGTATCATTTGGTACAAAAAGACTGTCTGTCATAAATACTTCAACAATAGGATGTCTGCCATCCTTTATGTCTATCACATCTGAATCGTCAACAACAGGTCGTACATAATTGTTGTTTGATGCAACATGAGCCAAAGCACATATTACATCAAGCACCGATATAAGCTTTGCTGCAAGCTGAAGTCTTTCTATATTGTGAAATACTGCGTTTCTTACAGATGTGAAATCTTCATATTCAAGTGCAAAAATCTTTTCTTTTGCCCCAAGAATTGTGGATTCAAGATCTTTTAATTCCTGTGTGATATATCTCTCACAATTTGTAAGAGTCTGCTTTCTTATGTAATGGTCAGGCGCCTTATCTATATTGGATTTGGATATTTCGATATAATATCCAAAGACCTTATTGTATGAGACCTTGAGGTTTTTTACCCCTGTGGCTTCTCTTTCTCTCGCCTCGATTTCTGCAATAACACCTGCAGAATTACCTGCTACTTCTCTTAATTCATCAAGCTTCTTATCAAAGCCTTCCCTGATCATACCACCTTCTTTTATGGTGATGGGAGCATCTTCCACAAAGGCTGAATCTATAAGCTTGTATATGTCGTCAAGAGGATCAAAGTTTGAATGTATATTTGATATCATATCACTCTTTGCATCTGAAATAAGATTTATAATATCGGGGATATACCTGATAGAATTTTTAAGTGATACAAAATCTCTTGCATTGGCGCTCTGATATACTATCTTGGATATGATTCTTTCGATATCGGTAATGCCTCTCAAAAGTCCTGTAAGCTCTTCCCTTTTGTATGGGTTGGCTTCAAGCTCTTCTACTGCGTCAAGTCTTAAGTTGATTTCTTTGGAATCAACAAGAGGCTGCTCTACCCATTTTTTGATAAGACGGGAGCCCATTGAGGTCTTGGTCTTATCAAGTATTCCAAGAAGTGAGCCCTTCTTTGTCTTGTCACGAAGGGTCTCGGTGATTTCAAGATTTCTTCTGGATGAAGCGTCTATCTCCATATACTCTTCTGAAAGATAAAAAGAAACCTTGTTTATATGAGACAAATCAACTTTTTGTGTTTCGTTTAAAAATTTAAGTGCAGCACCAACTGCTCTCTTTGCAAAGTGTCTGTCAGAAAGCTCATTTGTGCTCTCGGATGCCATACCAAATTTCTCGGATATTTTCCATGTGCTCATATCCTCATCAAATGATGAATCAGGATAATATGACATATAGAAATTAAACTTCTGCAAAAGATTGTCAAAAAGCTTTCTGAATTTGACAGCCCTATCATTTACTACGATTTCTGTGGGAGAAAAGCATGCAAGTACATTGGAAAGCCTTGCCTCTGCCATGTCATTTTTGCCCTCTGTGCAAAACATTTCCCCTGTAGATACATCAGTGAAGCACACACCAAAATCGTGGTCATCAAGATAGACCACTGCAAGGTAATTGTTATCACTGTCGGTAAGGACTGCATCCATATTTGCAGTGCCCGGGGTAATGATTCGTATTACTTCTCTTTTTACAATATCCTTTGTCATGGAAGGGTCTTCCATCTGCTCACAAATGGCTACTTTATATCCCTTCTTTACAAGCTTGGCAATATAACCATTGGCACTGTGAAATGGTACACCGCACATAGGTGCTCTCTCTTCGAGACCACAGTTTCTGCCTGTAAGTGTAAGCTCAAGCTCTCTTGATGCAGTCTTTGCATCATCAAAAAACATCTCGTAAAAATCACCGAGTCTGAAAAATACTATACAGTCTTTGTGTTGTTCTTTTATCTCAAGGTACTGTCTCATCATGGTAGTGAGACCTGCTTTTTGTTGCATGGCAATTCTCTCTTTCGTATAAATTAACTACTAATGGCAACCTGAACAGCTTGAACAGCCTGAACAGTTACCGCCACAGCCTGACTCTTCTTCGCCTGTAATGTAGTATGAAAGGATTGTGTTTACCTGATTCATAAGGTTTGAAAAGTTCTGCTGTGCCTGAATGTATCTTGCGATACTTGGATTTTTGATAATCTTACCAAAAGCTGCCTGAGCCTTCACATTAAGCTCCTCGTACTTTTCTTTGGTAATATTGGGATCTGCTGCTTCTTTTGAAAGTTCTTCCTGAGTATTGTGATACTCCATCATAAGCTCTACTGCTTCTTTGTCATCAAGCTGTGCAGCTTCTGCTTCTTTGTATTCTTTGAGTTCATCACTTTCTTTAATCAGTAATCCTAATTCCTTTGCTTTTTCAATAATCTGTGACATAATTTATTCTCCTTTTGTTTTATTCACACATATCTCCATACAATGACCATGTATGGGCTGTGGTGATTTTTATATTTATAATCTGTCCTTTGAGACTTTCGTCTCCCTTGAAATGTACAAGCTTTCCGCCGTCGGTTCTTCCTGTAAGGTATTTGGGGTTATTTTTACTTACCCCCTCCACAAGCACAGGATAAACCTTGCCCTCGTATTCTTTGTTTATCTCAGCAGAAATGGTGTTCTGCACATCAAGCATTCTGTCAAAGTTTCTCTTCTTTTCTTCTGTAGTGATCACATCATCCATCACTGCTGCAGGAGTTCCCACTCTCTTTGAATAAATAAAAGAAAATATCACATCGTAACGAACTTCCTTTAACACGTCTATTGTGTATTCAAAATCCTCATTTGTTTCTGTAGGAAATCCAACTATAATATCAGTAGTAAGAGTGATACCCGGTATTTTTTCTTTTACTTTTTTAATTTTTGCAAGGTATTCTTCTCTTGTATACTTTCTGTTCATACTTTTAAGCACATTGTCGCTTCCGCACTGAATGGGAAGGTGAAGCTGCTTACAAACCTTAGGCGTAGTAGCTATTGTATCTATAAGCTTGTCGCTTAAGTCCTTAGGGTGGCTTGTCATAAAGCGGATTCTCTCAATACCCTCCACCTTTGCAACTTCCTTTAATAAATCTGCGAAATCAAGTCCACCTTCTATATCCTTGCCGTAGGAATTAACATTCTGCCCAAGAAGAGTAACCTCCTTCACTCCTGATTTGGAAAGAGCTTTTACTTCTTCTATGATGTTTGATACCTCACGACTTCTCTCTCTGCCTCTCACGTAAGGTACTATACAATATGTGCAGAAATTGTTGCATCCATACATTACAGAAACACCTGCACAAACACTTCCGTCACGGTATACAGGTACTTCTTCTGCAATTCTGCCATCGGACTCCTCTGTATCTATTACTCTCTTCTCTCCAAGAAAAGCATTGTGAAGAATTTCCGGGAAACGATAGAGCGCATGGGTACCGAATATAAGATTTACAAAAGGAAATGAGCGTTTCATTTTCTTTACGATATGCTCCTGCTGAATCATACATCCGCAAACACCTATGATAAGGTCGGGGTTTTTTCTTTTGAGATTTTTTAGTGCTCCGATATTGCCAAAAACCTTCAGCTCGGCATTTTCTCTTACTGCACAGGTATTGTAAATAATCACATCGGCATTTTCTTTATCCTCTGTAAGAAGATATCCCATATCAAGAAGCATACCCTGAAGCTTCTCTCCGTCATTTACATTCTGAGCACAGCCATATGTTTCTACAAATGCATAATATGGTCGTTTTTTATTTTCAAGTATTAATTTTATATTTTGGCAAAACTGCTTTTGCCTGGAAATCTCCTCTTTGGAGACTATAATTTCTTCTCTTTTTGACATTTTTATCTCCTGAAAGCATTATTAAGTAATTATATCACAAAACACTCATCAAATCAACCTTAATTTAGTATTTTTATGTGATAAAAATACAAAAAAACCGATACAGAAAAAATCCTGTATCGGCTAAGGTGTCACAACTACTTTTCATCGCCTTTATCAGTCTCTTCAAACATAATCCTGAATATTTCCTGATAAATTCTTTCGCTGTTTTCTTTAAATATTTTGCAGCACTCCCTGGCTGTTTCATAGCCTCCTACCGTAAGGTCCATTTTAAACATAGGCATATCCGACTCATTGATCTCAAGATGTGCCATATAGGTATGATCGTCAATTGCCACAGGCTCTGCTACAATCTGCTTTTCTATCTTGAGCTTTTTGTTTATTTCTTCGCAGGCAAATATGAGCTTTTCTCTGATACTGAAGGGAAGTGAATTGTAGAAATATTCCACTGTCTCCTCACCCTTATCCGTAAGAGAAAATCCAAACTTACCTTCCACCTTAAGCTCAGTGATATTATCTGCCTCGCTTAATTTCTGTGCCGCATCCCCCACTTCGAAGAAATTGGCATCAAGGCATGAGGAAATACAGGATGAAATCATCTGTGCATCCACTATAGATCTGATATTTTTAATTACATACAAAACTGCTATCTGCAATTCAAACTCTGTAGGTCTGTATACATGATGCTCCATCTTATCCTCCAAAAACATATAGCGTCGAATATCCGACGCTATAGTATAAACAATCTTAATTAATCAATTGTCAGTCTACGATATATGGTGCAAGTTCTTTTACAAGTGCTTCTGCATCACCATTATCTGCAACAATCTCCGCTTTGATAGGCTTGGTAAGATCAAGACTGAAAATGCCCATAATGGACTTGGCATCAACTATGTATCTGCCTGAAGAAAGGTCCATTTCTGTATCAAAGCGACACATAATGTTTACAAAATTCTTTACATCATTGATTTCTTTCAAAAGAATGTTAAATGTTTTCATTTCATATGCTCCTCTCAATTTTTTTAAAAAAGTATTGTAAACTTTTATACACTTAAATAATACAACAAAACATCGAGCATGTCAAATGTTTTTTTGGTGGATTTTTGTCCCTTTTAGTTGATTTATGTCGCAATTGATGATACAATGAGTAATATATTAAACCATACGAGGTGACTTACTATGAAAAAGTGTCTTTCTATACTGCTTTTGTTGGCATTACTTGCCGGTTGCGGTAAAAGTAATATTCCTGTTGTTTCAGAGGAACCTGAACCTGAAATAAAACCAAAAAAAGAAACGGAATATCAGATATCTCCTACATTTAATCAGGACTCCAATCCGGATAACTGGTCTGTCAGATGGGAAATCTTCCAGAACGACGAGCCGGTGGAATCCTTCAAACGAGATGAAGACATAAATTTCTGTCATGCAAATAATTATTATCCATACGAAGGTATAACCACCTTCCGCGGAAACAACTATAGAACCAGCCCTGTATACGGCACTGTGAACATCAAGGAGAACACCCTTGAAGAAATATGGTCACATGGCACAGGACAGCTTGGTGAATGGTCAGGCTGCGGATGGTCAGGACAGCCCCTTATAGTGTGCTGGGACAGTGAGACCAGACAAATAATGGATATATATCCTGAAAAACAGTCAAAAGACAAGCTCACCGAAGTAATATATGCAACTATGGACGGAAATATCTACTTCTATGATCTTGAAGACGGAGAACCTACAAGAGACCCTGTCAAGGTAGGTATGACATTTAAGGGTACAGGTACACTTGACCCAAGAGGATACCCTATTATGTACATAGGCTCAGGTATCGCCTCAGGAGGAAAAAGCCAGAGGATGTATGCTATCGACCTTATAGAAAACAAGGTAATATACGAGCAGTCAGGCTCTGATCCTGATGCCTTAAGAAGCTGGGCAGCATTTGACTCCTCACCTATAATCCATGCAGAAACAGATACTATCATATGGCCCGGAGAAAATGGCGTACTCTATACATTAAAGCTCAACACCTCATATGACAAAGAAAACAGAAAAATATCTATAAATCCAGAAAATGTGGCTAAATGCCGTTACAGAACAACTCTCACAGACAAAGGCAGATGGCACGGCTTTGAAAGTAGCTGTGTGGCTGTAGGAAACCATGTATATGTTACAGAAAACAGTGGTATGATGTTTTGTGTAGATCTTAATACTATGGAGCTTAAATGGGCACAGGATGTAATTGATGATACAAACGCAACTCCTGTATTTGAATGGAAGGAAGACGGCGAGGGTGCAATATACACAGCCAATGCACTAAGATATACAGCAAACGGTTCAAAAGGAACTACAACAATCTATAAGATGGATGCAAAAACCGGATCACCAATATGGTCTAAGACCTTTGACTGCGTAAGAAATGGTGACAGCTCAGGTGGTATGCAGTCATCACCTGCCATAGGCAAAAAAGGCAGTGATATCGAAAACCTTATCTTCTATAACATTGCATCAACCCCATCAGCATACAGAGGTCTTCTTCTTGCACTTGACAAAGAGACAGGAAACATAGTATGGGAATACACAATGAACAACTACACATGGAGCTCACCTGCAGCTGTGTATACAGATGAAGGCAAGGGATACATCGTAATATGTGATTCCATCGGCGATGTGAAGCTTATCGACGGAATAAGCGGAGCTTTTCTCGGTTCAACAAATATCGGTGCAAATGTAGAAGCTTCCCCTGCAATCTTCAGAGATACACTTGTTGTAGGTACAAGAGGATGTAAGATTAGTGGAGTAAAGATAAAATAACATCTTTTAATAACAATTAACACCAGAAGGAATGAAATTTATATGAAAACAGTGGCTTTCTGTACTCTTGGTTGCAAAGTAAATCAATACGAAACCGAGGTAATGGAAGAACTATTCAAAAAACAGGGATATGACATAAAAAGCTTCAATGAAATATCCGATGTATATGTGATAAACACCTGTTCTGTGACAAATACCGGTGACAAAAAATCACGTCAGATGATAAACCGTGCAAAAAAGAAAAATCCCAACGCAATTATAGCTGTTGCAGGATGCTATTCTCAGGTGTCACCTGAAGAAGTGAAAAAAATCCCCGGAGTAAATGTGATTATCGGAAACACTCACAAGGAACATATTGTATCACTTGTGGAAAAAGCACAAAAAGATCAGCAAAACATAATCATAGAAGATATCGGGAAGAAAAAAGAATACACCGAAATGGAAGTATCTACTCACAGAGAAAAAACAAGAGCATATATAAAAATTGAAGATGGATGTAACTCATTTTGTTCATACTGTATTATCCCCTACGCAAGAGGAAGGGTAAGAAGCAGAGATATCAGAAATATTCTTTCGGAAGTGGATAAGCTCATACAGGAAGGCTTCTCTGAGTTTATACTTACAGGAATTCACATTGCTTCTTACGGACTTGATATGGAAGGGATATCACTTATAGACGTAATAGAAGAAATCGCGAAAAAAGACGGAGTAGAAAGAATCCGCTTAGGCTCAATAGAGCCAAGAATCCTTACAGAAGAATTTGTAAAAAGAATGGCTGACACAAACAAGGTCTGCAATCATTTTCACATATCTCTCCAGTCAGGGTGCGACGAAACCTTAAAAAGAATGAACAGAAAGTATCTTACTAAAGATTATAAAATGAGTGTAGAGTATTTAAGAAAGTATTTCGACAATCCTGCCATTGCCACAGATATTATGGTGGGTTTTCCGGGAGAAACAGAAGAAGAATTCAGAGCTTCTCTTGAGTTTATGAAGGAAATAAACTTTGCTGATGCTCACGTATTTTCTTATTCAAGAAGAAAAGGTACCGTAGCTGACAGAATGGAAAATCAGGTGGCAGAAAATGTCAAGGATATCCGCAACAAAGAAATGAGTAATACTGTAAAACACCTTAAGAAATCTTATCTTGATATGCACAAAGGAAAAGAACTTCAGGTTCTCTTTGAACAAAGGACAAAAGAGGGATTTTTTGAGGGAACAAGTTCTGAATATATCAAAGTATATGTAAAGACAGATATTGATCTTACAGGAGAATATAAAACTGTTGTTGTCAATGATAATGATGGTGAAGTAGTATTTGCAACAATAAAGGAGTGATTCATTATGAAAACAAAAACACAAAAAATAGTTATGGCATCTATGCTTAGTGCACTTTGCTGTGTGGTGACAATGATAATAAAAATCCCCTCACCTATGGAAGGATATCTTAACTTAGGTGATGCTATCGTACTTCTGTCAGGGTGGCTTATGGGACCGTTGTACGGATTTATGGCATCTGCAATAGGCTCATCTCTTGCAGATGTGTTCTCAGGATTTGCTCTGTATGCACCTGCAACCTTCGTGATAAAAGGTCTTATGGCATTTGTTGCATATCATATGTATAATGTACTTAAAAGCCATACAAAAGATACCACTTCAAGAATAATCAGCGGTGTAACAGCAGAGATTGTTATGATTGCAGGATATTATATATTCGAAGGATTTATGTATGGATTTGGTCCGTCACTTGTAAATATCCCTGCGAATGCCATTCAGGGAATATGCGGTATGATCGCAGGAATAATACTTGTAAGGGTATTTAAAAACAATCATATTTTATAATGCTAATTTTAAAAAAAGGCGAACATTGATGTAAAAATCAACAGTTCGCCATTTTTTATATTCAAATTTAAGCTTTGTCAGTCCATAGTAACATAAAGTGTATTATCATACCCCATACCGAACGAACACATTACCTTCTTTTCCTGTCCGTTATGTCTTACGGTAACATCATAATCACCAAAGAATCCGCGGATTGTTGCTCTTCCATCTGAATCTGTATTTGCCTTTGCATCTCTTGTCCACCACTTATTATAGAGAAGGTCCACTATCTGCTTTCCTGCCGGCTTTAAATTCCATTCCTTATCATAAACCGGTGAATATGGCTCAAAGTTTGAACCATCCCAAAATCCCCACATAATGATACCTGTGATATAAGGCTTAGAGAACACAGAAATGAAGAAGTCTCTCGTAAAGTTTGCCTGGAGTACAGGATCAGAAACCGCACATGAGTATTCTGTAACCTTGACTTCCTTGCCATAAGAATTAACTTTGTCAAAGACTGCAAGAATTTCCTCCATATTCTCCTGTGCTTTGTCATGATGTGACTGAAGTCCTATACCATCATAGTCAATATCCATGGCCTTCATTTCGTCAAGAATCCTGAAAAATTCTTTTGTTCTTTGTGCATCAAATCTTTCGATATACACTGTAGCCTCATTATAAAAAAGGTCTACTCCCGGTTCAATCTTTCTGGCAAGTTCAAACCATTCCTTTTCCAGTTTCATACCACCATTATTCGTTTCCAGCTGTTTGTTTCCAACAGTTTCATTGACAACATCCCACTCAGTAAGCTCACCTATATAGTCGCCCATAATTCTTGTAATATGATCGTTTGCTCTCTTTCGCAAAGCTTCGGTTTTTCCATCATTGGCAAGTTTCACCACATCCTCAGGAACCATTCTGTTTCCCGAACTGGTCACAGGCACCTGCCATATAAGAGTATGTCCTCTGTAATACTTTATTCCAAGTTCTTTTATCCCATCAGCGATTTTTCTTGCAGATTCCACACCACCATTTTCATATGGTTCCCATTTCATAGCGCCCTCATCAACACCGGCATTAAACAATGAGGATGCCGCCTGCCTGTATTTTTCGTTGCCTGCAATGGCTGTTCTGAAGCATGAACCAAATTCAAACTCATGTTCAAACATATCAAGCTCAACCTCTGCATCTTTCAAAGGTTTGCCATCTTTGTCAAGAACTACTATATTAAAATCATCTTTACGATATTTTTCAATATCATCAATGGCTTTATTTCTCCATTCCTTATCCGGGCCAAATTTAGAATAATCAACCGGCATAACAGGCATATCTGCAAAGTCTACGGTTTTTCCGTAGTTGAGAATCGAAAACTCGCTTATTTCCAGTGTCTGCACATAGAATGGTACTCTGAAGCCAATAGAACATCTCGGACCTTTTTTTAAGTTTGGCTGATATGAATAATATGTAGTTGTCCATTCTCTGCCTGCATCAACATATTCCCATATATCTTTGTCAAAAAGTGTGGGATGCTCCGCCTGAACCTGAATTCTGCCCATTCCGTTTTCATCTCCGCCGGAGGTTGTTCTCATGGTCACCTTAAGAAGACAACTATCCCCTTCATTGAGCATTCCCTCAAGGCTTTTTTCAAGCTTATATATACAGTTCTTAGAAGAATCAGAACTTTTGAAAACATCAATTTTAAATACCTTTTCTCCCGAATCAGATTTTGTCATTTCTGCTGTTGCATATTTATCTGAAGTCATTTTTCCTTTTTCAAGATCGTCAAGGCTTATCATAACAGTTGGATTTTTCGGTAGTGCACTAAACATATCTTCAGGTTTTTTTGAATCACCCTCAATATAAATAAGATCATCAAGTGCATTTGATTTTTCAAACTCTGTGGGAACCGGTCTGTGAAAATCTGATACAAGTCTTTTTAAGCCTGAGTTTTTGTTGTGGGTTATAATAACAGTTTTTGTTGCATCATCCCAAGCTACATCTTCACCCATTGCTTCAGATACAAAACGGACAGGTACCATTGTTCTTCCCTCAACAATAATCGGTGCAACGTCTATTTTTACCGGTTGGCCATCGATTCTTGCATTAAGAGAATCGATGGTGACAACAACTTCTTTTTTGTCCTTGGATGCAGTGACTGTCCTTATATCATCCCTCCAGACAATTTCTGCTCCAAGTGCTTCAAATATGCCCCTCATAGGAACGAACACCCTGCCTGAGATATTTAAGGGCATAACGTCATATCTCTGTTCCTTTCCATCAATGAGAATACTAATTTCACTCTGCGCAATGCCGGGCACAGTAGAAAAAAACATAAACAGAGTTAAAACAAAACAAATCACTTTTTTCATATTCCAGTCTCTCCTTTCACTTATTACATAAAATGTATTGTAATACAAGAAAAGTATAGCATATAAACTTTGTCACTTTCAATTGACATTTGTCACATTTTTATGGTAAAATGCCATCAAGGAGGTGTAATATATGGAATGTAATGTTATCAGATTCAAAAAGAACAAATTCAATGACCTGTACCCTGTTCAGGTGGGATGGCAAAAACACAGACCTGACAAATCCTACTATTACAGTTCAAAAAGTGACTATCTCATACACTACATTATATCAGGCAAAGGAAAAACCATAATCAATAACAAGGAATATCATCTTGCAAAGGGGCAGTACTTCATAATAAATAAGGGAGACAAAGTATCATACAAAGCTGATCATAAAGATCCATGGCATTATATATGGGTATCCTTCGATGGAGGCTTTGCTGAGAATTTTAAACAATTTGATACTGTGGGAAATATTTCTCCCGAAATATTTATGAATCTTATGTCTGCCTTTGAAAAAGAAAAAAATATAGAAGAATATGTGATTTCACAGATATATCTTCTCTATATCCAGCTGTCAAATATTGATGATGTAAAAACTACTCCCGAAAAAATCAAAGATTACATAGACTCAAATTTCCAAAAAAAGCTTCCGATAGATGACATAGCAAAGGTGTTTAACATAAACAGAAAGCATCTGACCAAAATCTTTTCAAAAAAATTTGGATTGTCCACAAAGAAATATATTACACATATCAAAATGCAGCACGCACTTACAATGCTAAAAAAAGGAGCCACTGTGAAATACACTGCGGAGCATCTGTCATATGACGATCCCTTTACATTTTCGAAAGCATTTAAAAGAGAAATGGGATATTCACCAAAAGATATAAAAGCTAAACTAAAACAGGACGTGAAAAACTGAAATTTTTTCACGTCCTGTGTTTTTATATTATATAATCAGAAAGGTATTCTTTTGTATTTTCTACCATTTCATCAAACAGCTTCTTTGCATCCTTTGGATTAAGTCTTACAAGTGGATCTATAGAAAATGCCATAAATGCTTTTTTGAGATCCTTTGTAACACAGGCATCAACTATCAATTCCTGCTCTGCAACTGTCCTTGAAATCATAGGATAAATTTCTTCAGGTACATCTCCTGTCATAACAGGGCTCACTGTTCCCTCTCTGAATGCGGCGTTTGTTTCTACTACTGCATCATAAGGAAGGTTTGGAATCTGACCTCTGTTTGGCATATTCACATTTGTAACGAAATCCCCAAGACCGAGAATTGCTTTCATCTGCTTCACGCCTTCTTCACCGGTTTCTTTGATTTCTACCGGAAGTTCACCGGAATAAAGCTTTTCGCTTTTTTCCAGTCTTTCTTTAAGCTGCTCTATTCTCCAGTCAACATGTGTAAGTGCAAATTCCCATTCTTTGACCGTTTCAGGGTCTTTCATATACCAGTTGCCGGGAACAAATTCTGCAAGATGTCTGTCCCCTGCTGCTGCAATGTAGCCATATCTTAAAAACAGGTCAATCTTTACCTTATCATATGTAAAGAACGCACCATTCGCCCAGTTTTTGTCACCCGGCTCGAGGGTGTAGCCTGTATCCTTGAACTTTTCACAGAATTCTCTGTACACAGGGAAGATATCCTCTCCCTTATATGTAGCCTTTGTAATCCATGTGAAGTGGTTTACGCCTGTAACCTGGATTTTGATATCCTGTCTTTTGATATCCTCAATACCTCTCATATGCTTTAAGCATTTCACAAGGAATTTCTGAGTACCGAAAACTTCATGACAGCAACCGAAAGCCTTGATTTGTGGGAAAGTCTTATAAAGAGTTCTTACACAAATTGTCATAGGATTGGTATAGTTGATAACCCATGCATCAGGACAATTCTCTTTTATCTTATTTGCGATATATTCAAACATGGGAACAGTTCTTAAGGCTCTTATGATACCACCGGGACCTGCAGTATCACCTACTGACTGATATATACCGTATTTTTCGGGGGTATGTACGTCAGAGTACATTTCCTTAAATGTGGCAGGCATAATGGATATAACAACGAAATCAGCGCCGTTTAGTGCCTCATCAATTGTTTCTACCGCCTTATAATCCCAGTGTGTCTTTGCCTCTTTGATGTGATTGTACTTATTGCCAATCACCTCATTCTTTTTAGCTGCTTCCATATCTATGTCATAAAGATATACACTTCCTGACATAGCTTCTTCCACACAAAGGTCGCTCATAAGTCCCCATGCCCATCCACGGGATCCGCCACCTATGTATGCTATCTTTACGTCTTCTGCTTTGTTGTTGTTGATTCTCATAGTTATATCTCCTTCACCATATAATTCTGTTATCATTGTACATCTTTTTTTAACAATAATCTTTTACTATATTGCTTTTTTTGCGAATTTATTGTACAATATTGATATAAATACAAGGTGGTGATAAAATTGCTGGCACTTTTTTCAAAAACAAACGACTATATGAAGCCATCATATGAAGAAGGACTAGGCAGAGAAATGAATGAGCTTCATTACCATCACTCTTATGAAATATATATTCTCACAAAAGGCAAAAGGACTTATCTTATAGATGATAATCTTTATGAAATTAGCGAAGGCGATGTGATATTAATTCCACCGATGATGCTTCACAAAACTATAGGCAAAGAAGAATATGGTCGTTATCTTATCTCCTTTTCAGAAAACTATCTGTCAAAATACTTCACCAATGAAGCCAAAGAAATGCTCCTTACGTGCTTTAGCGCGAGATGTATACACCTGGTTGGAAGCAAGCTTATCACATTTGTACACCTTATTGACAAGCTTATACAATCCTATGAAAGCATAGACAATATGTCATTTATATATTTGTCAAATATAATTGCAATTCTTACAGAATCTATGCAAAGTTCTTCATATGCTCACCCACTTACATCAAAAACAAACAAAACCATACTCAGTATCATAGAATACATAGATACCAATTATAAAAATATTGACTCAATAGATGAAATCGCCGATAAGCATTTCATCACAAAGTATCACCTGTGCAGACTATTCAAAAATACAACGGATATTTCACTTGTGAAATATATCAATACCGTAAAAATACACAAGGCCTGTGTGCTTCTTAATAATTCAAACAAAAATATAACTGAAATAGCGTATGAAACGGGCTTTAATTCTTCTATGTACTTTTGCAAAACATTTAAATCTCTTATGGGAATGACTCCTTCTGAGTATAAAAAACGTACTTTTTTGAAAAAAGGATAAAGAAACTGTATATAATGTCCTGTACAACAATAAAAGGTGGTGTAATATTTACTTTACACCACCTTTTTATTAGTCACTTATAACGAAATCTGAAATTTTTCCATCTGCATCAAAAACTATATGTACTCCTCCACCACAAAGCACTTCCATTGGATTGATTGGCACAAGTCTTTCATCAACCCTCCATTTATCGCCTTCACGCTTAACATCGAAATACACACGAAGGCCATTTTTTTCATATTTATCATAATTTTCCAGTCCCAATAATTCCAATATCTTTTCCTTGCCGTATATTCTTGCCTCTCTCTCACTTGATATAGGGAAATCATAATAACTGTTATACCAGGCTACAGATAATGTGCTCAAAGCAATAATGATCAGTATGCTTATTAATACAATTCTTTTCATAATAACCCCTCCATCATAAAACTATTGGCAATATCCAAAATATAAACCACGGATAAAATTCTATCATTTACTTGAAATCCGTCTTTATCAACCTGAACACCTGACAAGCAGTAGCTTTCAGATTTTTGTATGCATTGGATACATCCATTGCTTCTTCCAGTGTGCAGGGTTTCCTTAAGATAGGAAAAAACGCATCTATTCCGTATTCATTTAAAATACCTGCATCTTCTGTCACACATCCTGAAAAAGCAATAACAGGCTTATTGTATTTTTTGGAAAGCTTGGCAACACCCACAGGCGCTTTTCCCATACGGGACTGTCCGTCAAGACGTCCTTCTCCTGTGATTACCATATCTGCTTCTTTTATGTGGTTTTCAAGATTTGTTTCTTTCATTACAAGCTCAATCCCTGACTGAAGATTTGCATTAAGATATGACAATAATGCAAAGCCTAATCCTCCTGCCGCACCTGTACCCGGAATGTTCATATCAGAATCAGGAATAACATTTTTTGTAAGGTGAGCGTAGTTACTAAGCCACAGATCCATATCTTTTATCATTTCATCTGTTGCACCCTTTTGCGGTCCAAAAACTCTGCTGCAGCCATTATCTCCGCACAATGGATTTGTCACATCACAAGCTACAGAGAAAGAACATTCTTTTAGCTCTCTTACAGCTTTTTTGGTACTGATTGAAGAAAGGTACTGAAGTCCCTTAGCACCATAAGGAATCTGCTTTCCGTCCTTATCAAGAAACTCGAACCCAAGAGCCTGAAGCATCCCTACTCCTCCATCATTGGTAGCACTTCCGCCTATGCCTATCAGAAATTTTCTGCATCCTTTATCTATTGCATCAAGAATCATTTGTCCTACGCCAAAGGTTGTGGTATTAAGTGGATTGCGGTCGCATTGGTCTATCAATGTGATACCTGAGGCTGCAGACATCTCTATAACTGCAGTTTTTGTCTGTGGGATAAATCCATAGATAGCCTCAATATTTTTGCCAAGGGGATTACATACAACCGTTTTTACAAATTCACCATTATTTGCAGACACAATAGCCTCAACTGTACCTTCTCCACCATCAGCAATGGGAGATATAACGGTTTCTACACCGGGATATACCTCTTCAGCCGCTTCCTTTATGGCTCTTGCTGATTCAAATGTAGAAAGACTCCCCTTGAATGAGTCCACTGCTACTACAATTTTTTTCATATAGTTCTCCTTTTTATTTGTTGGGATATGTAGTGATCTATATTCTTTTGTCAAGTCAGAAAAAATTGGCGATATACTAGCTTACGCTCGTGTGATATATTTCCACTCTGTTCAAATGAGATATAACTCCCCTTTGCTCCTAAAAGGTTGTCTATTTTGTTATAACAACTTCTCTTGTATCGTTGTTCCATTCAACAGAAGCCCCCAACTTTTCGCATATAAATCTTACCGGACAATATGTTCTGTCGTTCTCT
>SVJM01000026.1 GCA_015068975.1 Oscillospiraceae bacterium | reverse complement strand
ATCCTCACTCATAGGCGTAAGGTCAGTTTGTTTGCTACGAATCAACCCCATTTTCAAATGATCTATTGACAGATATGGATATTTATATTTTTCAAGTAATTTCTGTGCCAAGAGAGTTTTACCTGTATGTGATGCACCTGTAATTAATATTATCATTTTTTTCACCTCATCCGTCAGCTATCGCTGACACCTTCCCCTCAAGGGGAAGGCTTTTTTTCCCTTACATATTATACTTTGCAAAGATTTTATCATCTGGATGCCAAGCGTTTTAAAAGAAACATTTTGAGATTTATTATTTAAAAAAATGTTTTTCAACTTCTGAACACAAATAATGATAAACAGGCAGATGATATTCCTGTACCTTATATGTTTCATATTCCGGAACATCAATTAAAATATCTGCAATTTCTGCCATCACACCGCCAGATATTCCAGTAAGTGCAAGTGTTTTAGCACCAACAGAATTTGCGACTCTTAATGCATTTACTATATTTTTTGAATTTCCCGAAGTCGATATTCCCACAACAAGGTCGTTGTCGTTTGCATATCCATACACAAGCTGTGCATACATCATCTCAGGATCTACATCATTTATATATGCAGAAAGTATTGCACTCTGACTTGGGAGAGAGATTGCAGGAAGAGCCCCTTGAAGTTTGCATCTTAAATCTTCAGGAATTCGTTCATCTGCAACTTCACGTTTTAGCATAAAGCCCTTCATAAGTTCACCTACAATATGCTCACTATCTGCAGCACTTCCGCCATTTCCGCAGACCAGAACCTTTCCACCGTTTTCATAAACATCTATAATAAGTTTCAAGGCGTTTTGTATTTTATTTTCAATGCTTTTTAAAGCAGGATATCTTTCTATAAAATTATTCATTATGTTCATTCCCCCTATTTAATGCCGCAACAGTAAGAGCAGCATAATCTCCAATATTATCTTCTAGCTTTGCAGGTACTATTTCACACGCCTTAAGCGAATAGCTGAGGCATTCATTGGTAAGTACTTTTTGCATAGGCTCACGAAGCAAATCTTCGCATCTTTGAAAAATGCTTCCAAGAATAATTCTTTCCGGATTTAAAGTATCAATCAATATGCTAAGCCCATATCCAAGCATTTCACCACATTTTTTAAATACATAAATAGCATCTTCTGCACCCTCAAATGCACACTCAGCAATTAATTTTGCAGTGATATGATTAATTTCCGAAAAATCAGAACAATAAGATACCTTCTCACCCATTTGTAGTTTTTCAAGTGCAAAGTTTTTGCCTAACTGTGCAATTCCATTTCCTGAACAAAATCCTTCAAATGAACCAATTTTTCCATATCCAACTGGTCCGAATGAACTTAATCTGATATGTCCTGCCTCTCCTGCCATATCGCAGGCACCACGATAAAGTTTACCATTTAATATCAATCCTGCTCCAAGTCCTGTACCAAAAGTCATAAATATAATATTTTCGCATCCTTGCCCTGCTCCATATTTCCATTCCGCAAGAGCGCAGGCATTTGCATCGTTTTCAAGATATGCCTTTGTACCACATTTATTATGAATATAGTCAACAATTTTTACATTATCCCATTTCAAAAGATTTGGTGGTGACAAAATTAGACCTTTTTTTGCATCTAAAGGGCCACCACAACTAATGCCGATTACATCAATATTATCAGTCATCATTTCTGCTAGCTCAAGCATTTTATCTATCATTTCGTAAGGAGAGATGGTTAAATCGGTAGGTATTGCCCTTTTTTCCCTAATTTCAAGCTTACCTCCTTTTTCTTCTCCTATAGATACTGCACATTTAGTACCTCCTATGTCAAATCCAATCATATCTTTCCCTCCATTATCCAAAAAAATCTACACATTTTGTTGTATAAAATCAGTGAACAATTTAGATGCCACACTTTTTGGTGATATACTCACGACCTTCGTGCGATATACTTTCACTCTGCTCAAATGCGATATAACCTCTCTCCGTTCGGTTGCGATATGATATAAATCTCGTTGCGTCAGCAACATATCGAGTGCTATAGCACATATCGAGTCATTTATGACATATCGAAAATCTCACAAGAGATTTATATCGACGATTTCATCTTCGATGAAATCATTATACCATAATATTATCAAATACTCAACACATATCAAAAATGGAATGTAAAAATCAATTTTTTACATTCCATTTTTAATATTATTCAACAATCTTTTTAAGCGCATTACCAAGAATCTTTATTCCTTCTACGATTTTTTCATCGCTCATTGTGGAATAATTCAGTCTGAAGCATGAGCATTTCTTCTCCATATCCACCATAAATGTAGAACCTGGAACAAATACCACATTATCCTTCACAACTTCTTTGGCAATTTCACCTGTGTCATAGTCGCCGCACATATCACACCATACAAAGAGTCCTCCCTTTGGTGATGTGTGTTTTATCGACTTGGGGAAATATTCCTCTATTGCATCAAGCATAGTCTGACATTTGTGTGCATAAAGCTTTCTGTTTCTTTCGATATATTCATCAAGATTATATCTTTTCATAAACTCATACACAAGAAGCTGTGGAAGCATACTTGTGTGAACATCACTTACCTGTTTTGCTACAACCATCTTTGCAACAAGCTCCTTAGGAGCGATGCAGAAGCCCACACGAAGCCCCGGTGCAATTACCTTGGAGAATGAACCGCAGTATGCAACGATGCCATCAGTATCCATAGACTTGATTGTAGGAAGCTTTTCGTCTGTGAAAGAAAGCTCACCATATGGATTATCCTCAATGATGAGGATATTGTTTTCTTTACAGATTCGGTATACTTCTTTTCTCTTCTCTATGCTCATAGTGTTTCCTGATGGATTCTGGAATGTGGGGATAGTATAGAGAATCTTTGCATTTTTATTTTCTTTTATTGCTTTTTTAAGCTCTTCCACACAAAGTCCGTCATCTTCCATAGGTACACCTACAAGCTTTGCATTGTATGAACGGAATGCATTTGTAGCACCAATGAAGCTTGGCTCTTCTACAATAACCACATCTCCTTCATTGATAAGAACCTTTGTCACAAGCTCTATTCCCTGCTGACCACCTGATACGATGATAAGCTCATCATCTTCTGTACCGATATTTTCCTTTGCCTTGAGTCTTTCTTTCACAAGGTCTCTTAATGGCACATATCCGTCGGTAACTCCGTACTGCAGAGAAAGGACAGGATTTGTTTCAAGAAGCTCCTTTGCAATTTCAGAAAGCTCTTTGTTTGGAAAAAGCTCAGGTGCAGGGTTTCCGCCTGCAAGAGATATTACATTAGGGTCACCTGCAAGCTTGAATATTTCTCTTATTGCAGAGCCTTTCATTTTTGACATTCTGTCGGATATTTCAAATTTCATTCTTATCAGACCTTTCTTACAGATTGTATCCCAAGTCAAATGCCTTAAGGTTTACTTCAAGGAATTTCTCAGGAACAGTTGTTTTGATTGTTTCTATCCATTTTTCATAAGCGATATCGGTATTCTTAGCCATTACACCGATAAGCACTACGTTGACTGCCTTCTGATTGCCTGCTTCCTTTGCAAGAGTAAGGGCATCAAGGTCTAAAAGATTTATCTTTGATTTAAGCTTTTCTATAATGTTTTCAGGGTATTCTGCCGCACCTGTGATAACAGGCATAGGATTTATCACCTGATCATTTACAATCATTGTGCCGCCTTTTTTAAGATATGGCAGAGCACGATATGCTTCAAGTGTTTCAAAAGCAAGGATGATATCTGCCTCACCTTTGCCGATGATTGGTGAATACACCTTGTCGCCATATTTTACATATGTAACAACGCTGCCGCCTCTCTGGCTCATACCATGTACTTCTGAAACCTTTACATCATAGCCTTCATTTATTACAGTATTTCCAAGAATTCTGCTGGCAAGGAGTGTACCCTGACCGCCAACACCTACTATCATAATGTTTTTTGTCATAGTATTAGTCCTCCTTCTTTTCTATTGCACCAAACGGACATACATTTGTACAAAGACCGCAACCGTTACACTGTGTCTTGTCAATTTTTACAACATTGTCACTTACAGAAATAGCAGGACAACCAAGCTTCATACACATCTTACAGTTTTTGCACTTATCCTGATTGATTTCGCATACGCCTGAATATTTCACAGACTTAAGAAGTGCGCAAGGTCTCTGTGCGATGATTACAGAAGGTGCTTCTCTTTCTGTTTCTTCTTTTACAACCTTTTCGAATGCTTTTACATCAAATGGATCACACACTGTCACGTGATCTATTCCTACTGCCTTACAAAGAGCGATAAGATCTACCTGACGTGTAGCTTCTCCTCTGATGGTCTTGCCTGTGGTAGGATTATCCTGATGACCTGTCATACCTGTGATAGAGTTATCAAGGATAATAACCGTGTTGTTACCTTTGTTGTATACAATATCCACAAGACCTGTAATACCTGAATGCATAAATGTGGAATCACCGATTACAGATACAAGCTTTTTGTTGAATTCTTCGCCTCTTGCCTTAGCCATACCAAGACCTGCACTGACAGATGCACCCATACAAATGGTTGTATCAACACTTGCAAGTGGTGCTACTGCACCAAGGGTATAGCAACCAATATCGCCTGATACTGTAAGACCAAGCTTTTTGAGTACATAGAATGTACCTCTGTGAGGACATCCCGGACAAAGTACAGGAGGACGCATAGGGATTGCTTCTGCGATTTCTTCGAAATCTGCTGCTTTTTCTCCAAGGACTTTTTCTTTAATCATCTGAGGAGTATATTCGCCAAGAAGTGTAAATACTTCTTTTCCGACAACCTCTATACCGAGAGATTTAACATATTCTTCGATAAACGGATCAAGCTCTTCTACAACGTATATCTTTTTACATTTTTTAGCAAATTCTCTGATTGTATCATCACAAAGCGGATACACCATACCAAGCTTTAAGTAGTTTACCTTATCGCCAAGTGCTTCTTTGGAATACATATAAGAAATACCTGCTGTGATAACACCGATTTCTGCTCCGTTATCTTCAATCTTATTAATGTGAGTAGTTTTTACATATTCGCTGATAGCTTTAAGCCTTTCTTCTACTACTACATGACGTTTGATAGCATTTGCAGGCATCATAACGTTCTTTGGAACATTCTTTTCGTAAGGTTTAAGATCTTTATCTTCTCTCTCTGAGATTTCTACCATACTCTGTGAATGGGATACTCTTGTAGAAAGACGAATAAATGCAGGTGAGTCAAACTTCTCAGAAAGCTCAAATGCAACCTTTGTATATTCTTTACATTCTGAAGAATCGGCAGGCTCAAGCATAAATATCTTTGATGCTTTTGCATAATGACGTGAATCCTGCTCATTCTGTGAAGAGTGCATTCCCGGATCATCTGCCACGCAGAATACAAGACCGCCGTTTACACCCATATAGCTTACTGTAAACACAGGGTCTGCCATTACATTAAGACCAACATGCTTCATACAGCTCATTGCTCTTGCACCGCCAACAGATGCACCGATAGCAACCTCTGCAGCCACCTTTTCGTTTGGTGCCCATTCGCAATAAACCTTATCTGCATCATATTTTGCAATATTTTCTGTTATTTCTGTACTTGGAGTTCCGGGATATGATGCAACAACCTTAACACCGGCTTCATAAGCGCCCTGTGCAACTGCTGCATTACCCAGCATAAGTTTTTTCATTTCATTTCCTCCTACTCAATTTCGTTCTGTTTTGCAACAAGATTTCCACCACCGTAGATCTGACGAAGCTTTGGCTTTTCGATCTTTCCGGTAGGGTTTCTCGGGATATCCGCAAATATGTATGTGCGGGGTCTTTTGTATCTTGGAAGGTCATAGCAGAAGTCTGTGATTTCTTCTTCTGTAAGGGTCTTGCCTTCCTTCACTTCGATAATTGCCGCAGATACTTCACCAAGACGTGCATCAGCAATACCGATAACTGCAACGTCCTTTACAGAATCATGCTTTCTGATAAAATCTTCTATCTGTACAGGATATATGTTTTCGCCACCGGATATGATGACATCTTTCTTTCTGTCTACAAGATAGATAAATCCTTCTTCATCTTCCATAGCCATATCACCTGTATAAAGCCATCCGTCACTTAAGACTTCATTTGTGGCATTTTCATCCTTGTAATAGCAAAGCATAACACCCGGGCCCTTGACAGCAAGCTCACCAACGTCACCCTTTTTTACTTCTGTTCTGTCAGGATTTACAATCTTTGTTTCCCAACCAAATCCTGCCTTACCGATAGCACCTACCTTGTGTGGATTTTCCACACCAAGATGGACACAGCCGGGGCCTATTGACTCTGACAAACCGTAGTTTGTGTCATACTCATGTGAGGGGAATCTTTCAAACCATCTTTTGACAAGGCTCTTTGGCACAGGCTGAGCACCGATATGCATAAGCCTCCACTGTGAAAGCTCATAGTCTTCCATCTTGAGATCTCCTCTGTCGAGGGTATCAAGAATGTCCTGAGCCCATGGAACAAGAAGCCATACTATAGTACATTTTTCTTCGGATACTGCCTTGAGAATCCACTCAGGCTTAACACCCTTCAAAATAACTGCTTTACCACCTACAAGAAAGCTTCCAAACCAGTGCATCTTGGCACCTGTGTGATAAAGAGGTGGGATGCAAAGGAATACGTCATCCTTTGTCTGAGAATGATGCGCCTGCTCTGTCATTGCCGCATGCATCAATGCTCTGTGGGAATGGATGATAGCCTTAGGGAAGCCTGTTGTACCTGATGAAAAATAAATTGCCGCTTCATCCTCATCTGAAAGCTTTATTTCAGGAGCTTTTGTAGAACAATATGTAACAAGCTTGTCATAGCTTTCTGCAAATGAAGGACAATCCTCACCTACATAAAACCATGATTCTATCTTAGGTATTCTGTCACAGATTTCTTCTATTCTGCCTGTAAATTCAGGTCCGAAAATAATAGATGTGGCATCTGCAAGATTTACACAGTATTTGATTTCGTCTGCTGTATAACGATAGTTAAGAGGAACAGCAAGTGCTCCTGTCTTTAAGATACCGAAGTATATTGGAAGCCACTCCAGACAGTTCATAAGAAGAATGGCAACCTTATCCCCCTTCTTGATACCTCTTGTAAGAAGAAGGTTTGCAAATCTGTTTGCTTTTTTGTTGAATTCACTCCAGTTGATTTCCCTTCTGTAGCCTTCTTTGTGAGTAGACTCAATAAGAGAATATTCTCTCCAAGTCATTCTCCCGTGAGTTTCCTTCTCGGGATTGATTTCTACAAGGCTTACATCCAATGGATAAAAGTCTGCATTTTTTTGCAAAATTTCTGTAATCGGCATAATTTCATCTATCCTTTCAATATAGCATTAAATATCTGCAGGGTAAAAAAAAATCCCACCCTCCAAGAATAATCCTGAGGACGAGATAAAAGTCTCGCGGTACCACCTCTGGTTCGTCACTTCCTCACAGAAGCAACCTCATCAGGTACGGGACACATTGCCATATACCTTAGTGCTGTAACGGGCACTCCCGATGCATCCTACTGCCATTTCAGTGCACAGCTCACAAAATGTATTCGAAAATACTCTCCCCATTGCCTCGCAGCATACGGCAACTCTCTCAAGGGTCAAAATATTTCTACTTGTTTTTGGTCATCGCTTTTGTATATTCAAAATTCCTTTTAATTATATATCTATTATCGAATTTTGTCAAGGGCTTTGTACAAATAATACATCGCAAAACAATGAGAAAAGTATGGAAAGAACAAACAACAAAGGCTGTCCTGTATAATGCAGGACAGCCTTTATAAGTACTTACATATTAGCCAAGGTATTTAGCAGAAAATTCTTCGATTTTATTTTCTTCTTTCATTTTCTTGATAGAAGCATTAACCTTGTCAAGAAGCTCTGTATTGCCTTTCTTGATAGCGATAGCATATTCTTCAGCATCAAAAGCTCCGTTGTCTTCTACGATCTTTAAGCCTTCGTTGTCTTCTACATATTTGCCTGCTGTTGCAGAGTCGATAACAACAACATCTGCTTTGCCGTTAACAAGCTCCATGACAGCGTCTGTACCCTTCTTGAATGAAGTGTATTCATACTTAAGTTTATCCTTAACAACTGTTTCGCCTGTGTATCCTTCGATAACAGCGATCTTTTTGCCTTCCATGTCAGAAGCCTTTGCAATGTCAGAATCTTCTTTTACGATCATAACCTGTGTTGCAACATAGTATGGTTCTGAGAAATCTACTGATACGAGTCTTTCTTCAGTTACAGTCATACCTGCGATAACAGCATCAACCTGACCGTTTTCCAAAGCAGCGAGAAGAGAACCGAATTCCATGTTTTCGATTTTTACTTCTTTGCCCATGTCTTTTGCAATCTGATCTGCGATTGCCATATCGATACCATCGAAGTCACCGATTACGCCGCCTGCTTTGATAAACTCAAATGGAGGGAATTCAGCGTTTGTACCGAATTTGATTGAGTTTGATTCAGTTGATGAGCATGCTGTGAATACAGCTACAAGCATAACAACCGCCAATACTACTGATAAAAGTTTTTTCATTTTTGATTACTCCTTTTTGAAAAAATATTAATTAAAGAATTTACTGTGTAAATCCTTAAATTACAACACCTTGCTCAAGAATTCTTTTGTTCTTTCGTTCTTTGGGTTTGAGAAAATCTCATCAGGTGTACCTGATTCCATAATCACACCCTGATCCATAAAGAGAACTCTTGTGCCCACTTCTCTTGCAAAGCCCATTTCGTGTGTTACAACCACCATGGTCATACCGGACTTGGCAAGATCCTTCATAACATCAAGCACCTCTCCCACCATTTCAGGGTCGAGAGCTGAGGTAGGCTCGTCAAAGAGCATTATTTCAGGCTCCATAGCCAAGGCTCTTGCAATGGCAACCCTCTGCATCTGTCCGCCTGAAAGTTGTGCAGGATATGACTCTGCCTTATCTACAAGACCTACAGTTTCAAGAAGCTTTATTGCCTTTTCTTTTGCCTGTTCTTTGGTCATCTTTTTTAACAATGTAGGTGCCAGAGTAATATTATCCATAATGGATAAGTGGTTAAAAAGATTAAATCTCTGAAAAACCATACCCATCTTTTGTCTGATTTTGTTTACATCCACCTTTGGAGCATTGATACATTCATCATCGATGAATATCTCTCCACCGGTAGGAACTTCAAGAAGATTAAGACATCTTAAGAATGTACTTTTGCCCGATCCTGAAGGTCCGATTACAACAACCACTTCGCCCGGCTTGATATGCTCGTCTATACCTGAAAGCACTTCAAGATCGCCGAAGTTTTTGTGCAAATTATTAATCTTGATCATTTCTTTCCCTCCCGACTATCTGTTATCTGAACGCCTTAAGATCGCTTCTATGCGACCGAGAAGGATTGTTAGAATCTTAATAAGAACAAAATAAATTATTGCTGTACCAATCAATGGCATAAAAGCAGTATATGTAGTACTTCTTATCATATCGCCTGCCTTCTGGATATCCACAAGACCAACGTAACCCACAATGGCTGTTTCTTTGATAAGAACGATAAACTCATTACAAAATGCAGGGAATATATTTTTTGCCGCCTGAGGAAGAACAATTCTCATCATTGTCTGTCTTCCGTTAAGTCCCAGAGAACGTCCTGCCTCCGTCTGACCGATATCAATAGACAAAATACCCGCTCTGATTATTTCCGAAACATATGCACCGGAATTAATACCGAATGCAATTGCTGCAATAATCCATTTATCAAGCTCAACAGATGCAAAAATAACAAAGTAGATAATCATAAGCTGTGTAACAGAAGGTGTGCCTCTGATAACATCTGTATAAACTGTTCCAATTGAATTTAAAAATTTGTTCTTTGAAAGATTACACAGTGCAATCAGCAGACCGATTATAATACCGATTGCTATTGCAAGAAGCGAAACCTTTATGCTGACTCCGATACCCTTTACCAAGAGCATATATCTGTCGTCTTCAATAAAGCAGAAAACAAATTTATCTACTATTCCTGCCCACCACAGACTTAACCATTCCATTTATATTTCTCCTTTTCGTAAGGTATGTTTATGTATAAAACTTATATTTATTCATAACCATACATATATTATCACATTATTATACATAATGCAAGGCTTTTCTACTGTATTTTCTCAAAATCCGATGCAGGATGCTTGCATAAAGGACATATAAAATCTTCCGGTAGTGGCTCCCCTTCATATACATATCCACAGATTTTGCACACGTAGCCTTTTTTCTTTTCATCTTTCTGTGGCTTAGGCTTCACATTGTCAAAATAATACTGATATGTCATAGATTTTGTATCATTCAATACTTTCGCCTCTTTTATCTCGCATACAAACAGTGTATGAGTAGAAAAATCAACAGTATCGATTACTTCACAGCTCATATATGCATTTGTCATATAAGGGATATATGTGATCCCGTTTGAGGATCTTTTTATTGTCATATTAGAAAACTTGTCTGTATCTCTTCCTGACTGAAAACCAAAATGCTTAAACACTTCAAATGCACAATCTTCGGACAGGACAGAAACATTAAGCTTTTTTGTATTCATAATCATATCGTGAGTATAGTTTGCTTTATTTACTGCCACAGTAATGGTAAGGGGATCAACTGTAATCTGTGTGACAGTATTTACAATACACCCGTTGTCCTTGTCCCCTTCTTTTGCAGTCAGGACAAATAAGCCGTAACTCAATTTAAACATTGCACTGTTATCAATCATATACATTTCCTCCGATATCTACTATTTTATATATAATATCAAAAAATATACATATAGTCAACTTTACAAACTAATCTCAAATAATTAAGGTGTAAATTAATTCAATATTTACACCATTGATCATTATGGGGATAGGAAAAAGACTTCAGAATGAACAAATAGAGCAATGTAGGGACGGATGTCATCTGTCCGTATACAATTGCTTTCGACGGGACGATGAAAGGCATCATCCCCTACATCGCAGGCGAATATTTGTTCATAGTGAAAAGGTATATAAAAAGAAGGAAATATTACATCAAAATGCAATATTTCCTTCCTTGTAAAAAATTTTGATAGTTTACTTCTTATTTTGCGGGTGCTATTTATGTTGTTTCTTACCTTTTCACGCTCTGGAGTTTTTTTACATTCCCAAAATCTAAAATATTATATTTATCATCTGTGACACTACAACCACCGCAACAAGTGCTATAGGGTAAGTAGCCGCATAAGCCGCTGCAACATCCTCTGTACCTGCTACGTGAATAAGTGTACCAAGTGCCGGTGTACTTGTCATACCCCCTGTGATTGAACCGAGAATATTAAGAAGGTCAATCTTTAAGATGTATTTTGCAAAGAAGAAGCCTATAATCATAGGAATAATTGTCATAAGCGCTCCGTAGAAGAAATATGCAACCTGAAATTCCTGTACAAATCTCTGTCCTCCGGAAATACCTGCCCCTATAAGAAACAGCATAAGTCCAAATTCTCTGAATACCTTAAGAGTGGTATCGGATGGCATAATGGATATCTTGCCCACTCTTCCAAAATGCCCGAATACCAGTGATACAAGAAGACATCCACCTGTAGTAGTAAGAGAAAATGTGGTACCTGACAAGCCTTTTGTAGTAAGAGGTATCTTAATCATACCAAAAAATATACCTATAATAGCTGCCAGTGCAAATGGTGCAATACCGAAATCGTCAAGCTGGATAAGCTTACCTGTGTATGAATCTGTCTTTGCTTCGGCACCTGATGCTCTTGTAAGCTTTGCCTTTTCTTCGTCCATATTTACTTTAAGGATTTTTGGCATAAGCTGAACAAAAAGCACAACGCCGATTACTCCGAAAATATATGCAATACCATATCCTACGGATACTATTGACTCAAGCTCTGCTCCTGCAGTTGCCTTTGCGGCAGAAAAAGCAGGGGTAGATGTAAGTGCACCTGCGAAAAGTCCTGACATCATAGCTCCGAGCTTATTTACATCTGTTTCGCCAAGTGCTATACCAAGATATGCACATCCTATGGCAACAACTCCACCAGCTACTATAATCACAAGTCCTAAAAGTACATATGACTTAAAATTCTTCTTCATATTGGAAAAGAATTTCGGTCCTGCAATAAAGCCTACAGATGTGACAAAAAGTATCAGACCGATATTTTCAATAATCTTTAATGCGTTTGACACATAGCTCATTGCTTCATCGCCTGCTGACAATGTAAGCTGAACTGTAAGATTGTTATAAAAAAAGCATCCGAATACAAGTGCCACGAGAAATACCCCTGCAGTACCCAGAGATACTCCCTTGATTGTGATTCTGCCGATTGCATAACCTATAACAGCAATTGCCATTACACAAAAGAGAAGAAATGTTATACCTGTAACAGGAATAACTCCACCGAACAATGTCATTGTATTAAACCTCTTTTCAGAAATATTATTATTTTGTGGGATGCAAAATTAATGCACCCCACAAAACAGATTATCTTTTGTTTGTATAATCAGGAAGAAGCTTTGGTGAAACTTCTTCTGTATCAATTTTTGCACTGAGAATTTCTTTTTCGAAACTATCTACATGGCTTAATGTAAGTTTACCTACAGTAGTAGTCTTGCTCTTTTTGGCTGCATTCTTACCTGCACTTCTTCCAAATACGATAATATCAAGAAGAGAGTTGCCCATAAGTCTGTTTTTGCCATGGATTCCTCCAACTGCCTCACCTGCAACAAAGAGGTTTTCCACATTCGTTGTCATACAGTCAGCATCAATATCAAGACCGCCATTCTGATAGTGAAGTGTAGGATATACAATGATAGGCTCTTTGCGGATATCGATTCCGTATTTAGCAAACATTCTCATCATAGCAGGGATTCTCTTTTCGATTGTGCCTTCTCCGCCGATTTTTTCTATCATAGGAGTATCAAGCCATACACCAAGACCGTTGCCTGTTTCTACACCGTTGCCTCTTTCGTTACATTCACGGATAATAGATGCGGCAGAAACGTCACGGGTCTCCAATGGATGCATAAATACTTCACCCTTTGCATTTACAAGCTTTGCACCAAGGGAACGTACTTTTTCTGTAACCAGCGCACCGAAAATCTGCTCAGGATATGCAGCGCCGGTAGGATGATACTGCAAGGTTTCTGCATAAAGAAGCTTAGCACCTGCACGATATCCCAAAACCAGTCCGTCGGCTGTAGCACCATAGTGGTTGGATGTTGGGAAGCCCTGATAATGCATTCTTCCTGCACCACCTGTTGCGATTACAACTGTCTTTGCCTTTGCAACAAGAATTTCTTCTGTTTCCATATTGAGAAGCACTGCACCTGCAGCCTTACCATCTTCATCAAGGATAAGCTCAATTGCAGAAGTGAAATCCACTACAGGAATCTGTCTGTTCAATACTTCATCACGAAGAGTACGCATAATTTCTGCACCTGAATAGTCCTTTGCAGCATGCATTCTCTTTCTGGAAGTACCGCCACCATGTGTGGTGATCATTCTGCCATTTTCGTCCTTATCAAACTCAACGCCAAGCTCTGACAACCACAAAATCGCATCAGGGGCATCACATACAAGCTTTGACAAAAGCTCTCTCTTAGCGGCAAAATGTCCACCGCCAAATGCATCTACAAAGTGTATTGCAGGAGAGTCATTTTCTTTGTCTGCCGCCTGAATACCGCCTTCTGCCATCATAGTGTTTGCATCACCGATACGAAGCTTTGTGACAATCATAACATCTGCACCTAATTCATGTGCTTCGATTGCCGCAGATGAACCTGCACCACCGCCACCGATAACAAGTACGTCCACATCATAATCGGGATCTGAAAGGTCGATTTCTTTGTCCTTTATACGGCTGTGTGCCTGAAGGGTCGCCGCAAGTTCAAATGGGACTTTGTCCCCCTTATTAGGTCCTATTTTCAGTTCTTCGAACTGATCTTCTCTGTAATCAGGATGAAATGCCTTTAGCAAATCTTCCTTCTGTTGAGCTGTCATTCTTTCAGGCTCAAAGCTTGTGTTCTTTTCTCTTGCTGCTTCTACAAGCTTAATTGATTCTGTGAAATTTTCTGAATACATAAAGGCACCTCCTTATTTCTCAATTTCTCTTGTATTGTAAAGTTCTTTCATTTCTTCAATCGGCTTACCCATGAGACCTTCAATAAGGTCCTTAAAAGTACCATCATTGATTTCCTTTACTCTGTCCTCAAGATGAGAGCACTTAGGAGCAAGGTATTTGCCGTTGATTCTTCTAGCAAGCATACCTACCTGAGGATGTGAAATACCTGCAGGACATCTTGAAGAACAAACTCCGCACATTACACAGTCGAAGGATTCTTCTGCACATTTCTCAAATTCGCCACGTTGTGCATATGCGATATACTGCATAACATTAAGTCCCTGAGTACAGCTCTTGGTACATGCATTACATCCGATACAAGCATAAATCTCAGGATAAAGCTGCATCATAACACTTTCTGTAGTTGACACCTTTTCCATATCGTATACTTCCTTTACCAATGGGAAGAAAGGAAGTGTTGCAATATACATATTGTCCTCTACCTTGGTCTGGCAGGCAAGACAAGCCTTAAGCTCTTTGTCTCCTTTGATTCTGTATATTGTAGCACAGGCACCGCAAAAACCATTTCTGCAGCCACAGCCTCTTACCAGCTTGTATCCGGCATATTCCATGGCACACATAATGGTCAAATTTTCAGGCACCTGATATTTCTTTCCAAAAAGGAAGATATTTACCATTTTTTCCATTTTGTTTTTCCTCCTTATCAATATTCATCGGGCAGTTCGTCCAGTTCATCACAACGGAAAACAGGACCGTCCTTACACACATATTTGGAACCGATATTACATCTGCCGCACTTACCAATGCCGCATTTCATTTTCAATTCCATTGTGGTATATACCTGTGTCTTATCATAACCCATTTCTATAAGTCCTTCAAGTGTAAACTTGATCATAACAGGAGGTCCGCAAAGAACAACTGTTTTGTTAAGGTCGAAGCCAAGCTCCTTTACATAGCTTGGAACAAATCCCACGTGACCATCCCAGCCTTCCTGCTCTCTGTCAATGGTAAGATGAACAAATACATTTTCGTCCTTTACCCATTCTTCTATAATCTCGTTGTAGTCCACAAGGTCTTCTTTACTTCTTGAACCATATACAATATCAATTCTGCCGTATTCTGATCTATAATGTCTGCAGTAATTGATTACAGATCTTAATGGTGCAAGACCGATACCGCCTGCAATGAAGAGAAGGTCTTTGCCCTTAAATTCTTCATCTACAGGAAATGGTCTTCCGTAAGGTCCTCTTACAGTAAGCTGTTGTCCTACCTCTGCCTGATGAAGCCACTCTGTGACACATCCGCATTTCTTGATGGAAAACTCCATATATTCTTCGTTTGTAGGAGAGCTTGTAATAGAAAACATTGCTTCCCCTACTCCCGGGATAGAAAGCATTGCACACTGACCGGGCTTGTGATCGAAAGGCTTTTTGCCATCAGGAGTCACTACACGAAAGGTCTTAACATCGGGAGTATCGATACGAACATCTGTGATAACGCCCAATACAGGAATCAAAGATTCATTAATTGTATTCATTATTTATCCCCTCCCAGTGTTTTCATTACTTTTACAATATTCATTGATATAGGACACTTAGAAAGACATCTTCCGCAGCCTACACAACCAAATATACCATCGTTGTTTTCAGGGAAGTATACAAGCTTGTGCATAAATCTCTGACGGAATCTTTCTATCTGTGTGTTTCTTGAGTTACCGTGTGCCATCTTTGTAAAGTCGGAATACATACATGAATCCCAACAACGATATCTAATGACACCTTTGCCTGTATTGTAATCCTTGATATCATAGCACTGACAGGTAGGACATACAAAGGTACAGGTACCGCATCCAAGACATGCTGAAGATAATTCTTCCCATTCTTCTCTTTCGAAAAGCTCTTCTGTCTTGCCGCCACCAAATGAATCCTTAGAAAGGTTTGCCAATGGAAGCTTCTTAAGGATTGCCTTTGTTTTGTCTTTTATTTCATTTACACTGTCATCGGAAGTTTCTTCTGTAAATGCTTCTATAATTTTCATAAAGGCTTCGCCCTTAGGAGTATTTGACTTAAAGAAAATCTCTTCTTCTGTCTTATATGCTGTCACATCTCCACCGGCATTTGTGGGATCAATATCAAATGCTGTACAGAAGCATGTTTCGTTTGGTCTGGTACAACAAAGAGTAACAATAGTAGAATGTTCTCTTTTGGTTGCATAATAACTGTCATATGGTTCTGTGAGAAACACTCTGTCAAGTATCTCAAAGCTTCTCATATCACATGCACGTACACCGAACACAACGAAATCCTCTGATTCTTTTCTGGTATCAATGATCTCTATTTCCTTCTTGTTCACAGTAAACTCCATAAGGTCCTCTGTCTGTGGAAAGAAGAAATCTTTTGCACTGCGGTTTGTATTTAAAGCCTCGCTCATTACAGTGCCTTCTTCCCATTTTTTGAAAGCAGCGCCTTCATTTGTATCAACAGGAAGATATAGTGTATTACTTTCGGATATTTTGGAAAAAATATCACTAAGAGAGTTTAAAGAACACTTACGCATTATCTCCATCTCCTCTCTTAACTGCTTCACCCGGTTCAATATCATCAAAGGTAAAGTTTACAACAGGCGCTCTTGCACCCTTCTCTTCCCCTGCCTGATAGTCGCCATAGAAGGAATTTATATCCTTGATAAACTTTCTGTTGAGAAGATGCAGTGGAATATTCTGAGGACAAACTCTGGAACATTCTCCACAGTCGGTACATCTTCCTGCAACGTGAAAGGCTCTTATGATATGAAACATCTTTTCTTCAAAGCTGTCTGATATAGCCTTATTATTAAGTGATGATTCGGGATTGTCGAATACACATTTTTCACAGGTGCATGCAGGGCAAACATCTCTGCAGGCATTACATCTTATACAACGTGAAAGCTCATTCTGCCAGAAGAGAAATCTCTCATCTTCGGTCATTCTTTCAAGCTCTTCTACCTGATCAAATCTGTGAGAATCAATAACCTCGCCATCTTCACCTATAAGTTCATCATAAGCAACGTGCTTTTTGCTCTTGCAGTTTACACATCTTTCCAGAAGTACATCTTCACATTTAAGTGTAAACTCGCCTTCATAAAGAGTATCTACCTTTATACTGTCCCCTTCAAAGCTGATCTTCGAAATTGCTTCATCAGTAAGTGCTTTGATTTTTGAAATATCTGCCATACCTTCGCAAGGAATACCTACAGCATATACTCTTTCTCTTGCAAAGCGGTTTTCTGTAAGAAGCTGATTGAAGCTGTATGTGTCACAAGGCTTTAAGAATACAAGCACCTTTTCTTCACTTTTGAGTGTTTCTTTTACAAGATATTTAGAAAAGTTTGCACCTGAGAAGCCATTAAACACAAAGTCATTTTTTATTTCTTCCTCTGTCTTGAATACATATGGTGTCACATCATAATCGAATTCACCATTTTTCCAGCCAAGTACTCTGTTTACTTTGCCTGAGGACAAAAGTTCAATGCTTTTATCAATAAGAATATCTTTTGTTATCTTTTGCATCTTAAGTCCTCCAATCTTTTGTTTTCGCCAAGCTTCATAACAGCTTCGGTAAACTCATTCATCGTCTGGGCAAACTTGGCTCCTTCTGCGGCAGATACCCATTCTACACGGGTACGCTCCTTCTCTATGCCAAGGAAGTTGAGCATTGAGAACAGAAGGGACATTCTTCTTCTTGTATAATAATTTCCTGTGGTGTAATGACAGTCACCCGGATGGCAACCGCAAAGAATCACACCATCTGCTCCTCTCTGGAATGCACGAAGAATAAACATAGGGTTTACTCTGCAGGAGCATGGAACTTTGATTATCTTAACATTTTCCGGATAATTAAGACGATTGTTACCTGCAAGGTCTGCGCCGGCATAAGAACACCAGTTGCAACAAAATGCAACAATCAATGGTTTATATTCACCCTTTATTTGCATATTGCATCCACCTCCGCAATGATTTGTTTGTTCATAAAGCCCTTGAGATCCATAGCACCGCTCGGACATGTAACTGTACAAGCGCCACAGCCCTGACATACTGCTTCATTAACTACAGCCACTCTTCTTATACGTGTGGTTCTGTCAGGCATACGGAATTCCTTATCTTCATAAGTGATAGCACCGTAAGGACATACATTTGCACACATAGAGCATCCATTACACATCATTTCATCTGAATGTGCTACACATGGATTGCCGACAAGCTTATCCTTGGCAAGAAGCCCGATTACCTTAGCCGCCGCTGCACCTGCCTGAGAAACAGTCTCAGGAATATCCTTAGGTCCCTGACAAGCACCCGAAAGAAATACACCTGCTGTAGGGCTCTCTACAGGCTTAAGCTTAGGATGTGCTTCTGTAAAGAAGTCATTGGTATCCATACTTGCTGTAAGCATAGTTGCAAGAGGTCGTGCAGACTTGTCTGGCTCAATTGCAGCAGCCAACACCACAAGATCTGCATCTATCTTTATCTGCTTATTATCTATAAGATCAGATGCCTGAACAATAAGCTTGTCACCCTCAGGCATTATCTTACCTACCATACCCTTGATATAGTGAACGCCGTATTCCTCCACTGCTCTTCTGTAGAATTCGTCGAAGTTTTTGCCCGGTGTTCTTACATCAATATAGAATACATACACCTCAGTATCAGGGTATTTGTCACGTGTAAGCATTGCGTGTTTTGCTGTATACATACAACAGATTTTTGAACAGTATTCCTTGCCCTTATGAGCACATGAATCACAACGTGAACCTACGCACTGTACAAATACAATCTTGTGAGGGTGCTTACCGTCAGAGGGACGAAGGAGCTTACCTGCGCTTGGTCCTGCCGCATTGGTAAGTCTTTCGAACTCAAGGGATGTGATAACATCCTTTGACTGGTTGTATGCATACTCGTCGAATTTGTCCATACTGATAGGATTAAAGCCTGTAGCGGCAACGATTGCACCATACTTTTCTTCTATGATTTCGTCCTTTTGTGTATAGTCAATTGCACCTGCGGCACATACTTTGGCACATACTCCGCATTTGCCATTTTTGAGCATATTACATGCATTTGGATCTATTGTAGCTACCTTTGGTACAGCCTGTGCAAACGGGATATATATAGCACGACGATTATCCATACCAAGGTTAAATTCATTTGGTACATTTTTCATAGGACATTTCTCTGTACAAAGTCCGCAGCCTGTACAGATATCCTCTTTTACATATCTGGCTTTTTTCTTGATCTTCACATCAAAGTTGCCCACAAATCCCTTCACTTCTTCTACTTCACTGTATGAGAAGATTCTTATATTCTCATGCTGAGCAACCTCCACCATCTTAGGTGTAAGGATACAAGCCGCACAGTCAAGCGTAGGGAAGGTTTTATCAAGCTGAGCCATCTTACCACCGATTGTAGGCTTGGTTTCTACAATATCCACCTTAAATCCTGCATCTGCAATATCAAGGGCAGTCTGTATACCTGCAATACCACCACCGATAACCAGGGCTCTCTTTGTAACGGGACTTTCTCCCGGGGTAAGGGATGAATTAAGGTTTACCTTTGCAATAGCAGCCTTACCAAGGATGATTGCCTTTTCTGTACCTTCCTTCATATCCTTGTGTATCCATGAACACTGCTCACGGATATTTGCGATTTCTATCATATAGGGATTTATACCGGCAGCCTGGGCTGTCTTTCTGAATGTTGCTTCATGCATTCTTGGTGAGCATGAGCAAACTACAAATCCTGTAAGCTTGTGCTCTTTGCAGGCATTAATAATCATATCCTGACCTGCCTGAGAACACATATACTGATAATTGGTGGAAAAGACAACTCCGGGCTCATTTTTTAAAGCCTCAGAAACTGCTTCCACATCAACTGTGCCTGCGATATTTGTACCGCACCAGCACACAAATACACCGATTCTCTGCATTTTGTCCTTTCCTCCTTATTTAGAATATTTTCTGTAAGCACTGACCAAAGCCTGCTGGGGAATGGTATCATCAGCAATCTGTGATACTTTTTCTGCACTAAGGCGATTTCCGCCCTGCTTTCTCACAGCCATTAATCTTACTGCTTCAATAAGCTTGGCAGGCTCTACCCCTCTTGGGCATCTGTCTACACAGGCAAAGCATGAAAGACACTGATACAGTGATTCTGACTTAAGAAGCGGCTCAATATTACCATCTTGCACCATACTTACAAACTGATGAGGATGATACTCCATAGAATCATAAGCAGGGCAAGTGGCAGAACATTTACCGCATTTCATACACTTTCCGGGATTAACTCCACTCATTCGGAGAAGCTGGTTCTTCATTTCTGATGTGTTGTTATTCATATTACTCCTCCTTTATTCCAAAAGCTTCTGCAAGAAGCTCAGTAAGATACACTACAGGTACATCTGTACCATTCTTCTCAAGGTTGTATTTACAAAGAGGACAGGCTGTGACAATCACATCTGCACCAAAAGACATAGCACTCTTTGTAACAGCTTCGCTTTTTTCTTTTGCAAGGGATTCGTTTTCCATTACCACATATCCGCCACAGCATTCGTTGCGCATAGGATAAACAACAGGTGTAGCACCCAAAGCCTTAATAAGATCTTCCATAATGGTTGGGTTTTCAGGATCATCCATAGCCATAACACTGTTTGGCCTAAGCAACATACATCCGTAGTATGGAGCAATCTTCTTTCCTTCCAAAGGCTTTTTGACACATTCTTTTATCTTGTCAAAGCCTATTGTATCTCTCAGAAGCTCAAGATAATGAATGGCATTTGTTTCGCCGTTGTAATCATCTTCAGCCATATAATTGTTTACTCTTGTTCTGAAGGTTTCGTCAGTTTTTACAGCATGATTTGTCTGCTTGATCACATTATGACAGGCAGAGCACACTGTAACAAGTATGTTGTCATATTCTCTTGCTGCCTTAAGTGCTCTTACACTTGAAAGCTTGGTAGCGATTTCGTCGGAGGCGCTTGTAAACACACCGCCGCAACACTGCCAGTCTTTGATTTCTTCCAACTCAATCCCCAGAACTTTTGCACATTCTCTCGCGTAAATGTCCAAAGTCTTAGCTTTGTTTTTTAAAGTACATCCCGGAAAATATGCTACTTTCATAAGATATACCTCCTCTTGTTATACCATCTGTTCAGGATGGAATACTTCATCAAATTTTTCTTCTGTCAAAAATCCTAACTCTACACAAGCCTCTTTAAGAGAAATATTGTCCTTAAAGGCTTTCTTTGCTGTCTTTGCAGCATTTTCGTATCCGATATATGGATTGAGCGCTGTAACAAGCATAAGAGAATTGTGAAGATTGTGATGCATTTTTTCCTTGTTTGCAGTGATTCCCACAGCGCAGTTTTTGTTAAATGAAACTATGGCTTCTGAAAGAAGTCTTGCAGACTGTAAGAAATTATATATACATACAGGCATAAATACATTAAGCTCAAAGTTACCCTGTGATGCAGCCATACCTACAGCAACATCATTTCCCATTACCTGAACTGCAACCATAGTAACTGCTTCACACTGTGTAGGGTTTACCTTACCGGGCATAATAGATGAGCCAGGTTCGTTTTCAGGAATAAATATTTCTCCAAGACCATCTCTCGGACCTGATGCAAGCCATCTGATATCGTTTGCAATTTTAAGCATATCACAAGCAAGAGCCTTGATAGCGCCATGAGCAAACACAAGCTCATCCTTGGATGTGAGCGCGTGGAATTTGTTGATAGCAGTAACGAAAGGCTTACCTGTAAGATCTTTTACCTTCTCAGCAACCACTTCACCGAATCCCTTTGGTGCATTAAGCCCTGTACCAACTGCAGTTCCGCCAAGGGCAAGTTCATAAAGTGGCTTAACGGAAAGTTCAAGAAGCTCTACATCTCTTTCTAAGCTTGATCTCCAGCCGCTTATTTCCTGACTGAATGTAATAGGTGTAGCATCCTGAAGATGTGTTCTTCCGCTTTTTACGATGCCTTCGTTTTCCTTTTCCAGTTTTTTAAATGTTTCAATAAGTTCCTTAGCACTTGGGATAAGCTTATCCTCTATCATAAGAACTGCCGCAATGTGCATTGCTGTAGGGAAAGTATCATTTGATGACTGGCTCATATTTACATCATCATTTGGATGAAGTATTTTTTCGCCTGCAATCTGATTTCCTCTGTTGGCAATTACTTCATTGGCATTCATATTTGACTGTGTACCTGAACCTGTCTGCCATACAACAAGTGGGAAGTTGTCAAGAAGTGTAAGATCTATCACTTCGTCACAAGCCTTTGATATAGCATCAAGTTTCTTTTCTGTCATTTTTTCAGGGCGAAGAACAGCATTTGCCTGAGCTGCTGCTTTTTTAAGGATACCAAAAGCGTGTACGATTTCTTTAGGCATTGTTTCGATATTAACACCTATTTCAAAGTTTTCGTGGCTTCTCTGAGTCTGAGCTGCCCATAGTTTGTCAGCGGGAACCTTTACTTCTCCCATTGAATCATGTTCAATACGATATTCCATTTTGCACATTCCTTTCGTTTATATATTAAGTCCGTTTATTAAATCTTTCAATATTTTCGCACTATTGTGCAATGCTGCAACTTCTTCATCATTGAGAGGAAGCATAACCTTTGCATGAGCTCCCTTGGCACCAACAACATTAAGAAGACTTAAGCATACATCATCAATGCCATATTCACCATTAAGCATTGTAGACACTGTAAGAGTTGTATCAATACCGCTTAAGATACATTTGCATATATGGCAAACAGAAATAGAAACAGCATAGAATGTAGCACCCTTACGCTGGATAATTCTCGAACCGGATTTGCGCATATATTCTTCTACTTCTTCCATTACAAATTCAGGATATACTTCCTTGGTCTGAATGGCATTCTTGAATTCTTCTATCGGAACATTTGAAATGTTTGCAAATGACCATGGAACAAAGGAACTGTCGCCATGCTCACCAAGAACATAAGCATGCACATTTTTTTGATTGATTGAATAATACTCTGAAATTCTGGAACGAAGTCTGGCTGTATCAAGCACAGTACCCGAACCGATGACTCTCTCCTGAGGGAGTCCTGTGTGCTTCAAAAATACATAAGTGAGCACATCAACAGGGTTGCTGACAATAACATAAGTGGCATTTGGAGCAACCGGCACAATCTTGTCTGCGATGCTCTTTATGATATCAACATTTGCCTGAGCAAGGTCCAGTCTTGACTGACCCGGCTTTCTTGCCATACCTGAAGTGATGACAACAATATCTGAGTCCTTAGCATCATCATAAGAGCCTGCATACACAGATGCCGGAGCACAGAAGGAAACACCCTGTCTTATATCAAGTGCTTCACCCAGTGACTTTTCTTCATTAACGTCAATCATAACAATCTCTGAAGCGATTCCCATAATTGTAAGCGTGTAAGCAATTGTGGAACCCACGTTGCCTGATCCGATTACTGTAATTTTGTTCATTATAACTCCACCTCTTTATAGTTTTATAATTATTATATTTATTTCAAAACGGATATAGCATCCGAAATTGTTTTTTCCAAAGCCTCTCTGCCATATTTGTCAACTTCCGCCTTATTCTTTTCGCCATGGGTCAGACAACCCGCACCACCGATGCAGCCTCCCACACAAGCCATTCCTTCAATGAAATTGGCATCCAGAAGATTTTTGCTCTTTTTGAGAAGTGCTACTCTGCATTCCTCAATGCCGTCACAAGCGACTGCTTTCAGATCGAATTCAATATTCTGCTCCTTGAGTGCCTGTGCAACCGCATCAGAAAGTCCGCCACTTCTGGCAAATATTCTGCCAAAGTAAGATGCATTGTCAAGCACATCTTCTTCAAGTGTGGTAATATCTATATCCTTGCTGTCATAAAGCGCCTGCAATTCTTCAAAGGTAAGAACCACATCCACATAAGGTTTAACATCATCACGTTGCGCCTCTGCTTTTTTTGCAGTACAAGGTCCTATAAATATTACCTTTGCATCTTTATCAGTTTCTTTTATATATTTTGCAAGAGTTGCCATTGGTGAAAGGTTGTGAGAAATATGCTTAACCAGATCAGGAAAAGCAGACTTCACATAAGAAACAAACGCAGGGCAACATGAACTTGTCAAAAATCCCTTTTCTGCAAGCTCCTTTGACTCTGCCTGTGCCACCATATCCGCACCAAGAGCTGCTTCTATCACCGTATAGAAACCAAGCTCCTTAAGGCCCTTGATAACCTGTCCAAGCTTTGCATAAGTAAACTGACTGGAAATAGATGGTGCAACAACAGCATAAACCTTATAATTTTTGTTATTGTCACTGTTTCTGATCAGCTCGATAGCATCCAGAATATATGATTTGTCCATAATCGCACCGAATGGACACTGATAAACACAAGCTCCGCAGCCTGTACATTTGTCATTGTCAATAAATGCAGCATTATCTTCATTTATAGATATTGCCTTTATCTTACATGCTTTCTGACATGGTCTCTTACGATTGATAATAGCAGAATATGGACAAACCTTTGCACACTGGCCACACTCAACACATTTGGATTTATCTATATGGGCTACATGATTTGCATCAAATGTAATAGCCCCTCTCTTACACACGTCTTCACAACGATGGGCAAGACATCCTCGACAGGACTCTGTCACTACATATCCTGCAGAAGGACATTCATCACATGCGATATCGATAACCTCTATCACGTTGGGATTTTGTTTATCTCCTCCCATGACGATTTTTATTCTCTCTTCCAGGATAGCCTTTTCTTTATATACACAACAACGCATTGTAGGTACTTTTCCCGGAACAATAATTTCGGGGATTTTCAACAAGTTTTCAAGCAAAGTGCCATCCCAGGCAAATCGCGCCACTTCTCGAAGTACCTTGTATTGCAAATGCTGTACTTTGGTATCAAACTTCCTCATATTTTATTCTCCTTAAAAATAACTCAGTTTAATTCTCTTGCCCATTTGCTTAAGACTTTTTGAAAGCTCTTCCACGAGATTCATCTTAATACTGAAGTTTATAGGCAAATCAGGGTTCTGATGAGCTGGGTTGATCGCACGACCTACATAAAAATTAATATCGGTTGCTTCTTCGAACAACAACTGACATATAAGCGATGCGCCATCCTGCTTGAAATTCCAATGATCATGCAACTCATTATCACCAAGATAATCCTTTGCATACTCAATTACTTTATTCATTGTAATAACGCCCTCAGTCACCAGATCAACACCTTCAATTTTTGCAATGGGCGGAACATCTGATTTTTCAAAATTAAGAGTAGCCTGCAAAGGCTTACCCAGATATCTTGCCGCAATTGATGATGTTGTACCGCCGCATATAATGTGCTTACCTTCTTTTGAGAAAAAGAGTGACATCATTTTGTCGCAATCATCCCTGTCACGTGGCGGCCCGAAAAGAAGATTCATAGGCACTCGTTTTCTGATTTTTACAACACATGCTGTAGCATCATCACCGGGCTCAAATCCATATAGCTTATCACATTCATCCACCAGAAGAGTAGACAGATTTTTGGCAGTCAGCCCTGTCATTGACATAACTTCCATAAAATCAATTATATCCTCTCTCTTCCATCCGAAATTAAAAGAAGTACCGATGCCTGCATGAGGACATCCGTCACTCATAGCAATAAACACATCATCTTCCTGCAAATGAATAACAGATTTAAATATCTTTTTGCCATCAATATTCATCTCTGTTTTGGGATAATCATAATTCTTATTATTGCGAAGTACAATAACCTGAGGGTTATCATACTGGATAATCTCAGCAGTTTCGTTGTTTATAATATGCATAATTGTAAATGTAGAATATGCAACGCCACGAAGTGAACAAACAGGAAGTGTAGCAGCGATTGTAGATACACATTCTTCGATAGACAACCCGGCTGCCATCATAGTAGAAATAATCTTTGATGTAAGTGTAGACAAAATACTTGCCTTAACACCACTTCCAAGTCCATCTGCCAGAACAATAACTGTAGAATCGTCATTTTGTTCAACTATATCCACATGGTCACCGCAAAGCTGCTCTCCGTGATGATTGATACTTTTCCAGCCGATATCTACACATAAATTATTCATCCTGTATCGACTCCTTCAACTTTGCAAGTGCAATTTTTGTTTCTGCTGCGGTCTCTCCAAGCAAAGATGCAATCTCCTGAACAATACGCATTTGCTTGTCAACTACCTTGTCTGCAACATCTACTGTCTGACGGGTAATCTTTTCTTTTTTGTATCGTTCCTGCTCTTCTCCGGTGATATCACGCATAATAACAACAAGCAAGTGAGAATCCTTATCATACAAAACAGACTGCTCCACAAAGCGATCATATTCTGCAAGGTAGACCTTTTTGTCATGTATATTTCTTCCGGTGTTTTTTACATCAATGAAATCCTCCGGATCCATTATACGAACAACCTTTGTGCCAAGAACATCACTGCTTGAACGAATGTTCATCATTCTCTGTGCTGCATCATTTATCTGTTGTACTTCTAATTCTTCATTGAGAACGATAAGACCGTTTGGAGTGTTTTTTACAATAGTATCTGAAAAACTCTCTGCCTTGTCCTTCAAAAACGGAAGACACATAGTGATTTCCGCCTTTCCCTGACAAACAGCAATTGCCTTTTCTCTGCAGGTATTATATCCGCATGAACCGCAATTGAGCTCATCACTTTCCTTAAATTTGCCCATCTGACGAAGGACATTGCAGATTTCAGTCTCTGTTGGAGGCTGTAATCTGTGTTCAATATAGGAAAATTGCTTTCTGATGTCCTTTTTATTCGGCTGAGCCACATCAAAGTCTTTATCTCCTGCATAATTTGCAATGGTGATATAATCCTTTATAGGTGCACTGCGATGATATTTTTCCATAACAGGACCACCGATACAGCTACCCACACAAGCAGACATTTCTATAAAACATTTATGAATTTTGCCACTTTCTATATCACGAAGGGCATCAATACAATTCTCCACTCCGTCAAGAGAGATATAGGTATAGCCGGGAGCGTCCTTAGCCATTGTTTTAAGAATTCCGCCTGTAGTAGGGAAAAATCTCGCACGGCTTTCTTCTTTTGAATCCATATCCTTTGCGATTTCTATACCTTCATCATTTAACCAATTTGTAAGCTCCTCAAAGGTCAGAACAGCATCCACGATTCCCTCGTAATATTCTGCTTCATCCTTTTTGGCAACACATGGACCTATAAATACCGTTTTGGCATCAGGGTATCTCTTTTTGATATCCTTACAATGTGCCTGCATAGGAGACATAACATCTGCAAGATACTCAAGTTCTGCAGGAAAGCATTTCTGTATAAGCAGATTTATAGAATGACAACAAGAGGAAATCACAATATCGCGTCCCTCTTCCTTAAGTATTCTTTCGTATTCATTTTTTACAATTGTGGCACCTACAGCGGTCTCTTCTACGTCATAAAAGCCAAGCTTTTTGAGAGCATCGCGCATAGCATTGATGCCCACACCTTCATAATTGGCTACAAAGGAAGGTGCAAGACTTACAATAACAGGCTCTGTGCCCTGCATAAGCACCTTTACCTTTTCTGTTTCGTTGACAATCTGTTTTGCATTCTGAGGACATACAACAAAACACTGTCCGCACAATATACACTCATTACCGATAATATGTGCCTGATTACCCGAAAAGCGAATTGCTTTGACCGGACAATGTCGAATGCATTTATAGCAATTTTTACAATTTGACTTCTTTAACATAAGACAATTTGACATTCCGATCACTTCCCTTCACTTTTTATAGCTGCAAGAACCTTATCATTAAAAAATTCTTTCAGATTATTCCTTGTAATACCGACACAAATCTCGTCATCCACCTGAACAGTCACGCCTTCACGGTTACACTTGCCGATACAAAAGCTTCCTGCCAGTGAAATCTCATTTTCCAGCTGGTGCTCTTCAATCATTTTGGTAAGCATCTCTACAATTTCATAGGATCCCTTAAGATGACAAGAACTACCTACACATATTTGAATAATCATACATATTTCACACCTTTGCTAAAACTTCATTGTTAAAAAACTCATCCACTGTTTCAGGAGAAACAGAATAAAAGCTGTCATCGACCATTACGCATACTCCCTCCTGACATCTGCCGAGACAAAATGTACCGCCAAGAGTCACCTTTTCGCCTATGCCATTTTTTTCAATCAAAGACTGAAGTCCCTCAACCACCTGACGAGACCCTTTTATATGGCATGAGCTACCAATACAAACTGTAATTTTCATCAAATACCATCCTCTCACTTTTTCGTTCTTGACTACGTTTTTGTAAGATAAATCCAGTTAATAAACACACAAAAATCAAAGTATGTTAAATTATTAACACGTATGTTAATATTTTAACATACTTTTCTCCCATTTGCAAGTACAAAAGCATACAAATTTCAACACAAAAGATTAAAATTTTTAACTATATTCAATAATTTAAATAAAGGGACTGTAAAAAATCTATTTTTTCACAGTCCCTGTTGTTGAATTAAGGGGATAGAAAAAAGACTTCAGAACGGAGAAACTGAGCCGAAACCTTTGGTTTCGGGTTACCCGAAGGTGTATGCGATACACCGAGAGGCGAAGTTTATTCGTAGCAAAAAGGCACAAAAAAAGAGGAAATATTACATAAAAATGTAATATTTC
>SVJM01000025.1 GCA_015068975.1 Oscillospiraceae bacterium | reverse complement strand
GATTTTTTGTTTTGTCAGCACCGATTGCTGAAAACCGCACTGTTACAGGGTTTGCGGAGAATTGCGTTCCAACAAATTCGAATTTATTTGATGGATTTCGAGTCATGTCCGTTATGACCACTTCGATACTTCTCCCAATATATTTTTCAGTTCTGAAAAGGGGTGAAAACCCTTGGGAACTCCTTTTTTGGAACTGCAAAATTAACAATATTAAATTTTTCAAAAAACAGTAATACCAAGGGGGAGGGGGTGTTCAGAAAGACTTAAAGTTTTTCAAGTCAGCCCATTATGTCCTGTTCCGCTGATGGTTTATATTGCTTATTTCATACATATCCCCATTTACAATTTCTATTCATAATATTATGGTATATTGCTGTTTTGTTTCTGAAATTACAAAATTTATTCTATCATATCCGACATAAAAATTCAAGAATTTTTTATGAAGGACAAAGAAGAATATATTTTTTTAAAATTATATTTACAATTACTTACATTTATGTAAATAATTGTAAATAAGTTTTGAGATTTCATATATAAGATTTGACAAAAATTTAAGCAGTGGCTCAATTATAATTGGTGTGTCGATTGGCACTGTTATCGGGGGTTACAAGCAGTGAAACCGAATACCAAATACACAATGGGGGAAATAAAATGCTTAAAGTACAATCTTATTATCAAAAATCCAAAAGTATGTTTGTAAGTAAAATTAGCGGGCTTTTGTCCTTAAAGGATGTATTCATTGACGGAGTGATGACTTTTCTGTTGTCACTTATATCAATGTTTTCATCAGCTACACCCTTTGGAGTAGCTTTTTTTGCAGCAACCTTTTCTCATTATGGTTGGTTTGTTAAAGTTGGCGCAGTGACATTTGGAGCTTTTTTTGCATTGGGGATAGCTGCAGGGATAAAATATTTGTTTTCTCTTATTATTTTCACATTTTCTGTTGTTATGCTATCAGCTTCCAAACCTTTGTTAAGAGCTGCATTTATGTCAGCATCTCTTTTCCTTGTGAATGTAATTATACTTCTGACAAAGGATATTCTTCTGTATGATTTTTTTGTAGCTGTGTGTGAGTCATTTATGTGCTTTGTTTCTGTGCTGATTATTGAAAAGGCATATCCTGTTACCCGTCATCCCTCAATGGTACGCTCTTCTACAGCAAATGAGCTTGTATGTGTCGCTGCACTTCTCTCTCTTTTTCTGATGCCTTTGGCAAAAGTGCCTGAGTTCTTTTCTATTTCTCTTATAAATGTACTCAGTCTTATTATCTGCCTTTCTTTTGCATACAAAACTGATATTGGCAAAAGTGCTTCTACAGGGGTTGTGCTTGGTGCACTGACAGGTATAAGTCAGGGCAATGTATCTATGATGATGGGGATATATGCCTTTTCGTCCATGTGTGCAAGTGCATTCAATCGCTTTGGAAAGGCTGCTGTTACTCTTGGTTTTATTTTGTCTGCGAGCTTCATGTCAGTTTTTGTAGGAGGGACCATTGACTATCTGATTGATCTGTATGAAATTGTTATATCAGCCACACTTTTTATGCTGATTCCGGGAAGGCTTCTGGATTACATTGGATTTCTTAATGAAAAAAGTATTTCAGGTTCAGATACAGCCTATCTTAAATTTGAACAGATTGTATCAGAAAAAATACGTAAGCTTTCTGAATCGCTTAGATATCTGTCAAAAAAATTTATATCTTTTAACCGTTCGTCAAATCCATATACAAAAAAGGAGATGATAAATCTTTTTGATGAATGTTGCGCTGTGGTTTGTGCCAATTGCGGTATGAAGTATAATTGCTGGCAAAATTCTTACAAAAAGACATATGCAAGTATGTTTGATATGATGGAGATATGTGATAATGATGGGGAACTCAGGCATTCAAATATGCCATATGATTTCAGAAAAAGTTGTGTAAAAACAGAAGAATTTATATATGAATTTAATAATATGTACAAAAATTACAAATCAGAAAAGCTTTGGAGGATGAGAATTATGGAAAGTAAAAATATAGCAGTTACCCATCTGGATTGTGTTGCAGAGGTGGTAAACAACATATGTGAAGAGATAAATGTAAGCGTAGATACCGATGCTGAGGAAGAAATATATTCAAAGCTTACCAAAATGGGATATACTCTCTCTTATGTATGGGTGCTTGTGAAGAATGACGATCAGTTTGAGATAGATGTGTCATTGGTTTCCTACAAAAAAGACGATGAAAAGAAAATATGTTCCATTGTTTCAGATGTAATCAAAAAGCCTTTAAGAGTAGCAGGTGTAAATGAGAACTCCAGAAGCAAAGTGGTTACACTTCTCCCAAGAGAAAATTACTCTGTATCTGTAGGTGTTTGTCAGGCTGTCAGGGATGGGGAAGAGCTTTGTGGAGATGCGTATGCATCTGTGTGTATGACCGAAGGCGGTCACTTCGTTGCAATATGCGATGGGATGGGCTCAGGCAAGGATGCACACAATGAGAGTGTGGCTGTAATAGAGCTTCTCAAACAATTGGTTGGTGCAGGCTTTACTCTGGATTCTGCATTGAACCTTATTAATTCCTCATTGGTGTTAAGGAATCGTCAGGAAATGTATTCTACTCTTGATGTGTGTATATTTGATCTAAAAAGCGGTGCTGTGTCATTTAGAAAAGCAGGCGGTGCCCAAAGTATTATTTGTTCAGATGAAGTGTGCGAAACCATCCGTACAGATACCCTTCCTGTAGGGATAAAGATTTCTGACGGAGTAGGGGTATTTTCGCGGTCATTAAAGTCCGGCGGTCTTGTGGTGATGATGTCAGACGGCGTGGCAGACGTGGACGAAAACACCCACTGGATAGAGACAGTTTGCAAAGAACGAAAACGAAACAATCCACAGACAATAGCAAAAGTGATTATGGATACAGCTATAAAAAAGTCAAACGGGGAATGCAGAGACGATATGACTGTAATAGTGGCAAAAGTAAGTTCTAATGTATAAAACTTCTTAATCTGGAAATAACTGTATTATAAATGCAGTAGAAAGGATAGGTGCCTATGCCGGAGAAATTCCGTGCAAATGAATCACAACGGGGCGGATTTTGGTTTTGGAAGAAATCATCCCTACAAAGTAAACAAAGGAGAAATATGTATGTTCCGGCAAAGGACATAATAAGTCAGGCAAATGATGTTGTAAATAAATGCATTGTGGGAAAGGACACAGAGTCTGACGGGGACACCACACACCAACACAAGACAACACAGGCAATACTGTTTTTAGGAAGCTCTGTAACGGTTTTAGGATTATTAGTATACTATCTGATACATTAATGCTACCCCCAAACGCAAAAAAGAAGATTGGTCATTCCGGTCTTCTTTTTTGTTGACTTTTTTTCATAATAGATGTATATTTTAAATAGGAATAATATGGGGATGATTGTATTGAAAAATAAACTTTTGTTTGTGTATAATCCACATTCAGGCAAATCAAAAATCAAAAACAAGCTTGGCTCCATTATAGAGAAATTGGCAGAAAAGGACTGGGAGATAAGAGTGCATCCTACAAGATGTATCGGTGATGCAACAGAGGTGATAGCTTCTGAAGGAGAGCAGTTTGACTTTATCGTGGTTGGTGGTGGCGATGGTACTATGAATGAAGCTGCAACCGGTATGATGAAAGTACCCGAAGGTAAGAGATGCCCTATAGGATATATTCCCACAGGGACCACAAATGACTTCGCGTCCAGTATGGGAATACCAAAGGTTATTGACAGAGCAACTGAACTTGTGGCAGACGGCACAGCCAGGGCATGTGATGTGGGCAAGTTTAACGACAGGTATTTTTTGTATGTAGCGGCATTTGGTGCATTTACCGAAGTCACATATGAAACCAGTCAAAAGACCAAAAATATGCTTGGATATGCGGCGTATCTGATGGAGGGAGTGAAAGCCCTACCATCTATTAAGCAACAGCATCTGAAGATTACTTATAATGATGAAAATATAGTGGAAGGGGACTATATTCTTGGTATAATATCAAATTCCACTTCTATTGCAGGAATGAAATATTCAGATAAGCTCAATATATCTATGAATGATGGTGAGTTTGAGTGTATACTGGTAAAAAATCCTCTCAATCCTATTGATCTGCAGTTAACATTAGGAGATCTCATTATGCAGAATGTAGAATCACCACGAATAGATTATTTCAAGTTTTCCAAAGCTGTGATAGAATCCGAAGATAGTGTGAAGTGGACACTTGACGGCGAGTTTGGTGGAGAGCACAAAAAAGTATATGTAGAAAATATAATGAGTGCGATTAATGTGGTTTGTTGATATAGTTGAAATTGAGTGTACAAAAAAGGCAATTCAGAGGAATTGCCTTTTTTGTATTGGTATTTAGGGTTCTCGCCCCTTCTCGTTTTATGCAATAAACAGGGACTGTAAAAAATCTATTTTCACAGTCCCTGTTGTTGAATTAAGGGGATAGAAAAAAGACTTTAGAACGGACAAACTGAGCCGAAACCTTTGGTTTCGGGTTACCCGAAGGTGTATGCGATACACCGAGAGGCGAAGTTTATTCGTAGCAAAAAGGCACAAAAAAAGAGGAAATATTACATAAAAATGTAATATTTCCCACATAATGAGTAATTTGTAAGTTTTATTGCGCATTCAGGTTTTTGACTTATGTATAATCTATGCCTTTTTGCGATCTGGAGTTTTTTTACATTCCCTTTGGCGACCGAGAAGGTCGCACTTCGCTTCGCTCACCGGCTTGTGCACCCAAGCCAAAGGCTTCGGTACCGCACTACGCCACACCTCGGGAAACATTGCCACAGGCAATATTTCTTATTCGCTCGGTGCCCTTCGGGTTCTCGCCCCTTCTCGTTTTATTATAATAAAAAAAGATATATACATCAGATGCATATATCTTTTTTGGCGACCGAGAAGGTCGCACTTCACTTCGCTCACCGGCTTGTGCACCCAAGCCAAAGGCTTCGGTACCGCACTACGCCACACCTCACGGAAACATTGCCGCAGGCAATATTTTTTATTCGCTCGGTGCCCTTCGGGTTCTCGCCCCTTCTCGTATTATTGTAAAAAAAAAGATATATGAATTTTCGACACATATATCTTTTTTGGCGACCGAGAAGGGGCTCGAACCCTCGACCTCCAGCGTGACAGGCTGGCATTCTAACCAACTGAACTACTCGGCCAAATATTAAATTGGTAGAAAAAAGCACCTCTTGTGTGAAGTGCTTTCTTCATGGTGCAGGTGGTGGGAGTCGAACCCACACGATGTCACCATCACAGGATTTTGAGTCCAGCGCGTCTGCCAGTTCCACCACACCTGCATTCAAGCACTTGATTATTATACAATATAAATTTGAAATAATCAAGACTTTTTTGAAAATATTTTAAAAAATGATAAATCGCAAATTATAAGTATATTTATGACAGCACTAATTGGAAGATTTATAGCATTAAAGAGCATTGTATTTACATAAATTGTTTGATACAATAACTGTATATAAGTTTTCGGAGGTTTTTTTATGAGAATATACGAAGATTTCAAAAACCGATCATACAGAAGAGAGCCTCAAAGGGCATATTACATACCCTATGATTCTCTTGAAAAAGCGCTCGCAGGAGCGAAAGATGATTCTGCATATTATAAGACTCTTAACGGAGTGTGGGATTTCAAATTTTTTGAAAGAGATATAGATGCTGTAGAACCATATGTGTTTACAGATAAGATTGATGTGCCTTCATGCTGGCAGACAAGAGGCTATGGAAAAGGCGGTTACAGTAATATAAACTATCCTTATCCTATTGACGTACCATATGTTCCCGATGATAATCCCTGTGGTATATACAAAAGGGATTTCGTGCTTGATAATATGTGGAATGACAGAAAGACCTATATAGTATTTGAGGGTGTTTCTTCATGCTTTTTTGTATACATTAACGGTGTCTATGCCGGCTATTCTCAGGGATCACATCTTCAGGCAGAATTTGATATAACAGATTTTGTAAAAGAAGGTACAAACACCATCCTTGTAAAGGTTATGAAATGGTGTCTGGGAAGCTATCTTGAAGATCAGGATTTCTTCAGACTTTCGGGTATCTTCAGAGATGTGTATATGCTTTCAAGAGAGCAAAATCATATCAAAGATGTGAATATAAAATCGGATATGAAATCTATCACAGTAGATAAAGATAATTACGAAATATTCTTTGAGGGAAAAAAGGTGGAAAGCCTTGATAATCCACATTTGTGGACCGCAGAAACACCAAACGTATATACAGTTGTAGTAAAAGGTGAGACAGAGTACATACCATTCAGCGTAGGTATGAGAGAAGTGAAGATTTCCGAAAATTATGAGCTTCTTATAAATGGTGTTCCTGTAATCTTAAAAGGTGTAAACCACCATGATTCACATCCATTAAACGGATATACCCTTACAGAAGATGAGCTTTATAACGATCTTACAAAAATGAAAGAGCTGAATATAAATACTGTGAGAACCTCACATTATCCGCCTCATCCTGAGTTTCTCAATATGTGCGACAAATTAGGCTTATATGTAATAGATGAAACAGATCTTGAAACTCACGGATATGCAAACAGAAATCCTCATACGAAGTATGCTTACGATGTGGATGATCCTATATGGCCATGCGTAGATGACAGATTTGAAGAAATGTTTGTGGAACGAATGGAAAGAATGGTAGAAAGGGACAAAAACCACCCTTCTGTCATTATGTGGTCTACCGGTAATGAAAGCGGACACGGAAAGAATCATGTTTCCATGATAAAATGGACAAGAGCAAGAGATGATTCAAGGATTATCCATTGTGAAGATGCCTGCAGAAAGGGAGAACTTCAGAATGTTGATATATTCTGCTCTATGTATTACAGCGTAGATAAGTTACTTGATTATATAAATAATGAAGATATAAAAATGCCACTTTTCCAGAGTGAATATGCTCACGCTATGGGTAACGGTCCGGGAGATGTGCACGACTATATGGAAGTATTCAAGAAATACCCCAAGGCAATAGGCGGATGTATATGGGAATGGGCAGACCATACTCAGATAGTAGATGGTGTGCAGAAATACGGCGGTGATTTCGATGAACTTACTACCGATGCCAACTTCTGCTGTGACGGACTTGTATTTTCTGACAGATCCTTTAAGGCAGGTTCCCTTAATACCAAGTATTCATATCAGTATTTTGAGTCAAGAATAGAGGATGATAAAGTTATAATCAAAAACTGGTATGACTTCACAAATCTTGATAAATATACAATCACATTTACTCTTGAAGCTGACGGAGAAGTGGTGGCATCAAAGGAAGAGAGAATCAGCCTTGAGCCTCACGAAGAAACAAAAGTTGATTTTCCTTTCGAATTACCAAAGGAATGTAATTACGGAGTAACCTTCAATATATATATCAATGATGACTCAGGCTATGAAGTGGGCATGGAAAGCCACAAGATAGATGTACCAAGAGCAAAGCTGAGTGTTTCAAAGCCCCATTGTGATATCCGTGATACAGAGTACAAGGTGTATATCAAAGGTGATGGATACTCTTATATTTTTGATAAGCATTATGGTGGCTTTGAGAGTATTATAAAAAATGGCAAAGAACAGCTTGACAGTGTCACAAAGCTATCTGTATGGAGAGCACCTACCGATAATGACAGAAAAATCAAGCTCAAATGGGGATATATAAACAACGACAATATGGCAGGGGAGAATATGAACAGACTTTTCACAAAGGTGTATTCCTGTGAAGTAAAAGATAATTCTATTATCCTTGAAGGCGGTATGTCGGGTGTTGGCAGAATTCGGCTTATAAGATACAGAGCAGTGTATTATTTCTATGAAGATGGTGAAATCAAAGTAGAGCTTAAGGCAAATGTTGATAGCCGTCTTAAAGAAAACGAAGTATATCTCCCGAGATTTGGTTTTGAATTTACATCACCTGTAGCAAATGATACATTTGAGTATTACGGAATGGGCGATGGAGAAAGCTACTGCGATATGCATTATCACACAAAGCTTGGAATGTATCAGAGCTCGGCAGACAATGAATATGTAAACTATGTTATGCCTCAGGAGCACGGCAACCACTTTGATACAAGATACCTTAAGATGGGAAACGGTCTTACATTTGTGACAGACGACAGCTTTGAGATAAATGTATCATCATATACAAAGGAAGCTCTTTCTGATGCTACACATACTGATGAGCTTGTATCAAATGGCAAGACCAATATAAGGATTGATTATAAGGTGTCCGGAATAGGCTCCAACAGTTGCGGACCGAAGCTTATAGATAAGTACGGACTCTACGATACAGAATTTGAATTCTCATTTTATATTATGTAATGAAAAACAATGCAGAAACATAAAAGTTTTTGCATTGTTTTTTTGTGGATGATAGAACATAGCTTCAAAACTAAGTATATATGTAATATTTTACATAAATTTTACATTGAACCCGTTGATTATTACTAAATAATCTTTTATAATTAACATATAATTTACATTAGGAGGAGAAGTATGGACTTTTTTGACATTCTCACTTTAATAGGTGGACTTGCACTGTTTCTTTATGGAATGGAAGTAATGGGAGATAGCCTTAAGAAGCTTGCAGGCGGTAAACTTGAGTTAATCCTTGCCAAACTTACATCCAACAGATTCAAGGGATTTTTTCTTGGATTTCTCGTTACTGCCATAATTCAGTCATCATCTGCCACCACAGTTATGCTTGTTGGTTTTGTAAACTCAGGTATTATGACTTTGGGACAAACAATCAGTATAATAATGGGTGCCAATGTAGGTACTACAGTTACTTCATGGTTGCTGAGTACCACAGGAATAAGCGGTGATAATTTCTGGGTACAGATATTTAAACCATCATCATTTACACCTATCCTTGCAGCTATAGGTATCATAATGAATATGACTGCTTCCACATCCAAAAAGAAGGACATAGGTTCAATCCTTCTTGGCTTTGCAGTACTTATGTTCGGTATGGAAGCAATGAGCGGTGCAATGAGCGGACTTAAAGAAAGTGAGAGCTTCAGACAGATTCTTGTTATGTTTGAAAATCCTGTCTTAGGTATCCTTACAGGTACTCTCCTTACTGCTATTATCCAGTCATCATCTGCATCTGTTGGTATCCTTCAGGCTTTGGCAATTACAGGAGCGATTCCTTATTCTATGGCTATTCCAATTATTCTCGGACAGAATATTGGTACCACCATCACACCTGTATTATCTGCCATAAGCGGAAATACAGATTCCAAGAGAGTTGCGGTTACCTGTGTATATATCAAGATGATAGGTGTTGTAGTGGTAGCAAGTGTATTCTACATTTTAAATGCTACAATCGGATTTGGATTTATGCAGGAAAATGTTTCTGCTTTTGATATCGCAGTAGTCCATACTTTGTTTAATATAATTTCAACAGTTATCCTCATTCCTTTTACACACTGGTTTGAAGTTCTTGCTGTTAAGACTATCAAAGGTAAGGAAAATAAGGAAGAAGATGCAATATTCTCCAAGCTTGATGACAGATTTCTTGATATGCCGGGCTTTGCGGTTGAACAGTCAAATGTGCTTGTATGTGAAATGGCACGTATTACCAAGCAGTCAATAAAGGGAGCAACAGCTCTTATCAATAACTATGACGAAAAAATCGCACAGAAAATTATGGATGATGAATCCCTCGTAGACAAATATGAGGACAAAATCAGCACATATCTTGTTAAGCTTTCTGCAGTCAATTCTACAGAAAACGACTCCAAGATGATAACAGAGCTTCTTCACGTAATTGGCGATGTAGAAAGAATGAGTGACCACTCTGTAAATATCCTTGAAGTTGCCAAGGAAATGTATGACAAGGGCATCACATTCTCCGAACAGGCGCAGAAAGACCTTAAGGTTATGATATCGGCAGTATGTGAAATCGTAGAGCTTTCTACAAACGCATTGATAAACAATGATATTGAAAGTGCAAAGCTTGTAGAACCATTAGAGCAGGTTATCGACAGACTTAAATTAAAGATCAAAGCAAGTCACATCCAGCGACTCAAAGATGGCGACTGTACTGTAGAGTACGGATTTATTCTTTCCGATCTTCTCACAAACTGCGAAAGAATCTCTGACCACTGTTCAAACATTGCAGTATGTATGATAGAGATCGCTCACGGAAGCTTTGAAACACATGAATACTTAAGCCACGTAAAAGGCGACGGAGAAAATGACTTTGCAGAGAGATATGCAGAGTATAAGAAAAAATACGCTCTTCAATAAAAAAAAGATGTTAAAAAACTCCCTAAAATACACAAAGGAACTCTGAAAATGAGTTCCTTTTTATTGTGATTACAGAAGAATCACTTATTTTTCATATATTGACTGGGGGACAGTCCGGTAGTTTTTTTGAATGCATTTGAAAAATGATATATATTTTTGTATCCGCACATATCACTTATTTCCGAAACAGAATACAGTCCTGTTTCCAACACTTCTTTTGCTCTTTTCATTCTTGTTTCCTGAAGGTATTGTTTGGGCGAAATTCCCGTCTGCTCTGTAAATTTAGTTATAAAATATGATTCGGAGTATCCCACATATTCAGTTACGTCTTTGACAGTAATCGGTTTATTGAATTTTCTGTCCATATATACCATCGCTTTTTTTACAAAGCTTGTTTCTATATATTGTTTTTTTCTTTCAGCGGTTATTTTATAGAATATATCATACAGTATGCTTTTTATCTTAAGATGACATCCGTAGTCATTGGTCTGATATAAGTCATAAGCCAATTTAAGCGGACTTATTATGTAAGTATCGTCAGAAAAAGTGTGTAGTACAGTAGCATGGTCCAATGGAAGATTGCAATCAAATGCGATTACATAGTGCTCCCATTGCCCGTCACCGCACAGTATATTCTGATATGCATCACCGGGAGGCAAAAGTATGATATCTCCCTTTTTTCCTCTTAGTTCTGAATCCTCAAACATCATTTTCACAGAACCCTCACTAAGATATAAAAGACGGTATGTGTTCTGCTTGTGCGGGTTTATAATACGATAATTTTTATAAATCTTGTGGAATACACGTGAAATATTTTTTATGTAAAATTCACTGCCTGAAATGTATTCATATAAGAAATTATCCATATTTTCACCCCTTTTTATTAAATATAACACAAAGAGCATAACTATTCAATAAAAAAGAAACTATTTATAAACTTTTAAGAAGTTTTTATATTTACTAGTGTCATTCTGTTAAATATAATTGGGGTATAAACTATATTGTGCCGGAATTAAAAGGAGGATAAAATGAAAAGATTATCACTTATATTTACAATGATTTTTGTTTTTGTAATTATAGGGCAGTCTTATGCTTTTGCTTTGAGTGCACCTGATTATGCAACAAGTGTGGAATTATATGACCCCTTGTATGTTACTAATTCCAAAAATATTCTTCTGTCAGTGGGTGTGAAAGCACCTTATACGGAAAATGCTTATTTGCTTTCGGGAATTCCTACACAAACTATCGGAGCGACTTCTTCCGTAAACAATATTATGCTTCCGAATGTTAGTATGAAAAACTCGGAAGAGAAAACCGTTGTAGAATTTGATACATACTTTTCTCTTGCAAATCAGGGTTTCAGTATAAGAACCCAGCATTATACATCTACAGGTGGAAACAGCGGTACTTCCAAATCTGTAACATTTGTATCGGGGACTGATTTTGGCATAAATGAATGGCACAGATTAGCCCTTGAAATGACCTACGACAAGACTTCAAACTCCACCACATACAAGACTTTTGTTGACGGAAAACTCTCTGCATCAAGTGTGTTGCAAACTTCCTATGCACCGAGAATGACAAGAATTATACCTTATGCTCCAAGTACAACTGTGGAGTTTAACGGATATTTCAGAAATCCTCTGGTCTATAACTGTGCAGCTTCCTATGATTATGCCACAAACTATAAATATACTTTCGCAGACATCGAAACCAATGAAACAGGTGTAACTGTTGATAATGAAAAAAATACAATATCGGGTATAAGAAGCACACTTACTGTTTCTGAAGCCAAAAAGCTGTTTTCTGCTTCAACCCTTTCATCTTTAAGAATATACGATAAATCTGATATTATAAATCCAAAAGCAGACACAGATAATGTTTCTGAAGGGGATATACTTGCAAGTGAAAGTACAGACGGCCTTATTAGGACATATACCATAAATACAGTTGACGGTCTGAATATATCTTACGTAACTCTTTGTAACCCATTATATGTTACCAATTCCAAGGGTATCCTTCTTATAAATGGTGCCAATGCACCCTACAGAGATAATGCCCATCTTCTTTCGGGAACCCCTACACAAACTATCGACAAGACTTCCTCTGTAAACAATATTATGCTTCCTGATGAAAGTATGAAAAATTCAGGAGAAAAAACCGTTGTAGAATTTGATGCTTATTTTTCTCTTGCAAATCAGGGTTTCAGTATAAGAACCCAGCATTATACATCTACAGGTGGAAACAGCGGTACTTCCAAATCTGTAACATTTGTATCGGGGACTGATTTTGGCATAAATGAATGGCATAAATTAGCTCTTGAAATGAGTTATGACAATACCACAAACTCCACCACCTACAAAACCTTTGTTGACGGAAATCTTTTGTCTACAGAGATATTGGAAACATCATATGCGCCCAGAATGACAAGGATTACTCCTTATGCTCCAAGTACAACCGTGGAATTCAAAGGTTATTTCAAAAATCCTGTAGTATTTAACTGCAGTAGTTATTATGACTATGCATCCGAATATGACTGTAAAAAAAGCTTTGTTATACCGAAGGTGTCAGGGATAACTGTGGATAATACCCATATGACAATATCGGGCATTCCTTCTGATTTTTCTATAAAGGCAGTAAAGGCGTTGTTTGATGCTGACAATCTTAGCTCTGTAAGGATATATGATAAGGATGATATAATCAATCCTAAGGAATCGGACAAGCTTATATCCCAAGGAGATATCCTTGTGTGTGAAAATACATATGGACTTATCTCTGTGTATACTGTATCCACCTCAGAAGATGAACTTACCTTTGACCATTATATCATTGATTCATATACAGGAAGTGAGGAGTATCCTCTTACATCTCCGGTTACAGATATAGCATCTTACGGAATGGGTGTTATCTCACCGGATAAGTCAGAGAGTGATACTTCATACAGAATCTACGGTTCTACCGGTGGAAATGACGATCTTATCCAGAGTAACGGACTCAAAAATGTATTCAAGCTTGTGACGGGTCAAAAAGACATACTTAAAAATTACCATAAACTTGTGGCAGAATTTGATGTTTATGCCAAAGTGGAGGATTACGGTTTTACCGACTTCGGTCTTACATTGAGAACCCGTTTTTATAGTGCAGATTTTGAAAATGAATCAGCAGGAACCCACACACCGTTAAAAACAATAGCAAACCTTGATTTTTCAGGTAACAAGTGGCACAGATTTGTAATTGAATATGATTATTCCGATTTGACTGCCGATTGTGGAACATACAAAATATATCTTGACGGAGAAAAAATTGCATCGGGAAATAATGGAGCAGGATCCTTTGCACCAAGCAGAATTTCTGTTTCTCCTTATGCAAATCTGTACTTTACAGATTTTGATGTGTATTTCGACAATTTCAGAACATATTGCACTGATACAGGATATATCCCTGTAGAAAAGATATCCTTTGTGGAAGATGTATATGAAGGCTTTAAGCTTTATGAAGAAGAAAAGGTAATTGCAGAAATCCCTTCAGATACAACAGCAGGGGAATTTATTGAGAATATTACAATGTCAAACAATAAATATGCATCCGTTCATCCATACAAAGAGTCTCTTAAAGATAGAGAAAGCACAGAATACATTTCTGACGGAGATACCCTCTCTCTTGTAAGTGATGACGGAATTGTCACAACCTATACCCTGTCTCTTAAAAAGGATGATGGTATGGAAATGATATTTGATAATGAAAAACCCGGCTTTGCAGGTGGTACAATCTGTGTAAGGACATCGGAAGATATGCGTCTTTCCTTCTACTGGGGAGATAATGATGGTAAACTTGATAATTTCACGTATCTTATAGAAGCAAATGTGAAGAAAGGATATACCAACTTCATTGATATTTACAAATACACCGCAATCCCTGAAGGTGCAATCAAGCTTCTTGCATATAATGGGGAAGAGCTTATCTGCAGCTTTGACATTCCAAAGGACAAGATATTTGATTACAAAAGAGAAGTATATTCCTTTGGTATAATGAGTGATGTTCACTTTGGTCAGAGATATTATGATCAGGAGAATAAGAAAAACGGCATCAAGGATGAACCTGAGCTTATGGGCATTCTTAACAGAGCCCTTGATATTTACAAAGACAGAGGTGCGAAGTTTATTACCAATGCCGGTGACCTTGTAAAGGATAATTTCCAATGGGAATATGACAACTACAGAAAATGGGTTGATGCCTTTGTTGAAGAAAACCCCAAGATGGATTTCTTTACTTGTTCAGGAAACCACGATGTATTATCATTTGAAGATAAATCTCAATATGCCGCTGCTACTGAGGATTGTCTGGGATATGAGCAGTTCAGTGCACTTACAGGTCAGTCCAGATACTACACAGGCGATATAGTAAGAACATATCATCCTGAGAACGAAAACTACGGATTTACCATTAAGTATCAGGGGGATTTGTTTATCTTCTTAAATACAATCAAGTGGACAGGTACAAATATGCTTACTCAGTCGCAGTTTGACTGGGTAGAAGAACTTCTTGATGCAAATACCGATAACACTGTTTATTTCTATTTCCATTGGCCCATAAGCGCATTTTCAGGATCATATATCATTGATTCAGAAACCTATGACAAAAATGGAGTTTCTCATACAAACACATCCACATCATCCAAGCTTGAGGACGGGTATCAGCTTTGCACAAAGATGAAATCTATCCTTAAGGGCAGACAGAATGTGGTATACATAAGCGGACATACCCACGACTCACACTTAAATCAGTTTGTGAGAAATACTGTGTCAGGTGAATACAACTATCAGATGAATATCAATGACTACAATGATACATACGGTCCTGTAATGAATGTTGGCTCCAGTGCAAAAGCAACTATCCTTTCACAATCAGAGCAAGATTCGGTGGAAGGAACTGCAGAGTCAGCCCTTATGAGAGTGTTTGACGACAGAATGGTATTTGAGTCATTTGATGTGCTTACAATGCAGTATCAGGCTTACGCAACCTATGTTTCCGATGTGGCTTCACATAAGTATGATACCACCTTCCTTGATGCAAAGTACACAGGAGAGATTCTTGAAAGTGTAAACTTCACCATAGAAGATGACAAAAAAGCAGATGTGTATTTTGTGATGTATCAGGATAACAAAATGCTTTTCTCCGATAAGGCAGACTATAAAGAAGGCGGCGTATATACACTGGATATTGGTAAGACTATCCCGTCCAATGTGGATGTTAAGCTTTTTATATGGGAGAATGGTTCAAATTCACCTTTATGCAAATCTGCAATCATAACTAAATAATAAGTAATAATTTTTCATATCTCAAGGAAAGGACTACCGTTTTTGGTAGTCCTTTCCCTCTTCTAAATATACTATGAGCATTTTTTATGTGTATCTTGCAAAAGTATCGGCACATATGATAAACTTATGTAAATACGAAATAACCAATGTACCTTATGTATCATATATGTACTTTGAAAGGGAAAACCTATGATTAATTTCAGAAAAGCAACAGAAAAAGATATAGAAAGTATAGTAAATATCTATATGGATGTTCATACTATGGAAGAGAAGGGCATAACCTCTACCGGATGGCAAAGAGAAGTTTATCCCACAAGAGATACGGTATTATCGGCAATTGACAGAGATGATATGTTTGTCATAGAAGATGATCAAGGAGTCTGTGTCTGTGGAGTGATAAATAAGATTCAGGTGGATGTGTATGAAGGCGCAAAGTGGGAAAATGAAGCATCTTCTGACCAAGTAACGGTGCTTCACACCCTGGCAGTGTCCCCTTCATCATGGGGTAAGGGATATGGCAGACTCTTTGTGAAATATTATGAAGAGTATGCAATAAAGACCAATAGTCCGTATCTTCGTATGGATACAAACGAAACAAACCGAAGGGCAAGAGCAATGTATAAAAGCCTTGGCTATAAGGAGATAGGGATTGTTCCCTGTAAATTCAATGGCATTGATGGTGTAAATCTCGTATTATTGGAAAAGAAAGTTAACAGATAAATTTAAGGGTTGTCAGCAAATAAAGTTGACAACCCTTATACTTTTGGGATAAAATAATGATGTATGTAATTAAATTTAAGGAGATATTGATTATGGAAAACCTTAAAGAAAAATTTGTAAAAATATATAAAGAAAATATCACAAGAGAAGGTGCTGATAAGCTTCTTGAATACCTCTTGAGTGACAAAAGTGATTTCTTCACTGCACCTGCAAGTACACGCTTTCATGGGTCATACCCCGGGGGACTTGTAGAGCACAGTATAAATGTGTATGAGTGTCTTAAGGACTATCTTTCAAGACAAAGGACAAAAGAGCTTTATAATATGGATTTTTCTGATGAAACCATTGCAATAGTATCCCTTCTTCACGATATCTGTAAGGTAAATATCTACAAGCCCGGCACAAGAAACGTAAAGGACGAGAATGGTGTGTGGAAGCAAGTGCCTACATATACCTTTGATGACAAAATGCCCTATGGTCATGGAGAAAAAAGTGTGTATATCATCAATGGCTATATGCGTCTTACAAGGGATGAAGCCTTTGCCATAAGATTTCATATGGGCTTTACAGGTGTGGAAGATGTGGGCACAGTAAGCAATGCATTTGAGATGTTTCCTCTTGCATTTGCAACAGCCACTGCAGATATGGAAGCAACTTTCTACCTTGAATCGAAAGGAGAATAATACTATGGCAAAAACTGTTACTTTAGGTTCTACAGGTATTACAGTAAACTTCAATGGTTTCGGCGCACTTCCTATACAGAGAGTAAGCGTGGATGAAGCGGTAAAAATAGTAAGAAGAGCATATGAAGGCGGAGTGAGATTTTTTGATACTGCAAGGTACTATTCCGATAGTGAAGAAAAGCTGGGTGTTGCCTTTGAAGGTATAAGAGAAAATGTGTATATTGCATCTAAAACCGGTGCAGAAAATGCAGAAGATTTCTGGAAGGAATTAAATACCACACTTAATAATCTTAAGACCGATTATATTGATTTGTATCAGTTTCACAACCTTTCATTTGTACCAAAGCCGGGCGACGGAACAGGTCTTTATGAAGCTATGCTTGAAGCAAAGGAGCAGCGAAAGATTCGTCATATCGGTATGACCAATCACAGACTTCACCTTGCAAATGAGATTATAGATTCGGGACTTTATGAAACACTGCAGTTTCCATTCTGTTACCTTGCAAGTGAAGAAGAAATAAAGCTTGTGAATAAATGTAAGGAAAAGAATGTTGGCTTTATTGCTATGAAGGGCATGAGCGGCGGGCTTATTAATAATTCCAAAGCTGCTTATGCATATATCTATCAGTATGATAATGTGCTTCCTATATGGGGTGTGCAAAGAAAAGAGGAGCTTGAAGAGTTCCTCTCATATGACAAAAATCCACCTGTGCTTGATGATGAATTAAAAGCTGTAATAGAGAAGGATAGAAATGAGCTTTCGGGAGAATTCTGTCGTGCGTGCGGATATTGTGTGCCGAGTTGTCCTATGGGCATAGAGATAAATGCCTGTGCAAGAATGATGATAATGCTTGGCAGAGCACCAATTGAAGCCTGGACTACTCCACATTGGCAGAACAAGATGAAAGAAGCAGAGAAATGTATCGGATGCGGCAAGTGTAAGACCAAATGCCCATACAGTCTTGATGTACCAAAGCTTCTTAAGAAAAACTGTAAGGAATACTGGGAATTTTTGAAAGAAAGAGGGATAGAAAAAGTGGTGGAATAATATCCACACTTTGAGAATATGAGTTTTATTAACGGAATAAGGCATTTTGCCACTATTACAAAGCATAGACATAAAGTAATATCCCATTGTAGAAGGGCAGGTATCTTCTGGCAGGGGTTAAGACATGATTTGTCCAAATATTCTCCATCTGAGTTTCTTATGGGTGCACGTTATTATATTGGCACAAGAAGTCCAAACGATGGAGAAAGGGCAGACAAAGGCTATTCTTCTGCATGGATGCATCATAAGGGCAGAAACAGACACCACTTTGAATACTGGACTGATTACAATCCCGAAACACGTCTTATGACACCTGTGAAAATGCCTATAAATTATGTGAAAGAGATGTTTTGTGACAGAGTTGCCGCAAGTAAGATTTATCAGAAGGAAAACTACGACCCCAAGCATCCTCTTGAGTACTTTATGAGAGGTAAGGCGAAAAGAAGTATTCATCCCGAAACCTCTGATCTTCTTGAAGGATGGCTTAAGATGCTATCAGAAGTTGGGGAAGACAAGACACTTAAATATATCAAAAATCAGAAATCATATTAATTGTAAGAGGCGAAATTTATGAAAATTTGTGTTTACGGTGCATCAAGCTATAAGATTGATTCTTCCTTTATCCAAGCAGGAGAAAAGCTTGGAGAAATAATGGCTCACAAAGGACATTCACTTATATTTGGCGGTGGCGCAAACGGAATGATGGGAGCTGCTGCAAGAGGAGTATATAAAGGGAAAGGCGAAATCATCGGTATATCTCCTGAGCTTTTCAATGTAGACGGAGTTCTGTTTGAAAATTGCAATCAGATGATACTTACAAAGACCATGAGAGAAAGAAAAAAGCTCCTTGAAGAAATGTCCGACGGATTTGTTGTGACACCGGGAGGAAACGGCACCTTCGATGAGTTTTTTGAAATACTTACTCTGAAACAACTCGGTTATCACAATAAGCCCATAGCAATCCTTAATACCAACGGATATTTTGACAAGCTGGTGGAGCTTTTTGAAGAAGCACGAAAAGGTGAGTTTGTAAAGGATAATTGCCTTAAGCTTTATAAAGTGCTGAACACTCCGGAGGAAGTAATTGATTATATAGAAAACTATAATGATGAGGGATATAAGGTCGAGGAACTTAAGAATATAAAATAAACTTACAAAAGCCCATTACTCACAATAATGTGAGTAGTGGGCTTTTATTGTGTGCATAATCTGGCAACGGATTTTTTAAATACTTTTTCTCATTCTGTCGATTACAGGAGTTATGAAAATAAGTACCCCTGTTGTGATGATTATCTCAGGTATCATATATGAACCGTTGTAGAATACAGAGTAATAAAGCACCGTCTGTCCTTGGGGTGCATATACTCCCCATATGAGAAGTCCCGACATAATGTGACACAGATATCTTATACTTACTGTGATAAATCCTGACAGCGCATAAGAGAACTTTTTGTATTTAAATACTTTGCATATCATTCCCGATAGTCCCAACACAGAATAACTCAATATATAATCAAGCATAACTACCAATACAAACGACAAAAAAGTCTGTGTCGGTGGCGGATAGAAGCTTCCGATTGGCGGTATCATTTGCAGAATTGAAAACACAACCGACGTAATAAGCCCGTATTTAAGCCCGAAAATCTCCGATGCGGCAATTATGGGCACCATTGAAGCAAGTGTTACCGAACCGCCCTGAAGCCATGGGGCAGGGATGAGCTTTGATATTACACAAAGCACCGATGACAATGCAATAAGCATTGAACAGGTGGTAAGCTTCTGAAGTTTAGTCAAGATAATTCCTCCTTGGTAATTTTTATATAAAATTTATGCATAAATTTATAGTTGCATTTCGCTCAATATGAGGTTGCAGAGGGTAAGAATTTCTCCTAAGCCTTCTCCTCGAGGAAAGTTGGTATGTAGGGGAGGGTCTCTGTGCCCTCCCGAATAAGCGGGCGGGGATGGAACCCCGCCCCTACAATATCTCACCACTGTTCTGACACACCCTGTTTCCTTAAAGGATTTTGTAGGGGACGATGCCTTCATCGTCCCGAAAAAAGTCGCATCATCGGTGGAGGAGATTGCACGGTGGAAGGATTGGAAAAGAAAACCTTTTAATGAATTTCCTTTATGTGATAGGAATTTTCGCGGTCCACGGCGAAAATTTGCATCACGCAAAAAAGTGTACCGCCCTACCCCCAAGATTGGGGGCAAGGGGGTTGATGTGCTAAAGCACTTTTTTATAATGCACTTTAGTGCAATTCATGAGCCGTAAGGCTCAATTCATGAAATCTGTGATTTCAATTCATGCCGAAGGCAATTCATTGCTGTATCAGACCGCCCATCGTCATCCTGAGAAAAGTCGAAGGCTCTTACACATGTTTTTGAAACAAAAACAAAAAATGACTACACCCACAGAGAGTATAGTCATAGCAATACAAAGTACTTATTTCCCTCCGTTGGCATTATCCAAATCAGGTAATGGGTTAAAGTGACACACACTTACTCTCAGCCTGCTTTATACAAGCTCCCCTTTTGTTGAACATATCATAGCACACAAACAGAATATTGTCAATTGTTTTTTGATAAACCAGGTCACTTTTCGATTGATTTATATCTTTTTTCTGCATTGACAATATATTTAACAGATTGTATAATTAAGAAAAGATTTTTATAAAAAAGGAGAAGAAAAAATGAAAAAAGTATTAGTGCTATTTCTTACACTTGTATTATGCATTTCATCCTTTGGAATGGTATCTGCAAGTGAAGGAAAAATCGGTATCGATATTTATGGAAAAGAAGTCACATTTGACGTTATGCCTGTAAATATCAATGGAAGAGTATTGGTGCCTTTGAGAGGAATATTTGAAACCCTCGGTGCAAAGGTAGCCTGGGATGATGCCACAAAGACAGTATTGGCATCAAGAAATGGTACCAATATTAAGCTCACTATTGATTCAAAAACAGCCTACATAAACGATAAAGAAATCACCCTTGATGTGGCTCCGGGAATTATGAATTCAAGAACACTTGTTCCTGTAAGATTTGTATCCGAAGCCCTTGGAGAAAAGGTGGATTGGATTGATTCAACAAAAACAGTTGTGATTGTGTCAAAAGACAGAGAGATTAAGGGCGACATTCACAGAAATGTCCCTTCAGCATTCACACTTTCTTCTGATTATACAGATATGAAGGATTATACTGTAAAAGAAGTTGAAGTTCCGGAATCAATGCGCAATACTCCTGTTATCACACCGGAGGATCTCGCAAATGCGGCGTTTACATTCGAAAAGGGTGGTAATGCAGAATCCGACGGAAACGTGCTTAAGGTAACCGTAGACGGTGTGACAGGTAGTACAACCTGTGCCATAGGCAGACTCAATGGTTTCCTTAAGGATAAGTATGATGCCAAGGACAGATTTATCATATCCTTCTCTGCAAGACTTATCTCAGGCGGAAAAGAGGGGGTAGGTAATATCCAGGTTCAGCAGGAGCATCCTCAGACATATGCTAAGTCTGTATTCCAGCTTTTCGAGATTGTTCCTGAATGGAAAAACTACGTATTCCCATACGAAGCTGCTGCAGATGCAATAGACTTTGCAGTAAGATTCGGCTTCTTCAAACAGACAATAGAAATCAAAGACTTCTATGTATATAATGTAAAGAAAGATTATACACTTTCAGAAATCCCAAGCACAACCAATGACTACTCCTTCTGGAGTAATGTGGAGCCATGGGAAACTGAAGGCTCATGGCAGTCAGATATGATAAAGACTGTTGACAAGGTGAGAAAAGGCGACTTCAAAGTAATCGTCAAGGATAAAGAGGGCAATCCTTTGAAGGATGCAAAGATCGAAGCAGATATGTTTGAGCATGACTTTGACCTTGGGGTAAATCTTAAGTCAGCAGACCTTACTGATGAAGAAAAGGCAAAGGTATCAAAATACTTCAATGCCGCTATTGTAAAAGATGGTATGGATTGGACAACCTTTGATGCTCAGAAGGTCAATGCACAGATAGATGCTCTTAAAGCTCTCGGTATCAAAAAGGTTGTAGCATCTCCTGTTATCAGGGATAACAAGAGTTTCATCCCTTCATCGCTTTATGATGCAAGAGAAGACAAAGAACAGGTAAAAGCAGTAACAAAAGAAAGAATCGAAACAGTGCTCAAAAATGTCAATGCAGATGAATTTATCCTTACAGATGATGTTCTTATGAGCTCAGCAATCAGAAATAAGCTTGGCAATTCACCACTTGTTGACTGGTATTCATATGCAGAAGCACTTGACAAAAAAGTGATGATCAATCAGAACTTCCTTGCATCAAGACCAAGCTACAATCAGTATATAGATTATCTCCTTTCAAATGGTGCAAAAGTTGATGCAATTGGTATAGGTATGGAAATAAATGCGGAAACACTTATAGATACCCAAAGAACAGTGCATATGTATGACAATCTTAAAAAGTACAACAAAGATATGGTAGTTACAAGCATTGCTTGCTCTTCTGTATCAGGGGATACAACAGGTGCAGCATTCTTGAGATATTCTGTCTACTCTGCACTTATGAATCCATTTGTCAAGGGTATCTATCTTGAAGCAATCCCCGGTGCATATGCAGAAGAGGAGTTTGCAGACCTTATGTATAATAAGTTCTGGACAAAAGGTGTTTCGGTAAATACAGATGCAGAAGGAACTGCAGTATTCAACGGCTTTTTCGGTGACTATGATATCAGGGTTACAGCGAACGGAAAAGAAATGAAGGTTACAAAGGCATTTTCAATGGGATGCGAAAATGTCCTTGAAATCGTAGTGGAATAATTGATAAGGAGGAGAATAGAAATGAAAAAATTAATTAGCATATTACTTACATTTGTATTGGTGTTCACCTCTTTGTCAGTGATTGGCGTATATGCCAAAGAAGAGGGCTCACTCTTTATGCCAAGTATCTTTGATGATTATATGGTATTACAGAGAGACAGAAACGTGCCTGTATGGGGCGAAAGCACAAACGAAGGTGCGAAGGTTACTGTCACACTTGGTGAGGTTTCAAAGGAAACTACCGTAAAGAATGGCAAATGGTATCTTGAGCTTGATCCTATGCCCAAGGCAAAGGACCTTACAATGACAGTTACAGATACCACTTCCACACTTACATATAATAATGTAGCACTTGGCGATGTAATCCTTCTTTCGGGTCAGTCAAATATGGCTATGGAGCTTAGAAAATGCTACGGATATGAGTATCTTATCACAGACAGTGTAAACTATGATGTGAGAAACTACCGCCAGACAAGAAAAGGCTCATATCAGGAAGAAAGAGATAACCTTGACGGAAACTGGATTAAGATTGATGGCGATACCGCAGGCGGTGTTGAAGCAGTAGGCTATGTTATGGCTTATCAGATTTCAGAGAAATATGATGTGGCTGTAGGCCTTGTAAGAGTAAACCTTGGTGGTGCCGCTATTGAATCCTATATGGATTATGAAGTGCTCAAAGCAAGACCTGAATATGCAAAAATCATTTCAGATTTTGACAAATACAAATCAGGCGAACTTGCACAAAACTGGAAAAAGGCAGGCTCTACACTTTATAACAGAATGGTACATCCATTGATTCCTTATGCTTGTTCATCCCTTGTATGGTATCAGGGGTGCTCAAATTCAGGCAATCCGCTTCTTTATAATTATCAGCTTTATGATTATATAAACAGCTGGAGAGAGTCCTTCAGGGATCCCGATATGCCTGTGTGCGTAGTTCAGCTTGCACCTTATACAAGTAAGTATATGGAGCTTCGTCAGGTTCAGGCAGACACATCCAGAAGAATGAAAAATGTGGCACTTATCACTACAGCAAACGAAGGACCAAAAGGATACCTCAATGAAGAGCTTATCCACCCACAGGAAAAGATCCCTGTAGGAAACAGAACCTTCTATGCACTTGACAATATGTACTATGGTGCATCTTACGAATACACAGGCCCTGAATATTCATATATGACTATAGAAAATGACAAGCCTGTTCTTCACTTCAATCATACAGGAACAGATGGTCTTAAGATTGCAAAGGGCGATAAGCTTACAGGCTTTACCGCATCCAAAGACGGAGAAACCTTTGATACTGTGGAAGCTGTCATCACTGATTCTGACAAGATAGTTATCAATATGGAAGGCGCAAGATATGTAAGATACGGTTGGGTCAATATGGAAAAAGACGGTACCCTCGGTGGTAATCTTACAAACTCATCATTGGTTCCTGCAGGCCCATTCAAAGCAGATCTTCCAAGTCTTAATGTGGATAAATGCGAAATAGCTGATGGCAAGATTAATGTTACTCTTACAAATAAGGGCTATAGCCTCACAGAAGCAATAGTTACTGTGGCAAAAGACGGAGCAGAAATCAAAAAAGAAACACTTGTATTTGAAACTGTAGATACAGAATCACTTGTTGTTGATGTTGAAGCAGGGGAATATACAGTTAAGATAACTGATCCATTAGGCAATGTGATTGCAGAAAAAGTATTGAAATAAGTAAACAAAAAAACAAGCAGAGTATCCTCGTGATATTCTGCTTTTTTATTGGATAATTTACTTTGTATTCGCTCCCTTACGAAACATACCAATCAAGCGAATGTAGGGGAGGGTCTCTGTGCCCTCACGAACAAACTGATACACCCTGTTTCCTTAAAGGATTTTGTAGGGGACGATGCCTTCATCGTCCCGAAAAAACTCGCATCATCGGTGGAGGAGATTGCACGGTGGAAGGATCTACGATAGATGTTTCCCTTCGGCTTCGCTCAGGGCAGGCTCTCTCTACTCCGCTCAATATGACGTTGCAATATTTCGGTTACGTTATTTATAGTCTGATTTTAATTTCCACAAGCGGATCATCATTTGTGTCATTTTTATATTTTGACATCAACAGATGGTCACAGCTTACATTAAATATCTTTGCAAAAGACAACAATTCGATGTCAGTCACAAATCTCTTGCCGCATTCGATTCTCTGTATAGCATTTTTGTCAAGGTCTATGCCTTCAAGCTGCATTCTGTCTGCAAGCGCCCTCTGGCTCATTCTGGGGGTGATGGATTTTCTCATCTCATATATTTTTATTCCGCATATATTGTTTCTGTTTTCTGATTTGTTTTTGAACATAATAAACTTCCTTACTATTTTTGACATTCAGTGCTTGACAAAACAATTATAACTTGTTATAATGTGGATAATGACATCTTGTGAATGTCAAAATTATGTCCAAAAATTCCCTTTTTGTGCACGTTGCACAAAACTGGCGTTATATTTTTGTTGATAATGACTCGTTCACAAAGAACCTATATTTAGTCATAAAATTTTTTATATAAGGAGATATGAAAAATGAAAAAACTACTTTCACTTGCACTTGTATTGACAATGCTTTTCACAATCATTGCAGTACCAAGTGTGTCAGCTGCGACAGAAACAACTATTCTTGCGAAAGCTGACATTGAATCAAACACAGGCACATGGTCAGCCTATGCTGTATCAGGTCCTGATGCAGGTACAGGCGGCACAAAAAGCACAGAAAAAACAAGAATAGCGTCTCATACTGCTACAAGTGCTACTGTTAATGGTAATACTTATACAGTATCATCATCAATGACAAATGTTACAGTTGCTACTGCAGCTCAGACTCATCCTGCGGTTGCTACAGGTATGAATTCAAATGCAAATATCCTGAAGCTTACACAGACAGGTAACACATCAATTCTTCGTTTGTATACAGCAGATGGTGCACTTGATATCCAGGCAGGGGATACTGTAACAGTTCACTTCAAGATGTTACTTACAGATTTCTATGATCATCCGCAGTATAAGGATGGTACTACAGAAGAAGTTGTTATGCCTTCAGCAATTACAGCTCCGGCTACATACTCCTGGAAACCGGGATATATGAGCAATATTGGTGGTACCAGAAAGGCTACGACAAAAAATATTGCTACAGAGCAGTGGACAGATGTAGATCTTACATATTCTGTTACAGAGTCTAATCTTGCTACATACAAGTCTATGTTTGGTTTGAGTGTTGAAGGTCTCGCTGTAAAAGCAAGTGGTTCTGATTTTTATAAAACAAGTTTCCCGGGAACAGTTTATATTGCAGAAGCATGGATCTCCAGAACAAGAGAAGTATCTTCAAACAACATTACAGTTACCAAATTAGGCGAAGGTACAGTTACAGGTGACGGAGAAATCATTTCAGGCTCTGCAGCTACCCTCACAGCTACACCTGCATCTGGCTATCACTTTGCAGGCTGGTACGAAAAAACCGCTTCAAATGCAGATGCAAACTGTTACAGTAAGGATGCTACATATACATTTACTCCATCATCAGATGTAAATATCGTAGCTGTATTCGAAAAGGATGCTGTTGATGGTTGGATTGAACTTACAGGTTCCGAGTTTGATGGCTCTACTCCTCCAAATACAAACCTTTGGGGTAAAACTGATGCGTGGAAAAATGTAGACACCTTACAGAGTGTTACTACTTATGCAGCCGAAAATATCGAAGCTCCTGATGCATCATGCGGTACAGGGGTATTGAAGATTGATAGGTCGAAACAGGCAACAAGTGTTACCGGTATGGTTGATGGTCGTATTGGTTATTATCCTGGATATGAAGTAAGATTCGAACAAGGACAGAAATACAGAGTTTCATACTGGATTTATGTTGTATCTACAGATAAAGGTGCTGAAGCAGGAGAAACTATTCCGTTCTCTTGGGGGCCTATGAAAAAAACTAGTGCTGATACTCATAATGATACATTAGAGGTCGGTAAATGGGTTAAAAAGTCTTATGAGTATGTAGCAGATTCAAGTTGGGATAATTTATATACAGCTCTCAGACTTTCTCCGGCAAACATAACAGCCACAGACACCACAGCGTATGATAATGGAGCATATGATTCACTTAATTTGGCTTACGTGGATTCTGTTAAGTTTGAGAGATTTGACGGAGAGACAGTATCTGCAGAAGCAGAAAACGGTGTTGTATACGGCACTGGCGAATATGCAAAGGGGGATAGTGTTACTCTTAATGCAGGTCCTGAAGCAGGATACAAATTCGTAGGTTACTACAATAAGGATACAGATGAGCTTATTACAGCAGAACCTTCATATACATTCACAGTTACAGGCGATACAACTGTAGTTGCTAAATTTGCTGAGAGAGATGCTGCTGTATATGACAGAAACGTTCTCTATCATTACGGTTCTGAAACAGGTGATGTAGGTAGACATAACAACTGGTGTTTTTATGATAAGAATAACGATGGAGAGTTAACTACTACCACTGCTGACCAGGATAGTTCAGCAACCTACAATATGGAGGTAAGCTACAAGGAAGCAGCCGCAGATGGCATCTTCGTGCCAAATGACGATCCTACATTTGGCGATACCCTCTATATGCAGAAGAATTTAGATAAAAAACTGCATAGTACTGTTCAGGGGCGTTTCCGTGCTTGGGAAAATGGCGAAATTGTGAATGACAAAACCATTACCGAACCAACTGAAGCTTCAGGTAAATATGTTGTAGGCAAGAAATACAGATTCACATGGTGGGTATATCCTGTATCAATGCAGCTTGAAAATGGCGAAACAGCTCAGCCAGAAACTACAAGAATTACAGTTCGTCATGATGATGGTCAGAATACAGGAGTAGAAAATACTTTCACCGTTAATGTAGGCGAATGGAATATGCTTGACTGGACATTCACAGCTAATGATAAAATGGCACTTTATGCTCCGGGTATCAGATATTCTTGGGCCTATACAAGCAACCAAACTACAGGGTTATCTACAGTAGTTAACTGGGTATACTATGATAATATCCAGGTATCAGAAATTACCGAATGGAACTGGGGTGATGCTACAGAGCCTAGCAATGCTTGGTTCAGATACAATGACCAGGCTTCATTGACAGCTAATAAAGATGCATCTAATAATATTAATGCATCAAGTGTAGTAACATATGCTGATGCAGGAATTGAACCTTCATCAGATAATGCGGGCACTCATGTTGTAAAAATGAATTACAAAGCTCCTAATTATACAGAAGAAGAATTCAATAAAGATGTAGAGGCAGGAGATGTTACCGGTGATTATGCTGGTAAGACTTATGCAGAAGCTTATGAATATCTTACAAGATATGAAAATGCCGGTACAGGTGTTGGTATGAGATTTAAAAACATTGTTGCTAAAAACACTCTTGGTGTTGGTGAAACATATAAGATTTCCTGTATGCTATACATCGACAAGAAGGTAAACCTTGCTACAGGCGAAGCTGATAATTCTAATACATCTGTTAACTTTATCGGAGCAGCATCAGGAGAAACACTCAATACAGACGGCAAGAATGTTAGTTTCAGTGTTCCTGTAGGCAAATGGACAGAAGTTGGTTACACATTCAAGGTTACAGAAGAAGGTCTTGCTGATGCTCAATCATTCTATCTCAAACTGAACGGTCTTGGTTACAAAAATGGTGAGGGTAAGTTGACAGAAGTATTCTATGTTGATGAAGTAAAAGTAGAAAGAGTTTATGTTAATGACCTTAACCTTGAAATCGCAGAAGACGATACAAATGTTACAGCTACAGCAACAGTATATGACATTAAGGATGGCAATACAGTAGATGCTATCGTTATCATCGCAGGTTATGATACTGATGGTAAGCTTGTAAGCGTTTCATTCTCAAATAATGGCGCAAGCACAGCTCTTGCAGTTGGCGATACTCTCGATGCTACATATACAAAGGCAGATACTGTTGACAGCTATGTAGCATTCCTCTGGAATGATCTTACAAACATCAGACCTTACACAATGCCAAAAACATTGGGTGAATAATTAAAAGTAAAGTAGTTTTATAAAAATACAAAACGGGGTGTAAAACATTTTTACACCCCGTTATTGATAGAAAGGATATGAAAATATGGAATTCATTGTCAAGAAACATTCCGCATCAAACAGAACTATCAGAATCCCTGATGATTTGACAAAAGCTCTCACAGAAGTTGCAGAGCAAAAGGGTGTATCCTTCAATCAGCTGGTTATACAGTGTTGTGAATTTGCTCTGGCAAACCTTAAGGAAGAAAAAACAGATAAATAAGCAAGAACAATCGAAACAGGCTGTCTTTGTGACAGCCTGTTTTTGCAATATAATGGTAGAGCCTGAATTATACATCCTTACGAAATATACCATACGAGCGATTGTAGGGGAGGGTCTCTGTGCCCTACCAAATAAACGGGCGGGGGTGGAACCCCGCCCCTACAATAGCTCACCATTGTTCTGACGCACCCTGTTTTGCTTTCGCCAATGTCATTAATGCACTTTAGTGCAATTCATGAGCCGTAAGGCTCAATTCATGAAATCTGTGATTTCAATTCATGCCGAAGGCAATTCATTTAGGTCTTAGA
>SVJM01000024.1 GCA_015068975.1 Oscillospiraceae bacterium | reverse complement strand
AAGCATCGATACGTCTTACTATGCCTGTAGCCTTCATTACATAAATCTCCTTGTATTAAATATTACAATGGTATTTTGTGCATTGAAGGAATTTTTATGTAAGGAAAAAGGTGGAATTGCTTTTTGTCTTATATGCTATACCAAAAGAAGTATTCTCAATTTAGAGAACAAAAGAGAGTGTTTTTATTTGTATTACATATTTTATCCTGTTTTTTTGTAACAGTGCGGTGTCATTCCTGTTATTTCTTTGAATACTCTTATGAAGTGTGAGCAATCGCCAAAACCACACTCATAGCAAACTTCAGTTACACTTTTTCCTTCCTTAAGGAGTTTTTTTGAGTAGTTTATCCTGTAATCAGTAAGGTATTCATATACTGTACATCCCATATTGTCCTTAAACATTTTAGAAAGATATGTTATAGAGCAAAATGAATATTCTGCGAGAGTTTTTAACGATATCTTTTTGTAAAAATTATTTGATATGTAATTGAGTGTTTTTGATACACAGTCCGGAATGTTACTTTTTATTATTCTTCCGGTATTATTTGAGTACATATCTTCCAGTAGCAATATTATATCTAATATCTTAATATAAAATTCTATCGTATCATTACAGTCTGACTCCTTTAAAAGATTTACAACGGGAGTCAGCTTTTGGTATAATTGCTCTTTTGTTTCTGTATGGCATCTTATACAGTTTGGCTCATTTATGTGTGTAAGCATAGATTGGATTTTGTCTGTGTTCAAATAAAATTTTTCAAAATAATCCGTTGGTATAAAAATATTTAAAAATCTGTGCTCCTCTGCACCGAGGATTCTTCCGAAATGCTGTTCATCAGGACGAAAAATAAGAAAATCCCCCGTCTCTGTTCTTATAACTGAGTCATCTGTCACCACCATCAATCCATCAGAAAGTAATATGCTTATTTTGTACTGATCGTATATGTTAAGTCCTGTGTTGTCTGTAGGGGAGAATTGATGTTCTACATACTCAATTTCTATTTCTTTATGATATTCTGATAATTTGATTTTTGTTTTATAAGTCATTCGATCACCTTTGGTTTAATATAATCATATTTATATGTTTTATTATACAATTATTTATCTTAAAATGCAAGTATATTAAATGTATAATCACAAACAGAGGTGTTTTGTATGAACAGTATTACACAAATTAAGCCAACAGATAGAATAAAAAAATTAAGAGAGTATTATCTTAATAATTCTCCTATGCATATTAATGAGAGCATTGTGCCCTGGCATTGTCACAGGTCTCTTTTGCTTTACTCAGAAGGATGGCTTAAGTATAAGGGGAAGGCAGATACACTTCGCCTGACAAGATCCTATTCTGAAAAGCACTTGCTTGAAAATATGAATCCGGTTATTATTCCCGGAGAGCTTATTGTAGGTCAGCCTGATTACAGTGACTTTAATGAGGAAGAACAAAGACGATATGATGATATTATAAGCAAAAAAGACTTTATGCCCATAAAAAGAGGCAGAGGCGATCACCTTGCAATGGATTATCAGCTTTTGCTTGATAAGGGTGTTGATGGAATTATAAAAATACTTGATGAAAAGATATGCTCGCTTGATCTTGATGATGGTACACAGATAGAAAAGTATGAATTTTACCTTTGTGCAAGGACAGAACTTGAGGGACTTACAGCATTGTCTATAAAATACAGAGATGAGGCATTAAGGCTTGCAGATGTATCCGAAGGCAAAAAGAGAGAGGAGTATCTCAAATTATATGAAGTATTGAGTCAGGTACCTCTTAAGCCTGCACGCACATTCAGAGAGGCTTTGCAAAGTATACATATGTTCACCTGGAGTCTTTTTGGGATATATTCTTTCGGAAAGCCTGATGTGTATCTTCTGCCTTATTACAGAAAAGATATAGAGAATGGTATTATGACAAAGGAGTTTGCTCAGGAGCTTATAGATAGTTTTGTCCTTCAGTCTGTTCCTAATATGAGCTCATGGGCTGCAGAAGGTATGATGCTTGGCGGAAGGGATAAGGATGGCAACAAGGTGGAAAATGAGCTTACATGGCATTTCTTAAATGCTATATCACACACACATCTTCCTGACCCGAATATTGGATTTTGTGTTACAAAAGACACTGGCAGAGAACTAGTTAAATTTGCCGTTAGTCTTATTAAAGCAGGACACACACAGCCATCCATCTGGAACAGTGATGCTGTGACTGAATCCATGCTGAATAACGGCTATGATAAAGAGGCTGCAAATATGTTTACTCTGTCTACCTGTGTGGAGATCACTCCCATAGGTTCATCGGCTGTATCTGTTACAAGTCCTTATATAAATCTTCTGAAAGTTTTTCTGGATTCTTTTGATAAATGTCACGACAACTGTAGCTTTGAGGATATATTTTCTTTGTTCAGGGACGAATTTAATCTGTGTGCAAAAAAGTATATGCTTCAGGAAAATCTCTGGCAGCTTGAAAGAAAGAGAAACTCAACTGATCCGGTCAGAACATCACTTCTTATACATGACTGTATAGAGAATGCTATGTCTCACGACTCAGGCGGTGCAAGATACAATACTCTTATGCCTGATATACTTGGTATGCAGAATGTAACTGAGAGTCTTAATTGTATTTATCGTCTGATTTTTGAACAAAAGAAAATATCATTGTCAAAGTACAAAAAAGCTCTTCAGTCAAATTTCCAAGGGGAATACCAAAGCCTTAGAACCTATATTATAAACAGAATGCCGCATTTTGGCACATCAGACAAAGTATCTGATGATATACAAAAAATGGTATCCGATATGGTACTTGATACTTACAAGGATTTAAGAACTGTAAGAGGAGCAAAGGTTATTCCGGGTGCTTTTTCTTACAGGGATCATGAGCTGCACGGAAAAAGCACCCCTGCATCACCTGATGGTAGATTGTCAGGTGCACCTTTAAACGATGGAAGCTGCCCGGTTCAAGGCTATGATGACAAAGGACCTACTATGTCACTTATGTCTACTGCATCCTGGGAGCCATCAAGATTTCTTGGCGGAACAAGTGTAAATGTACAGCTTAATGAAAATGTGGCTGAAGAAAAGATTCTTTCACTTATAGAAGGATATCTTAAGACGAAAGGTGCGCAGCTTCAGTTTAATATTGTGAATGCAGAAACACTTAAAGATGCAAAAATGAATCCACACCTTCATCGTGATCTTCTTGTGAGAATAGGCGGATACAGTGACTTCTTTGTAAAATTGCCCGAAAGGCTTCAGGATGAAGTAATATCCAGAACACATAATGTTATTTAAGAGAGGGATAAATAATGATAAATCTCACGGAGGGGAAATCGGAATCAGTAAAAGACAAAGGAATGATTTTTAATATTCAGCATTTTTCTCTTGATGATGGACCGGGGATACGAACTGTTGTATTTATGAAAGGGTGTCCTCTTGATTGTATATGGTGTCATAACCCCGAAAGCAAGTCAAACAAAATACAGCTTATGTTTGACAGAGAGAAATGTGTTTTGTGCAAAAAGTGTGAAGATATCTGTAATAGCAGATGCCATTTGTTCAAAGAAAATATTCACAGTATAGACAGGAAGAAATGCATTATTTGCGGAGATTGTGAAAAGGCTTGCGAACACAATGCACTTACACTTTGCGGCAAGGAATATTCTTCTGAACAGGTGATGGATGAGATAGAGAAAGATGATTTGTTTTTTGGCGATGATGGAGGGGTCACATTCTCGGGTGGAGAGCCTTTTTATCAGTGGGAGTTTCTCCTTGATATTCTTAAAAAATGTAAGCAAAAAGGATATCACACCTGTGTGGAGACTTGCGGATATACGAGATCGGATGTGATCATTAAATGTGCACCTTATATAGATTTGTTCCTATATGACTGCAAAGAGACTGACAGCATCATGCACAAAAAATTCACCGGATTTGACAATGAAATAATTCTATCAAATCTTATGATTCTTAACAGTATGAATAAAAATATTGTATTAAGATGCCCTTTGATACCCGGTTGCAATGATAATGAGAAGCATTTGAAAGCACTTGCATATCTTGCAGAAGAGTTGAACTGTATCAGAAGCATAGAACTTATGCCATATCATCCGTTAGGTTTGGCAAAAAGCGAAAAAAGCGGCGAGGAAATAAAATATTCCAATAGTTCTTTTATTGATAGAGAAGTAGTAAAAAAATGTGCGGATATTATAAAAAGTATAACGGATAAGCGTGTGTACTTCACATAAAAATAAAACCTCTCTGAGTGTAAAAATAAAGTATACTCAGAGAGGTTTTAAAAATTTTGTATGTTAATTTTGTGTTGTAAGCTATGGTCGTCTGATGCTGAAGTTAAGAACCAAAGCTGCAAGAGAAAGAAGCAGCAACATGATAAATGGTGCTGTATAGCTACCTGTTGATATAAGGAGACTATTGGATATATTTGCAACAAATGATGCAAATATAAGGTTGAAGTTTGTGATAGAGTAATTTGTAGCATAGTGCTTTTGTCCATAGAATGAAGATGTAAATGCAGCGGTGATAGTAGGACATGAGCCATAGGATATTCCGGTTAAGCAAAGACCTATAATGCACAGTACAAGTGAGTTTGTCACGATTGATACAAGTGTAATCGCAGCAGCGACTATTGTGACTGTATTTGCACATAGCATTGTAGTTCGTCTGCCGAGTATATCATATACCATACCGGTTATTACTCTTCCCACGCCATTGAATATAGCCAGTACACCTACAAGTGTGGTAGCTAAAGATGCAGTCGCACCAACAGACAAAACCATATCTCTTGCAAAACTTATTACCGAATTTCCCACAGCAGTTACAAATATAAAAAATACAAATGCTCTTATAAATGTAAAGCTCTTTATCATTTCTGATGTTGAATAATCCTTTGTACATACTTCATCAGAGCCCGAAGTCTTTATCTTTGGCTTGGGGAGAGTTGTATCCTTTGAAGGTCTTTTTAACAAAAATCCCGAAAGTATCAGAATGATACCGATAACAATACCCATTATTATGTATGTTTTTTTAAAGCCGATCGCCGGATCTGAAAACATTTTGCTTATTATTTCGCCGAGAAGCAGGGTGCTTATGCCAAATCCCATCATAAGACATCCTGAACATAATCCTTTTTTGTCAGGAAACCACATATTGACTGTTGACACTATCACGTTGTAGGAAATGCCTATTCCTGTGCCGGCAAGGATTCCGTATGTGATATAGAGTATATAATAGGCATCACGCGGAATGATTCCTGTGATAGCAAATCCTGCTCCTACCAGAATACCTGATAATATAAGAGGTACTCTTGAGTTGAATCTTTTGCTGAGCAAACTTCCAAAAAATGCACCAAGACAGAAAAAACACATGGTCACAGTGAAGTTGAAGGCAAGTGCAGAATCACTCCATCCGTATACTTCCTTAAATGGAACCTTCAGTATCGACCATGCGTACAGTATACCTGAAAAAAGCATACTCAGTATTCCTATAGTGAGATAAAAACATCTCTTATTCATATTTGATGTAGTCATTTCTATTGTTCCTTTCAGATAAGTTTTTATATTCGTGTGGAGTGATGCCAACTATTTTTTTGAATACCTTGATAAAATATGAGCAGTTGTTAAATCCTGATTCATAGCAGGCATCTGTAACAGAGCTTCCTGAGGAGAGCATAAGCTTTGCCTTGGCAATTTTTTTCATCTGGATATATTTGGATATTGGTATCTTCATATGATTTGAAAAAAATGTTGATATATAAGGAAGGCTTAAGTAGAAGTGATTTGCGATATCTTTTGCTGTATTTATTTCGCTTATATTGTAGTGAATATAGTTAAGTATCTTTGACAATAAATCCGAATGAACCGCAGTATCCTTTTCAATTGTATCGAAGTCTGTATGTCTGTAGTTTTTGTTAAGGATATTCAGAAGCATCAACAGATATCCGTAAGAGAGATAGTCCATAGTTACTGCTGATTTGTTTTCAAGTAAGGCATCCATTTTTTTTAGTATATCCATAAAAGGCTCTCTGGAATCTTCTGACAGGTGGATAATATTGTTTTTTCCGAATGGTCGGTTTATAAAGCAGTCAATAGGAGAGTCCACATTATCCTTAAGGTAGCTGAATGCATTAGTGGGAATGAGTATAAAATACCTTTCATATATACATTCTTCCATAAGAACTGCTCTGTGAATTTCATTTGGTTTTAAGATAATTACATCGCCGTAGTTGAGATTGTAGTATTTATCTTCAATAAGATATTTTGCATTTCCCTCTATAAATACATACATTTCACAAAAGTTATTGATATGCAAAAAGAATTCGTCGGGTTTGCCGATATTTCTTGAATGATGAAATCTTATTTTCTCGTCAAGCCCTGAATAGATATTAATATCTGCATCAATAATAAAATTTCTTTCTTCCATTTTTTCCTATCCTTTTTTTGTGGTTTGTACTACGAAACCAATATTATCACACCATATATTTCTATGTCAATACAAAATATATTAAAAAAGTTTTATTTTACATTAAATTAGTGATAGTTTTGTATGGAATTTAATGATACAATGTAACCATGGTAAATGATAAAACTTAATGTAAAAAAATATTTGGGAGGTATATTATGTTTTTATCAGTATTTTCAGACGAATGTTTTAAAGAGGTAACAGAGCAGCTTCCGGTGTATGCTTCATGGGGTCTTGAGTATGTGGATTTCCGTGCAAGAATCAACGGTAAAGCTATTGAAAATCAGACAGATGATGAGCTTAAGGCTTTGAGAGCACAGATGGACAGTCTTGGTCTTAAGACAGGTGTTATCCAGTCCTCGCTTTGTAAAGCAGGCGACCCTGATGCTGACAGATACAAACTTGAAATAAGCAAAATTGACGGAATAGTAAGAGCTTGTAATGCCCTTGACTGTAATCTTGTAAGAAGCTTTAACTTCTGGCAGAACTATGACAATCCAAAGGCATATGGTACATTGGCTTCACGTCCTGATGCACTTAATCTGGCTTTGGAAAGATTTTATCCTGTTGCAAAAAGAGCAAAGGAAGAAGGACTTATACTTGGTTTTGAGAACTGCGGTCAGTCTGCAGAAGAAGCAATCGCAATGGTAGATGCTTTGGGAGTTCCCGAATGGGGTCTTGCATGGGATGTATCAAATATGATAGAATATCATCTTGAAGGAGTAGAAAATCCTGCAGATTATTATGAAAAATGCTTAAAGAGAGCAATTATGCTTCATGTAAAGGCAAGAGGTATACTTCCTGATGTGGAAGGATATAAAGTCCCTTGGGGAAATATCCTTCGTGGTGCTGCAAGTCTTGGCAGAAATATGCCTGTATCTATTGAAACACACAATCCTACTGATTCAAAGATAAATCCTGAAGAGGCTACAAAATACTGTATTGACTTCATCAGAAAGCAGTGGCCGGCATCTGCACCTGCAGACTTAAGAACTGCCCTTGAAGAGAAGAAAAAATTTGACAGACCATACGCAGACAATCCTGTAAACTTCGTTGTAGTGGGACTTGGTATGGGTAAGAACAGATGCCGTCAGATAGAAGAAACAAACGGAACAAATCTCTATGGCGTATGTGATGTAAATGAAAAACTATGCAAAGAAATCGGAGAGCAGTTTAATGTTAAATACTCTACAGATATCAACACATTTTTAAATGATGATAAGGTAGAAGTAATGTATATAGTAACACCTACAGGTCTTCATTGTTCAGTTGCAGAACAGTGTCTTAATGCAGGAAAGCACGTGCTTGTTACCAAGCCTATGGATGTAAATACAGCAAACTGTGACAGTGCTATCAAACTTGCAAAGGAAAAGGGACTTATATTCGGTGTAGACTTTGATAACCATTTCAGAAAGCCTTTTATGGAGCTGAAGAAAGCAGTGGAGGAAGGCTTCTTCGGAAAGATCCTCTTTGCTGATGTGGCTCTTAATATCAACAGAACACAGGAATACTATGATTATGATACAGGCTGGAGAGGTACATGGGAGCTTGACGGCGGTGGTGCATTCTGTAATCAGGGTGTACACGAAGTAGACAGACTTATCACAATGCTTGGTATGCCTGATAAGGTAAGAGCAACTATTGCTACACAGACATTTAATATTGATACAGAAGACTTCGGTATGTGTGAATGGAAGTATAATGACGGAAAATTTGCAAGATTTTTCTCTACCACATCTTTCCCTGCAAAGACCTGGTATGCAAGAATAGAAATCCACGGAACAGAAGGTGCATATGTAAACTATGCAGGCGGTCCCGAAGGAGATAAACAGCATTGGTTCAAAGACGGCAAATGGACTGAAGAAGCACCATTTGAAGCACCATCAAAATGGGCACAGGCAAGTGACAACTTTGCATATGCAGTAAGAATGGGTGAAGGTCTGGAAATCGACTATAAGCCGGGCAGAAATTCAAGATATGTGCTTGACAAAATGTACGAAAGTGCAAAAGGCGACGAAGGTTGGGTAGATATCGAAGAACGCCTGTAATTTATAAGGAGTGTTATTAATGGCAAAGGGACTTATAACAGATATACAGAGATTTTCTTTAAATGACGGACCGGGAATAAGAAGCACTGTATTCTTTAAAGGATGCAATATGCACTGTACCTGGTGTCACAATCCTGAGACAATCTCAATGAAAAATAATCTTCTTTTCTATAGTCAGAAGTGTATAGGTTGCGGTAAGTGCTTTGAAGTGTGTCCCGTGCATGCTCACGAGAGAAAAAATGGTATGCATCTTATACATAGAGATAAGTGTATATCTTGTGGTAAGTGTGCAGAGGAATGCTACCCTCAGGCACTTGCGATGGCAGGAAAGGAAGTTGACACTGACTTTGTAATCAAGGAAGTATTACAGGACAGACTTTATTACAAAAATTCAGGTGGCGGTGTTACCTTGTCCGGTGGAGAAGTGCTTATGCAGATGGATTTTGCAAAGGATATCTGCAAAAGACTTCGTGATGAAGGAATTGAAGTTGCCATTGAGTCAAATATGTCACTTCCCTTTGATACAATAAAGGAACTTATCGATATGGTAGATCTTGTGATGATGGATGTTAAGATTTTTGATGATACAAATCACAAAAAATATACAGGTGTATCCAATGCAAATGTGATAGAAAATCTGAAAAAACTCAATGAGATAAATAAACCTGTCATCGTAAGAACTCCTCTTATACCGGGAGTTACCGACAGTTTAGATAACTTAAAAAATATTGCAAAGCTTCTTGAAGGTATGGAAAATGTGATTTGCTATGAACTTCTCAATTTCAATCCTCTTGGTGATTCCAAATATAAAGGGCTTAATGAGGAGAATGCATTTGAAGGAGAAAAGCCTTTTAAAGATTCACATCTTGAAGAAATCAAAGACAGCCTTAAGGACATAAATGTAAATATAAAAATAGGAGGGTAATATGAGTAAGATCAAATTTATTAATCATTATGATGAAAATAAGACCTATTCCTATGATGAAAGAATAAGCCTTTTGAGAGAGTTGAAGATTGAACAGACAAAAGAAAAAGCCAATGCAGGTGGTGCAGACGAGGATGATTACGGTCTTATTGTTCAGGATGAGTATACATATGAATTAAAACCAAACCATCCTAACGGATCTATTTACGGATATGAGGCATGGAGTGAAAACTACAGAAATATCCTTGATACACATCCTTTGTATGTAAACCCTCTTGATGCTTTTGTGGGTAAGGGATTTTTCTTCCTTGAAAGACTGAGACCAAAGAACAAGAAATGGAATCCTGACTATCCGTTTGATGAGCTTCAGGTACTTTTTGATAAGTATAACATCATTTCAGGCATTGATAACTGCCACCATTTTACACCAGATTTACAGATTGGTCTTGATCTTGGGTGGGGCGGAATACTTGATAAGCTCAAAACACAAAGAGAGCTTCATTCTGAAGAACACTATCCATTTTATGATGCAGAGATCAAAGTGGTGGAAGGAATAATCCTTTTCCTTGAGAGAATGGCAGATGAACTTGTAGAGCTTTCAAAGGAAGAGAGAAATCCTCAGCTAAGTAAAAACTTATACGAAATGGGCGTAATGAATAAAAAAATTGCTGCAGGAATCCCTGAGACTTTTAAGGAAGTATGTCAGTGGATGTGCTGGTTCAGTATGCTGTCACGTACATACAACAGAGGTTCTGCAGGCGGGCAGCTTGACGAAATGCTCAAGCCTTATTACGAAAATGACGTAAAAAACGGTATTCTTACAGATGAAGATGCTGTATTTTATATGGCATGTCTGTTTTTGCAGGATTCAAGATATTTTCAGCTTGGTGGTCCTGACGAAAATGGGGAAGATATGATCTCAAAGGTATCATTTCTTGCGTTGGAAGCTGCAGACAAAATAAATATCGCTTGCAATCTTACAATCAGAGTACACGATAAGCTCAATGAAGAATTTTTCGAGAAATCTGTTGAATATCTTTTCAAAAACAAACAGGGATGGCCAAGATATTCATCGGACAATGCTCTTGTTGAAGGCTTTATGAAGTGTGGCTATTCAAAAGAACTTGCCAGAAAGAGAGTAGCTGCAGGATGCCACTGGATGTGTATACCGGGTATGGAATACACAATGAATGACACTGTAAAGATAAATATTCTTAAGGTATTTTCAGTTTCATTTACTGAGATGATGGAGGACAAATCCTCTGCACCTTCTATGGATAAGCTCTGGGAAATATACAAAAAGCATATGAAGGCAGCTGTAGATGCTACAGGTAACGGCATTATGCATCATCTCAAATATCAGACCAAATCCCAGCCTGAGCTTATATTGAATCTCTTTCAGCATGGCCTTATAGAAAAAGGCGTAAATATCACTGATGGCGGTGCCAACTACTACAATATGTGTGTAGACGGAAGTGGACTTGCTGTAGTTGCAGATTCTTTTGCGGCACTTAATCAGAGAATTGATATGGAAGGCAAAATTACTTATGAAGAAATCTACCGCCATATGAATGAAGATTTCAATGGCAGAGAAGGAGAGAGAATACGTCAGCTTATGCTTCATTCAGAGCGTTATGGCGGAGGAGATACTCTTGGAGATAAGTGGGCTAAGAAGGTGTCTGATCTGTACACAGAGCTTGTGAGAGATCTTTGCAATCAGCACCCCGGTATAAACTTTATCCCCGGATTTTTCTCATGGTCCAATACCATTGCTCTTGGTCAGACAGTAGGTGCTACACCAAACGGCAGAAAGGCATTTTCGCCTATAAATCATGGTGCAAATCCAAATGGTGGCTTCAGAACTGACGGAGCTGTTACAAGTATGTGTAACTCCATTGGTGCTATTCAGCCCGGATATGGTAACTGTGCACCTGTTCAGCTTGAGGTGGATCCCGGTATTGCCAATGACAAAGAAGGGGTCAAGAAGATGGTAGAGATGATAAGAAGCATTATGTATTCTGGAAATACACTTCTAAACATCAATATCATCGATGCAAAAAAGATCCTCGATGCACACAAAGATCCTATGAAATATCCTGATCTTGTTGTAAGAGTAACAGGATTTACTGCATATTTTGCAATGCTTTCTCCTAAGTTCAGACAGCTTGTGGTAGACAGGGTACTGGCAGTAAACGGTGACGAAATAAAAGAATAACAAATAACTTATGGACGGTAGAAATCCCGTCCCATAAGTGTTTATGAAAGGATAATAAAAATGAGTGAAAAAATCGTATTTGAAAAAGTAGATGTAACAAAAAAGGGTAATCATTCTGTAGAGCTTTGTATTGGAGATATACCACATGCAAGACCTGTTCATCACACTATAGAAAAAGGCTCTTTTATTGAATTTAAAGGTAATGTGGGATACTATCACATCCTTATCCTTATTGAAGGAAAGGCTAAGTTTACAACAGACGGCAAAGAATTTACATTTGACGAGAGAACAACCTTTGTTCCGTCGCCCCAATGTGATCTTAAGGTGGATGCAGAGGGAGATCTTCAGATACTTGAAATCCAGTGGGATACACTTCCTTCAGATGTGGATGACCTTAAGGAATATAAGACAGAGTTTCCTGTAGTAGTACCATATAAGGATTCAATCCAGTACATTGATCCTAACAAGAGTGAAAAGACAATCAGCAGAATGATGATCCCACAGAGAATTATCCCAAGATTCTCTATTGGTTCAGTTGAATCTTACGGCTATGATCTTGTAAGACCTCATACACATCCAATGCTTGATCAGTTCTTCTTCTCATTCCCTGAAAACAATATGAATCTTATCATTAATGATGAAAAGATCCAGATGCTTGGTAACCTTATCTATCATATTCCTCTTGGTGCAAATCATGGTGTAGAAGTAACAGATGATAACCATATGCATTATATGTGGATAGACTTTATGTTTGACGAAAATGGCTTAAAAAGACTTGATGCAAGTCATAAGCCTACAGGTCTAAACAGATCATTTGAGGAAGAAAGAAAAAATATGAACAAATAACGGTGAGTCGTATGGATAAAAGTATTATTTATTATCCCATAAAGCTCTCATTTGCTTCCGCCTGGAGAACATATCTGGGCGGAAAACTTATAAGAGGGCTTCATGGAGAAAAAAACTCTCAGGATGACCATTTTCCTGAAGAGTGGATAATGTCTGTTGTCAGTGCAAGAAATGCAGGCAGAGAGCATATCAGGGATGAAGGCATGAGCTATGTTGTAGGCGAGGATAAGTTTACACTTAAGGAGCTTGTGGAAGCGTATCCAAAGGATGTGCTCGGCAAATCCCACTTTGATAAATATGCATCATCTATGGGCGTACTTATCAAGCTTATTGATTCTTCCGAAAGGCTTTCTATTCAGGTGCATCCTGACAAAGAAAAAGCAAGGATGTATTTTGACTCGGATTTCGGTAAAACTGAGTGTTGGCATATCTTAGGTGGTAGAGAAATAAACGGAGAAAAACCCTGTATCTATATGGGGTTCAAAGCGGGCATCACAAAAGATAGATGGAAACAGGTTTTTGATGAACAGGATATTGAGGGTATGCTTGACTGTCTTTATAAGTTTGAGGTAAAAGAAGGCGATACATTTCTTATCAAAGGCGGTATGCCGCATGCAATTGGTGCAGGATGCTTCCTTACAGAGATTCAGGAGCCTACAGATTATACCTTAAGAACCGAACGTTCCACACCTTCAGGACTTAAGATAGATGACTTTATGGTACATCAGGGGATAGGCTTTGAAAAGATGCTTGATTGCTTCAATTATGAGGGTATGACTGATTATGAGGCAGAAAAGCTTCGTATAAAGCCTGAAATCATTGAAAAAACACCTGATTATACAGAATACAAAATTATTTCCTATGATGATACACCGTGCTTTAAGATGCACAAAGTGACTGTATCAGGTGAATATACTATAAAAAGTGACGGAGTATACAAAGGTGTATATGTCCTTGAAGGAGCAGGAAAATTCATTTGCGATGACAAGGCATTTGATATATCAAAGGCAGAGCAGTATATGATACCTGCATCATGCAAGGATGTGGTGGTAAAGAATACAACAGATAAGGATATTGTTTTACTTCTTTGTAACGGACCTGAAGTGTGACATTAGAATAATAAATCGAAAAAAGCAAATTAGTTTTTTATAGACTTAATTTGCTTTTTGTGATATTATTATCTTATATTCAACGAAAGGGAGCGGCTTTATATGAATATTACAGACAAAAGACCTGTTATAAAAAAGAATGACTATGATGTGGTTGTTGTTGGTGGTGGAATTGCCGGTGTTGCAGCAGCCGTATCAGCTTCAAGATGCAATAAAAAAACTCTCATAATAGAAAAGACCATTGCCTTTGGCGGACTTGCCACAATGGGACTTATTAACTGGTATGAGCCTCTCTGTGATACAAATGGCAAGAAGATGATGGGCGGAATATGTGAAGAGCTTATAAGACTTGCCTGCTCAGAGTCCTTCAATTCACTTCCTGATGAGTGGAAAGAAAACACAGATTTTGTAGAAGGGAAGATTTATGCCGCTAAGTATTCTAACAATATGCTTGTAATGCAGCTTGATGAATACCTTAAGAACAATAATGTGGATATAATTCTTGATACTCTTGCCACATTTCCTGTTATGGAAGGAAATTCTGTGACAGGAGTAGTATGTGAGACAAAAGAGGGCAGAGTGCATTATGGATGTAAGGTATAATTGATGCATCGGGAGATGCAGACATTATCAATCGTGCAGGTGTGCCTACAGTGGATGGGGATAACTGGTTATCCTTTATAGCTCAGTGTATAAAAAGAGATTTTATCAAAGAATATTTAGAAAAGAACGAAAACGCAAATGTTCTTATCAAAAATCAGGCGGCAGGCTCAGGCACATGGGGAAAAGGTCAGCCTGAAGGTCAGCCAAAACTAAAGGGCTTAAGTGCTGAGGATGTAACAGAAATGAGTTTAAAGGGAAGAGCATTGTTTCTTGAGAAGCTTCGTGACCTTGATGAAAAAGACAGAATCGTAGCACAGCTTCCTACAATAGCGCAGTTCCGTACAACCAGAAGGATAAAAGGTGAGTATGAGTTTTCTGGAAAAGAAGACGGAGAGAAGTTTTATGATGCTATAGGATCATTTGGTGACTGGAGAGCAAGGCTTAATATCGGAGTGCCGGTAGCTCACTTTCAGCTTCCGTACAGGACACTTTATAATAAGGATTTCCCAAATATCCTTGCGGCAGGAAGAATAGTATCTGCATATGATGACGGATGGGAGCTTACGAGAGTTATCCCTGTGTGTGCACTTACCGGAGAAGCTGCAGGATATGCGGCATCTATAAGCATTGATGACAATGTGGATGTGTGTGATGTAAGTATTGACAAGCTTCAAGCTCTTCTTAAAGCAAACAACAATCCAATAATTTGATAGTGACAAATATAGTTTTTTGTGATACAATGAGTATGTGATATACATACTCATTTATTTTTTGAAAGAGGAATACTTATGAAAAAATTTATAGCCATATTATTGATATTTGTAATTGTTGTTTCTTCTGTGTCAGTATTTGCCGCAAAGAAGCAAAAAACAAGGATAGATATGACAGTAAACGGTACACTTTGTTCATTTGATCAGATGCCTGTGCTTCTTAACGAAAGGGTCATTGTACCTATGCGAGGGCTATTTGAGATGCTTGGAGCAAATGTATCATGGGATCCTTTACATAGCGAAGTGTCAGGGGAACTTGACGGTGTAACTGTTAAGCTTAAAGTGGGCTATTATGATGCATATGTGAATGGTACACATTACAAGCTTGATGTGCCATCACAGATAGTAAACGGAAGAACCCTTATCCCTGTAAGATTTGTAGCAGAAGCCTTTGGTGCAGAGGTTATCTGGGATGATGAAACCAAAACCGTGCATATATCAGGCGTTGGCAAAAAAAGTCAGGAGACTGAAGCTGCAGGGAAATTTTTTGACAGATTTGCAGAAAAAAAGCTGATTTTAGATGAACCGATAATCTTCGACAGTGGAAAGAAGATTGGCACGGAATACGGAGAAATAACCGTAGTTAAGCCCGATGATATCATTTATGGTACTGCACTTTCTATGAAAACTACAAAAAAATCTGCGGATCCAAGTAATTTGCGCTTTGAATACAATAAGTTTCCTGAGTTAGGGCAATTGGACAATCTATGTATCAAAGTGGTATTCCGTACTACAAAATGTGATTACTCTGTAGGCTATGGTAAGCTGGGGATAGAGCTTAGCTCATCGGATGGGGAGAAAATCCACTACGAAGAGCTTAGGGCAGGATCTTCCTGGACTACATACTATATTCCTGTTGCATCATATGGCAAAATTAATAAAGTGTCATTTGTGGCAGGATTTGATGATCAGACTATAGAAATTTCACAGTTTAAGGTGCTTAATTTCAAAGAATTACCCCTTGATATACTTCCTGATAATGTGACAGGGTACAGAGAAAAATAGTATTAAAAAGCCGACGATTTTCGGATTAAATCGTCGGCTTTTTTAGTTAAATATAGAATTTATAATTTCTTTTCCATCCTGCCACAGTTCATAAAGCTTAAACTTTACTTTTATACTGTTTTTATCTGATGTGATAAGCTCGGCTTCGCTTTTGGGAAGATTTGATTTGAGCTTTTCTTTATCTTCTTCTTTTATTTCTCCTGTGGCACAGTCAGTAAAGCACAGAGGTGGAAACATTACACACCACCAGTTCTGACCTTTGGCATTACCGATTTCTACTCTCAAAGCATCGTAATTTCCCTTTGGAAGTGTGATATCATGATAAGACTTACGGGGGAAGTATGTGTTTTCCAAAGATACCTTTACTTCTTCATTTATCCCTTCTTGTATCAGGGTGTTTTGTGCAATTGTTTTTATCTTATCAAGCTTTTTTGACACATTTACTTTTGCATAAGATGCAGTGGGGAATGATGACAGCTCTTTTCCCATTTCATTTAATATACTGTCTCTTACCTTAAGCTTTGTTTGCTGATCGGCTTTTGAATCGCTGTTTGCTATTATATGCATCCTCAACAGATTGTCTGATAAATTTCTTTCTGTTTTACAAAAGCTTATGCTGATAAGTATTATCAATACCAGACAAAGTGCGGTTACAGATAGTGTTTTTTTCATTGCATACCTCCGAAGTTAAGTATGCAATAATTATTTGCAAAAAATTAAATTTTATACTCTATTTACTGTTTTTACTTTAAATGTATCAGGGTAAAGCAACTTGAAATATTCATATGCATTGTTCAATTCATCATCATTGTCAAATAAGCCGAATACTGAAGGGCCACTTCCTGACATCATAGAAAATGAGGCACCAAATGAATACATTTTATCTTTGATATGAGATATTTCGGAGTATTCTTTTTCTGTAACTGTTTGGAGAAGATTTCCTGAGCAGTTTTTAAGCTCTGATACGTTGTTGTTTTTAAGACAATTTATGACTTTATCAGTATCAGGATGTATTGTGATTTCATTTAATTTAAGATTTTTGTACACCCAAGGGGTAGACACATCAATTGGCGGCTTTACAAGTAGGATTTTATCATATTTGAAATCATCTATTTTTGTGAGGATATCACCGATTCCTTCACAAAGATATGTGCCTCCCTCAAGACAATAGGGAATGTCTGCACCGATTGTAGCACCGATTTTTTTGAGCTCATCCATAGTAAAGCCCAGATCATATATGCGGTTGATTTCTTTAAGCACTGTTGCACCGTCACTGCTTCCGCCGGCAAGTCCAGCTGCCATTGGTATATTTTTTTCTATATGTATCTTAAATCCATATGATTTATCTCTTATATCAAGAAGCTTTTTTGCACATTTATATACAATGTTTGATTCATCGCAGGGTACATTGGGGTTTGTGCAGGTGATTGATATATTATCTGACTTTTCTACAGTAATAATATCATACAGAGATACTGTCTGCATAATCATTTTTAAGTTGTGATAGCCGTCGTCTCTTTTGTTAACTACATCAAGTGAAATGTTAATCTTTGCATATGCATTTTTCGGCATAGTATTTCTCTGCCTCCTTTGTAAGGATTTCTTTTGTATTAAGTGAAGGATTTTTTGTGACCTTGTCAATCAGGTATTTTAGACAATCGCCTGTATCAATACCTTTAAATCCCATATTTAAAAGATCTTTTCCGTTTATATTAAGATGTGATATAAGATATGGCTCCTGAGTATTTATAATATCTCCAAAAATCTTCTGTACGTGGGATATATCATAATAAAGTGACAGTATATAAAAAGACATACTGATATGCTCTATAGAGTATTTTGCCATAGCTTTTTTTAGTGTGTATTTGTCAGTAAATTTATTGGGTTGTGACATATATTTTCTGATAATACTTACAATATCCAGGATTTCCTTTTTTTCATTATTTGAGAATTTAAGGTTATTGATTGCCGCCTTTACAGAATCTGTGCTTTGTTTATAAAGCTTATTAAGAATATAAGCAATTCTCAGTGTATGAAGCTTTGGCAGAGATTTCATATCAATAAGGTCAGATTCTTTTATAATTTCAAAAAAATCATTTCCAAATACATAATCAAGTATCTTGCTATCACTGAATGTAAGCATCTTTTCAGGATAATCTGCAAGTAAAGTTTTTATTATTTCTTCTCTGATTCTTTCTTTGCTTACATATTCTATAAGGTGTTGCTTATTTATAAGTGCAAGAAGAGTATCTTTTTCTGTATCAAAGCCAAGCTTCGCACAAAATCTTATCAGGCGAAGCATCCTTAAGGCATCTTCTTCAAATCTCGTCCTGGCACAGCCTACGCATCTTAATATCCTGTTTTTTATATCATCAATACCGCCGTACATATCTATAATACCCTCAGAAGGGTTGTATGCAAGAGCATTGATGGTAAAGTCTCTTCTGGATAAGTCATCACAAAGATTTTTTGAATAGGAAATACTTTCCGGTCTTCTGTGATCAATATAATTACCGTCTTGTCTGAAGGTGGTGATTTCTATATGCACATGATTTATTATCACTGTAACTGTACCGTGAGATAAACCGGTATCAATGCATTTTTGAAATAATGAATGTATTTCGTCTGGTGTGGCATCAGTGGTTATATCGAAGTCAGATACAGCGCTACCCATAAGGAAATCTCTTACTGCACCGCCCACAAGGTATGCTTTGAAACCCTTTTGGTTAAGGGTTTTTAAAGCAAGACTTATTTCATCTGGAAGATTGATTATTTTTGTATTCATTTACTATAAATTCTCCCAATCTTTGACCTGCATTTTTGGGTGCAGAGCAATTAATCATATCAAGTATCTGTTGAGTACGCTCATTATTTGTGTATAGCTGATAAATAGCTTCATCAGCAGGAAACTTTTTGCTTGTGGATATAGCAAAGCCTGCGTTTAAGAGGAAGTCTCTGTTTCTGTCCTCTTGACCGGGGATAGGGTCTATTAGTATCAGAGGAAGATTTTTTGCAAGAGCTTCCGATACTGTAAGTCCGCCCGGTTTTGTTAGTATGCAGTCAGCCGCATCCATTATAAGGTCAATATTATTTACAAATCCAAAGACCTTCATATCTTTGCTTATTTTCATTTCTTCAAGGTCTTCCTTAAGCTTTTTGTTGTTTCCGCATACTACTACTATCTGAAAGTCAATATCTGACATTGAGAGATTTCTTATATGCTTTTTTACTGCGCCGAATCCCATAGAACCGCCTATTACAAATACTGTATATTTGTTTTTCAGTCCAAGCTGTTCTCTGGCAGCTTCCTTAGGTGTTGAGGACTCAAATTTTTTGGCAACGGGTATTCCGAAGGGAAGGATTTTTTCTTGTGGAATGCCTTTTTTTGCCATCATATTATGAAGCTGCTTAGAGGCTGTGACATAGTAGTCAAGGTTTGTCTCTTCCCAGAATGGATGAACAGTGAAGTCGGTGATAATGCCATACATTCGTGCATCTGTCACATTGTCTTCTTTAAGTATTGTCATAAAGCCTGCAGGTGCAGTGTGGGTTGCTATGATTATATCAAATTTATTTTCTGTCACATATTTGCGAAGCTTTCTGTATACAAGAAGCTTCCCCCATGTGCCAAATCTTGCGTCTGTTTCGAGATCGATTCTTTCTTCAGCAAGAGAATATGCAGTGCCCCAGAGCTTAGGTGCATATTTTGTGCTAAACAGATACCCTTTGTCAATTGTAGTGCTCATACCGTGAGTGAAATCCTTGTAGGTATCCTTTATCACAGTATCCACACCAAGCTCTACAAGGTGCTCTTTTATGGCACGTGCTGCAATATTGTGACCGTTTCCGGCAGTTATGGATAAAATTAATGCTTTCATATTCTTCTCCTGTAACATAATTGACTTATTTTTCATAGTATAACAGTGAAACAGCAATCCCACCAAAAATATGGAGGTGAATAGCTATGACCAGAAACTGTTGCTCAAATATCTTTAACGGAAATGACGGAATCCTTTTCTTCATTCTTGCATTCCTTTTGCTCTTTGGTTGCTGTGGCGACTGATAAATGTGTCTTAGTAAATATTAAAGGAGGTGCAAAGGATGTTTGGTTTATTCGGTAACAACTGCTGCGACAATAACAACAGCAGCACAATCTTATGGTTCTTGATTCTCATTCTCTTGATCTTTTCAACAAATGATACCGACTGCGGTTTAGGCACTCAGAACACATGCGAATGTGGTTGTCAGTAATTAATAAATGGAGGTAACACCAAAATGGATCCATGCTGTGATAATGTGTGTGTGAAGAATCCCTGCTGTGACAACGGGCTTTTTTCATCCTCAAATATATGGATTATCATCGGTGCAATAATTGTCATCTGGCTTATATTCTCACAGGATAATCAGGGAAACTCTTGTTGCTGCTGATAGATTTATGCCGAAGTCCCATAATATGAGACTTCGGCTTGTTTATTTAAGTATATCTTTGTTTACTTGGTAATCGGGTACAAAATATCTTGTGTTGTCCATATATTTGTATATACCTGTAAGTGATATGGTATTTATTTCACATTTATCAAGACTTTTAAGGATATTTAAGAATCTTCCTGCATCTGAAATAGTGATATCAGATGTTATGTAAGGAAGTACCTTCGGAAACATATCAGGAAACTTACGTATTATATCTGTGTTAAGCTTCTGTGCGATAAATTCTTTGAGAAATGTTTTCTGATTTGATTCACGGGTGAGATTTCGTATGTTTTTTCCGGGGATGTATCGTATAAACATTTCTGCTTTTTTGCCATCAAGGTGCTGAGTACCTTTTTTAAGGTTGATTTTGTAATTTACCTTGGAATCATAATAATTCATATCGAAGGGCACATCTATATCCACTCCGTCCACACTGTCTACAATGTGTCTGAATGCCTGAAAGTCCATTGCAGCATAGTAGTCTATAGGCACAGGAACGATTTCTGTTACTTTGTCAATAAGAATCTGTATTCCACCTGCACGGTATATGTTTGAAAGTGCAGTTTGAGTACCGTTGAGACTTACAAGGGATGATGCAGGGACAGGGATAACATTTATAATATCCTCCAGTGGATCAAGGGAGAGAATAAATATTGCATCTGATGTCTGACTGTAGGTATCGTTTCCTACAATAAGGAAATTTACTCTTTTTTCTATTTCTGTGCTTTCTTCGCCCATAGTAATATTGAATGCTACAGTACCGAAGATTACACCTGCCAGTACAGTGGCAAATATACGTAATATTAATTTTTTGTTTAAATTCTTAAATAATTCTTTCATAAATGTCTCCGGTGAGGTTATTTTGTTTTACGAATATAGTATACCACTTTCCACTATGTAAATCAATATTATTTTATCTTATATATTAATAGAAGATTAAACAAAAGACTTTATTTTCTGATAAATTTCTGTTATACTTAACTGGATAAATTATAAACAGGAAGGAATTCCTTATGAAAATAGGAAATCTCAAACTAAAAAACAATATATTTCTTGCACCAATGGCAGGTATTACCGACTTAAGCTTTCGTATTATGTGCAAAAGATACGGGGCAGGACTTGTGTATTCTGAAATGGTCAGTGCAAAAGCAATTCATTATAAGGACAAAAAGACCTTTTCACTTCTTAAGACAACAGATGAAGAGAGCCCACTTGCAGTCCAGATATTTGGTAATGATCCTGAGATTATGGCAGAGAGTGTAGAAGTGGTGCAATCGCTTGGAGCGAAGCTTATTGATATCAATATGGGTTGCCCGGCTCCAAAGGTTGCCAACAATGGCGACGGTAGTGCCATAATGAAGGATCCTGCACTTGCCGAAAGAATTGTACAGGCTGTAAAGAGAGAAGCCACAGTCCCTGTTACATGTAAAATCCGAAGCGGTTTTTCTGATATAAATGCTGTGGAAGTAGCCAAAAGGGTAGAAGCGGGCGGTGCTGACGCAATAGCAGTTCATCCCCGTACAAGAGAGATGTACTATTCGGGCAAGGCTGACTGGAGCATTATAAAAGATGTGAAGGATGCTGTAACTATTCCTGTAATTGGAAATGGGGATGTGTTATCAGGCTCTGATGCAAAAAGGATGATGGACGAAACCCATTGCGATGCTGTAATGATAGGAAGGGGCGCTCAGGGAAATCCTTTTATATTCAGAGAGATTATTGAGTATCTTTCGGGAGAGAATATAACAGAGGTAACACTTTCAGAAAGATATGATGTGATGCTTAAGCACCTTGATATGATTATGGAAAACAAGGGAGAATATGTAGGCGTAAGAGAAGCAAGAAAGCATATTGCATGGTATATAAAAGGCTTAAAGGACTCTGCCTTTGTACGAAATGAGATAAATACTACCGAAACATATGAGGAAATGCTTCAGAAAATACACCAATATTTCACAAAAATAGACGGCGGATGTTGACATATCCGCCCTTTTGTATTATTCTATACAGTGGTAAAAATGAGGAAAAAAGAATGGAAGGGTAAAGAATGATAAAAAGAGACGACTTAAGAAATATAGCGATAATTGCTCACGTTGACCATGGTAAGACTACATTGGTAGATGCTATGCTTAAGCAGGCAGGTACTTTCAGAGAAAACCAGCAGGTAGACGAAAGAGTAATGGATAATAATGATATAGAAAAGGAGAGAGGTATTACAATTCTTTCCAAGAATACGTCACTTATGTATAAGGATGTAAAAATCAACCTTGTAGATACACCTGGGCATGCGGATTTCGGTGGTGAGGTTGAGCGAGTGCTCAAAATGGTTGATGGGGTTCTTGTGCTTGTAGACGCATTTGAAGGATGTATGCCACAGACAAGATTTGTACTTAAAAAAGCCCTTGGCTTAAACCTTAAACCCATTATTGTAATAAACAAAATTGACAGACCAAATGCAAGACCATATGAAGTGGTAGACGAAGTGCTTGAGCTTTTCTTAGATCTTAATGCTACAGAAGAGCAGTTTGAGTCACCTGTTGTTTTTGCATCGGGAAGAGCAGGCTATGCATCAAGAACAGCTGATGTAAGAGAAGGGGATATGACTGACCTTTTTGATATGATTCTTGAAGCAGTAGAAGCACCTGAAGGAGAAGACGAAGAAGGACTTCAGTTCCTTATTTCAAATATAGATTATGATGAATATGTTGGCACTATGGCTCTTGGAAGAGTAGAAAGAGGAACTCTCAAAGTTGGACAGAGTGTAGCAGTATGCTCAAAGGACGGCTCTACAAGAAGTGCAAGAATAGGTAAGATATATCAGTTTGACGGACTTGGAAGAAAAGAAGTTGATACTGCAAAGGTGGGCGATATCGTAAATATCTCAGGTCTTGGCAAAATCAATATCGGAGAAACTGTCTGTGATACTGAGTGTATCGAGCCACTTCCATTTGTGGAGATAGACGAGCCTACACTTTCTATGACATTTTCTGTAAACAATTCTCCTTTTGCAGGTCAGGATGGAGATTATGTCACAAGCAGACACTTAAGAGACAGACTCTTTAAGGAAATGGAAACAAATGTAAGCCTTAAGGTGGAAGAAACTGATTCTGCAGATGCATTCAAGGTGTCAGGCAGAGGTGAGCTTCATTTGTCAGTTCTTATAGAAACAATGAGAAGAGAAGGCTATGAATTTCAGGTATCAAAGCCTGAGGTTATCACTAAGGTAGAAAATGGCAAAGTTGTAGAGCCTGTAGAGCTTCTTATTGTAGACGTACCAAGTGAATATGAAGGTGTTGTAATAGAAAAACTCAGCGAAAGAAAAGCTGTTATGCAGAATATGGGACCCGGAAGCACAGGCTATACAAGACTTGAATTTACTATTCCGTCACGTGGTCTTGTGGGATATCGTTCACAGCTTCTTACAGATACAAGAGGTAATGGTATTATGAACCATATGATTAATGGTTATGAAGAATACAAGGGCGAAATTTCAAGTCGTTCACGCGGTTCACTTGTGGCATTTGAAACAGGCACAAGTGTAACATATGGTCTCTTCAATGCACAGGAGAGAGGTTCGCTCTTTATCGGTGCAGGTGTTGATGTATATATGGGTATGGTAGTTGGAGAAAACGCCAGAGTAGATGATGTGGAAGTAAACGTATGTAAGAAAAAACACGTTACAAATACCCGTGCTTCAGGCTCTGACGACGCACTCAGACTTACACCTCATATAGAAATGAGCCTTGAGCAGTGTATTGAGTTTATAGCTGATGATGAGCTTCTTGAGGTAACTCCAAACCACTTAAGACTCAGAAAGAAAATTCTTGACAATACATTAAGAGCAAAAGCCAGAAATAAGAAATAATCCGAGGGTGATTTTATGGTGAATTTCGGGAATGACTGGGATAAGCTTCTGGAAGGTGAATTTCAGAAGGATTATTACCTTAAATTAAGAGAATTTTTGAAAAAAGAATATTCCACATACAAGATACATCCTGATATGAATAATATCTTCAACGCACTTAAGTGGACATCCTTAAAAGATACAAAGGTGGTTATCCTTGGTCAGGACCCGTACCATGAGCCAAATCAGGCACACGGACTTGCATTCTCTGTAATGAAGGACGTGAAGATACCACCGTCGCTTCTTAATATGTATAAGGAGCTTCGTGACAGTCTTGGACTTTATATCCCAAACAACGGATATCTTGAGAAATGGGCAAGACAAGGTGTGCTCCTTCTTAATGCCACTCTTACAGTAAGAGAAGGACTTGCAAACTCACACAAAGATGCAGGGTGGCAGATATTTACTGACAGAGTGATTGAGATACTCAATGAAAGGGAAGAGCCGGTTATATTTTTACTCTGGGGAAACAATGCCAGACAGAAGGCGCAGTTTATTGATAAGAAAAAGCATTATTGTCTTGAAACTGTCCATCCGAGTCCTTTGTCTGCTTCACGCGGATTCTTTGGATGCGGACACTTTAAGAAAGCTAATGAGATACTTGAAAGTCTTGGCAAAGAGCCTATAGACTGGCAGATAGAAAATAAATAGCGAAGATTGCCGATAAATTAAATTAAAAATAAAATCCCACTCCGTTGTACCTTAAGCGTAAGCCGAAGGATCTCGGGATGGGATTTATTTTTTTGTATTAAAACAAATATGGTTTTCGTCCTTCTCCTATACCTTCTAATATAAAAGTAAATCCTGAATTTTCTGATTTTCTAAGATTAACCATATAACTTGATGTTGTTACAACAAGCTTATCCATATTTTTTCCTGCAAATGAGCAGCTTGCAGGATGGCATAGGGGAGGGATTATTGTATCTTCAACAGTCATATCCGTGGTGTTGATTTTTGCTATATATGGTCCGCCCCAGCATGCGGCGAGGATATTGTTGTTTTTGTCAATGGTAATTCCGTCTACTCCCGGAAGCTTGATAAATCTCCCGGTATATGATACATTACCCGTCTTTTTGTCAAAATCATATTCTTTTAAGTAATTATCCTGATCGCCTACATAGTAGAATTTACTTTCGTCAATTGACCAGTCCATACCGTTTGGTGTGACGAGTCCGTCCAGTATAATGCGTACATCTCCCGATTTATCGATTCTGTACAATTTTCCGTCCGATTCATTGCCCGTTTCAAGAGTTTTTGAACTTAATGTACCTACATATATCGCTCCGTCGGGGCCTACCTTCATATCGTTACAGTTTTTTAGATTATATATTTCTGTATCGTAAATAGGTGTGGTAGTGTTGTCATCATTAAGGATAAAAACTCCGTCATTTCTCGATACAATCAGATTGTTGTCTGTATCAAAGCAAAACGCCGCACAGCCTTCCTTGACGTATCTTGTTTCAAGTCTTTCTGTATCAAAATCATATATGCAGATTTCGTTTCCGAAGCCATTGGTAAAATAAAGTTTCTGATCTCTTTCGTTCCATATAGGACCTTCGCCGATGATACATCTTTTGTCTTTGATAATTTTCATAATATAGTCTCCGTTATTGATTTTTATTATCTTTGTATTCAGATGGGGCAACTCCCACAATTCTTTTGAACTCACGGGAGAGGACAGAACTGTCTGCATATCCCGACAATTCGGCAATTTCTCTTAATGTATAGTTTCCCGAGCATATAAGCTCTTTTGTATACTCGATTTTCAGATTGTTTATGTATTTGATGGGGGATAATGTGGTATGCTTTTTGAACAATCTTCTGAAATAACCTTCGCTTACCGAACAAAGTTCACAGAGATAAGGTATGCTTATTGTTTCTTTTGTGTAATTGTTGTGTATGTAGTCTATGGCAGGCATAAGTATTTGTATGCTTGATTTAGATATATATCCCGATTCATACTCTTTTTCCAGATTATACAGGATTTCGTAGAGCAGTGAAGCACATATTTTTTTGTATCCTGCTTTTTTTGCCTTCCAGTGCTTTTTTGCATCATTGAACATATTGTAAAAATTACTTTTGTTTTTTACCTTAAAGATAAAAGGTTCAAACTCCAAATCATTTGCAAGTAAAAAGTTGATTGCAAAGCAACCCTTGGCATTGTTTTCAACAAACGGTACTGAATAATCCGAGCCTTTCGGCATATAAATTATAACTCCTGATGATCTTTTGAAAGGTTTTTTGCCTTCAAAACAGTATTCCAGAGAGTCTTGAGGGTAGAATGCGATACCATGACTTTGTCTGTCTGAACATACAAAATCTGATTTGCTGGGTTCCACATAGTCGCAGAATATTATGTTTGAAATTATGTGATTATATTTTATAAATTCACCCACAAAATCACACACCTTTCTTATTATAATATAAAGTCACAGACATTTTTTGTCAAGATAATTCCAATAATTACAGGTTCGAAATTGCAAAACTAATCCGTTTTCTCCATTGACTGATTATCAATAAAAATCTACAATATCTATGCAAAGTGCTTCATTAGTTGGGGCGAAATAATCAAACAAAAGGAGAACAAAAATGAAAAAATTATTATCGGTTATTTTATGTGTGTCATTGATTTTTTCAATGGCGGTATCATCTGTGGCTTTGGCATCAGATGAAATCAATGTAACTATTAACGGTGTTAAACAAAATTATGATGTAATGCCCGTGATAGTTGACGGAAGAACTCTTGTACCAATGAGAGCAATCTTTGAAGCACTTGGTGCAGAGGTTGGTTGGATAGACCATTCAAAGACAGTTACAGGAACAAGAAATAACAAAACTGTCAAACTGAATATTGATGAAAATATTGCGTATATTAACGGCCAGGAAACCATCCTTGATGTCCCTGCTTCAATTATCAATTCAAGAACCATGGTGCCTGTTCGTTTTATATCAGAAATGCTTGGAGAAAAGGTGGAATGGGATGACGCAACAAAGACAGTAATGATAGATTCTGATTATGTAAGAAGTGTTGCAATCCAGCCGGGACTTAAACCTCTTACAAACAATATTCACAGAAATATCCCGAGAGAATTTACAACATCATCAAATTATGACGATATATACTATTATGATGATTCCGGTGAAACCTTTACATTTCCGGAAAATGGCACAGTAATTGCAGATATGGATGATTTTCTTTCATCTGCGACTAAAGATCCTGCCTATGGCATAATCGAAAAAGCCGTTGTTGACGGAGAAGAAGTGGCAAAGATTACAGTTAAGCAGGATATGGATAATACTGCAAAGTGTATTTTCAATCTTGCACCTCTTACAAATTTTAAAGAAAATGATACACTTGTATTGTCCTTTGATGTTAAACTGAGTGAACCCACAGAAAAAACACATTACATACAGGTACAGCTTCAGGAAAAAACATCAGGTCTTTATAAAAAGAGTATATGGCAGCCGCTTATAATTGACCATAATTGGAAGACATATGTTTATTCCACCACTGCTCTTAACGGATATGACGACTTTGGTTTCAGACCCGGGTTGAACGCAGGTGAAGTCCTTGTTAAAAACTTTAAAATAATGAATTATCAGAATCAGATTTCTCCCGAACAGGTTCCATCTACAAAAATCTCTGCTTCCGATTCAAAGAAATTATATGATATGAAGCTTATTGAGATAAGAAACATTCCTGTTGATGAAGGATACGATGATAAATATTCTTCTAAGGATGCACAATGGAGAAAAGAAGCATTCGAAAGAATTGAGCAGCACAGAAAAGGCGATTTCAAAGTAGTAGTTAAGGATAAAAACGGAAATGTCATTCCTGATGCAGATGTAAAATTCTCAATGTTTGAATCTGAATACAAAATAGGTACAGCTATCGATCCTGCTTTGATAAAATCCGAAGCTCTTCAGATAAATTTAAACAAGTATTTCAATACTGCAGTTCATGAACATCATCTGAAATGGGGACCTTATGTAGAAGAAACTGAATCATTCTAAATCACAAATGATTTATACCTGTCTTAAGAATATAGCCCAAAATCCGCCTTCAGATACTTATGAAGTGTTGCAGCTTATCTATGTATACTTTATTATCAGCGACTGTGTGGATTGTTTTCAGGTGCGTTCTCTTGCTTCGGGACTTGACAGAATGTTGTACCCGTATTATAAAAAAGATATAGAATCAGGGAAATATACCGAGGATGAGCTTGATGAACTGATTGCATATTTTCTTACACAGTGGTCCTCTATGGATAACTACTGGGGACAACCGCTCTATATCGGTGGTACTGATGTTGACGGAAATACAACTGTAAATCCTCTCTCATATAAGCTTATTGATATATATGATTATATAGATATATTCAATCCCAAGATACAGGTGAAAATCAATAATAATACACCTGAAGAATTCACAGAAAAGGTTTTGTCTATGATACAGAAAGGCAAGACAAGTTTTGTTCTTATGTGCGAACCGGGTATATATAAGGCTATGAGATCACTTGGCGTTACTCACCAAGAAGCGGTTGAATGTGATATCAAAGGTTGCTATGAATTTTCTGTAAAAGGAAAAGAAGTATCTACTGCACCAATTCATATAAATCTTTTGAAGGCTATTGAATTTACTTTAAATAGAGGTAAGTCGCTTAATGATGATGTCCTTCGCACATTTGAGTCAAAAGATACAGATAATATATCTACATTTGATGAGTTTTATGATATATACAAATCACATATTAAATATGTGATTGAACAAACAATTGATCTTGCAGAAGAATTTGAAAAATATACCGCTTATGGTAATCCTTCACCAATGTACTCTGCAACTATCGAGTCATCTCTTAAGTCAAAAAAGGATGCTTATGCATTTGGTATGAAATACAACAATTCAGTTGTTCTTATGTCGGGATTTGCATCGGCGATTGATTCACTGTGTGCGATAAAGTATCTTATATATGATGAGAAAGAGATTACTCTTACAAAATTTAAAGATATTCTTTCATCTGACTGGAAAGATGAAGAACATATCAGATGTAAGGTTATGAAAAATCCACAGAAATTCGGAAATAATCAAAGTTTCGCCGATGCTCTTTCAAAGGATTTGTCAGAGTTTGTATCAGGACTTATAAACGGTAAACCTAATACCAGAGGCGGTGTGTGGAAGGCAGGTATGCATTCTGCAAGAAAGTTTATAGACCTTGGTCAAATGACATCTGCTACGCCTGACGGAAGAAGAGCGGGAGAAGAAATTTCAAAGAATGCATCTCCCGTTATCGGTATGGATAAATCGGGGATAAGTTCGCTTATAAACAGTGTACTTTGTATGAAACCAAGTCTTTATACCGAAGATTTCTGCCTTGATGTGATGCTTCATCCTTCTGCCGTATCAGGAAGGGAAGGTATGGAGGCTCTTAAATCTGTCGTTAAAACCTATATGCTAAATGATGGTATTTCCCTTCATTTCAACATATTTGATGCAGAAATTCTTAAAGATGCTCAATTGCATCCCGAAAACTACAAAAACCTTCAGGTGAGAGTCTGCGGATGGAATGTGTTGTGGAACAATATGTGCAAAGAAGAACAGGATGCATATA
>SVJM01000083.1 GCA_015068975.1 Oscillospiraceae bacterium | reverse complement strand
AATACTACCTTTGTCTGCATACGATATTTCTTAATATGATGCTTGTTTGTCTTTATATCTTCCCATACAAGAAAACCAATACCACCTATTATGATAAGTAACATAATAACTACATTTATAAGGGGTTGTGCAGAATATGATGTAAGGGATGAGAACGGAGCTTTTGTTCCCATCAGGTCAAATCCTGCATTGCAAAATGCCGAAACTGAATGGAAAATACCGAGCCAAATTCCTTTTGCACCGAACTCTCTGCAGAATACTGTTGAAAGAAGAATTGCACCTATAAGCTCAATTAAGAAGGTCGTTTTTAATATAAAGCCTGTGAGTTTTACAATTCCGCCGACCTTTGGTGCTGATATCGCATCTTGCAAGGTACTTCTTTGCATAAGTCCGATTTTTCTGCCTGCAAGCATCGCCATTGCCACGGACAACGTTACAATTCCAAGACCGCCAATCTGTATCAGCAAAAGAATAACAAATTGTCCAAACATTGACCAATGTGTTGCTGTGTCATGTACAACAAGGCCCGTCACACATACCGCAGATGTTGAAGTAAATAACGCATCGGAAAACGGTGTCATATCTCCGCTTGCCGATGAAATCGGGAGCATTAAGAGTATTGTTCCTAATATGATTGCACCGGCAAAGCCGAATAGTATTATCTGAGAAGAAGAAAAATGCTTCTTTATTTTTGCATCCATAATCAAAACCACCATTCAAGTGTATCCTATTTTCTATTATCATTCTATCATAATACTTTTTAAGATGGCATTAACGGTTGTACTTCTGTATTAAGATTATGTTAAGAAAGCAAAAAGCACTCACATCGTCTGTGAGTGCTTTGCTCATTTAAACTAAACAATATTATGAGATAGCGTATCCGCTTACTATGATTGTTATAATAATTTCCATAATTGTTCCTCTTAAAATATAAGTGCTTAATTATCATAAACACGGTATATCTTGAATATGCACCGCAGCTTTTACATATATTTATTCCACCACTGTCATAGTTTAATTCCTTTTGTCCGTCAGTAATTCCCATTATAAAAAACATTTTCACTTAACCTCTATCTGTAATGCCTTCATTGCATTAAGAGCAGTATTATGACTTTCCACACTTACACCTGCACAGCACTCACTGTCAACTGTTATCTTGACTTCAGGGAAAGTTGCCTTTAGTATCACCGCATTTGAGATTACGCAAATATCTGTACATAATCCGCACAGTTCTATCTCATCTGCATCAGTTATCATTTGAGGCAAATCAACACTTCCAAAAGTAATCTTATCTACAATTTCATTTGCATATGGTTTTAATTCATCACAAATCTGCCAACCATCTGTATCTTTAATGCAATGCTCCACAGGGAGCTTCCTGCCTTCCTGTGTCTGCAGGTAATCAGCAAAGTGCGTATCCCTTGTAAAAATTACTTTTCCATCAAAGTTTTTAACCTTTTCAACTACATTAGAAACTATTGCTTCGGCAAGGTTGCTGCCAAGACTTCCTGTGATAAAATCCACTTGCATATCTACTACAATTAAGTATTTCATTGTACTTTCTCCTTGTTATCCTATAATTTCTTTAAGTATTGGAACTATTGTATCCTCGTTCACATCTGTAATTACATCATAGAGCTTATGTATTTTCTCAGTTACCGCACCTTGTTTTACCAAATCCTTAATCAGGGCGATTAATGTATCGTAAAAGCCATCAAGGTTTATTACAACGATCGGCACATCAATTCTTTTCAAATATTTCAAGGTCAGCACCTGAAAGAATTCATCCATAGTTCCTATTCCTCCGGGAGCGATGAAAAACACATCCGCATGTTTTTCCATAAGCGTCTTTCTCTCTGCCATCGTGTCAACCATAACTTTATTATCGCAATCAAATATATCTTCAAAATCGCTGATAAAGTCAGGAGATATTCCCATTACAAAACCACCATTCTCTTTAACACCTCTTGCAACTGCTCCCATGCAGCCTGTTGCTCCTGCACCATAAACAAGCGAGAATCCGTTTGATGCGATTAGTTTTCCCAATTCTTCTATTTTTTCTTTGTGTTGACTAGCAATTCTTTCATTTGCCCCGCCATACACACATGCAAAATATCTTTTTGACATATCTTTAACCTCCTTGCCTATGTCCTTATTTTGATTTTCTTGCGTATTTGTCACACAAGTCGTTTATCTGATCTGTAAATTTAGCCAATTCTTTGTTTGTGAGATTGCGACTGAGTTCTGCAACTGTTTTAAGTCTTTGGCATGCTGCCATAAGTCTGTCAAATACAAGATTGGCCCTTCGTCTTCCTTCTGATACCTTTGTCAGTTTAACTATTCTTCCTCTTGCCACGCACTCGCCTGTTGCAAGATCATATTCATCACCGCTATACGGTGCTGTTGCTGTGAATTTAAGCTTGTTATATATTGTCTGTGAAAATCCATCACACACCAAATCATCACCATGATTTACAAATACTTTCTTAGGCGGCTTTTCCATACTTCCAAGCCATCCAAGAAGCATATCTCTGTCTGCATGACCACTGATACCAACAATTGATTCTATTCTTGCATTAACCTGAATGCTCTCTCCGAACAAGGAAACATTCTTTACTCCGTTTATAAGCTTTCTTCCAAAGGTTCCTTCTGCCTGATAGCCTACAAAAAGTATTGTGCTGTTTTCTCTCCACAGGTTATGCTTTAAGTGATGTCTTATACGACCAGCTTCACACATACCAGATGCAGATATAATTACCTTTGGAATCATATCAAAGTTTATCGCTCTTGACTCATCAGTTGTAACACTTAATCTTAATCCGGGGAATGATATGGGATTGATGCCCTGCTTTACAAGTTCAAGTGTTTCTTCGTCATAATATCCCATCAGATTATCCTGATATATCTTTGTGGCTTCAACCGCAAGAGGTGAATCTACATACACAATAAAGTTTTCATGACCTTTTACAAGATTCTGTTCTTTAATCGTTCTGAACAGATATAAAAGCTCCTGTGTTCTTCCGATTGCAAAGGATGGGATAACAAGGTTTCCGCCCTTTGAAAAGGTTTCCTGCATTATTTTTGTGAGCTGTGCGATGTAGTCAGGTCTTTCTCCGTGAACTCTGTCACCATAGGTTGATTCAATTACCACATAATCAGCATACGGTGGATTTTGAGGATTTCTGATAAGAGGTCTGTCTATATTACCCAAATCGCCCGAGAACAAGACCGTTCTTTCTTCTCCGTTTTCATTTACTGTGATGTGGATGCTTGATGAACCAAGCAAATGTCCTGCATCACAGAAATTTATCGTTACTCCTTCAAATATTTCAATCGGTTTGTTATATCCGTGTCCCTCAAATAATTTCAGGGACTCTAACGCATCTGCAACAGTATATACAGGAACATACTGCTGATAGCCGGAACGCTCTGCTTTTCTGTTCTGCCATTCTGCTTCCTGCTCCTGAATGTGAGCAGAATCCTGAAGCATAATATTACATAGCCTTTGTGTTGCTTCTGTGCAATACACAGGGCCTGCATAACCTTTTGCAACCATCGCAGGAATCATTCCCGAATGGTCTATATGTGCATGAGTAAGACAAATTGCATCAATCTCTATTGGTGCAACAGGCAATTCGCAGTTTTCGTATGTATCGCCGCCTTGTTCCATACCGCAGTCAATAAGTATGTGTTTACCACAAGCTTCAAGCAATGTGCAAGAGCCTGTAACCTCATGAGCTGCTCCTATAAATGTTAATTTCATATTCACTTACTCCTCTCCTAATATTTCTTTTCCTTCATCTTCGGTTATATATTCAACCTCTACCATACATTCTATGACTTTTTTCTGTCTTTGTTTCGCAAGGTCAGGTCTGTTGTTTAACGAATATACTGACGGTGCGTTTGGTCTTCCAACAAGTAAAGTACACTCATAGTCCGTCATAC
>SVJM01000082.1 GCA_015068975.1 Oscillospiraceae bacterium | reverse complement strand
ACGACCTGAATGAGTTTTGCTTTTCATGCACTACCATGCATTATCGCTCAAACTGGCTTGTTTACTTGGTTCTCATTCATGCACTGTTATGTACCGATATGCACTATTAAGACCAAATTCGTTGCAAAACTGTTGCAAAATTGCTTTTTTGTTGCAAACTGCGGTGAATCCACTTCCCGGACTCTTTCCTAGAAAACCTTTAAATTCTTTGATAGATTTTCCATTGATTCTCTTTTCTTTGCTTCTGTTACTTCTGCGTAAATATCCATTGTAGTATTGATATCCGCATGTCCCATTACGGACTGGATGACCTTTACGTTGGTTTCATTCTCACAAAACCGGGTACAAAAGGTATGCCTGAAAGTATGACATGAGAAGAACGGTAATATAATCGGTTCTCTATCTTCTCTCTTGGCTTTCACAATTTCCTCTGCGTTATGATTATTGACAATCCTCCTAATAGAATGGTCAATCGCTGTGTGCTTATACAATGCACCTACCTTATTGATAAAGATAAAGCCTGTCGCACCATCCACCACTAAGGAACTAAAACCATGCTCTTTCTGATAATCATACATTTCTTTCAATACATCATACACATCATCCAACATAGGAATTTTTCTGATTCCCGCCTTCGTTTTCGGTGGTTCAAACTTAAATTCAAAGGTATATGGTGGCTGTTTTCCTCTTCGGAAATAGGTCATGCTGTGATTTATGTCGATAACACGATTTTCTAAATCTACATCCTGCCACCTAAGACCACATATTTCTCCAATCCGGCAACCCGTTCCCAAAAGTACAATAAATAACGGACGCCAATAATCATATAATGGGTGATCTGTAATATAGCGGATAAGTTCACTCTGTTGCTCAAAGGTCAAAGCTCTGTCAACCTTCTGTTTCCTTCCCTGACGCTTCTTGATTTCAGAAATAACACCATCACTCGGATTTTTACGAATAATCTCATCTCTCACAGCCATATCAAATGCCGGATGCAATACACAATGTAATGACTCCACTGTTTTTACCTTCACTTCCTTTTCATCTACAAGATGTAAATAGAAGTGTAACACATCTGAATATTTAATCTCTGCTGCTTTACGCTTACCAAAACCATCCTTACAAAAATGGTCATATACATATCGGTAATTTGCGTATGTCGATGTTGCAAGATTATTCTTTGTAGCCAGATACCTGTCTACCACGAAATTCAAATCCGCTTTTCCTGCTACATACAAATCCAGTCCATCTAATTGGTCTCGGATTAGTTTTTCTTCCTTTTCTCTAAGTTCCTGTAAGGTTGTGGCATATACATAGCCACGCTTTCCTAACGGAGTTGTGTAAGTATAAACGTACCTGTTATCTTGTGAACGCTGACTTTCCCCCTTCCGTAAAGCTCTTCCTTTATTGTCTTTTCTTGCTTTTGCCATATCTCTGCTCCTTTCTGGTTAAAAGGAAAGAGATTTTGCATCTTTCTAGGAACTTTGAAACAATAATGTCAAAGCCCTATTCACTACTTGTGTTATAGTCAGCTTGTGTTCGGAAGCATATTGCATTAGTTGTTCATGACATCCGTCCGACAAACGAATACCGATTATTTTGCTTTTCGTTTCTTCCTGTTTCCGGCGTCCCACTTTTGCCATACGCTCACCTCACTTTCCAGCTTACTACTATTATAATTTCTGTTTAACAAAAATGCAAGTAGTTTTTGTTTAACAAAATCTCTTTATAACTTAAATGTTTCCATATATTTATCAAAAAGCTCACAACTTACAAGAGCCATCTTTCCTACTTTATAGATTGCTCCCGCATCCTTTGCCAAATCCTGAAACTTTCTTACGCTCATACTGTAAATCTCAGCGCCTTCTTGGTATCTGACAAACTTCTTTTTCTTATCTTTACTCATAAAATCCTCCTCTTTGCACAGTTTTATCTGCTTATAAATAAGAAAGAACGCATCCTTCCTATTTATAAACAGATAAAAAACTGCTATACAGGTGACAGTTCATTACGCTGTCCACATCGGTATCGCACCGTCATCAAATTGACCGGATTTCTCCGGAAGTATCATTATCACGGATATGCTTCATCGCTCTATGTAACTGCTACACTTTTTGCCAAATCTTCTCGCTCCATACCTTAGCTTCAATGCTCTGTCAGCATTTCATCGCATTTACCCTTATCACAGGGCAGATACATCATGGCGAATCTGCCTAGTAGCTCCACATATCCTCACGTCCTGTATGCAAAACCATATTCAATTATCAAGGTACAGGTGCATACGCACCGATCAGCGGTATGAAAGGGAAACCGCTGACCGTTTAAAATGCTTATGCCAACTCAAATTTTAAGATTGCTGCTATCAGTTTTGTCTGCAACCTCCGGCGGATATTTTCATCCACACAGATATGAGGATTGCCAAACTCATCATAAAGTGTCCTGGTACTCAGTGAAATTATGTACCCTTCATAATGCTGTAAGACCTGATTCACAGCTTCTACATCGCCTTTGGATGCAGCCACAATGACAGGAAACGCAACTAGCTTTCCCTTCTTGCATTTCTTAATCTTCATTCGTTCTTTCCTCCAAAAATTCCTTTAAGGACTTTAACGAGCTTGTCCTGTGATAATGGATTGTACTTTGCCTTAAATTCAGCAGTTTTGCTATCTCCGTATCTGACATATCGAGAAAATAAGCCAATAAGACCACTTCCCTTTTCTTGTCTGATAAGAGATTTAACGCTTCTGCTATCAGAGCATCTTTTACCTCTACATCATAACCGAGCACCTGAAAATTACAGGTATCCAAATCATACTCATCTTCCATATAAAGCTGTTTCCACTCCTTCTCACTCAGTTCTGAAAAGAATATTTCTCTCTGCCTGTGCTTCTGTATTTCACGTAAGCAGTCAATGGCTTCATTTTTCAGAATCCTTTTACAGTAACTGTCGAACAATTTTTGATTTGTTTCATTCCTACCGGAAGAAGATTTCTCCATAAGAGTTCACCTCCTCCCATACCCTTCATGGAAGCGAAAGACAAATATCCCTTTCGATTGACTAATACGAAGGTTGGTAGGAAATTATAGATAAAGTAGAAAAAAACTTTAAAAAAATTTCCATATACATCAAAAAAAGTATTTGCCGGACTAAAAATCCTACAAATACTTTTTCTAATATCGCTATATGTGTATTGGCAATTCGCATTGGTGCGAACTGCCACTTCGTCTACAGGTGAGACTTTTACCTTTCCATTCCCCACACTGCCTATTTCTTTATTTCCACAAGAAAAGCCTTCCCAAATACGTTTTTTTTATATTTAGCAAGTTTTCTTTTCCCCTTACTTTAATCCTTTATCAATGCGAACTTACGCTTCGCATTGCACGAATTTTAGCATCGTTCCAACATAAGAATACAAACTATAAAATAATATTGAGGTGATATATCATGCAGGAACGAAAACTCAGCTTAGGTGCTGCCATTAAACTAGCACGTCAAAATCAACAACTTACACAAACAGAATTATCAGAAGAACTTGATATTAGTTCTCGCCACTTACAAGCAATCGAGAATGAAAATAAGGCTCCGAGTTATGAATTACTTTCAAAAATCTTGAACCGTCTGGATATTCCAGCGAATACGGTATTAAATTCTACTGATACCACACGTTCTCCGGAACAGGAGCTGTTAATCTATCTGATCTGCAACAAGTGCAGTGAACGAGACGTTGCTGTTTTGTTATCTACTGCTGAAGCTCTTGTCCAGACAAAAGAGTAACTCCAGTCAACTAACCAAACAGCCATTTCCCCCTGTTTGGTTTTTTATATAAAACTATTCTGTCTGCTCCTCTTTTGAAGCATAATAATCATCAAATAACTTATTTGTTGCATCAAAGGTATCTTTACAGATACTCGGTAACTCTCGTCCCCATGCTCCGGTTGCCTGCTTGAAGCCTTTTTCAACCGCCGCCTGCATTTCCTTCATCTTGTCTACATCATCGCCGGCTAGCGCACAAGCAAAATCAAACAATCTCTGCGAGGTCTGCTTTACACCCCAA
>SVJM01000081.1 GCA_015068975.1 Oscillospiraceae bacterium | reverse complement strand
CAGATTAAGGGCGGATATGATAAATATAAAGATGCTCTTGAAGAAAGACCTCTTGTTGATGTAATAACCGAACTGCAGAGCAAAGAGAACTATACGCAATACGAAGATGTACCGGAAATATATTTTAAAGCACTTGTTGCTGTTGAGGACAGGCGCTTCTATAAGCATAATGGGTTTGATATCATTGGTTCTGCTCGTGCCATCTATAATGACATAAAGGCTTGGGAACTCTTAGAGGGAGGAAGTACAATGTCGCAACAGCTTGCAAAGAATCTGTATTTTCCACAGGATAATACCTTGCAGAGAAAAATAGCAGAGGTGTTTATGGCTATGGAAATAGAGCGAGAGTATGAGAAAGAAGATGTGCTTGAATTCTATGTCAACGGAATATATTACGGTAGCGGATATTATTCGATTTATGATGCTTCAATGGGCTACTTTGATAAAGAACCTAAAGATATGACGGACTATGAGTGTACTTTGCTTGTAGGAATACCAAACGCACCGTCAATCTATTCTCTTGATGTCCGTCCTGACCTTGCAAAGCAAAGACAGGAAAAGGTTATAGAATGTATGGTTGATGTTGAATACATAACTAAAGAAGAAGGAAATAATATTTTGAAGGAGAATGCACAATGAAATACTTAATTGTTGTAGATATGCAAGATGATTTTATAACAGGAAGTCTTGGCAGTAAGCTTGCTGAAGCAATAGTTCCGAATGTGGTTGAAAAGGTTAAGAACTTTGATGGTAAAGTTATATTTACCAGAGACACACACTTCGCAGATTATATGAACACACAGGAAGGTAAGAAACTTCCTGTTGAGCATTGTATCAAGGATACAGATGGTTGGCAGATTTGCGATGAGTTAAAGCCGTATGTTAATGAGATAGTAGATAAAATTACTTTCGGTAGTGTTGAGTTACCCAAAATGGTAAGTGATGCTGAAGAGATAGAATTGTGCGGATTATGCACTGATATTTGCGTAATCTCAAATGCTATGATTCTGAAAGCAACATATCCCGAAGTGAAGATTACTGTCGATAGCAAATGCTGTGCAGGTGTTAGTGTAGAAAGTCATAACACAGCACTTGATGCAATGAAAGCAGTTCAGATAGAAGTATTGGAGTGATATGATGAAAAAACTATTATACATAGACGCATGCATAAGAGGTAAGGATTCCCGAACCAAAAGAATAGCAGGACCTATAGTAGAAAAACTAAAAGAGCGATATGATATTGAAACCTATGTATTAAACGACATGGATTTAACGATTGTAAAAGAAGAACTTGTAACAAGAAGAAACAACGGAGATATAGACGGACAAGTTTTAAAATGGGCAGAAACAGTAAGGGATGCAGATAGAATTGTTGTGTCGGCTCCTTTTTGGGATATGTCAATTCCGGCAGCATTAAAAAATTTCTTTGAGCTTTGCTCAATATTTGATGTAACATTCAAATCCGATGATAAGACCTGCTATGGAAATTGTAAAGCCGAAAAAATGCTCTATATAACCACAAGAGGTATGGATATTGATACAGGAAATGAATTAGAACAGGCAACATCATATCTAAAAGCACTTTCCTGGTTGTGGGGTATAGGTCCGTTACAGACGGTTTCTGCACAGAATATGGATTATGTATCAGAAGATGAGATTAATGAAAAAATAGACAAAGCAATAAAAGAAGGACTTGAAATAGCAGAGTGTTTTTAAAGAAAGAGGAGACGGAAACCGATGAATAGAACATATCTTTGTGTGGATCTTAAATCGTTTTATTCGTCGGTGGAATGTGTCGATTTAGGGCTTGATCCGCTTACAACAAATCTCGTTGTTGCCGATGAATCAAGAACAGAAAAAACAATTTGTCTTGCAGTAACACCAAGCTTAAAATCTTACGGCATCCCCGGAAGAGCCAGACTGTTTGAAGTTATTCAAAAGGTTAAGTATGTCAATAATGAAAGACGATATAAAGCACCTAACAGAACATTTGCAGGCAAATCAAGTAATGCATTAGAGCTTCAAAGTAATCCTGCACTTGAGCTTGACTATATTATTGCAAAGCCAAGAATGGCACGATATATGGAATACTCAACAAGGATTTATGATGTGTACTTAAAGTATGTGTCTGCTGATGATATCCTTGTGTACTCAATTGATGAAGTATTCATGGATATAACAGGGTATCTGAAGCCGAGCGGAAAAACACCGCATGACTTTGCTATGATGATTATTCGTGATGTGTTAAAGCAGACAGGAATAACCGCAACAGCAGGTATAGGTACAAATATGTATCTTGCAAAAATTGCAATGGATATCACTGCGAAAAAGATGGCTCCCGATAAAGACGGTGTAAGAATTGCATCTCTTGATGAAATGGCTTACAGAAAAGAACTTTGGGAGCATAAACCATTAACTGATTTTTGGAGAGTCGGCAAAGGAATTTCAAAGAAACTCGAAGATAATCAAATGTACACGATGGGCGATGTTGCGAGAGCATCTACGACTGCCTTTGGAAGAAACAGACTAAAAAAGCTGTTTGGAATAAACTCAAAAATGCTTGTAGACCACGCATGGGGATATGAACCGACCACGATAGCAGAGGCAAAAGCATATACACCTGAAACAAAGAGTATCAGCACAGGACAAGTTCTGCAGGAACCGTACACCTTTGAAAAAGCAAGAATTATTGTGTGGGAAATGCTTGAACTTCTCGCACTTGATTTAGTCGAAAAAGGGCTTGTTACAGACCAGATTGTACTCACGATAGGTTATGATATAGAAAACCTTACAAATCCCGATATAGCTAAATATTACAAGGGAGAAGTTAAAACAGATCCATACGGCAGAAAGATACCGAAACACGCTCATGGTACTGCGCATACTTCAAGACAGACATCATCAACTAAACTCATTATGGATACAACGCTGAAACTATATGATGAGATTGTTGATAAGAAGCTTCTTGTAAGGAGAGTAAACATTACGGCTTGTAATCTTGTGCCTGAGAGCAGTATCGAGAATAAACAAAGCTATGAGCAATTAGATTTGTTTACAGATTATGATGAGCTTATGGCAAAAAGAGAACAAGAAGAAAAAGCATTGCAAAAAGAAAGAAAAATTCAGGAAGCAATGCTTGATATAAAAGAACGGTATGGCAAGAATGCCATACTCAAAGGCACTAACCTACAGGAAGGTGCAACTACGATAGAACGCAATGAAAGTATTGGGGGGCATAAAGCCTGAATCAGATAAATAAGAATTCATCAAACTGAAATAGTTATCAGTCCAACAACAATCAAAGGAGATTTTATATGTCGCTTAAAATTGAACACATCCAATGGCTACAGAAAAAAGTAGTCTATTTACTCTATATAGCAATGGCATTCAAACTTGCAGGCGAGTTTGTACCTGTGCTTAGCTTCGTATCAGGCATACTGATTGCAATATTCTTTGTTGCAGAACTGTTTTTGCTGTCACCTGTTACTATGGTGATTGTGAGTATAGTGGTAAGCATTCTGTTTTTCTTTCTTCCTGCGATGGTGGGACTAATCTTAGGTATGCTTACTGCATCATTGGTTGTCAGTGTCATTGCAGGGGCTCTATGCTGTCTTTTAAGTTCTGTCACCTTCACGTTCCTGTACGGAGCACTGATGTCTGTACAGGTAACTATCGTCAGTGCTCCGGCAACACTTGCGGCAGGGATTGCAACAGGTGTGGTTGCGGTGAGTACAACCATGGTCGCTGCTGCTTATGCGGCTGTTGACACGATTGGCGTGGTTGCCGAACGTAAAACAGGGCGTGCCATCCTTGCCTTGCTGTGTAACATACTGATTTTTATTGTGATATGCTGGCCGATACTGTCTTACTCCGGAACAATTAACGGAGCAATGGCATTTAAGCCTGCCGTCATTCTCAATCAGGCACATATGAATTATTTGAATGTGGGTGCGTCTGAAGAATACAAGGAAATGTTCGAAGACGAGACCAAGTGGGCATTTACCAACAATTTCTACAACGAAAGCATCCGCAGCAGCAACAATAACATTACCCAGGGCAAAAAAGACCTTATCGCAGGAAATGAGCACGCT
>SVJM01000023.1:3608-31568 GCA_015068975.1 Oscillospiraceae bacterium | reverse complement strand
TTCGGGTTACCCGAAGGGGTATGCGATACACCGAGAGGCGAAGTTTATTCGTAGCAAAAAGGCACAAAAAAAGAGGAAATATTACATAAAAATGTAATATTTCCCACATAATGAGTAATTTGTAAGTTTTATTGTACATTCAGGTTTTTGACTTATGTATAATCTATGCCTTTTTGCGATCTGGAGTTTTTTTGCATTCCCTTTTTATCTAATTTTATATTAATATCACATATTTCCAAAGCTGCCTTTCTGTGAGTAATTGCAACTATTGTTTTTGAATTTTCTTTAATAATATTTGTAAGCACATTCATCTCTGTCTTGTCATCAAGGCTTGATGTGGCTTCATCAAGAACCACAATTTCTGTATCGGCATAAATCGCTCTGGCAATGGCTATTCTCTGGGCTTGTCCTTCAGATAAGCCTTCGCCGTTTTCGCCTATATATGTATTAAGCCCATCATCTAGTGTAGATATATATTCCCATATATCTGCACATTTCAATGCCTTTTCAGCCCTTTTTGTATCAGGGTTTTTGTCAAAGAAGGTCACATTGTCAAGTATTGTACCTGAGAAAAGGAGATTTCCCTGAGGAACGTATGAAAACATCCCCATACAACCTTTTCTCACATCAATATTACCATCCTTTGTTTCAAAGAATATCCTTCCGCTTTTGGGTGTGATAATACCCATAAGAAGCTTGATAATGGTGGTCTTTCCTGAGCCGGATTCACCTATGAGGGATGCGAAGCTACCCTTCGGAATCCTTAAAGAAATATTCTCCACCTTATCTGTGTCGTCATACTCAAATGTAACATTATCAAATACTATCGCTTCGAAATCAGAAACTTTATTTCCTTCTTTTATATTATCATCCAGTTGCTCTATTTCCATAATTCTCTCTGCTGATGCAATCATAGAAAAATACTGAGGGATAAGAGCTGAAACTGACTTAAAAGGCTCCTGGATATTTGATACAAGCTGAAGTATTGCCACAAGCTCGCCAAAAAGTATCACCTTTGCATTTATAAGATAAACGCCATATGCAAATGAAAGATAATATCCTGCATTAAAAAACAAAAATATCCCTGCGTTTGCAATAAGACTCAAGTATGTTCTTTTCATCTTTATCTTATATAGATCATCGTAGAGTGCATATGATCTTGATGATATATCTTTTTGTCTGTCAAAAGCTTTTATTACCGGTATATTCTGCATTGCTTCCAGAAGAAATGACTTGGTCTTTGAATCCTTTCTCTGCACAGCCTTATGAAGCTTTTTGTACTTTACAGAATAAATCCTTGCAAAAATTGCCATTATGGGCGATAGAATAATAATAAACAATGCAAGATAAGGTGCAATATCAAAAAGAAGTATCATACCGCCTACAATCAGTGTAAAAAAGATTACAAATGCAGGTATAATTGATACAACCCCTGATACAACCACATTTACATCAGAATCAATCCTGTTGAGGATATCCCCTGTATGATAATTATTCATAGAAAGATAATCCTTATCAAGAAGTCTCTTGAAAATACCGCCTTTTATCTTTCTTTCAAGATGTGCACTGAGCCACATATCCACAAAGGACACTGTTGAATTTATCAAAAGGCAAAGTACCAGAAGTATCCCAAGAAACAAAGCGGCTTCCATCATGGATGAATCAGTAGAAGCTGTGGCAGCATTCACAAGGTCCTTGCTTGCTACAACAAATAAAAGCTCCACCACTGATACCATCATCCCCAAAGCTGAAAGCAACAGAACATACCAAAAGCTTTTGCCTATATTAAGTTTTAGCCATTCAAAAACCTTATTTTTCATCTTATCACCCTTCAGTCTTTTGACAAAAACATCAAAATCTCGCCTGAATCAAAATCTATCCTTGCTTCTTTGTCCGAAAACTCATTGCTTATACATATACTGTCTCCCGATTTAAGCGTATAGTCACATAGAGAGTACTTAAGCCCCGAAAGAGTAAGCCCTGTAACAGAGCCTGAAAGAGGAAGAAAAGATATATAATATCCTTCTTTCTTTGAAACAGCAAATGACTTGGAAAAATATTTCACAATATTCTTTTCGTCAATGATTTCTCCATCTACACCTTTATCCTCCATAAGCTTGAGAAGATAAATGTTTGCCATCATATGATCCATTCTTCCGCCTAATGCGGCTATAATGGATATACGCTTATATCCTCTTTCGATTGCCTCACATACAGCAATATGCGTATCTGTAGAGTCTTTTTCTTTTTTGAATCTGAGTATCTCTGATGATATAAAATGCTTTCCCTTTTTTGTCAGATCGAAATCACATGAATCAAAATCCCCCAAAAAAAGATCCACATCTATATTAAGATTGTTTATATGTATGCTTCCTCCGTCAGCACAGATAATATAATCATTTTCCTTTATGTAATCTTTGTAAAATGAATAATCCCTTATCTCGCCACCGGAGACGATAACTGCTCTGTCTTTCATCCAAACACCGCTTAATCAAAGTTTTATAAATTCCTGTACCGTTTTTTCTATATCTTCTGCACCAAAAACACTTGAACCTGCAACAAGCACATTGACTCCTGCCTCAACTACTAATGGTGCATTGGAAAGATTGATGCCGCCATCTATCTGAAGATATCCTTCGGGATAGATTTTTCTTATTTCTTTTGCTCTTTCGATAGAATCCGGCATAAACTTCTGTCCGCCAAATCCCGGCTCAACACTCATAAGAAGTATCATATCCACATCATCAATATATTCTTTGATAACAGATACGTCAGTCTTTGGTTTAATGGAAATACCAAGAAGCTTTCCTGCCTTTTTTACCGCATTTTTTACATATTCATAGTCCATATTACATTCATGATGAACTGTTATTATATCTGCGCCGCTATCAAGAAATGCATCTACATATTTCTCCGGATTATCTATCATAAGATGAACATCCTTTATAAGATTGCACACCTTTGATATACATTTGACCACAGGAGGTCCAAAGGTGATGTTGGGCACAAAATGTCCGTCCATAACATCAATATGTACCCACTGTGCTCCGGCAGCTTCTATCTTTGAAATCTCGTCTCCCAGACGAGAAAAATCTGCTGCAAGTATTGACGGTGATAAAATCATAAATATACCTCCCTATCATTCCCAATCTTTGATTTTGGATAAAATATCATAAAACTCAACATAACTTGAGTATCTTTCCTGAGAAATATCTCCATTGTCCACTGCATCTTTGATACAGCAACCCTTCTCTTTTCGGTGAGAGCATCCTGTGAAATAACAATCACCAAGGTACTTATTAAACTCCGGAAAAAGTCCCTCAAGGTCATCCTTTCTGATGCCCATAACAGATAACTCAAGATTGCTGAATCCCGGTGTATCTGCCAAAAAACTGTTTTCTTTATATTCAAGAAGCTCCACACACCTTGTGGTGTGTTTGCCTCTTTTAAGCTTTTTGCTTACGTCACCTGTTTCAAGCTCTTCTCCTGTAATACGTGACAATATTGAGGATTTGCCCACTCCCGAAAATCCACAAAATGCCGTAAGCTTATTGCTGATTTTCTCTGTAAGCTCATCTATTCCTGTGTTGTCCTTTGCACTGGTGATAATAACATCAAAGCCTGAGTTCTCATAAATTCCTTTGATCTTTTCTACCATATCATCATCACACAAATCAGACTTGTTTACACACAAGATTACATCTGCGCCGTATTTCTTTGCTATGACTGTCAGTTTGTCCACAAAGACAAAATCCGGATCGGGATTTTTTGCAGAAAAGACAATTACAAATGTATCAACATTTGAAATCGGTGGTCGTATGAAGTGATTTTTTCTCTCATGGATATTTATAACATATCCAAGGGAATCACCCTCTGTAGATATATCCACCAAGTCGCCTACACAAGGAGTAATATCCTTTTTTCTGAAATTACCCCTTGCTCTGCACTCTATAATTCCTTCGGGAGTTTTCACATAGTAAAACCCGCCTATTCCCTTTAAAATATATCCTGTCAACATAAATATTCCCGCTTACTCGAAATTAACGACTACTTCTTCAATAAGTGTCTTTTCCATTACTTCATTGTCTATATATACTTTGTACTTAACACTTCCTGTACCTCTTACAGGGACACCGATGCTTCCGCCTACAACATCCATAAGTGTTGAATCCTCACCAATATTCATAGGATTGTCAAGATCCTGCTGCGCCTCAAGGATAACAGTAACCTTGTCAATATTTCCGCTGTACTGTTCCACATCCACAAGAACGGAATTGTTGTATTTTTTGCCTACAGAAACATCCACATCTATGGCACTGCTTTCTGCCACCTTTTCGTCTGCGTAAGTATGCTGATATACAACTATGCCCTTCTCTACAGTATCATTAAATACATACTTTACATTACCAAGTCTGAGACCTACCTTTTCCAGCTCTCTTATTGCACGGTTAAGGGTAAGCTCTTCTATATCAGGAACCATAGGCTTTGGTTCGCCCACACTTATATAAAGTGTAATTGTAGAATCACTCATAAGCTTGGTATTGGCTTTTGGCTCCTGACGTATTATTTCGCCGGGATCCACGTCTTCGCTTTCTTCTTCTACAAATTCAACCTTGAATCCAAGCTTTTTAAGCTCTTTTTCTACACTCATATAGTTTCCGCCCTTATAATCTCCAAGTATTACCTCCTGGACAGGAATACCACTGAGTTTGACCTTGATGACAGTGGTTTCATTTGTAACAGAATTTCCCTGAGGATTCTGCTCAGCAATTGTACCGTCTGCAAAAATGTCACTTGGCACAAGCTCATCTTCGATTTCAATTTCAAATCCGGCTTCTTTGGCAACCTCTTTTGCCTCTTCTACAGACAATCCGAGAATGTATGGAACATCTTTGTCCTCCATAGGTTTTTCACCAAACATATTCATAGTGAGCATACCTACACCGATTAAAACAGCAAATATCAACACTGCCGCAATTATAGCAACCACTTTTGTTTTGCCGTTTCTTTTTTCGGGTTCAATAGTAAACTCTCTTTCTTTTTCTTCTGTGAAATCAAAATCATTATCATCTATTTTTTTGATTATTCTGGTATGTCCGTCTGCTGATTTCACTTCCGGTTTAATCTCGTCAGCCTTCAGAACACCACCGGGATTTCTGAGAGCATTCTTAAGATCCTCTATCATTGCATCAACAGAAAGATAACGTGAAACTGTTTCTTTTTTCATTGCTTTGAATGTAATCTGTTCTATGATTTTTGGGATATCGGGGTTTATCTCACACAAAGGCTTAGGATTTGCCTCGATATGCTTCATAGCAACCTCTACATTGTTTTCTCCATCGTATGGCACATGTCCTGAAAGCATTTCGTAAAGAACTATACCTACTGAATAGATATCAGTTTTGTAATCCACATATCTTCCTCTTGCCTGTTCAGGGGAGAAATAGTGTACACTTCCAAATACACTTTCATCTGCAGATACTGTAGATGTGGAAACACCTCTTGCAATACCGAAATCTGTAACCTTTACCTGTCCTTCTTCGGTGATAATAATATTCTGAGGCTTGATATCTCTGTGTATTATTCCATGAGAATGTGCAGCACTTAATCCAGAACAGATTTCCATAGTAAATCTCACTGCTTCTTTCCACGGAAGAACCTTCTTGATTGCAATATAATCCTTAAGTGTAACACCCTCTATATACTCCATTACAATATAGTGAATGTCCCCTTCTGCGCCTACATCATAAACAGATACAACATTTGGATGAGTAAGACTTGCCGCAGCCTGAGCTTCAGCATTGAACTTCTTGATAAAATCCTCACTTTCATCAAGATCAGTTCTTAAAATCTTTATTGCTACAATTCTGTTTAAAAGCTTACACTTTGCCTTATACACGTGAGCCATTCCGCCTCTGCCCACTTCTTCAAGAATTTCATATCTGTTTGCTAATACTTTACCTATCATATTCAACTCTCCTTATGATTCCCTTTGTTTATAATCTGATGATAACTGCAGTGATATTATCTTTGCCACCTGCACTGTTTGCCGTATTGACAAGCTTCTCACATGCTTCATCAGGGGAATGTGTATTTTTGACAATGTAGTAAATATCGTCTTCCGAAACCATATTTGTAAGTCCATCGCTGCAAAGGATAAGCTTATCTCCTTTTTTAGGTTGAAGCTTAAAGAAATCAATCTTCAACTCCACATCACTTCCCACAGCTCTTGTGATAATGTTTCTGTTTGGATGTGCCATGGCTTCCTCAGGAGTAATCTGTCCCTTATCCACCATTTCCTGTACCATTGAATGATCTTTTGTGATTTGATTTATACCATCATCGTTTATCTGATACATTCTGCTGTCGCCTACATTTGCGCAAACAACTCTCTCAGGGGATGCTACACACATTACAAGAGTTGAGCCCATTCCTGAAAGTTCCTCATGACTCTTCGCTCTTAAAAAAATCTCTTCATTAGCTCCTTCGATAACACCTTCAAGCAATTCCACGATTTTGTCTGAATCCTTAGAAAACAAATCCAGTTCATAGGAGGCTGTCTCAATGTATTCACAAAGCATACTGCTGGCAGTTTTGCCGCCTTTGTGTCCACCCATACCGTCAGCCACGCAAGCAACCACATTTTCGCCTATTATATCTGACACAAAGTAACTGTCTTCGTTGGCTTTGCGCATCTTACCTACATCAGATGATGCTGCTATTATCATTCAAATCACCCCTTTTATTTTCATTTATTTTGTTTCGTCTCAGTTGTCCGCAGGAAGCATTGATATCACTTCCAAGCTCCCTTCGGACTGTTGCATTTATTCCGTTCTTTTCAAGTATACGCCTGAATCGTTCTATTCTTTCCTTTGATGGTTTCTTAAAATCTCTTTCCTTAACCGAATTCACAGGAATAAGATTTACATGACAGAGCATTCCCTTAAGTAATACCGAAAGCTCCTTTGCCAGTGAATCCAGGTCGCTGACACCTTCAATAAGTGCATATTCAAAGCTTATCCTTCTTCCTGTCTTTTTGATATATTCACGACATATGTCTATAAGCTCATCCACCGGGTATTTATTATTTACAGGCATAATCTTACTTCTTGCCTCATTGTTTGGCGAATGAAGAGATACAGAAAGAGTAATAGGTATATCCACATCCATAAGTCTCGAAATATTCGGCACTACCCCACAAGTAGAAACACTTATATGTCTGTAGCCAATATTAAGCCCAAATGGGTGGTTGACATTATTAAGAAATGTGATTACGTTGTCAAAGTTATCCATAGGCTCACCTATGCCCATCATAACAATATTTGATATTCTTTCGCCAATATCCTTTTGTACAAAAATAACCTGATCAAGAATCTCTCCGGCTGTGAGATTTCTTACAAGTCCGCCTATAGTGGATGCACAGAATTTGCATCCCATACGGCAACCTACCTGACATGAGATACATATGGTAATTCCGTGTTTGTAGTACATAACCACACTTTCTACCATATTGCCGTCCTGAAGTCTCAGAAGGTACTTTTTTGTTTCGTCAATTTTTGATTCATATTTTTCTTCAATCTCTGCCACACTTATGTAAGTCTTTTGATTAAGTTTTTGCCTGAATGACAAAGAAATGTTTGTCATTTCATCAAAGGATTCAACTCCTTTGTGAAGCCACTCAAAAATCTGCTTTGCACGGAATTTCTTTTCGCCAAGGCTCAGCACAAGCTCCTCAAGCTGTGAATAGCTTAAGTCTTTAAGATTCACTTTTGATTGAGAAGTTAATAAATCTGACACCTTTACATTTCCTTTCTTTTCATTTTGCATACAAAAAATCCGTCACAGTTGTGCTTATGTGGTAAAAGCGTCACATAGCCACTGTTTTCAACATCTATACAGTCAATTTTTTCAAGACTGAAGTCACTGTGTTCTTCTAAAAATCTTTCCACATTAATTACGCTTTCTTCCCTTGTGACAGTACAAAGACTGAACACAAGTACACCGCCATTTTTTACATATTGGCTTGATGCACAAAGTATCTTATATGATTCTTCAGAAAGACTCAGTATATCTTCTTTTGTCACAGAATACTTAATATCAGGTTTTCTTGAGATAATACCAAGCCCTGAGCATGGTGCATCCACAAGTACATAATCCGCTTTTCCTACAAGGTCTTTGTTTGTTTCTTTGGAATCAAAGCATTTTGGGTAAATATTTGTAAGACCAAGTCTGTTTGCATTTTCTTCTATTAATTTAATCTTGTGAGGATGCTCATCAAATGCTATTACCTTACCGGTATTTTGCATCTTTTCTCCTATGTGGGTAGTTTTGCCTCCGGGAGCTGCACACACATCTATCACAAGAGAATTTTCTTTTGGATCAATTACCTCTCCTATTACAGAAGAGCTTATGTCCTGAACATAGAAATGTCCTTTGTTGAATTCTTCCAGGTCATTAAGACTTATCATTTTTTCTGCTCTGATACAATAATCAAGGGTAGGAAAAAAACTGTTGTGATAAATATCGACAGATATTTTTTTGCTTAATTTATCCTTAAGCTCATAAACTGAAGTCTTTGTATTATTACATCTTAAATATACCGTTGCCCTCTTACTCTGGGCTTCCATAAACCTTTCACATTCATCAAATCCCAGAGAAGATACAAGGATTTCTGTAAGATACAAAGGATATGAATACTTAACAGAAAGGTATTGCATTTTGTCCTCAGGCAATTTAATATTTTCACGATTTCTTATTACTGTTCTCAAAAGTCCGTTTACAAATCCTGCTATTTTGGGGTTGGGATTCTTTTTTACAAGCTTTACACTTTCGTTTACTGCTGCGGAATCCGGAATCTTGTCAAGAAACAATATCTGATATACGCCAAGCCTTAATGCAACAAGACACACATCACTCATTTTGTTTCGCTTTATCCCCGAATAGAGAAAAATCACATAATCAAGGTATATTTTCCACTTTGTAACACCATGGACAAGCTCTGTCACAAATCTTTTGTCAACTGGTGACAAATCAGACTTATTTAGTGCATTGTCAAGCTCAATGTTTATATATGATGCGTTTTTTTCTATATTGAGAAGTATATTAAGACTTAATTTTCTGGGATTTTGCATAATGTCACCCTAAATAAGTATTTTTTTCTATTTTGTTTCCCTTAAGATAATCTTCTACAGACATAACCCTTTTTCCTTCAGGCTGAATAGATAAAACCTCAAGAAAGGTATCATCACCACAGCATACAACAAAGTTATCCTTGTTTACTTCTACGATTTCTCCGCATTTTGCCTGATAATTTTTATCTACTGCATAGCCTTCAAGAATCTTAAGTCCCTTACCCTCAAATATGGTAAATGCCTTTGGGAATGGATTTAAACCTCTTATAAGGTTTGAAATATCTGTTGCTTTTTTGCTCCAGTCAATAAGGGCAGTCTTTTTGTCAATCATAGGAGAGTATGAGGACAGTGCATCATCCTGCTTTTCTCTCATTATCTTTCCTTCGCCGATAAGCTTAAGTGCCTTTATCAGTGTGGGTTTACTTACAATTGCCATTTTGTCATGAAGGGTCTCATATGTGTCTTTATCTGTGATTTCCACTTCTTCTTTTATGATCATATCCCCTGTATCAAGGCCCTTTTCCATATACATAATAGTGATACCTGTTTTGGTTTCGCCATTGATGATAGCCCACTGCATAGGTGCAGCACCGCGATATGCAGGAAGAAGAGACCCGTGGACGTTTATACATCCGTATTTTGGAAAATTCAATACATATTCAGGCAAAATCTTGCCGTAAGCTGTAACAACTATAATATCGGGATTTACAGATGTAAGTATATCTTCAAAGGTTTCTTTTTTTAAATTTTCGGGCTGATAAATGGGAATGTTATATTCTTCTGCCCTGATATATACATCGGGATGCGACATAGCATGTCCTCTGCCTCTTGGTTTATCAGGCTGAGTTACCACTGCACATACATCATATCCTTCTTCTATGAGAGCATCAAGGGAATAATTGGCAAACTCCGGTGTGCCCATAAACATTATTCTCATATTACTCACCCTTTTCAAGTTCTTCCTTGGTGTAGAATTTGGTTGCTCTGTCTACAAAAAGATTGCCGTCTAAGTGATCTAATTCGTGACAAAGACAAGTAGCAAGAAGTCCTTCGCCGATGATTTCATATCCATCTCCGTTTCGGTCTACATATGATACTACCACCTTTTCAGGTCTTGGAACATCACCGTATCTTCCCGGTACACTCAAGCAGCCTTCGGTAGATGTCTGAAGTCCATCCATCTGAATGATTTCAGGATTTATAAGCTCAAGAAATCCCGGGCCATCATCACCGATGTCAATTACCACAACTCTTTTGAGTATTCCTACCTGAGGTGCAGCAAGACCGATGCCGTTGGCATGGTACATAGTTTCTTTCATATCATCAAGGAGAGTAAGTATTCTGTCGTCTATTTCTTCTACCTTGCGACATTTCTTTCTAAGTATTTCGTCGCCTTCTATTCTTATATTTCTGAGTGCCATTTGAGTCTTCCTTTCTCTAGTACATATTTATAGGGTTTACATCTACTGTAAGTGTAGAGTTCCCTGCTGTTTTGTACTGGCTTTCCAGTACTTTATGAATAATATTGTATACAGTTTTGCTGTATTTCATTTTGATTATAAATCTGTAGCGATATCTTGAATTCACACGATGCATTGGTGCTTTTGTCACGCTCATCACCGTCACCTGACTGTTAAGCTTACAAAGCGACAGCTCTTTTATAAGCTCGTCTCTCAACTTAAGGAGTGTTTTTCTCGCCTGATAGTCACTTTCTGATGAGGAATTTATATTAATTATCTCACAATATGGAGGATACCACATAAGAGATCTGAGACTGATTTCTTCTTCATAAAAGCCTTCATAATCCTGATTCTTGGAAAAATCCAGTATCTGATTGTCAGGGTCATAGGTCTGTATAACTGCTCTTCCGGGATACTTACCTCTACCTGCTCTTCCCACCACCTGAGTAATAAGAGAAAAGGTCTTTTCTCCCGCTCTGAAGTCATTCATAAAAAGACTGATGTCTGCAGCTACCACACCTACAAGGGTCACATTTTCGAAATCAAGCCCCTTGGCTATCATCTGTGTGCCCACAAGTATATCGGCTTCCCCTTTTCTGAATCGGTCAAGGATCACTTCGTGAGAATGTGGTGACAAAGTAGTATCTGCATCCATTCTCAACACCCTTGCCTCAGGAAAAAGTGAACTTATCTCGTCGCAAACCTTCTGTGTGCCAATACCAAAATGCCGTATATGTGTACTTCCACACTTCGGGCACACTGTCTTTTTAGGTTCTTTGTAATCACAGAAGTGACAAATAAGACTCTCTGACACCTTGTGGTAGTTAAGAGGAATATTACAATTCGGACACTCTGCCACATAGCCACAGCTTCTGCAGGATACAAAGCTTGAAAATCCTCTCTTATTAAGGAAAAGCATTGTTTGTTTTTTGTCTTTGAGATTCTTTGCAATTTCTGATTTCAGTACATTTGAAAACACAGAACGGTTTCCCTCTGTAAGCTCTTCTCTCATATCCACAATCTCAACTTCAGGGAGAGGAGAACTGTTGATACGATTTTTCATTTCAAGAAGTTCATACACGCCATCCTTTGCCAGTTTAAAGCTTTCGAGAGATGGTGTAGCCGAGGCAAGTACAAGGGTGGCATTTTCGAATTTTGCTCTGTATCTTGCCACTTCCAGAGTGTGATATCTGGGACTTGTCTCCGACTTATATGTACTTTCGTGTTCTTCATCTATTATTATAAGTCCAAGGTCTTCGCAGGGGGAGAATATTGCCGAACGGGCACCTACTACCACTCTTGCAATACCTTTTTTGATTCGTTTCCATTCGTCATACCTTTCTCTTAAGGTAAGCATACTGTGCATAACTGCTACCTGATCGCCGAAATAACAGCTTACCTGACGTACCATCTGCGGTGTGAGAGCAATCTCAGGAACGAGAAATATTGCCTGTTTTCCACTTTCGATACAACGATCTATAAGTCTTAAATAAACTTCGGTTTTTCCGCTTCCGGTAACACCACGTATAAGAAAGGTTTTGCTAAGATCATTATCTATACTTTCTCTGATTGCATCATAAGCCCTTGTCTGTTCATCTGTAAGATGATAGTGAGGCTTATCCTCGTCAATAATACAAAGCTTTTCGTCAAGGACTTCTGCCTGATATATATCCACATACCCGTCCTTGAAAAGTGCATTTACTGTTTCTCTTCCTGTATCTGCCTCCTCAAGAAGATCTGACATGGATATGGAATCCACCTCTGTAAGTATCTCCAGTACAAGTGCTCTCTTTTTTGCCCTTTTTGAGATTCTGTCAATGATCTCAAAGGCTTCAGGCACACTGACATTAAGTGATACAAAGGTTTTTGTTTTGTCATCCATTCTCTGAATCTTAACTTCTTTTACCTCCACTATACCTTTTGACAAAAAGTATTTCATAGAAGGCATAATATTCTTTCTTCCAAGTTCTGATGATATATCAGTGTATGACATTTCTCTGTTTCTTAGAAGAAGCTCTGCAATCTGTTCTCTGATAAGAGAATTTTTTGTATGAGATTTAAGCACTTCAGGATCCTTCTCAATAAGAGTTGCCACCATCTCATACCTTGCGCTCACTCCTCTTGGAAGAACCGCCTTAATAATATCTGAATACAGAGAAAAGTATCTGTGATGAAGGTATTTGATAAGGGAAGCCATATTCTCATCGAAATACGAGAAGTCTTCTATTATCTGAATAATCTCTTTAAGATTAGGTGTATCTGCCTTGTTGGCAAAGCCCATCACATATCCCTCATAGGATTTATTTCCCTTACCAAAGGGAACCTTTATCCTCATTCCTACTTTTATTTTTGATTCCAAATCTTCAGGAACCAGGTAATGGAATAAGGAATCTGTGAAACGGGATATGTTATTTATTACTACTTCACAAATCATTATTCCACCTCCATTTAATATGTGAAAAAGGGCAAACCCATGAGAAATGTCAACAATGACACTTTATAATCAAAGAAAACCGTTCAGAGTGCACACTTATGCATTTTGAACAGTTTTGTTATATGTTTGCTCTGCAAACACGATATATTTGTCTTACGACAAATTCGATATAATTTCTTTTAGAAATTGCGATATGATATGAATTCAAAAAAGCGTCGCTTTAGCGACATATCGCGCCGCAAGGCATATCGAGTGTGAAACACATATCGAGAATTCCGCAGGAATTTATATCACTGTCGATTATCCTTAAAGGACAATCGACATAGTCCGCCCTTATTTTCTGATAAATTCAAGGGCCTTGTCCAGAACAATATCTGCCACATCACCCTTTGACATAATGTCAAGGCTCTGTTCATTACCCAACTTGTCGATTATTGTCACGACATTGGTGTCTGTTCCGAAGCCTGCGCCTTTTGTATTTAGATTGTTTGCTACAATAAAATCAAGATTTTTCTTTGCCAGTTTTTTTCTGGCATTTTCCATAAGTTCTTTTGTTTCCATACAAAATCCCACAAGCACCTGATGAGCTTTTTTCTCGCCGAGATTCATAAGGATATCAGGATTTTTGGTAAGTTCAAGGCTCATGGAATCACTTTTTTTAATCTTGTGTTCACTTTTGTCCTTTGGTGTGAAGTCTGCTACAGCAGCAGCTTTTATCACTATGTCACTGTGATCGTATTCATTAATCACAGCATTGTACATATCCTGAGCACTTGTAACAGGGATAATATTTATCCCCGAAAAAGGTCTTAAGCTCACCTGTCCTGATACAAGCGTCACCTCTGCCCCTCTTATTCTGGCTCTTTTTGCGATTTCATAGCCCATCTTGCCTGAAGAATGATTTGTAATATATCTTACAGGATCGATTGCCTCACGTGTAGGACCTGCTGTAACAAGGACTCTTTTTCCCAAAAGATCCTTGTCTGTACAAAGTGCCTCTTCGATTGCATCTTCTATGTTTTCAAGCTCAGTAAGTCTTCCTTTGCCAACTGTTCCGCAGGCAAGAAAGCCCTCCCCGGGCTCTACTATATAACAGCCGTCATTTTTTAGCTTTGAGAGGTTTCTCTGTACTACCACATTGTCATACATATTGTTGTTCATTGCAGGGCAGATAACCTTAGGCGCTTTGGTAGCCATAATAGTAGTTGTAACAAAATCATCAGCTATACCTGAAGCAATTTTGCCTATTATATTGGCTGTAGCAGGGCAAACAAGCATAACATCAGCCTTGGTGGCAAGGGATATATGCTCCACTTCCCAATTGGATACAGGAGCAAACATATCAGTCACCACTTCATTCTGACTCATGGTCTGAAATGTGAGAGGAGTAACAAACTCACATGCGGACTTTGTCATCATCACATATACATTATGTCCTTTTTTCTTAAGGCGGCTTACAAGGTCCACTGTTTTGTATACAGCAATACCTCCGCAAACTGCAACAACAATATTTTTTGACATATTAGTTTCTCATACTTTCTTCAAGAATCTTATTGTAAACTTCTTCATCAGAAATGATTTCATCACGTTCAGCTGTTTCTTTGAATGAAACCTTGTTTTCTGCGATTTCATTTACTGCAACTGTAACAGGCTTTGAAGATTTACATTCTGTGAATGTTACACCTGTCTGGTAGATTTCTCTGGCTCTTTTCGCAACACCGATTACCAAAGAATATCTGCTTTTGAATTTTTCCATTAAGTCTCCTATTGCCGGATAGATCATTATCTTTGCACCTCTTTAATAAATTTTTGATTATTTGAAGTCTTGAGTCCCTCAGCATCTACAATAGCTCTGAGCTGGTCACAAGCCTTATCCACTTCTCTGTTTACTACTATGTAGTCATATTCACCCATTTTTGAAAGCTCCCATCTTGCCTTCTGAAGTCTCTGGGCAATAACCTCTTCTGTCTCGGTATTTCTGCCTCTGATTCTTCTTTCAAGCTCATCAAATGATGGTGGCGCCACAAAAATGAAGGTTGCGTCAGGACGGATTTTCATCACATTAAGTCCGCCTTCCACTTCTATCTCAAGAATAACATTCTTGCCATTTTCAAGCTCTTTGTCCACAGGAGCCGCAGGAGTGCCGTATCTGTTTTCACAAAAGGTAGCATGCTCCAGAAATTCGTTGTTGTCAACCATCTTCTGAAATTCCTCATGTGTTTTGTAATAATAGTTTACACCCTCTACCTCCCCTTCTCTGGGAGCTCTTGTGGTAGCTGATACAGAAAAGAAAAATCCATCTCTTCCGTATTTATCAAAAAATGCACTGAGTACGGTCCCTTTACCTACACCGGATGGTCCTGTCAGCACAAAAAGTGTACCTTTTCTGTCAGTCAATGTCTCCATCCCCCGATTCTTCTTTGTTAAGTCTGCCTGCAACTGTTTCCGGTTGTACTGCAGAGAGTACAACATGCTCACTGTCCATAATGATAACTGCTCTTGTTCTTCTTCCTGATGTGGCATCAATAAGCATACCCTTATCTCTTGCACCCTGTACAATTCTCTTGATAGGTGCTGCTTCAGGGCTTACTATAGCTACCATTCTGGATGCGGAAATCACATTGCCAAACCCTATATTTATAAGTTTCATATATATCCCTCTTATTCAATGTTCTGAGTCTGTTCTCTGATCTTTTCGATTTCAGATTTCATTTCTACAACAAGCTTACTTACTTCGAAGTCGTTGCACTTAGAACCCATGGTATTTGTTTCTCTGTTTAGTTCCTGGATAATGAAGTCAAGCTTTCTTCCCACAGGAATGTCAGATGAAAGAAGTGATCTGAACTCTGCAAGATGACTTCTGAAACGTACAATCTCTTCTGTTATATTAACCTTATCGGAGAATATACATACCTCCTGAAGCAAACGTGCTTCGTCGGCTTTGAAATCTCCAAGGTATTCTTCTACTTTTTCTTTGATTCTTTCACGGTAATCATTAACTGTATTTTCTGAAAGCTTTTCGATAGAATCAACAATTGAAGCCATATACGAAAGACTCTCTTCAAAGAATACTTTAAGTCTTTCGCCTTCTCTGATTCGTGAATTGGTAAGATCATCTATAGCAGAAATGAGAACTTCCTTTACATCGTTTGTGATTTTTTCTTTGTCCTGTTCTTTCTTTTCTATAGTGAATATATCAGGGAATGATGTCATCTTAGAAACTGTAATATCATCTTCTATTCCCAAAACTTCGCTCATTTTCTTAACAGCATTATAATACTCTATTGCTATTTCTTCGTTTAGTGTAACAACACTTTCGTCTTTTTTGATATTATCAAACTGTATTGAAACATCAAGTTTACCTCTGCTTATCTTAGAAGAAACAATCTCTCTTACAATCTCTTCTACAAAGGAATAACGCTTGTACACCTTTATGGATGTATCCAGATAGCGGTTGTTTACGGTTTTGAGTTCTATATTGATTCTGTAATCATCAAACTGAACTGTACTCTGACCATATCCGGTCATACTTTTTATCATTTGAAATACCCCTTTCGCACCAAAATAATTATCTTTGGTAGCGTATGCTTTGTATTTTTTAAAATAATATTCACTTTTGCATACTACACCATATATATTATATCACAATAAATGGCATAATTACAACTATTATTTAAAAAATTTAGCACATGCACTGCCGTTTAAATAATCGCACTTATCTCCCTGATATGCATCGAGAAAATCCATCTCATTTTCTATTGCATCTTTTATTTTCCACCAGCTTGTACTGTAGTTGGCAAAAAGTGTAAATTCCTCTTTTGCTCTGCCTATAAGACGCTGTATCACAATATCCGGACTTAAATGTCTCAAAAATGTGATTACCTTTGATACGTAGTCATAATATGATCCCATATCAAACTCGCCCTTCTGATAAATCTCTGCCAGAGGGGTATTTTTTGCAATATACAGACAATGAAGCTTCACCTGGTCAACTCTTAATGCTGAAAGGATTTTTGCATTTTCTACTACATCATCTTCATTATCCCATGGAAGATTCAGTATAAGGTGAGCACATATTTCAAAATCATATTTTTTGATACTCATTACAGCATCTATAAACTCTGCAAGTGTGTGTCCTCTGTTGATCTTTAAAAGTGTATGGAAATTCACCGTCTGAAGTCCCATTTCTATGGTGATATCCAGATTGTGCTTTTTCTTTATCTCATCAAGAAAACAAAGATACTCATCCCTGATACAGTCCGGACGGGTGGAAATATATATTGCTACCACGTCTTCTCTTATTGCATCTTTTATATACGACTTAAAAGTATCAAGGGGCATATATGTATTTGTAAAATTCTGAAAATATATAATATACTTTTCTGCATTATACTTTTCGCCTATATACTGTATATTCTTCTCTATCTGCTCCTTTACACACATAGAGCTTGGGAGATTTTCGAAGGCTGCACCTACTTCGGAACAAAATATACAACCGCCATTTCCCTTTTCGCCATCACGGTTGGGACAGCTTATAGGGAGATTTACAGGGATTTTGTACACTCTTTCTCCGTATTTGTTTTTAAGATAATCTGAATACACATTATATCTTGCCATATTATTCTCTCCTGATTTGTTCATATTCATCCAAGGTCATAGGGATAAGAAAGGAATACTCATTACTAAGTCTTCTCACAATGTCCATAGTTTCATCCTCACACCCCATATCAATTACGATTATATACGGGATAAACCCTCCGAAGCTTTCCTTAAGACAACGCCATACAAGTCCTCTTATAACACCTTCTATATCAGAAGCACGATTTCTGACCTTAACTATTATTGCTCTTTGTTTTTTCTTGTCGGTTATTGTAAAAGTGACGGTTTTTTCTATCACATCAAACACAAAATATATTATAAGAAACGTAACAAAGACCTTCCATATGATCTCCCACATAACCAAACACCTCTCTGCATTATAGTATGCAGAGAGGTTATTGTCAGTTACTACATCATTTTTTGTTTGAGGATTTCAGCCTTGTCTGTCTTTTCCCATGGAAGCTCGATATCTGTTCTTCCGAAATGACCATAGCTTGCAGTCTGTCTGTAGATAGGCTTCTTAAGATCAAGATCTCTTATAATAGCAGTAGGACGAAGATCAAACACTTCCTTTACTACTTCTGTAAGCTTGTCCACATCTGTGCCTGATTCCTTATCAATATCAATAAGAATGGACACAGGACTTGCAACACCGATAGCATAAGCAAGCTGAACTTCACATTTTTTTGCAAGGGAAGCGGCTACAATGTTCTTTGCAACATATCTTGCCGCATAAGCAGCAGATCTGTCAACCTTTGATGGGTCTTTTCCGGAGAAAGCACCACCACCATGACAAGCATATCCGCCATAGGTATCTACAATAATCTTTCTGCCGGTAAGACCTGAATCGCCGTTTGGTCCGCCAATTACAAATCTGCCTGTAGGATTTACATAATATTTGGTATTTTCGTCAAGGAGGGATTTGTCAACAATAGGTTCTACCACATATTTGAGCATATCCTCTTTGATCTGATCAACAGATACTTCAGGGCTGTGCTGTGTGGAGATAACTATAGTGTCAACTCTCTTTGGCACATCTCCTTCGTACTCAACTGTTACCTGAGTTTTACCATCAGGTCTTAAGTAATCTACCACACCATCTTTTCTTATCTTGGAAAGCTGATATGAAAGCTTATGAGCAAGTGAAATAGGCAGTGGCATAAGCTCAGGTGTTTCATCACATGCAAAACCAAACATCATACCCTGATCTCCTGCACCTGCATCAAGCTCTGAAGAATTTTCGATTTTTGCTTCATAGGATTTGTCTACACCCATAGCAATATCTGATGACTGCTCATCAATAGATGTGATAACACCGCAGGTAGTTCCGTCAAAGCCGTATTTAGCTCTGTCATATCCGATATCCACGATAGTCTTTCTGACAATCTTTGGGATATCCACATAGCAATTTGTGGTGATTTCTCCCATTACAAGCACCAAACCTGTTGTAACTGCAGTTTCACAGGCTACTCTTGCCTCGGGATCCTCTGCCAATATAGCATCAAGAACAGCATCGGATATCTGGTCACAGATTTTGTCCGGATGTCCTTCTGTTACTGATTCTGAAGTAAAAAATCTTTTATTCATTATAATCATCCTTTCCGGTTTATTTTATATTAGTGAAATAAGTGCGCTTGCACCATAACATACCACTGTCATAATAAGACCTGCAGTTATAACGCCCAGAGTGATAGTTGGCATCGACCGTCTCAGTCTCATATCAAGTATTGCCGCAATAGCCGCTCCGGTCCATGCGCCTGTACCCGGAAGTGGTATTGCCACAAATGCAAATAGTCCATACTTTTCGTATTTCTGTACTTTTTTGCTCTTTTCCAGTATTTTATTGTGAAATTTGGTAGCATATTTCCCTATCCATCTGACACTCTTTATCCACTCAAGAACAGGTCTTAACAAAAGAATAACAAATGGTATCGGGACAAGATTGAACACTATAGACAACAGCAATGACAAACGCCAGTCAAGTCCTGCAGCTGCTGCAAAAATCATAGAAGCACGAAGCTCTCCTACAGGCATCATTGCAAGTATAATTACTATCAGGTATGGATTCAGTCCCCACAACTCCAATTGTGAGATAATTGCATCTGACATCTGATTTCTCCTTATCTTTCACCTTGTTCTATCTCTGTAATCTTTGATACACGTCTTATATGTCTGTCGCCTTCAAATTCATTACTTAAAAAGGCATCGACAATCTCTTTTGCTGTTTCTATACCGATGACTCTGGCACCAAATGCAATAACATTTGCATCGTTATGCACTCTCGCCATCTTCGCACTGAAGGTTTCTGAGCAAATAGCACATCTTATACCCTTGTGCTTATTGGCAGCAATTCCTATACCTTCACCTGTACCGCATATAAGTATACCAAGATCGCTCTCTTTGCTCTGTATAGATTTGCATACATAAACTGCATAATCAGGATAATCTACAGAATCATTTGAATATGTACCAAAATCCTTAACTTCTATTCCTTTTTCTAAAAGATAACTCTTTATCTGTTCCTTCATTTCATATCCGCCGTGATCGGCACCAATTGCAATCATTTTTCTTATTCCTTTCGTAAACTATTGTTTATTTTTCTCTGCGTATTCTCTTTCTGCCTGAGAAACTCTAAGATACACAGGATTTAATGTATATGGATCATCACACAGTCCCATGTCAAGCTTCTTAAGTGCCAGCTGACACACATTTGCACCACGGGTAGTATTTAAGCAAACAGGAGAAAAAATTGCATCCTCTCCCATAGTTTCCTCAATAATGCTGCGATAAGCCAGTGCACCATCCCCTACAAATATAACACTCTGTCCTTTGATTTCATCAAGAAGAGTATGTATATTTATTGCTCTGTCCTTTTGTATGCACTGACCGTTTTTGTATAAAGCATTATACACATCCTCACGTCTGGCATCTATTATGGGACATATAAGCTTATCTGTAAGAATGTGACCTTCTGCAAGTGCCTCAAGGGTAGATACACCTACTATTGGCTTTTTCATCACCTGAGAAAAGGTCTTGACTGTAGCCATTCCGATTCTTAATCCTGTAAATGAGCCCGGACCTACAGTCACAGCAAAAGCATCTATCATATCCATTGTGATGTCTGATTTCTTAAGCATATCATCAATCATGGGCATAATATTTTGCGAATGAGTCTTTTTGTTTGAAATTGTGTATTCTGCAATAAGCCCTTCATGAGACATTACTGCTGCACATGCGTTTTGTGTTGATGTGTCTACCGAAAGTACTATCATACATTTCTCCTGTCAATCTGTATCTCTCTGTAATCTTCGCCTTTGGAATTATCCTTTGTAATAATCACTTCATAATAAGGCATAGTAAGAAGCTCTTTGATATTTACTGCCCATTCAATAGCACATACACCATCGGAATAAAGATACTCATCAAATCCAATGTCATACATATCATCAGGGGACTCTATTCTGTATACATCAAAGTGAAACAATGGCATTTGTCCGTGGCGGTATTCATTTACAATGGTAAATGTAGGGCTCTGCACAGTATCACTAAGTCCCATCCCCTTTGCAAGACCTCTTACAAATGCGGTTTTTCCTGCGCCAAGGTCACCGTCAAGTGTTATTACATCGCCTTTGTTAAGTCCTTTTGCAAATTCACAGGCAAATCTTTCTGTTTCGTCAACATTCCAAAAAATTTCTTTCATAAACCTTATCCTTCTTTTATCAGTGTACATACCGCCTGGGAGGATATTCCCTTTTCTTCCCCTTCGAAGCCAAGCTTTTCTGTAGTGGTTGCCTTTACACTGACAGAAGCTATGTCCACGTCTAACACACGGGATATATTTTCTCTCATTTGATCAATGTATGGTGCCAGCTTTGGTCTCTGACATACCACTGTAGAATCTATATTGTTTACTCTGTAATTTCTTTTTTTGATTTCTTCATATACTCTCTCCAGGAGAAGTATACTGCTTATCCCCTTGAATTCATCTTTGGAATCAGGAAAAAGCTTACCTATATCTCCAAGGCTTAGTGCCCCGAGAAGACTGTCCATAATGGCATGGATGAGTACATCTGCATCAGAATGACCCAGAAGTCCCCTTTCGTATGGAATGTCTACTCCACCAAGTATTAGTTTTCTGTTTTCTGTAAGGATATGCACATCATACCCTGTCCCTACTCTTACATCAAACACCAAGAATCGCCTCCGCAAGAAGTATATCGCTACTGTCTGTAAGTTTTGTATTTATACAGGATGCTTCTGTGATCTTTATCCTGTGACCATATCTTTCGCATATCATACAGTCATCTGTACATTCCACATTGTCAGAAATACACTTTTCGTGACAATGAGATATAATATCCCTTCTGAAAATCTGGGGAGTCTGTATCTGCCAGAGATTATCTCTGTCAACAGTATCTGTGATATAGCATTTGTCATCACTGCGCTTAAGGGTATCTGCCACTCTCTTTCCTACCGATGCACATCCTGTAACAGACGCATCTATAAGACATCTTCTGATGCTGTCCGCATTTATAAAAGGTCTTGCAGCATCGTGGATAAGAATATAGTCTGTATCTTCACTCACCCTGCATATTGCTTTGTACACGCTTTTTTGACGGGTGTCTCCCCCTTCAATCACAGATGTAACCTTACTTATACCATATTTCTCCACAATATCCAAAGTATGAGAAATATAGTCTTTGTGGCATGAAATAATAATTTCGTCAATCTCTTCCATACCTTCAAAAACACTTATTGTATGAACGATAACAGGTTTGCCTTTGATAACATAAAACTGCTTTGGTATATCAAGTCCTGTTCTTTCTCCTGTGCCGCCTGCGGCAATGATAAGAGTATTTTTTGCCACAAAAACCTATCCTCTCAATTAAGCATTCTGAAGCTCTTTTTCTTCATTTGCAAGCTTTTCGTCAAGTTTTTTCTTTTGTTTTTTTGATTCTGCATAGGTAGGAACAACTGTTTCAAGGGCATATACTATAGCCTTGTTGTCCTTTGTTTCTACTGCATCCTTAAGGATTTTCAGATTCTTTTCAAGCTCTTCAAAATCCATAAATGTAGGCTGACCGATAAAGATCTTTTTGTGACTTGTTTTGCCAAGACCTTCTTCGTTCATAAGAAGCTCCTCATAAAGCTTCTCACCGGGTCTTAAGCCGGTAACCACTATAGGTATATCAATATTTGGCTTATAGCCTGAAAGTCTGATGAGATTTACTGCAAGATCATAAATCTTCACAGGTTTGCCCATATCAAGCACAAAAATTTCTCCGCCGTTTGCATATACAGAAGCCTGAAGCACAAGCTGAGCAGCTTCCGGAATTGTCATAAAGAATCTTGTTACCTCTTTGTGTGTAACTGTTACCGGACCACCCTTTTCTATCTGTCTTTTAAACAACGGGATTACTGATCCGTTTGAACCAAGAACATTACCAAATCTTACTGCAACAAACTCTGTCTTGGAAATCTGCTGGAAAGATTGTACCACCATTTCGCATACTCTCTTGGTAGCTCCCATTACATTTGTAGGGTTAACCGCCTTGTCGGTGGAAATCATAACAAACTTGTCCACATTATGCTTATCTGCACACTTCGCCACATTATATGTGCCGAAAACATTGTTTTTGATAGCTTCACCCGGGCTGTCTTCCATCAGTGGAACATGCTTGTGAGCAGCCGCATGAAATACCATATTTGGCTTGAATTCATCAAATATACTGTCAAGTCTTTCAAAATCTCTTATGGACGCAATGAGAACTTCCATCTCAAGATACGGAAATGTTGAACGGAGTTCATTCTGCAAATCATAAGCATTGTTTTCGTATATATCAACAATAATAAGCTTTTTCGGATTGTAATTTGAAATCTGTCTGCAAAGCTCTGATCCTATAGATCCGCCACCGCCTGTAACAAGTACAACCTTACCTTCGATTTCTCCTGCAATAAGGTCGTTTTCAAGTACGATCTCATCTCTTTCCAGAAGGTCCTCTATCTGCACCTCTCTTGTATTGGTAAATGAATACTTACCTGTAATAGACTGATCTATACTTGGTGCGATTCTGATCTTTAAGTTAGTTGTTGAGCAGATTTCAAGAATATGTCTGATTTCTTCCTTTGGTGCAGAGGGGATGGAAATAAGAATTTCGTCTATATTTTCTCTTGCGCAAACTTCTGTAATCTTATCTCTTGTACCATAAACCCTCTTACCCCAGAATCTCATATTGGTTTTTGTAGGGTCATCATCTATAAAGCCTACCACATTGTAATCAAGGTTGTTATTCTGATTGATGTCATTCATAAGTACTCTTGATGCTTCTCCTGCACCGATAATTAAGAGCCTTTTTCTGCCTTTGCTTCTCACATTGTGCTTATTCATAACAAACACTGTCACTACTCTTATTGCCACTCTGTAAGAAAGCAAACCGACATTTACGAAAAACAGTGTAAGAATACACTCTCTCATACCGAAATAGTCTATAGGATTCCTTACAAAAAGCTTCTGATACAAAAGCACACATACAAATGATATAACAGTTGCTGCAACACTTGCTACAAAAAACTTCATATAATCAGAATAGCCCGAATATAGCCACAGATTATTGTAGATGCCCATAGCAATATAAGAGATAACAAACACCGTTGCAATAATGGCAATATCTACATAATTTGAATATGTAATCCATGAGATTCCGCCATAACAAAGAAGCTTCACAGATAAAAATGCAAAGGCAACAATAATAATATCCAACAACAAAAACAGTATTCTGGATTTTGAAAAATAATTGTTTTTCATAACGCATCTCCTATTACTTATTTTATATCATAGGTTGAAAACATCTTTAGCCTTGTAATTATATCACAAAAGTTAGCTAAATTCAATCTTTTTAGCTAAAATTTGAAAATTCCTCCCACAACACCTGCAAGAATGATATAAATGATCGGGTGCTTTTTGAATTTGTTGGTAAGAATAAGAAGAATCACAAACAAAATCAGTGCTCCGACTTTTATATCCGAAAAGAAATTTACAAAGCTCAATGTGGCTGCATCGCCCATAACAGCGGACAAAAACATATCTACTGCAGTAGCACCTATCATCCCTACAACCACAGGTCTTATGCCGTAAAATCCTGACTGTACCAACCGGTTTTCTTTGAACTTCTGATACATGCGGGATACAAACAAAATCACTATAAACGAAGGCAGAATAAGACCAAATGTGGTAAAGATACCCCCAAGCATTCCCAAAAATGTACCATACTCCAAGCTGAACACATGATATCCGGAATATGTAGCCATATTCACACCGATAGGCCCCGGTGTGGACTCAGAAATTGCTATCATATCACCAAGCACTTCATCTGAAAACCATTGATATTTATCAATCATATTATACAGAAAGGGAATGGTAGCAAGTCCTCCGCCAACAGCGAAAAGACCGGTTTTAAAAAACTCAAAAAACAAAGTCAAAAGAAGTCTCATCTGTCATTGCCTCCTTTTATCTTTGTATAAAGAATCCCAAGGACAACACCGCATACAACCATAATAACCGGTGAAACAGAGAAAATCATAAACAATAAAAAGCTTATAACCGCGAGGATAATACCAAAAACATCCTTGCAGCCCTTCTTGAACATAGAAACCACTGCATTGACAATAAGAACTGCCACAGCTATTCTGATGCCCGAGAGAACATTCTGTACTACAGGATATTCATATATAAAGCTTAAGCACATAGCAAGAAGAGTGATTATTATAACAGATGGCAGTACCACACCGATAGTTGCCGCAGCTGCGCCCTTGACACCTGCCTTTTTGTGCCCTACAAAAGTGGCAGTATTTACTGCTATAACCCCCGGAGTACACTGACCTATGGCAAAATAGTCCATAATCTCTTCACTTGTAGCATAGGCTCTTTTCTCTACGATTTCCTTCTCAATGAGCGGAAGCATAGCATAGCCGCCACCAAAGGTGAAAGCGCCAATCTTAAAAAAAGCCACAAAAAGCTCCCATATAACTTTCATCAAATGTCATCCTTTCGTATGAGTATCAGAAATATCTCAAAAAAAGTGAGCAAGTAAGCCGAATAACACGGCAAAATATTTGCTCACATAATTTATCTATTATATTTTATCACAAAGAACACCATATTTCAAGAGCGGTAAGGGTTATTTTCATATACTTCTTATCTTGCCTCTGAGCCTGAGAATATAAGGTGCAGATACAGAAAGCTCGTCTACTCCCATTCTTAAAAATTCTTCTGTCATAGTAAGATCCGCCGCAAGCTCTCCGCATATGCCCACCCAAATGTTTTCTTTGTGGGCATTATTCACAGTCATTTCGATGAGCCTTAATATAGCAGGATGATGAGGATTTACAAAAGAGGATATCTTTTCGTTTTGTCTGTCGCAGGCAAGTGTATACTGGGTAAGATCATTTGTTCCTATAGAGAAGAAATCCACCTCTTTTGCAAGGATATCACTTATAATAGCAGATGCAGGGGTCTCTATCATTATCCCGATTTCCACCTGGTCATCAAAGGGAATGCCATCGGATATAAGTTCATTTTTTACTTCACGGATAATGGCTTTGACATTGTATACTTCCTCAACAGACGTTATCATAGGAAACATTATGGATACCTTCCCAAATCCGGATGCACGAAAAATTGCCCGAAGCTGTGTCTTGAAAAGCTCTTTTCTGTCAAGACAAATGCGTATAGCTCTGTAACCCATCGCAGGGTTTTCTTCACCGGGTAAATCAAAATAGTCTATTCTTTTGTCTGCGCCTATGTCAAGAGTTCTTATTATCACAGGCTTAGATCCCATTTTTGTCAGGACTTCCTTATAGCTTTCAAACTGTTCTTCCTCTGTGGGATAGTCTGATTTGTCAAGATATAGAAATTCACTTCTGAAAAGCCCTATTCCCTCAGCATCATTGGCAACAGCACCTTTCACTTCTGCGGGAGAACCTATGTTTGCATAGAGCTTGATTTTTCTTCCGTCTTTTGTCACGGTTTCCTTGCCACTTAAAAGCTTTAAAAGATGGATTTTTTCTTCTTCTTTTTTCTTCTTATCTTCATAAACAGAAAGGGTATCTTCATCAGGATTTACAATACACTCTCCTTTTGTACCATCTATAATTGCAAATTGACCGTTTATACTTTCGTCTATTTTACCTGCATTTACAATAGCCGGTATACCCATACTTCTTGCAAGTATTGCTGTGTGTGAATTATCCGAGCCGGCTTCTGTTATAAAGCCCATAACCTTTGTTTTGTCAAGCTGAACCGTTTCTCCGGGGGTAAGATCATGTGCAATGATTATAACAGGCTCTTCAAAAGAAGCAATATTATTTTTGTTTCCGCCGAGAATCCTTATGACCCTGTCAGATACATCTTTTATATCCGAAGCTCTCGCTCTCATATATTCATCGTCCATCTCCAGAAAAGTCTTGGAAAAATTGTCAGAGGTTACTGCAAGGGCATATTCCGCATTGACTCTTTGGGTGTTTATTATGTTCTCTACAAACTCAGTGTAATCCTCATCACAAAGCATCATCTTGTGAATGGAAAACACCTCTGCGTTTATCTTGCCCACTTCTTTTAATGCATCTTCATACAGTCTGTCAAGATCATCCTTTGCCATAAGAATTCCATAGTGAAGTCTCTTGATTTCTTCAGAAGGATTGTCTACCGAATAACGTTTGATATCCTTGATAGTATTATCATAAAAAAGTATTTTGCCAAAGCTTATCTCAGGACTGACTCCCCTGCCTTTTATTATCATATATATCCTCCTTAAAAGTTTTCCTTTACAAATTCTTCCACCTTCAAAAGAGTATTATCTTCATTTTCTCCATCTATTTCAAATACAAGAGTATCCCCCATCTTCGCACCAAGGCTCATTACCTGAAGAAGCTTCTTTGCATCTGCTTCCTTGTCGCCTTTTTTTATAATAATTGTGTCCTCAAAGTTTTTTGCCATATTTACAAGATGTCCTGCAGGACGGGCATGGATTCCCAGCTCATCTGTAACAGTATGTGTAAAAGTTTTCATATAAATTCTCCTTTTTGTTTTTATTAGTATTATCTGATTTTTTAAAAATATTGCACAAAAAAAGAAAATCTTACCTCAGTAAGATTTTCTGCATTGATTATTTTCACCTTTCAACTTTCAACTTTCAACTTTCAACTTTCAATTTTCAACTTTCAATTTTCAACTTTCAATTTTCAACTTTCAATTTTCAACTTTCAATTTTCAACTTTCAATTTTCAACTTTCAATTTTCAACTTTCAATTTTCAACTTTCAATTTTCAACTTTCAATT
>SVJM01000023.1:0-3598 GCA_015068975.1 Oscillospiraceae bacterium | reverse complement strand
TTTCAACTTTCAATTTTCAACTTTCAATTTTCAACTTTCAATTTTCAACTTTCAATTTTCAACTTTCAATTTTCAACTTTCAATTTTCAACTTTCAATTTTCAACTTTCAATTTTCAACTTTCAATTTTCAACTTTCAATCCCCCCTGCACTTTTGCGATGCAGCCCGCGAAGCAGAAAGAGGAAAAACGCTCTGTAACCTGCAAACAGAATCCGAAGGTGTATGTGATACTCCGAGAGGTTCTGTTTGCAGGTAGCAAAAGTGCATAAAAACAAAGAAAATCTTACCTAAGTAAGATTTTCTACGTTAAAAGCTCTTTATTATCCGCTTGCACTTTTGCGATACAGAGTGTTTTTACCTTTCTGCTATTTAAGTTTGCTGTGTTCATAGCAGTACTCACTGTCAAATATACACTCATCAAAGCATCCGCTTGACTTACAGCACTTTTTACAATACTCCTTGATTCCTTCAAAGGATTTGCCGAAAGACTCACCCTTCTGATTAATAAGTGTATATCTCTTATCTCTGTCAAGAACTATTGCATATCCGTCATCATAAAAGCATGATGCTTCCTTGTATTGTGGCTGTATCACAAATTTTCCGTCATCATTGATAAAGCCGAAACTATCTCCCACTTTTGCCCAGGTGATTTCGTTTATGAATTCACCGATGTCATCATAAGTAGGAAAAATTACCGTGTCGCCGTCATCTTCCACAAATCCATACTTTCCTCCACTTGCTGTCACAGCAAAGCCGGCTTTTGAAAAAGGTCTTGCTTCTTCAAACTGCATCGGTGTGATTTCGTCTCCATCATCATCAACATATCCCCAATAGCTGCCATTTCTCACAACGGCAATTTTGTCCTTGTATGAAGCTATTTCGCTGTATTCAGGATCTATTATCCAACGAGCATCATTATCTATCACACCAAAACGGGAATTGATGCTTTTCACAATGAAATTGTCCTCTCCTGCATAAATCACAGCTCCAAATTCAGGATTAAGAACATAGTCCCCACTTTTGTCTATTACACCAACCTTGTCCCCAAGATTAACCACTGCATATCCGTCTTCATTGAAGCTCTCTGCCTTGTCATAGGTTGTGGCAATTTTTATATTGGATCGTGTATTTACATAGCCGTATCTTCCACCATATTTTACAAGAGCAAGACCGTTTTCGGAAAAAGGATAAGCATCGTCAAAGATAAAAGACCCTACAGGCTCTCCTTTTTTGCTGATATATCCCCACATACCATCCATCTTTACAGGTGCTCTTCCTTCACAAAACTCCCTTGCATCCTCATATTGGAGATCAATTTTGAATTCACCTTTTTGGTTTACATATCCCCATTTTTTGTTACGCATAACAGCTGCCATTCCGTCAGAAAAAAGCATAACATCGTCAAACTCAACTGCAACAATCGGAGTACCATTGGCATCAATAATGCCATATTTGTTATCTTTCATAACTTTTGCATAACCATTGTCAAAATCTGTGACAGAATCATATGCCGCAGCTACTATCATATTGCCTTTTTTGTCAATATACCCCCATTTACCCCGGTTCTTTGCAGGGATCAGTTCACTTTCTCCAAAAAGATTTACATCCGGCTCTCTGTTGATATAATTCACAAAGGATGATATAAGATTAACTGCCACAAGTATAACTGCCACAGCCACTATAACAGGAATATATTTTGAAGGAAATCCTGATTTCTTTGCACGATAACTATAAACCTCTGCAGGTTCCTCTGTGTCTGAAGTGTTATCCTCAGAAACTTCATCTTCCGTTTGGTGGGGAGTATCAGATAGAATTATATGTTCATCTTCTTCAGCAATTTCTTCTGTCTTAATAACTCCTGCAACTATACTGTCTATATTTATAGCATCATCTATGCTCTGAATTTCACAATCCTTATCATTTTCGGAAAAAATATCACCGAAAATCTCTTTATTCTCTTCCATTACCTCTACCTCGTTATACAATTACTTTTTCTTAAGTTTTTCCTGATTACCATTTTCATCTACTAAGTACACATTATCCAATGTACCCATAAGGCTCTGTCTGAAGGACTTGACATATTTCTGTCTTAACTGGGTCTGCTCTTTCTTTTCTGCATCTGTGAGTCCTTCTGCCTTTGATTTTTTGTACAATTCATTTATTCTTTCAATCATTTTATCTGTCATAGTTTTTCTCCTTACAATATGTCCGTTTTTATACACACATATCAAAAATATCCTTTATCTGATCATATCCAAGCTCTATTACTGAAGGGATCGTCCTTGTCCTTGAATAGGTACAAAGATCTGCATATACCTCTGATGGTGTATCCGGTATATCAAAATCCGAAAGAAAACATGGCATACCAATAGACTTAAAGAACTCCTCCATCTTAAGGATTCCTTCCAAAGCCGCTTTTTCATCATCCGTATTCTCTACATCCCACACATTTCTTGCAAACTGCGCAAATCTTGGGATATCATATTTATATACATATTTTGCCCATTTGGGATACAATAGTGCAAGACCTGCCCCATGAGGCACATCCTCGTGCTCACCGCTTAAGGCATGCTCAAGCTGATGAACTGCCAATGCATGAGCCCTTCCGCATCCTGTAAGGTCATTATGACAAAGGGATGATGCCCACATAAGATTTGCTCTTGCTTCATAATCTGAAGGATTTGTCATAACTACCTTTGAACTCTTTATTATATTCTTAAGAAGCGCCTCTGAAATACTGTCTGTAAGAGGTGTGGGATCTACAGGATAAAAATATCTCTCCATTGTATGAGTCATCATATCCACAATACCGCAAGCAGTCTGATATTGACTTACAGAATAGGTAAGCTCAGGATTGAGTATAGCAAACTTGCATCTGTTAAACTCTGTACCGCACCCACGCTTTTCCTTTATGTCTGTATTGGAAATAACTGCTGACTGGCTCATTTCACTTCCTGCAGCAGATATGGTAAGAATACATCCTACAGGCAGAGCATCCTTTGGAGTTGCCTTCTTTGCAGGGAAATCCCACACATCGCCATCATACTTAACACCCAATGCTGTTACCTTACATGAATCTATTACACTTCCACCGCCTACTGCAAGAATAAACTCTACCTTTTCTTCTCTTGCAACCTTTATGGCATCATATACAAAAGAAAGTCTGGGATTGGGCTCAACACCACCCATTTCCACAAATTCTATATTATTTTCTCTTAAAGATTTCACGACCTCATCATAAAGACCTGATTTTTTGATGCTGGATTTGCCGTATTGCATCATAATCTTTTTGTAGCCGTAGTTTCTTATAATTTCCCCCACATTTTTGTGAGTATCTTTGCCAAAAAACACCTTAGTGGGTGTATGATATATGAAATTCTGCATAAAATCCATCCTTTTTTGTTCAATACATTATAGTATATCATTTTTGTAATTATATGTAAATATTTTTTTGCAAGGAAAAGGAGATGCAAATGTAGGTTTACAATTGATATGTTACACTTTTAAAAAATAAATAGCGAATAGAAACTTTTTGTGTTAAAGTTTAAGTACCACCAAAAACCACACAGAAAGGAAATCTATTCGCTATGAATACAAT
>SVJM01000080.1 GCA_015068975.1 Oscillospiraceae bacterium | reverse complement strand
ATTACATAAAAATGTAATATTTCCCACATAATGAGTAATTTGTAAGTTTTATTGTGCATTCAGGTTTTTGACTTATGTATAATCTATGCCTTTTTGCGATCTGGAGTTTTTTTACATTCCCTTTTTTTGCTTGATTTGATGATGAGATTAATATATGTTTCTATTGTTTGTCAAAATAAAAAGATGCAGAAATATTTCAAAAAACTGTTGACATCCTTCTGAATAATATGTATAATAACCTTTGTGGTTTTATGCTGTTGTAGCTCAGCAGGTAGAGCACTTCCTTGGTAAGGAAGAGGTCGGCAGTTCAAGTCTGCTCAACAGCTCCAAAAAGAACGACTATTCATAGTGAATGGTCGTTTTTTGTTTGTATATACAACACCAATATCCAAAATCTTTGTATATAAATTCAGTTATTACCTAATTATATATAGGTACAAACTTTTTTACCTGTATATAATATGAAAGAAAAAAGACATTGAAAAATTTTTTTAAAAAGTATTGACAATAGGGTTGATTTATTGTATTATAACATAGTATGTGTAGGTCTATGCCTATGTATAGGAGGAAGAAAATGAGTTCTAAGTTGACAGATTGTGACAATCTGGTTGTAGGAGTCAGACAGGCAAAGAGATTGTTGTCAGAAAGAAACGTATCCAAGGCTTATATCGCAAAGGATGCAGATCCCTACATAACAGATCCCATTATCAAAAAATTAAAAAAGCTTGACATCGAAACCGAAATGGTTCCTTCAAAAAAAGAACTGGGTAAAATGTGCAAGATTGATGTGGATGCCGCAATCGCAGTAATTAAAAAGAATTAGCTTTAGTATATTAACATCATCTGATGTTTGATATAAATATTATATTGGAGGTGAATAGATTGCCAACATTTAATCAGTTAGTAAGAAAAGGCAGAGAAACTTCTATGAAGAAATCTACTGCTCCTGCTCTTCAGTTCGGTTTCAACTCATTGAAGAAGAAACAGACTGATCTTAGTTCTCCACAGAAGAGAGGCGTATGTACAACAGTTAAGACTATGACACCTAAAAAGCCTAACTCAGCGTTGAGAAAAATGGCCAGAGTAAGACTTACAAACGGTATTGAGGTTTCAGCTTACATTCCGGGTATAGGACACAACCTTCAGGAACATAGTGTTGTTCTTATCAGAGGCGGAAGAGTAAAAGACCTCCCTGGTGTTAGATACCACATTATCCGTGGTGCTCTCGATGCTTCGGGTGTTGCTAACAGAAACCAGTCCAGATCCAAATATGGTGCTAAGAAACAGAAAACCAAGTAAGTTGATTCTAGCTGAACGCTTACGACGGATTTTATATATATCGAATTATTTTTCGGGATATTTAAACCTCTGTACTAAGCGCTTAACGAACACAAGTTCGAGTACCTATGAATCCATATTAATATGAAGGAGGGAAGAATAGTGCCAAGAAAAGGTTATATCGCAAAAAGAGAAGTTTTGCCGGATCCAATGTACAATTCAATCGTTGTTACAAAGCTTATCAACAACATTATGCTTGATGGTAAGAAGGGTGTAGCGCAGAACATCGTTTACGGAGCTTTTGACATTATTGCTGAAAAGACAGGAAAGGATGCTGTTGAAGTGTTTACACAAGCACTCGAAAACATCGCTCCTTTGCTCGAAGTAAAAGCAAGAAGAGTCGGCGGTGCAACATACCAGGTTCCGATTGAAGTAAGAGCTGACAGAAGACAGACATTAGGTCTCAGATGGTTGACTCTTTATTCAAGACAGAGAAGCGAAAGAACTATGAGAGAAAGACTTGCAGCTGAAATCATGGATGCAGCTAACAATATGGGTGCTGCATGCAAGAAGAGAGAAGATACTCATAAGATGGCTGAAGCAAATAAGGCATTCTCACATTATCGTTTCTAATTTTAGTTTGATTACTATCTATTTTTTATACGACTATTATCGAAAGGAGAAAAACCGTGGCTAGAGAGTTTTCGTTACAAAAAACAAGAAATATCGGTATCATGGCTCACATTGACGCCGGTAAAACTACCACAACCGAAAGAATTCTTTTCTACACAGGTAGAATTTATAAAATCGGTGAAACACATGATGGCGAAGGCACAATGGACTGGATGGAACAGGAAAAAGAACGTGGTATTACTATCACTTCTGCTGCTACAACAGCTCATTGGAAAGACCACAGAATCAACATCATCGACACACCTGGACACGTTGACTTCACAGTAGAAGTTGAACGTTCGCTTAAAGTTCTTGACGGTTCTGTAACTGTTTTCTGTGCTAAGGGCGGTGTTGAACCACAGTCCGAAACAGTTTGGAGACAGGCAGACAAATATGGCGTTCCTCGTATGGCTTATGTTAATAAGATGGACGTTATGGGTGCAGATTTTTACAATGTTGTAGATATGATGCACGACAGACTCAAATGTAATGCAGTGCCAATCCAGCTTCCTATCGGATGTGAAGATACTTTCAAAGGTCTTGTTGACCTTATTGAAATGAAGGCAGTTGTATATTATGACGATCTTGGAAAAGATGTAAGAGATGAAGAAATCCCTGCAGACATGAAGGACAAGGCAGAAGAATACAGACAGGCTCTTCTTGAAGCTGTTGCTGAAACAGATGAAGAGCTTATGGAAAAATTCTTCGAAGAAGGCGACCTTACTGTAGAAGAAATCAAGAAGGGTATCAGAAAAGCTACTATCGCTAATGAAATGGTACCTGTACTTTGCGGTACTTCTTACAGAAATAAGGGTGTACAGCCTCTTCTTGATGCTGTTGTTGACTTTATGCCTTCACCGGTTGATATCCCTGCTATTAAGGGTGTTGTTCCGGGTACAGAAGAAGAGGAAGAGAGACCTGCAGATGATTCTGCACCATTCTCAGCTCTTGCATTTAAGATCATGACAGACCCATTCGTTGGTAAGCTTTGCTTCTTCAGAGTTTACTCAGGTACTGTTGATAAGGGTTCAACAATCCTTAACTCCACAAAGGACAACAGAGAAAGACTTGGTAGAATACTCCAGATGCATGCTAACGAAAGAAAAGATATCGAAACTGTATACTCAGGTGATATCGCTGCTGCAGTTGGTCTTAAGAATACTTCAACAGGTGATACACTTTGTGTTGAAAACAACCCAATCATCCTTGAATCAATGGAATTCCCTGATCCTGTTATCAGAGTAGCTATTGAACCAAAGACCAAAGCAGGTCAGGAAAAGATGGGTATCGCACTTTCTAAGCTTGCTGAAGAAGATCCAACATTCAAAACATATACAGACGAAGAAACAGGACAGACAATCATCGCAGGTATGGGTGAATTGCATCTTGAAATCATCGTTGACAGATTGCTCAGAGAATTTAAGGTAGAAGCTAACGTTGGTAAGCCTCAGGTATCTTACAAAGAAGCAATCAGAAAGCCTGTTAAACAGGAATACAAATATGCAAGACAGTCTGGTGGTAAAGGTCAGTATGGTCATGTTCATATTGAAGTTGAACCTCAGGAACAGGGTAAAGGCTACGAATTCATCAACAACATCGTTGGTGGTGCTATTCCTAAGGAATACATCCCTGCTGTTGATGCAGGTATCCAGGGCGCTATGCAGAATGGTGTACTTGCAGGCTACAACGTTGTTGACGTTAAGGTAACACTTTACGATGGTTCTTACCACGAAGTCGATTCATCAGAAATGGCATTTAAGCTTGCAGGTTCTATGGCTTTCAAAGAAGCTATGAGAAAGGCAGATCCTGTTCTTAAAGAACCTATCATGCAGGTTGACGTTCTTGTACCTGAAGAATACATGGGTGACGTTATGGGTGACCTTAACTCACGTCGTGGACAGATTCAGGGTATGGAAGCAAGAAACGGTATCGAAGCTATCCATGCTTTCGTTCCATTGTCAGAAATGTTTGGTTATGCAACAGACCTTAGATCCAGAACACAGGGTCGTGGTAACTATTCAATGCAGCCAAGCCACTATGACGAAGTGCCAAAGAGCATTCAGGAAAGCATTATTTCTGAGAAGAATAAAGCTAACTAATCTTATTTTATAAGTTTTCAAAAGGTCTAAATACCTTTGTAAAAAAAGCACTTGCTTTTTTTACGAATATTTAGTAAAATAATATTAATCATTTATAACTCATATAAAAGGAGGAAAATTAAAATGGCTAAAGAAAAATTTGAAAGAACCAAACCGCACGTTAATATTGGAACTATCGGTCAC
>SVJM01000079.1 GCA_015068975.1 Oscillospiraceae bacterium | reverse complement strand
TTTCCCAAGTTTCAATTAGATATTGTGCTAGAAGTTCTGGATTTTTGTAAAATTCTTCATCCATTCCTGCATTAATAAAATTTTTGATATGCAGAACACCAATCCAACATCTTCCTCTAAATTGCGGAGCAAATGCCATTTTGTCACACCTCCTTAATGTCAAGTCACAATTATGTTGTGACTGCAAAAATGTTTTATTTATCAATGTTATATGTGTATTGTCACAAGTCACACAAGTAGCGTGGTAATACTGTCACGCTACTTGTGTAAACTTTTGCTTCTTGGCTTCTGACGGATGCTCTCGCTACGCTTCGCACCGACAGCGCCAATGAATTATCGAATAACTGCCTGCTTGATTGCGTTGTTTACCTGTTCCATAGATGCTATGGTCGGCACAACGATAGGCTGAAAGTCTGCTCCGTTTGCTAATAGATATCCTGTACCCCGTTTGCGGTCGTTCTGGATATATTCTTTATAATCGTGGAACAGCATGCTTATAACCTCTTTCGAAGCATTCCCAAGTAGAATGACGAGGTTGAATTGGTCGCGGCTTTTTCCGAAATCCTCTGCATTGAGTCTCTGCTGTGAGAGAAGGATGTGATAGTCAAAGCTACGTCCGAGCATCAACAGGATGGATAATTTTTTCTTTGCATCTTCAGCATCTTTTTTATCAAGGCTATTGATGAATGCTCCCCATTCGTCAAAAACAAGAAGATGAAAGCCATTTTTGATTCCATTTCTCTGAACATTGAGGAAATCATTATAAAAGGTATTTAATCCATGCAAGCAAGAGTCAAAGCGGTAAAATCGTCCACATTCCGAGAGGAATGAAAAGTCAGAATCACCCTTGTAATCACAGACAGTCAAATGACTGTCCGTGATATACTTAGATACCTTTGCAAGAATCAACTTAGTGCAATATGTCTTTCCTGTGCCGGTTACTCCTGCAATAGCCAGATGTGGCATAGATGAGGTATCCCATTGGACATATTCCTTATATCCAGCTTTTAGTAAAGGTTCGGAATATACTAGGGGAATAATCGCCATACTGTACCTCCTTAAAAATCCAAGTCGGAATTATCAACAGTTGTATTACGTACAGCTTTCGGACGCTCAATATAATCTGCATATGGGTGTCCAACGATTACCGCATCTATCTGAATGTAAGTGCCATTATTCCGAATATCATGAATTAGTATTCTCGGATAACGTTTGCCGCTGTTGGAAAAAAATGCTTCGTGTGAGCCCATTATTTCCCCAGTACGAAGGGCAGTATCAATTCGTTCGTTAAGGCGTTGCTTAATCGTAATTAGGTCTAAAGCGGTTGCCGTGTCTTTTGCTACAAGATACTGGAAAACATAGAAACTATTGTTAACAAGAACAGAATGGATTGGTGCATCTAGGGCAGACACAGATTTAAGTGGTGGTATCTTAGTTAAAATTGCAGTGTCATTGATAACAAAGAAAAGTAGTTTCTGTATGTGTAAGTATGCGGCTTCTCTTTCCTGTTTTTCCTGTTCTTCCTCAATTTTCGTTTGGTAACGCATTTTTACTGCCTGTGTAGGTTCATTATTCACTCGCTTACACCAGATGATATAAACCACGGCGACTACAATACTGCCACACAAAAGAAGCAGTTCATAATTTGCAACAATAAATCTAATGACTAACTTGCACATGAAAATAAATAAGATTACAAACAAGACTATAAGCAAGAACACTGTAAGTATCATAAAAAACTTTGTAATTGTAAAGTCCGCAATAAAGGAATCTATTTTCATACGGATTTCATCTATTTTTTTCTTCATTCTTATCCTCCTTTTAGTTTGCTTTCCCCTCAGTGACAAGGGGAAAGCAAGTTACTGTTGTTAAGCTAACTTAATTGAAGTTATTACTTTGTAAGTACTTCAATTCTCTTGATTGGCTGGTATGTCTTTCCATTTGCAAGAGTGCACATACGGTCGTATATGATTTCAATTTCCATACCGACCTTAAGCTGTGAGCAGTCCAACGAGCCGACATAAATTGACTCGCTTTTTTTACCTACTGCATATCTTCCAGCTTCAGCATTCTGGAAGTAGTGCGGAAAGTCATCTGCCACCTCAAGGGTGTAATTTGTTTTGCCATTTTTTGTAACATAGCTAATTCCGATTATTTCCATTATTTTTTCCTCCTTATATTGTCCGGGAATGGGAGATGGTTCCCGGAATGAATTAAATGTAATTGTTACTAGAGCCCTTTTAGAGCATATTCAAAATCCGCATCATGAGGGACAGTAAAGTTTTCTTCATGTGCGAATTCCACTAGCTGATATAACTCGTCCTTTGCACCAGATACAGCATATTTAGGTATGCTATCTGAGCTTATAATGATTAACAAATATTTTATTCTGTCTATGACTGCATCTTCCAAAAATTTTAAATCTTTCAAAATAACACCTCCTTTTGTCATCTGGGAGGGGAGAACTCCCAGACTTATATATAATTGTGATGTTGCCTACAGATTTCTGTTAGTGATTTTTATGTGCAAATCAGTAGGGATGAAAAAGTGATTTTTTACTGCGAAATCGTATAATTTGCTCAATTCATCATCTGACTTACAGAAGACCGGATAAGGCGAATCCTTTGCTTTTAAAACTCTAAGCAATAGCACCATCTGGTTTAAGACTGCTTCTTCTAAAAAATGCATATCGTTCATATAGATACCTCCGTTGTGGCTGTCTGGAGAGTTGCACTCCCCAGACAGATGTTTCTTTTTTTCTGGCTGGCATTGCATATTACAGGAAAAACTGGTACAATAACAAAGTAGCGTGTATTGTATCACAGTGTACATCGTAATTCTCTTTTGGTGCAATTTCATTAATAAGTAGCAGGTCAGCAAGAGAATGCAGATACGAAGCAATAGCGTGTCGTATGTAGATACGCTCGTTTTCTTCAAAATCATTTACTTTGCAATCATTAATTTTTGGGAGCACTGAGATAAGCACATCGGAATGTTTCTCTATGTTCTCAATATCCTCTGATGTCAGCTTTGGCAAAGCAGTATTGTCTGAAAGAGCCGTTTCTAGTTCGTGAAGCTGGCAGAGGATAATGTGTTGTAACAAGTTACTGAAATAATTTGAAGTGTACATGATTTTTACCTCCTTTTCCATATGTTTACATGTATTTACATAGTGTCAAAAATGGAGGTTTTAGAGAAAGTTCGAAAAAAAGAATAAAAAAATAACTCGCTCGGCAACACATCCATATCCAATCAGTGATACACTGATTGGTAGAACATAGGAGCCAAAGCAAGTTGCTTAGACCGGTAGACTGGCTAATAACCACAAAGATGTTGATTTGTAATTATGAGATATTGGATACTAACCTTGTATAAATAAAAAGAACGCACGTTCTTGTAAGATTATCTTAGCACGTATTTTAATATATGTCAAGTGTTTTCGTTTGCTTTTTCTTTAAATATTCTTTCAAAATGAGATTGATATATTGAGAAAGAGACCTGTCATCTTGCTCGGATAATTCCTTTAATTTATCAACGATTTCATTGTCGAGTGTGATGCTGATTTTTGTTTTTAATGGTTTCATAAGTGCCAACTCCTTTTTTATTAAATCATATCAGAGTATCGCACCTTTGATTGACAAATCGCCTAAAGTGGGATAAAGTAGGATAAAGAAAAACGTGTTTTGAAAGGAAAGAAATACTATGAGAAAAAAAACATTAATTATGTTAGTGTTGATGGCAACAATGGGTTTGATGGTTTTGGCTGGATGCCAGACCGCAAATAATGAGGTGGCTAATCCTCAAGATGCTACGGCGACACCAGCAGTAGAAGCGACTGCGACTCCGTCCGTGGATGTAACTCCTACGGAGAAGCTTGAGCCAACAGAAACACCTGTTGCAACAGCGACACCAGAAGCAACTCCAACGGTAGAACCTACGGAAGTTCCAGAAGTAACTCCAACAGTAGAGCCAACTGTTGAACCTACGGCAACAAGTACGCCAGTGCTAACAGCAACAGCAACTCCTGTTCCGACAGCAACAAGTACACCAGTACCAACTGCGACAGCTACTCCTGTACCTACGGCAACACCAACAGCAACCCCAGTACCTACAAGTACTCCTACTCCTACAAGTACACCAGTACCTACGGCAACTCCAAAGCCTACAGCTACACCTAAGCCAACTGCAACCCCAGTACCAATTGAGTGGCCAACCTATATGAGTAAAGACAATTATAATATGTCACATGTACTC
>SVJM01000078.1 GCA_015068975.1 Oscillospiraceae bacterium | reverse complement strand
CCGCATTTTGATAAAGTCGAGTAAGTGCTAAACCCACCCCTTCCTCAATACATTTTCTATAACAACCGATATCGTTGGTTTTGATTACAATATTTGGAGTGAAACCTGCTTTATTACATGCATTTACAAGAATATGGCTAAGATTTGAATTATCTCCCATAGTAATAAATGGCTGATTTTTCAAGTGGTACAAGTGTAATGCTTTACCGCAAAGATGAGATGTACATGATGCTTTGATTCCTATGCGGTAACTACACAATTCAAACTTGTCAAAATTAGGATATAATGCGGAATCCTCGTCAATTATTATATCATAGTTATCAAAATCTGTAACAGAAAAATCAAAGGAAGTATCAAATTTGATATTGGGGTGTTTTTTGTGAAAGTCTATAATTTTGTTTACAATAAGAGCCCTTGTCGACCTGGTAAGTATTTTAATCTCAGTATTTTCCTGTTCTGACAGGTTAATTTGAGAAATAGCATCTTCTAATTCTTCAAATATTGAACAGATGTTTTTTTGAAATTTCCTTCCATTTTCGTTCAACAGTATACAGTTGGCATATCTGTCAAACAGATTGCATCCGATTTCATCCTCAAGTCGTTTTACAGATGATGATACCGAAGATGGCGGAACCATAAACATTTTAGCAGTTTTGGCAAAACTCTCATTTTTTGAACTTTCTAAAAAATATCTTAATTGAAGTAATTCCATATTAAACACTCCCTTTAATACAGTGTAGCATAATTTTCAAGATGTGGCAAGGGTATTCTATCATATTGTTTACAATGGTCTGTGATATTGGTATAATAAATGTAATTAAATTTACAAGGAGAGATAATATGAAAAAAATTGTGTGTCTGACAATTACCGCAATACTTATTTTTAATTCGGTGTTGTCTGTGTTGGGTGCAAAGCCGGATTATGAAGTAGCATCTGTCCGGGATTATTCAACCGCCGAAAAGTATGCAACTAAACTTAAAACTCTTGGTCTTTTTAAGGGTGTGTCGGATGTGGAGTTTGACCTTGGACGAGCACCTACCCGTACAGAAGCGGTTGTAATGCTTATTCGTTTTCTTGGCAAAGAGAGCGAGGCAGTTGATGCCAAATACACTCATCCATTCAAGGATGTTCCTCAATGGGCTGATGCATACATTGGATATGCTTACAAACACAATCTTACAAATGGTATTTCAGATATAGAATTTGGTTCTGATATATCTGCAGGGGCAAATATGTATCTTACATTTGTACTCCGTGCTTTGGGATATAGCGACAAAGACGGTGCGGACTTTAAATGGGACAATCCCTATGAACTTTCAAATACAGTAAAGATACTTGATGAAACTGTCAATACATCGGATTTTCTTCGCGCTGATGCAGTGATTGTGTCATATAATGCCCTGAATGCCAAAGTGAAAAATGAAGATGTATTGCTATCTGAAAAACTCATAAAAAATGGTGCATTTACGGAGGAAGAATATATGACTGTAAGTGAAAATGATAAAAATACCTTAAATGTGCTTGATGGCAAAAAGATAATCTTTGTAGGTAACTCTTATACATATTACGGCAGGGCGGTTATTGTTAAATCACAAAAAATACTTACACAACAAGAAAGAAGCAAGGACAGAGGATTTTTTTATCAGTTGTGTAAGTCAAAGGGGATAGATGTATCAGTTACAAACTGGACATTCGGCGGACATACCCTTGAAGATATGTTTATTGAATGTAAGGCAAATCGTGGCTGTGACGGAGTTGATCATAAGTCATATCTGACAGACAGAAATTTTGATTATGTTGTTATTCAGCAAGGAAAAGATGTACCTCTCAATAATCTTGATATGGTTATGAATTTCTTCAGAGATGCAAATCCTGACGTAAAGTTTGTATTTCTTGTTCAGTCGCAAGCACATATAGCACAATACAGTTGGCTTCCCGAAATAAAAGATGTAGAAAAAAAGGCAATAATTGTTGACTGGGGCAAAGTAGTATATGATATTATGATGGGAAATGTTTCTGTTCCTGGTGCAAAAGAGAGCTACAACAAAAATTCTTTCATTATCTCAAAAAGCGCAAAGGATGGATATCATCCGAATATGCTGACAGGATATATAACTGCACTTATGACATATTGTACAATCACAGGCGACAGTGCAGTAGGTATGGATTATTCATTCTGCAATGATCCGACAATTCACAAGGGCTTTGACTTTGCGGAATTTATTTCTACACAGTATATCTACGATGGCGCAACAACTAACTTTCCTGAAATATTTGCATCACCAAGTGATATGAATGGTATACAGCAGATTATAGATAAATATATTTTGGAAAAGCACTATTTGAATTATTAATTATGATAGAAAAAACCGTCTTGCGATTGTACTGCAAGGCGGTTTGCTTTACAGGATAAAGTGTGCGCTGTAATTGACATCGTCTTTGATATATTGTAAAATTAAGAAAAGCTTCTGCAAAGGGGATAGTATATATGTACAAAATTTCTGTACCGATAATGAATAGTAATGTGACAAGTGAAGATAGATCAAAAGTACTTGAAGAACTTAAGCATTTTGATGCAGAGAGAGTATTTCTGGCACTTAACACATATGAAACAGATTTCAGCAAAAGGGCGAAGGTGATTGATGCTCTTAAAGAAAACTGCGAATTTTTTAAGAAAAACGGCTTTGAAGTGGGGGCATGGATATGGACATTCTGGGTTGAAAATAACACAAAGTTTCGAAATATGATATCAATTTCAGGTGCAGAAATAACAGAATTTATGTGTCCCACCGATGAAAAATTTGTAGAATTTTCATCCTCTTATATCAAAGATATCGTAGCTTGCGGAGTAGATATGATAATGTTTGATGATGATTTCCGATATGGGTTTTTGTCTGACAGTCCTGCGTGCCTATGCGATGCACATATCAAGGAGATAAACTCTATAACAGGCGAAAATCTCAGTCGTGAAGATATAAAGAATTATATCACAGAAGGAAAGCCGAACATTTACCGTGATGCATATCTTAAGGCAAACGGGGATGCATTTAAGAATTTTGCCCGTTCAATAAGAGATGCAGTGGACCAAATCAATCCTTCTGTAAGACTTGGTGCATGTGCCTGTCTTACTTCATGGGATATTGATGGAGTAAATGCCTTTGAACTTTCAAAAATCCTTGCAGGAAATACAAGACCATTTATTCGTCTCATCGGTGCGCCTTACTGGGCAGTTAATAAAAGCTGGGGAAATCAGCTTCAGGATGTGATAGAGCTTGAAAGAATGGAGAGCTCGTGGAATGACGATGACAGTATCGAAATTTTTGCAGAAGGAGATGCCTATCCCAGACCAAGGAATCTTTGTCCTGCAAGCTATCTTGAGGGATTTGATACGGCGATCAGAGCGTCAGGTTGCACAGATGGTATTCTCAAATATGGTATAGACTACTATTCAAAAGTAGATTATGAAACAGGATACAGAAAAGCGCATATAAAGAATAAACCCCTGTACAAAAAAATAGATGACATCTTTTCGAATATGACATCCACAGGTGTGCGTGTGTATGAGTTTATGAACAAAGTATCTGATATGGTTGTACCTACAAAGGTCAACAAAACTGTGGACATACATAATCTGTTCTTCTCAAAAGCAGCAAGGACACTTGCATACAATACAATCCCCACTGTATATGAAGGTGCGGGAGTATGCGGAATAGTGTTTGATGAAAATGCAAGAAAAATTCCTTTGGATGCTCTCAAAAACGGACTTATAATGGATATATCAGCAGCGGAAATCCTTATGGAACGCGGTATAGATGTAGGTATTTGCCATATAGGAGAACAGCTTCGATCAAAGAGCGAAAGATTTGTATATAATGATAATTGTATTTCTTCCTGGGGCGAAAAGATATACAGAGTTTCTGTAAGTGAAAAGGCAGAAATTCTTAGTTATTATGAATGTGAAGGAGAGAGGATTCCTGTTTCATTCAGATATGAAAACGATAAGGGAAACAGATTTTTGATCCTCAATACATATACAAGAGAAGGAAGCAATAATCTTTTGAAGCATTATGAAAGAAGCCGTCAATATGCCGAAGAGATTCAGTGGCTCAGCGGAAAAAAGCTACCTGCTTATTGCTATGGAAATCCTGCACTATACATTCAGTGCAAAAAGAATGAAGATTCAATGGCAGTGGGACTATGGAACTTCCACGCTGACACAGTATATGAGCCGATAGTAGAACTGGATGGTGAGTACAAAGAAATAGAATTTATAAATTGTCAAGGAGAAATTATTGGAGATAAGGTGAAATTAAGTGACATTACACC
>SVJM01000022.1 GCA_015068975.1 Oscillospiraceae bacterium | reverse complement strand
ATATGCCGCAAAGTTTGCTCCATCCCAGAATCCCCAATAAAGGAACCCTGTCATATCATCTTCTGCAAATGTTGCAATAAGCATATCTCTTGTGAAGTTTGCCTGAAGCATCTGATCGGCAATAGAGCAGGAATATTCTGTAACCTTAAGCTTCTTATCACCGTATTTTTCCATAAGCTCATACTTTTCTATAACAGACGGGATAGCGGGAAGTCCGCCATCATAATGGGACTGAAATCCTATACCGTCAAAGTCTGCACCTGTGGCAATAAACTCTTCAAGCACTTTTATCCAATCAGGATTAAGTTGTGCATAGTCATTGTAATAAAGGTCTGTGCCGGGCTTTGTATACTTTCTTGCCCATGCAAACTGATCCTTCCAGGTATCAATTCCATAGATTTCTGCATGAATTCTGTGCTTTAAGATTTCGTTTATAACATCCCACTCTACCAGATCATTATAATAATCTGTGCAAATCTCTTTTACGTGCTTTTCGCAATATTCATCAAAGAGGGCTTTGTTATTTCCGCTCATAATTTCTTCTGATTCCATATATTTTGGTGTAAGATAGGTCTTTCCGTCTGAACCCAGCATTCTTTCCCAGAAGATAGAATGTCCTCTGATATATTTGACACCTACTGCCTTTGCTTCTTCTATCTGCTTTCTGGAATCCTCAGGATTGTCCTCATAAGGTGCCCACTTAAGACTATGCTCAACTACCGCACTGTTAAAGAGAGAACTTAAGTACTTCATATAGTTTTCATATTCGTGCTGATCAGATTTCAAAACATTTCCAAAATGGAATTCATGCTCAAACATATCAAACTCTACTTCTGCATCTTTTATTACATTTCCCTCTTTGTCTTTTACGATTACAGAGAAGACACCTTTTCTTAATTCTTCGATTCTCTTATTGGCTTCTTTTCTCCAGTTTGCATCAGGTTCAAGGTCGTAGGTAAATGATGTGGTTTTTGGAAGTTTTTCTGCCTGATAGTCGGGACCGAGATTAATGATTTCGATACCGCCAAGTTCCACAGTCTGATGAGCAAAACCTGCTCTGATACCGATAGATGTGGCATTTTCCACACCGGTAAATGGAAGATATACAACTGTCCATTCTTTGCCGGCTATAGCGTATTCAAACAATGCTTTTTCGTAGGTTTCAGGATGTTCAATCTGAACCTGCACCTGTCCCATACCATTTTCTGCATCGGTACTGATAGTTCTCATTCTGAAAGCAAGAAGCATTACATCTGATGCTCTTACACCGTCACCGGGATTTTTTTCGGGAGTTGCTTTTGTTCTTGTGATAAACTTCGCACTCTTATCAGGAACTTCTTTACAGGTGATTTTCACTGCTTTTTTGAATACCTGTCCTTCTATATCAATTACTTCACTTGAGCCGTATTCTTCTCCTGTTGTACTGATTGATGCAAGAAATTCATCTTCTGTACATACCACTTCACCCTGACCTTTGATGATAGCGTATGCTTCTTCCTGCTGCTGTGGAGTCATACCTGCATAGTGGATGATATCGTTTAAATCATTTGATTTGGTAAATTCTGTAGGAACATTTCTGTGTATTGTAGAAACAAGTGGCGCCATATTATACTTTGACGCTTTGATAATAACTGTTTTTGTTGTATCATCCCAACCTACATTACAACCAAGTGATTCTGAAATAAATCTTACGGGGACCATAGTTCTGTCGGAAATAATCTTTGCAGGCACATCAAGAGTAACTTCGTTTCCATTTACCTTTGCAAGAGTGTTTCCAATAGTAAGAACTACAGATACATCACCCTTTGTACCTGTTACTGTCTTTGTAGCGTCATCCCATTTGATTTCTGCACCCAATGCTTCAAAAATCCCTCTCATGGGAACGAGAGTTCTACCATTTTCAATAACGGGCATTACATCATATACTTGCACTTTTCCGTCAATTGTCACATTGATATCCGAAGCCATTACGCCTGTTACGGATATCATACTCATAGTCACAATAAATACAAGCAACATTGATAAAACTTTTTTCATCATAAATGTCTCCTTTTTATTTTTAATTTATATTATCAGCCAATAAAGAGTTCTTATTTTTTGCTTCTCTTTTCAGTATAACATTTGCCACTATAAAATGCGCCACAGCCGTAACCACCCATGAAAGTGGAAATGTTATAAAAATATATTCCAGTGTGGGATTTATTTTAAACACCGTAAGAAGCCACACTACTCTCAACAGGCAGGAGCCTGCAAGAGAAGTAATCGCCGCAGTGGTTGACCTTTTGATTCCCTGAACCACGCCTGCACCAACTTCCATAAATCCAAGAAAACAATACGGTATAAACATATATTTCATACGGATAACAGAGGCGGTATAGGCAATTTTGCTCAGTGCATCCCCATCTTTGTATATACCAAAAAGGGAAAGAAGCGGCTCGCAAAATGCCAGAAGCGACCAGGCTATAACAGATGCAACTACAAAAGTAACTCCATACATAACCTTTCGCACCTTGTTGATTCTTCCAAAATCCTTTGCACCGTAGTTCTGACTTATGATTGGTACTGCGGTCTGTCCCAATGATATTGTAACAGAAGAAGCAATACTTTCTATATAGGTTGCCGCCGCACAGCCTTTTACAACAGGTTGATACAGGGCATCTGCCCCGGTGGTCAGATTGTTTACGGTGACTATGGATGACTGTATCATCATCTGTGAAACTGAAAAAATCGCTCCCTGAATCCCTGCAGGCATACCGATTTTTAGTATCTGGGCAGTTTCACTTCCGTATACCTTTAAGTCTTTAAGTCCTATACCATATACCCTGACAACTCTCATTACAAGAAAAATCGCAGATAAAGCATTGGATATAAGGGTTGCAAGTGCAACACCTTCAACAGACATATCCATCCAGAATACAAATAATGCATTCAAAAAAACATTCACAAGTCCTGTCATCGCCAGTACATAAAGCGGTGTACGGGTGTCCCCTCTGGCATGGGTGAGCGCTATGGAAAAGTTGGTCAGAGCGATAAATGGCATACCGAGAAAGCATATATATGTGTATATGACAGAAAGTTCCAGAAGATTTCCACGGTTTCCCATAAGCTTAAGCACCGGACGGGAAATGGCACAAGCCACAACCATGCATATAATTCCAAGAACCAATCCAAGAGTTATGCTTGTAATTGCACCTCTTTTTACTCCATCTTTGTCTCCTGCACCTATTCTATTTGCCACAAGAACCTTTGCACCTACACTACAACCTATAAAAATATTTAGAATCAGATTTATAAAAGCAGGTGTTGTACCTATGGCTCCTACAGCATCAGGCTCGGAAGAGAAACTTACTATTATACTGTCTGCCACATTGTATGTGCTCTGAAGAAGATTTGCAATTATAAGAGGTATTATCATCTTTATAATCATAGGCATTATTTTGCCATGAGTCATATCTATATCACGGGTTTTATTTCTCAGCACAGACCTTCGCCTCCGAGAAATCCGTAATATTTAATCAGATAATACATCACACCGTCCTGTTCATTGGAAAACTCATCATAATAACCGCAACGGACATTATTTACATAAAGTGGATACACATATGCCATTGTTCCCTCACCTTTTGGAGTATAAAGACAAAGCATATTTCTTGCGCACTTATATGCACGTCTCTTAAAGTCCTCATCACCGGATATATGTGCGTAATGAAGATATGAATTTGCAGTATGTATTGCCGCTGCATGAGGGAAAGTATCTCCGTAGTTTCTTCTCTTTCCGAAACAAAAAGCATCCCAGTGTCTTATAGCATTTTCGTGCATATGAAAATCAGGTTGTGTACCGTTGAATTTCTCAAGTATTTTAAGATGCCCCTGACATTCTTTCTGAATCCTTGCATCAGGCTCTATCATATACACCTGTGCAAGAAGGGTAACTGCAGGTGTAACTATGGTCTGTTCATAGGGTGCTTCGTGAGCAGGATAAAACACACCTGTATTTATAATGTTTTCTGCATGATTTTTGTAAAGTGCTGTTATCTCCTCAGCCTCTTTGTCCATATTTGCTCGACGAAGTGCATCTACAGACTCCCACATAGAGAGTCCGTTGGGATAGAAGTTATCTCCTCCTATGGAATAATACACCTTAAGGAGCTTAACCATATTTTCCAGATATTTCTTTTCTGATGTAAGATTGTACATCTCCATCATAAATATGGACATCCAGGGAGCATTGTACAGTCTTTTAAATGCGGGATTTTTGCCTATGGTATTGTACACTGCGCCAGTTTCTTCATCATAGAATTCCCTTACGACAAATTCATAGTATTTCATAAGACTGGCATATACCTTGTCATCGTGAACGTGCTGAAGGTATTTTGCCACCAGAAGTCCCATCACAAGTCTTTCACGACAAGCATTGATGTCAGGATTTTCTTCATCAAATATAAGACATTTATCCTCATTGTCATATATCATATACGCACCGTCAAGAGCACTTCCCTCACGGTTGAACTGCTGATGATTTACAATAAATTCTACACGGTTTTTTACTAATTCTTCAAATGGTATCTGCACAAAGAAACGTGCAAGGGTAGTGCATTTTCCGTAGCGGATTTCGAATTCATGCTCACCGTTTCTTTTTGGTTTATAACATATATATGTTTTGCCGTTTTTAACCTGAGTGGGTATTTCTTCCCCGTCAAGATACACCTTTGCATCATTTACTGACAATGAAAACTTAACTTCTTCGTTATTGAACACAGTGTATTGTTCGGCATTTATTTTTACTATGTTTTGATAGTTTTCAAGGTATTCTTCAAACTTTCCCTCTTCAAACCAGAAAAGCTCCCAACTTAAAGTATATTCTTCTCCCGGCATAAGATTAAAGGGGGTGGGATGCAGTATGAAATCTCCTCTGTCGAGGGTTTTGTTATCCCTTTCCACACTATAGGAATCTATACTTCCCTCAGTAAGAACAAGGCCAAGCCCGTGAGTGTATGTACCCATCTTCAATGCCTTGATGTAGGTGGAATTTTTGCCACACCATATGTGTGTATGGCATCTGCCTGTCATACATACTCTGGAGCTTTCGTAAGCGTCGTTAAATGTGGTATATATACCGAGAGCACCTTTGTTGAAAAACACATCGGAAGATATAATATTTTTGAATGTGTATGTTTCCACAAATCTATCTTCCACTAGTTTTCTTTCAACAGTTATTCTGAGATTGTAGGTATTGTATACTACCCTTACACCTCCGGGTATGGGGGTATATTCAGACAACTGACCATGAGCGGTATGCAGGTCCTTGATTCTTAGTCTTGTTCTTCCACTATCTCTTATAATACCCCAGGTTTCAGTTCCTTTCACCCAGTTCATTCCATTTTGATCGTCTTTATGCACCAGAGAATCTATCCCACCGTTAAAGGGATTGAATTGTATATTAAACTTATTCTCCATAGTTATGCACCTCCACATTTTTAATATAGCACAGTGTATTTCTGTATACAATGCACAATACAACCAGATTAATTATACTTTTCGCACAGTTTATATTGACTTTCGAAACAGGCATGTGCTAAAATTCCCTATAAGAGGTGATATTCTATGATAAATATGACGCTTTCCGAATTATACAAAACAGACTTTGATATAAAAAACATCTTTGCCTGCAGACAAAAATGGACTACAGGTGCAAATTTCACAATGAATCACCCACGCCCGCAAAATGGTGTGATATATCTTAAAAACTGTGAAGGGGTATATACACCCAAAGGAAAAGACAGCTTTTTTGCTCCAACAGACAGTGTTGTATGGCTTTGTGAAAAAAGCCAATACACCTGCTACAACAAAAAAGCCGGCACCAACAGCACCGACGCATATCTTATACAATTCAATATTGAAATCAATGGAAAAAGAGTAATTATTTCTGATAGTCCGTTTTTGATGAATACGGCAAATAACTTTGCAATACTTTCAAAAATGAAAGAAATCTGCGAATATATAAATTCGGCACACAAGTCACCTGCAGCAATAAAGGGGGCTGTATACACTCTTATATATATGCTATCCGACGAGTATTCCGGAATACCCGACAAAAAATATAACTGTATATCCAAGGGGATTGAATATCTTGAAAAAAACCCCACATCACATACCTCCATAGAAGCCATTGCCGGAATGTGCAATGTAAGCAGTGGAACATTCCGTAGACTTTTCAAAGAATACTCAGGAAAGAGTCCCCTTTCTTTCCGACTGGAAAAGCAGATAGAGCTTGCGCAGAATATGCTGATAGGTGAATATATGTCATTATCTTCAATATGTGAAAAACTGGAGATAGACAATGTACCCTATTTCTGCAAACTCTTTTTGAAAAAAACCGGTATGACTCCCGGTGAATTTAAAAACAAGAATATTATAAATATACAAAAAAATCATGAATAAAGGGACTGTAAAATTTATTTTTACAGTCCCTTTATCTTTTAAACTACTTCACTTTTTATTAGTCTAATGTGATATAAAGTGTATTTTCGTATCCTTTACCAAATGCTACAGATACCTTCTTTTCCTGTCCGTTAGCTTTTACTGTCACATCATAGTCACCGTAGAAGCCTCTTACTGTAGCTTTACCATCTGCATCTGTATTTGCTTTGGCATCTCTTGTCCACCATTTGTTGTACATAAGGTCGATTATCATCTCACCGCATGGCTTTAAGTTCCAGTCCTTATCATACATTGGTGAATATGCAGCGTAGTTATTGCCGTCATAGAATCCCCACATAATAATACCTGAGATATATGGTCTTGAGAATGCAGCGATAAAGAAATCTCTGGTGAAGTTTGCCTGAAGCTCAGGGTCAGGATTTGAGCAACTGAACTCTGTAATCTTCACTTCTTTGCCGTATGCTGCTATTTTTTCAAATGCCTTGATGATTTCTTCCATATCTTCTTCTGCCTTATCGTGATGTGACTGAAGTCCGATACCATCGTAGTCAAATTCCAATTCCTTCATTTCATCAAGAATTCTGAAAAATTCCTTTTCCTTAAGGCCATCATACTTTTCTACATAAAGTGTCGCTTCATTATAGAAAAGATCAACTCCCGGTTCTATCTTTCTTGCAACATCAAACCATTCTTTTCTTAAAGTGGCATCTCCGTTGCCTGTTTCAAGGTCTTTATTATTTACAACTTCATTTACAACATCCCACTCGGTAAGCTTACCCTTGAAATCTGTCATAATAGTTTCTATGAATCCATTAATTCTTGCTCTCAAAGCATCTGTCTCTTTGTTCTTTGCCATTTCTACAGCATCTTCAGGTGTTATTCTGTTATTTGAAGCTGTCACAGGATGCTGCCAGAGGAGAGTGTGTCCTCTGTAGTACTTGATACCAAGCTTTTCTGTGGCATCGAGGATTTTCATTGCTCTTTCTTTTGCACCCAATTCATAAGGTGCCCATTTCATAGCACTTTCGTCAACACCTGCATTAAAGAGTGATGATGCGGTCTGTCCGTACTTTTCATTGGTTGCAAGGGCTGTCTTATATGCCGAACCGAATTCAAATTCGTGTTCAAACATATCAAGCTCAACCTCTGCATCCTTTACAGGATTTCCGTCTTTGTCAAGAACTACCACATTGAAGTCACCTTTGCGGTGCTTTTCGATATCTTCAAGGGCCTGTTTTCTCCACGCTACTCCTTCAGCAAGGTTTGAAGTGTCCATTGTAAGTCCCGGCATTTCCTCAAGAGTAACCTGAGTACCAAAATTAAGAAGAGAAAATTCCTTGATGTCTACAGTCTGAACATGGTAAGGCAATCTGAAGCCTACCTGTCCGTTTCCACCGGTTTTCATCTTTGGTTTATATGAGAAATAATATGTCTTCCACTGACCTGCTGACTCAAACTCCCTGTATACATCCTTTGAGTAGCTTACGGGATTTTCTACCTGAACGAGGATTTTTCCAATGCCCTGATCATCTCCGCCGTCAACTGTACGAAGAGTAAGTTTAAACATACATACATCTCCGTCATGAAGCATGGATTCTATTGTCTTATCACATTTATAGATACAGCTTTTAGGGTCTTCAGCCTTTTTTGTAATATTAAATCTGAATATCTTATCCCCGTTTTCGTCATTTATCATCTCTTTGGTTGCATATCCCTTTGTTGAAAAATCACCGGTTTCAAGATCAGATAAAGTGAACATTTCCACAGGTGTGGCTTTCTTCATAACTTCTTCATAAAGTTTTGCAGGATCACTTGAAGCTGTTTCGTAATAAATCAGATCATCAAGCTTGTTTGACTTTGTAAACTCTGTTGGAACAGGTCTGTGAAAATCAGATACAAGTCTTTTTAAGCCTGCATTTTTGTTATGAGTAATGATAACTGTCTTTGTAGCATCATCCCATGCTACATCTTCGCCCATAGCTTCTGATACAAATCTTACAGGCACCATGGTTCTGCCTTCTATAATAGTAGCAGGTACATCCATAGTCACAGGCTGACCGTCAATTCTTGCATATGTAGAATCAATTGTAACAACTACTTTTTTTGCACCTTTGGTAGCATATACAGTCTTGATGTCATCTCTCCACTGTATTTCTGCACCGAGCTTTTCAAATATACCTCTTAATGGCACAAGTACTCTGCCTGAAATATTTACAGGCATTACATCATAAGCTTGTGTTTCGCCGTCGATAGTCACATTAATTCCGCTGTTTGCGCTTACTGAAAAGCTTAGAATTGCAGACATAGTCAATGCAAAAATCAAAATATAAGAAACAATTTTTCTCATTTGAATCCTCCTTAATTAATATAACTCTATTCTAATGATATCTTATCTGTGTTTTTCACACCATATAAAATGGTGCTAAAAAACTTTCATAAAGTGCTATTGACAAATTCGTATTTAGTGTTAAAATACAAGTAGGACACATTAGCGGAGAGGTGCATATGATATACAAAGCATTTATTAACGCAGCCAGAGACAGCAAAAAAACAAACGAATATATAACTTTTAAAAATTGCGGTTGGAGTGAGAAACAACACATAGGTACAAGGACATACCGTCCCGAGGGAAGAAATGACTATCTCATACTGTATATGTCTAAGGGAAAGTTCGTTTGCAACGGACAAAATCTTATACCGGGACAGCTTGTCATATACAAGCCACATGAACCGCAGGAATACATCTGTATGGAAGAAGACTCCAGCAGTTACTGGCTTCACTGCTGTGGCGATGCAGTGGACACTGTTCTGGGACAAGCAGACAAATTGATATACACTGTGGGAGACTTTAAAGAATTCACTGATTTCTGTGTAAAAACACTTAAATATTGTCGCTCACAAAGAGAACCAAACACAATAAAAATCCACGGAGATCTTCTGTCTATCCTTTGTAAGATTGAAGAAAAAATCAACAAAAAACCTTTTTTGGGTAAAGAAGAAAAAATCGCTCTTGTGGCAGAGCATATGGCATCAAACTTCAGCCAGAGGCTCTCCAATGAAGAATATGCAAAAATGTGTAATATGAGCAAATTTCACTTCATAAGAAAGTTCACCGAATATTACAAAACCACTCCTAAAAGCTATCTCAATTCTATCCTTATGAATCAGGCAGGATTGCTTCTGGCCTCTACTGATATGAGAGTATCTCAGATCGCAGAGGAGCTTGGGTTTACAAGCGATATGTATTTCAGTACAGTATTCAAAAAATACTACGGAATATCGCCCTTGGAGTACAGAAAGAAAAAAAACGTATAAGCTAACAGGGACTGTAAATTTCTTTACAGCCCCTGTCGTTTTATTCAATAACAATTTCTAAAATATTTTCATATCCCTTATGGAAGGCAACAGATCTGGTTACAGTTTTGCCATTTGCAGTGACTATCACATCATAATCACCGTAGAATCCCCTTACTGTAGCTTTACCTTCTGTATCAGTTGTGGCTTTTGCATCTCTTGTCCACCATTTATTATAGAGAAGATCCTGATATACCTTGCCTCCCGGCTTTAAGTTCCATTCTCTGTCATAAATCGGACTATGAGGCTTGAAGTTAGCACCATCCCAGTATCCCCAGAAAAGAAAGCCATCCATATTTTCTTCAGCAAATGCGGCAATAAGCATATCCCTTAAGTAATTTGCCTGCATATTCTGATCTTCCATACTTGAGGAATACTCTGTTACCTTTATTCTTTTTCCATAATCTTTTCTTATTTTTTCATAAAAAGCTATAACCTCTCTTGTGTCATAAAGAAAGTCCTTGCCGTCACGATGAGTCTGTATTCCCACTCCGTCATAGTCTATGTCCAGACTTTCAAACAAATCAAGATTGTCAAAAAATTCCCTCTGATTTTTAAACGCGGCATTTTCGTTGTAATAAAGATTTGCACTAGGGTCAAGATCCCTTGCAAGAGTATAGAAATCCTTGTATATTTCCTTGCCAAAGTGCTTTGTAAAGGCAGTATTCAAGATAGATTCGTTGGTTACATCCCAGTCCACCAGTTTGTCTTTGAATTCAGGCATTATGGTGTTGAACCATTCTTTTACTGCGTTCATAACATATTCTTTGTCGTTTTCTTTTGCTTTCTCCTGAACATCAAGAGGAACCATCACATTTCCTGCACTTGTTTTACCTGCTACTTCCCATATAAGGGCATGACCTCTGAAATATTTGATCTGAAGCTTTTCTCTGCCTTTTTCTACAAAGTCATATGCCTGATTACGTAGTTTATCATCATTCATATAAGGCTCCCACTTCATAGCACCTTCAGAAACTCCCGAATTGAAGTTTTCACTGTACTTTTGTGTTGCCTTTTCATCTGTGTAGAACTTTTCCTTTACACAAGAACCTATCTGGAATTCATGCTCAAACATATCAAGCTCAACCTGGGCATCAGGGATAACATTTCCGTCTTTGTCCTTAACAATTACAGAAAAGTCCCCTTTTCTTATTTCTTCTATTCTCCTGAAGGCATCCTTTCTCCACTGAGCATCTTCATTCATAAAACCGAGATCATAAATATCATATGCTGTAAATGGCAGCTCTTCTGCCTTGATATCATTATATTTTACAATCTTAAAATCCTTGATTTCTATTGTCTGCATATTAAATGCGGGTCTTATCCCCACTTCATTTGCCGCCTTTACACCTGTAAGAGGAATGAATATTTCTTTCCATTCATGAGGACAAATCACCTTTTCAAATGTGGATTTCTGATATTTGCCTGACTCTTTTTCCTGAATCTGAAGCTGAATAATACCTACATTGTCCACACTTCCCCCATCAGTACATCTTACCTTAAAGGAAAGAAGCATAACATCCTCAGCCAGAACATCACCCTTTATTCTCGATGTGAAAGAAAGAATACAGTCAGAGCTTGATGTGGCAATCTTTTTTGTCTTAAACTGCATAATTCTTTCTCTGTTTTCTTCCACGACCTGCATACTTGCATACTGTGATCCCTTGAATGATGTTTCGCCGAAAAATTCTTCATCACCAAAAACCACTTCACCCTTTGACATATCCGGCACAGGAAGGTCTCTTTTGACAGAGCTTCCTTCTGTGGAGAAATAATATACATCATCTATCCTTGAAGACTTTTCAAAGCTTACGGGAACAGGTCTGTGTATATCCGACATAAGCTCCGCAAGTCCCGGCTTTAATGATAATGTAGCAATACTTACAGTTTTTGTATCTCCGTCCCAGCTTACATTTGCACCCAAAGCCTCAGACACAAATCTTACAGGCACCATTGTTCTCTCTGATACAATTGTCGCCGCCACATCTAGTGTTACTTTTTTCTGATCTATATATGCTTCATCATCGCCTATTTTAAGCTTTACAACAGTGTCTCCCTTTGTAGCAGTTACTCTTTTTGTTTCGTCTGTATACACTACCTTCGCTCCCAGAGTTTCAAATATTCCTCTCAAGGGAACAAGTACCCTTCCTGAAATATTTACAGGCATTACATCATAGTCTTGCCTTTTTCCGTCGATAACAATTTTTATCCCATCATCTGCAAAAACATTTATCATACAAAATGAAGAAAAAATCAAAACCAAACTTATAAATAATGGTATTATTCTTTTCATTTCCCATCCTCCTGCGTATCTTTTATTCCATACTCAGCATATCAGCTGATTTTTGTATCTGGAGAACCTGTCTTTGTGACATAAGTATATCATATGTATTCATCTGAGTTTCTTTACCATTGATTTCATATATGAAATCTCTCATATAGTCAGTTTCTCTATCATCACATTCTATTACTTCTTTGCTATCCGCTTTATACAGATAAAGATTTCTGTCCATATGGTTAAAATTAAGCATTCCCTTCTCTCCCCAGAAGCAGAAATTCCAGTAGAAGGGATGAGCGAAGGATGGTGCAGAATATGATACATCACCTGTAACAGTCATATCTCCCATTCTCACATTGAACTGTGCACAATCTTTGAAGTGAGGTTCATCCTTGGCAAAGGCATTCCAACATCTTGCGAAATCTACCTTTGATAAGTTTTCTCCTGAAATATATCTTACAAGATCTATACCATGAATTGCAATATCATTGATAGTTCCGCCATGCTTTCCTTCCTCAAAGTACCACATCGGGCGTTTGCCGTAGTCGAGAGGATGTTGTCCTGTAAAGGATACAATATGGACCTTACCCAAGCCGCCACTTCTTATAATCTCTTTTGCCTTCTGTATCTGCGGCATATACCTTAAGTCCAGCATACAGGACACCTTAAGACCTGTTTTATTTACAAGGCGTTCTATTTCATCAAGTTCAGAAAGTGCGGTACAGATTGGCTTGTCACATATGACGTGCTTGCCACATTTCAGAGCATCAATTACCATCTTTCCTCTTTTTCCATAATAGTCGCCAATAGCTACTGCATCTACACTTTTATCACAAAGGATTTCTTCATAAGATGAGTAATTGAATTTTATTTTCTTTGATTCTTCTACTATTTTTCTCTCTTTGGCATCTTCTTCAAAGCACCCTGAGACATGTGCATATTTCATAGCTTTATCATACAAAGAGAATATGTGACTATGTCTGAATCCTGCAAATGCTATATTCATAAATCCACCCCGCTATCATTTGTTATATTCATAATATAACATTATTTTTGCTATGTAAATAGCAAAAATATGTCATAGGCATTGCAAAACATATCATTTTATGTTACTCTGTGTAGAGGTGTTTTAAGTACAGATAACAGCTCTAAAGCAATAAGGCAAGGAGAGATACTATGAAGTCAAAGGTTTATTTTTCAAAGGAAATATCAAGCGAAAAGGTGCTTGAATTATTTAAAAAAGTAGGCAAAGAGCTTGGTGGAAAGGTTGCCATAAAGGTTCATTCGGGAGAAGAAGGAAACCAGAATTTCTTAAAGCCTGATTTCTGGAAGAAAATCATAGATTATGTAAACGGAACTGTTGTAGAATGTAATACAGCATATGAAGGTATGAGAGATACCACCGAAAAGCATATGAAGCTTATGGACAAACATATGTGGACTAAGTATTTCAATGTGGACATTATGGACAGTGAAGGTCCCGATATGGAGCTTGAAATACCCGATGGCAAACATATAACCAAAAACTTTGTGGGCAAAAATCTTAAAAACTATGACTCTATGCTTGTACTTTCCCACTTCAAAGGTCACCCTATGGGTGGATATGGTGGTGCTATCAAGCAGCTTTCTATCGGTGTGGCATCAAGCTATGGCAAAAAATACATCCACGGTGTAGGTGATACAGACAATTTCTGGGGTAGCGACCACGACTCATTCCTTGCATCCATGGCAGAAGCCGCATCAAGTGTTGTAAAATATCTTGATAATAATATTGTATACATCAATGTGATGATGAATATGAGTGTGGACTGTGACTGCTGTGCTGTGGCAGAGGATCCTTGTATGAAGGACATAGGAATACTTGCATCCACAGACCCTGTGGCAATCGACAAGGCATGTCTTGATCTGGTATATGCATCCGACGATCCCGGCAGAGATCATCTTATAGAAAGAATCGAATCCCGAAATGGTGCTTACACCATAGATGTGGCAGAGAAGATGAAAATCGGAAGCAAGGAATATGAGCTTATAGAGCTGTAATATATTTTTATATCCAAAAATTACCCCATTGGGGACGGTCCCTTTTGGGGTAATTTTTCGCCCTTTTTGTACATTTTACAACCATTAGTTGATTTTGTGGACGCGCATACACAAATATACATTGAAAAAATTTAAACAAAAGTATATAATTTCCATAAAGGAAGTGATCATAAATATGAACATTATTTGTGAAAATATCAGACTATACAGAAAACAACTGGGACTTACTCAGACAGAGCTTGCAGAAAAACTCTATGTGACAAGCCAGACTATATCCAAATGGGAAAAAGGCATAAGTCTGCCTACTCTTGACAACATCATCGCATTGTCGGAGATTTTTTCCACATCTATAGACAATCTTGTAAAAAGCCATTCCGCCAAAATAAGTTCAGGGTATATAGCTATTGATGGCGGTGGCACAAAAACAGAGTTTTTGCTCTTTACAGAAACAGGAGATATAAAAAAGAGACTTGTACTTGAAGGTACAAACCCAAATGTTGTAGGTATGAAAAAGGCACTTTCCACTCTCAAAATCGGAATCGATATGCTAAAAAGCTCCCACTTTGAGATAGTAGGGATTTTTCTCGGCATTGCGGGATGTGCCGCAAAATCAAACAATCAGGAGCTTTCAGCTCTTCTGAAGGCAGAATATCCACGTGATAAATTTCTCATAGAATCAGATATAACAAATGTGGTACACAGTGCGAGAGGTATCAAAAAGTGCGTGGCATCCATATGCGGTACAGGCATTGCCACATTTGCATATGACGGAAAAAATCTCACGAAATTTGGCGGATGGGGATATCTGTTTGACTATTCAGGAAGCGGATTTGACATAGGCAGAGATGCAATAAGATATGCCCTTGAATACGAAACAGGGCTTAAGCCATACTCCATCCTCTATGATAAGGTAAAAAAGAAACACGGAGAAAAAATCGATACCTCTGTGGCTGATATATACAAAAAGGGCAATGACTATATCGCCTCCTTTGCTCCTCTTGTATTTGAAGCATACAGAGAGGGTGATACTGTTTCTGAAAAAATCATACGAAAGTCAACTGATCATCTTGCAGAGCTTATCAATCTTGCATCAGAAAAGTGCGACTGCGGTAACACCTGCATAATATCAGGCGGACTTACAAAAGCCAAAGATATACTGGAAAAATTCTTAAAAGAAAATATAAAAAAAGATATCATAATTATATTCCCTGAATTTCCGCAAGTTTACGGAGCAGCGCTTAAATGTATGTCTCTTTTCGGGCCCACTGAATATGACGAAGACTTATTTGACAAAAATTTCAAGGAAAAGTATCCAGAAAGGATGATATAACTATGCAGCTTACAGAAATGAGAAATTCAAAAACCACACATATTGACAAAATGAGTGTGGCTGATATAATTAGTATAATAAATGAAGAAAATATGAATTCAGTACTGGCAGTAGGCAAGGCTCTTGACAGTATTGAAAAGGCAATCGTTGCGGTAGTAAATGCTCTTAACAAGGGTGGAAGACTTATATATGCAGGTGCAGGAACTTCAGGCAGACTTGCGGTGGTAGATGCATCAGAATGTCCTCCCACCTTCGGTGTGGACTACAATACCGTTGTGGCTGTTATGGCAGGCGGCGACAGAGCTATAAGATATGCGGCAGAAGGCGCAGAGGACAGCAAAGAAGAAAGTATAAAAGCACTTAATGAAATAAATATAACAAAAAATGATGTGCTTATGGGAATATCCGCATCGGGAAATGCAGAATATGTGGTATCTGCCATTGAATATGCAAAGAGCTTAGGATGTGTGACAATATCCCATTCATCAAACGATAACTGCCGTATGAAGGATGTGTCTGATATACATATATTCACCGACACCGGTGCAGAGGTTGTAACAGGCTCTACCAGAATGAAAGCAGGCAATGCTCAGAAATTTGTACTCAATATGATATCGACTGCTGCAATGATAAAGACAGGCAAAGTATACGAAAACCTTATGATAAACTTAAAGCCTACCAATATCAAGCTAAAAGACAGAATGGTAAGAATTGTGGTAGATATATTAGGTGTGGAATATGATGACGCACTTAAGCTGCTTGAAGATAATGAATTTTCTATCAAAGAAGCAATAGCAAATTATAAGGGAATGTAAATGACCGCATTTACAGACTATTATTAAAAATCCGAGGGACACTTATGAAAGAATTACAAAACTTACACACTCACAGCTCATATTGTGACGGAGCAAACACTCCGGAAGAGATTATCCTCACAGCTATAGACAAGGGTTTTACTTCTATAGGATTTTCGGGACATACGTATATGAGTTGCTCCCCATTTTTTCAGAAAAAAGGGGATCATACAGAAGCATACAAAAAGAACATCTCTGAACTGAAAATAAAATACAAGGACCTTATCAGAGTATATCTTGGACTTGAAGTGGATATGTATGCCGGTTGCGATATGACGGGATATGATTATCTCATCGGCTCTGTACACTACCTTAAAATCGGGGATGAATACTTAAATCTCGTCAAACCCTGTGATGTAGTGGAAAAGATTATCAATGAGCACTTTGGCGGAGACGGGATAAAATATATGAAAGCATACTACAGCTCTATGACAAAGCTTCCCGAATATGGAAACTTCGACATCATAGGTCATTTCGATCTGGTAAGTATGCACTCTGAAAAGAGAAATTTCTTTGATATAGAGTCAAAAGAGTATCTTAATGCTGCCATTGAAGCGGCAGAGGCACTTAAAGGGAAGATCCCGTTTTTTGAAGTGAATACCGGTGCTATGGCAAGAGGACAAAAATCAATCCCTTATCCGTCTCTTGCAATAGTAAAAGAGCTTAAACGCCTGGGCTTTGGTGCAGTAATAGCATCAGACTGTCATAATATGGTAAACCTTGATTACGGATTTGACATAGCAGAAGAAGTCTTAAAAGCAGGTGGCTTCAAAGAAAAGTATATCCTTACGGATAATGGATTTACAGCAGTGTCTATTTAAGATTAATCGGTTATATACAAAAATCTCTCAACTTAGCTTCGTTTTGCTACTTTGAGAGATTTTGTTTTTATTTCATCAACTTATTAACCAACGAATGATCTTCTTGTATAAGATACATCAGATTCTTTGCTGTGGGTGTAGGATTTGATTTTCCACTTTCCCAAGCTTCCACAGTACGACAAGAAACCCCAAGAACTTCAGCAAATGCTTTTTGTGTCATAGAAAGCGAACTCCTTATCTCAAAAACATTTACATTTGGCAGTGATCTCTTTCTCGCATATGTTTGTGTACTTGCTTTCCCCTTCTCATAAGCAAGTGCCTCATTTAATCCATCCATAATACCTGAAAAGAAATCTACTCCATTAAAATTTTTTTCAATTTCTTCTATTGTCAATGAAGATTTAAAACGAATTTCTGACATAGTATCACTCCTTCTTAATTGCATCTATCAGTGTCCTGATAATATGTTTCTGGTCTTCTGTTAAGTTCTCCTGAACACTCTTGGGATATGCAAAGAGAAAATATAATTTTTCTTTTTCAAATACATCCAGGTATATTATACGACCACCGCCACTTTTTCCTCTTCCTTCAAGCTGTATTCTTAACTTTCTTGCTCCGCCACAACCCGGAATCACATCTCCTGTTTTAGGATTAAGCAATAATATTCTTTCAAGTTCTTTTAAGCTGTCATCATCAAGACCCATTGCCTTCCAGCAAACTAAAAATGGTTTTGTAAAAATAAATTCTCTGGTCATCTCTTCACTTCTTTTGTCTTAATATATACGATAATATCGTAGTTGTACTGTTATTATATACGATAATATCGTAATTGTCAATTGTTTTTACAATGTGGATATGATTTTGTAACAAAAAATGCCCGTACTCAAATGTCCCCTGAACAGGAAAAAGTCTGCGAAATGCAGACTTTTCCTTGTTTTATTTTATTTCCTGTTCCAGATTATTAAATTCTTCTGTATCAAAAAATTCTATAATAGATACATCCAATCCATCACAAAGCATTTTTAATGTAACAATTCCGGGGTTTCGGCTTTTTCCATATAAAATATTTTTTATGGTTGACGGAGCAACTCCTGATTGAGTTGCTAATCTGTTGATTGTAATTTTCTTTTCTTCACACAAACACAAAATTCTACTTTTAACCAATGTATACATATCCATATCTACACCTCATCACATATTATAGACTTATTATAGACTATAACCATTGACAAAGTAGGCTATATATGATACAATATAGGCTATATAAAGACTCGTATGCGTTTTTTAATAAAACTACATTTCGTTTGCATACTCTGTCTTAAGGTTGCTACACGCTTTAATCTATCAAAGGAAAAAGTCTGCAAAATGCAGACTTTTTCTCTTTGTAAATATTTATTTGTATTTTTGAATGTTCCGTATATATACTCACCGTTTTTTGGGTTATGTATCAATTTTACATTACTGCCCTATCTCTTGGACAATACTGTTTCTTCGTATTTTTTAACTTCTGCAAACCATTCTGTATCCTTAACGCATCCTGACTGACTAAGGTATTCATCCCAGATATCGCCAAAAGGTAATACCTTGATTCTTTCCTGCATTACCATAAGCTCTGTCATATCCGCCTTATCCTGAAGGTCTTTGAGAAGTGCTGTAGGCTCAAGTAAAGCATAGAGAAGAGCTTTTTGCCAGCTTCTGAAGCCTACTGTCCATGCAGCGATTCTGTTGATTGATGCATCGAAGTAGTCAAGTGCCATATACACTCTTTCAAGTCCGTCACATCTTACAATTTCTTTTGCCATTTCTTTTGTTTCATCATCAAAAAGAACCACATGGTCACTGTCCCATCTGATAGGACGTGTAATGTGAAGTGCGATTTCAGGGAAGAATGCAAGAAGAGCAGGGATCTTGTCAGATACCACTTCGGTTGGATGATAGTGGCCATTGTCCATAAGTGGGAGACAACCATCATGTGTTGCAGCAAATGAAAGCGAAAACTCTGCACTGCCTGTAGTATATGCTTCTACACCGATACCGAATACCTTTGATTCTACACAAGGTTTAACTTTTGACTTGTCAAATGGCTCTGAAAGGATTTCTTCGATGGCTTCTTTGTATCTTACTCTTGGGCCAAGTCTGTCTGCAGGGATATCCTTAAATCCGTCACCTGTCCAGATGTTCATTACACATGGAACACCTGTTTCTTCTGCGAAATACTGACTGATTCTGATACAAGCCTTACCATGCTCTATCCAGAACTTTCTTGTAGCTTCATCAGGGCTTGAAAGTGTAAGACCGTCTTTTACCATTGGGTGTGAGAAGAATGTTGGGTTGAAGTCGATACCCACATTTTTTTCTTTTGCAAATTCTACCCATTTCTTAAAATGCTTTGGTTCTAATCTGTCACGATCTGCAAATTCGCCATCTTCAAATATAGCATAGCATGCGTGAACATTAAGTTTCTTTTTGCCGGGGCAAAGTGAAAATACCTTGTCCATATCCTGAAGAAGTTCTTCAGGTGTGGTAGCCTTTCCAGGATAGTTACCTGTGGTCTGGATACCGCCTGTCAGAGGACCATCATGGTCAAAGCCGATAACGTCGTCACCCTGCCAGCAATGAAGTGACACAGGAAGAGTCTTAAGCTTTGCAATAGCGGCATCTGTATCAATGCCGATTTCTTTGTACATTGCTTTAGCTGATTCATATCTTGTCATATTATTTTACCTCCAAAAGTTTTAAATATTTTTCGTAAGCTTTATTCCATTCATCGGGATTTTCCGGTTTGTATACGGATAAATCTGTACTTAGTTTGATAATCTTTCTTGCTTCTTTAAGATTTGCTATCTCTCCCAGAGAAATAAGCTGCACAACTGCATTTCCCATTGCTGTAGCTTCTACAGGACCTGTAACAACTGTTGTATTGCAGGCACTTGATGCAAACTTACATATTGGCTTCGCCTTGATGCCGCCGCCTACCATATGAAGGGCATCACATTTGTGTCCTGTAATTTCTGCCATACTTCCCAAGGTATATTTATATTTGAATGCAAGACTCTCATAAATACATCTTACGATTTCGCCATCTGTTTCAGGCACCTTCTGTCCTGTCATCTTACAGAATTCCTTGATTCTCTTGGGCATATCCCCATATGGCTCAAACATAGGATGGTCAGGATTGATAAGACTTTGGAAAGGTTCTGCTTCTACAGCCGCCTTATCAAGCACATCATACTTAATCTCCTTGCCTTCTCTCTGCCACTGTCGGCATGTTTCCTGGAATACCCAAAGTCCCATAATATTCTTAAGGAAACGGATTGTCTTGTCATATCCGCCCTCATTTGTGATATTGGCATCCTGAGCCGCTTTGTTCATAACAGGCTCTTTGAGTTCTGTACCGAAAAGTGACCATGTACCGCAGCTTATGTAATAGAAGTCATCCACTTCGCTTGGTACAGCCACAACTGCCGATGCTGTATCGTGAGTAGCACATGCAATGACAGGCACTCTGTCACATCCAAGAGCTTCTGCCACATCTTCTGAAAGGATACCATACTGTTCGCCCGGCTCTATCAGTGGTGCAAACATATCCTTATTCATACCGATTATATTGAGGATTTCTTCATCGAAATCTCTTTTTTTCGCATCGAGGAGTCCTGATGTGGAAGCAATGGTATATTCTGTTCTCATTTCACCTGTAAGGAAATATGCGAGAAGATCAGGAATGAAAAGAAGCTTCTTATTTCCTGCGATTTTTTCCGGTTGATATTTGGAGAGATAATACATCTGAAAGATTGTATTGATTCTCATTATCTGTATACCGGTCTTTGAATAGAGCTTATCCTTTGGCAAAACTTCAAACAGCTCTGTATCCATATTGTCTGTTCTCATATCACGATAGTGAACAGGATTTGAAGTAAGGTCGCCTCTCTCGTCAATGATACCGAAATCAACGCCCCATGTATCTATACCGATTGAATCAAAACCGCCGTCAAGCTTGGCAGCGATAATACCCTTTTTGATTTCTTCAAACAAACGAAGAATATCCCAGTAAAGAGTTTTGTTTACAGTAACAGGCTCATTGAGAAATCTGTGGACTTCTTTGAGAGTTACCTTTGAATTTTCATAAGTTGCAATAATTGCTCTTCCGCTTGAAGCACCAAGGTCGAAAGTAAGCACTCTTTTTGCCATTAAAACTCATTCCTTTCCTGTTTATATGGGCACAATTCCCCTATATACCATATATATAATGATATTACAAATTAACCAAAAAATCAATAGAAAAATAACAAAATAACCAACAAAAAACAGAAAACAAAGAAAAAACAACACAAACAAAAAGCATTTTGTTGGATTTGCAGTCAAAATTTCCATAAAACAAAATTACATGTCCGGATTTCAGAAATTATGATATTCCCCTCTGTATTCTGTCGGCGACTTCTTCATATTTTTTGAAAAAAATCTTGAAAAAGTCAGCACATCATTGAAGCCCACCGATACTGCTACTTCTGTTATGGTGAGATTTTTGTTTTTTAAGAGTGTGCAGGCTTTTTTTATTCTTAAGCTATTAAGATAGGTTTTTGGCGGGACACTTTCGTGCATGATAAAAAGATTATAAAGATATCTGTCACTGATAAATAATTCTTTTGCTACTTCTTTTATACTGATTTTTCTATAAAGGTTTTCTTCCATATATTTCTTGGCTTCCGTCACATATCGGTTGCCGGTTATTTTTTCTTTTTGTTCATGACAGGACATAAGAAGATAGAAAACTCCAAGGGCTTTGGCTCTTGAAAGCTTCTCTGTATTTATAAAAAACTCTTTGGAGAAATCTATAAGCTTCTCCTTGAAATCATAAGGAAAAATCCCTCTCTCATCTGCTGATACAAAGCTTTGCACCAGTGTTTCAGCTTCTTCCCCGTCTAAAATCACCCAGAAATATTCCCAGGGCTTATCCGAAGAAGAAAAATACTGATGGATCTGATTTCGTTTTATCAGAAATCCCTCTCCTTCTTTTACCCTATGATCGTTAAAATATCCCTCTCCTTTTGTGACATAATGAACTATGACAGAGTTTCTCTGTCCTCTGCCCCATCTTGCCTTTTTGGAATCGGTTTCTCTGCCATAGGATATTATATATACTTTGTCTTTTTCGTCAAATTCTGCATAGATATTTTTCATAGGTATCACCACCTATGATTTTACTATACAAAAATATGTTTTGTCAATGTAACTAACCTTTGTAAAATGCCATAATTAAAGAAAAAGAAAGAAGGCAGCCTATATGCATTATACAGAAATTGCCATAGCAAAGCCCTTTGAAGGGAAACCGCAGATAAATATGCCCGACCTTTTTGGAGCATCTCCAAACAAGCCTGTCATACTAAGAATCCCTGTAACGGGACAAAGACCTATCACATATTCTGTAAAAAATCTCCCTGACGGTCTTACATTAAATAACAATATCATCACAGGAAAAGTTAAAGAAAAAGGTGAATACAAGGTTATATTCATAGCAGAAAACACCCTTGGAGCTGATGAAAAAGAGGTAATATTTGAAATAAAAGAAAACAATGTGCTCTTAACCCCTCTTATGGGATTTACAAGCTGGAATGCCTTCGGCCCTGATGTATCTCAGGAAAAACAGGAAGCTATTGCTAAAAAAATGGTGGAATCCGGCATAGCAGAATACGGCTACAGCTATATAAATACAGACTCTGGTTGGCAAAAGGAATATGGTGGAGAGTTTGATGCCATAATGCCCTCAGAAAAGTTCCCCGATATGAAAAAAATGACAGATACCATCCACTCTTATGGTCTTAAATGCGGTATATATTCCACTCCTATGCTCACTGCCTGGGGATGCCCCAAGGAGCTTAAGTCCATACCCGGATGTACTCAAGGGGAAGCCGATGATATGTTCTCTGACACAAATGGCGGAATAGGTAAAATAAGAAAAGAAAAAAACAATGTGGCGCAATGGACAAAGTGGGGTTTTGACTACCTTAAGTATGACTGGAAGCCATGCGATCCTTACAATGCAGAAATGATGAGAAGAGAGCTTGTGAAATCCCAAAGAGACTTTGGTTTTTGTGTATCTGTAACTGCCCGTCCCGAATATATAGGATACTGGAGTAAATACTGCAACAGTTACAGACAAAACTGGGATTCTATGGGATACTGGGATAACTTTATGCTCATATTCAATACATACAAAGACTTTATCAACACAATGAAAAAAGGTCACTTCTACGACCTTGATATGCTTGATATAGGCACATGTGAGCTTGAGGAGGTAAGACGGAGCTTTACAGAGGACGAACAGATAATGGCATATTCTCTTCGTGCATTTATGGGCTCTCCCATCCAGATAAGCTCTACTCTTGAAAATCTTACGGAATTTGAATTGTCAATATATTGCAACCCGGAAATCATAAAGATAAATCAGGATACGCTTTTTTCCCCTGCAAGACCATATTATATATGTGAAAGCGGAAGAACAAAAATCCACATATACAAAAGAAAGCTTTCTGACGGAAGTGATGCTTATGCAGTGTTTAATTTAGGCGATATCAGAGAGCTTACAAAAATATATCTTGACAAAAAATGTACAATAAGAGATGTATGGGCAAACAAGGATATTGGCGAGACGGATATAATATCACAAAGACTTGAGCCGCATACTGTGAAGATATTTAAAGTAAAATAAGAGAAAAAACTTACCAAAAGGGGTATTCCCTTTCGGTAAGTTTTTTTAAATACAATTTTTTATAAATATTTTTATCTTTTACCCCCGCCATTTTATGATCTGGGGAATTTTTACACCTTTCAAACAAGGATTAGGAAAAATTTCTCAGATTGGACAAACAGAGACGAAGCTGTATGCGATACCGCGATGTCGAATGTTTGTTCAAAATAAAATGGCACAAAAACAAAGGAAAGCATCCAACTATCGGATGCTTTCCCACCTTAAAACCATAATACTTAAATTTTTATAAATATTTTTATCTTTTCCCCTTGCCATTTTATGATCTGGGGAATTTTTACAACTTTCAGACAAGGATTAGGAAAAATTTCTCAGATTGGACAAACAGAGACAAAGCTGTATGCGATACCGCGATGTCGAATGTTTGTTCAAAATAAAATGGCACAAAAACAAAGGAAAGCATCCGACTATCGGATGCTTTCCCACCTTAAAACCATAATACTTAAATTTTTATATATATTATCTTTTATTTGCCCCGCCATTTTATGATCTGGGGAATTTTTACAATCCTATTCAACTACGATTTCCAATACATTGTCATATCCTTTGTGATATGCACAAGATACTGTCTGTGTCTTGCCATTTGCTGTAACTGTCACATCATAGTCACCATAGAAGCCTCTTACTGTAGCTTTACCTTCTGCATCAGTTGTGGCCTTTGCATCACGTGTCCACCACTTATTATACACAAGGTCTTCATATACCTTACCTGCAGGCTTAAGTGTCCAGTCCTTGTAGTACATTGGGCTGTTGCCACCATATACGTTTCCATCCCAGAATCCCCACATAAGGAATCCGTACATATCTTCTTCTGCAAACATTGTAATCATAAGGTCACGTGTATAGTTGCCCTGAAGAACTTCACTATCTACATTGATACTGTATTCTGTAGTTTTGAGCTTCTTTCCGTATTTTTCAAGACTGTCATAAAGAGCCATAAATTCACTTGGCTGCTTTGTTTCTTCACAATGTGACTGAAGTCCGATACCGTCAAAGTCTACACCAAGCTCTGTAAGTTCATCAAGAATCTTTAAGAATTCAGGTGAGAAATGAGGACCTGTTGCTTCGTTGTAATAAAGGTCACAGTCTTCGCCTGCTGCTTCTCTTGCCCATTTGAACCAGTCTTTGTACATATCCTTGCCATATACATCCTGCATCAGAGTACAACCATAGATTTCGTTTATTACATCCCAGTCGTCCATCTGTCCCTTAAAGTGTCCTGCAATGTCAAATATATGTGCTTTTACCTTTTCGTCAAACAATGCTCTGTTTGTCTTTACTTCTTCTGTGTACATATATTCAGGTGTGAGCCATGTTTTGCCATCTGACCCTACACCTCTCTGCCATACAAGGTTGTGTCCACGGAAGTTTTTCATTCCAAGCTCTTTTGCAGCATCAACTCTTGCGATAGCAATTTCCGGTTCAAGCTCCCATGGAGCCCAGTTCATCTGATGCTCGATTACCACAGAGTTAAACTCTTTGCTGAAATTCGCACGATAGTTTTCGCTTGATGTTATGTTGCTCTGTGCTGCACAACCGAATTCAAATTCGTGTTCAAACATATCAAACTCAACTTCTGCATTAGGTATTACATTACCATCTTTGTCCTTAACTACAACAGAGAAATCGCCTTTTCTTAACTTCTCAATTCTGTCAAATGCATCTTTTCTCCAAGCTGCATCAGGCTCAAGCTCAGGATAAACAATATTATCCTGTTCAGGCAATGAATTTATATCAAAGTCAGGTCCGAAGTTGATGATTTCCACACCGCCAAGCTCGATTACCTGCTCACAGAAACCAGGTCTGATACCAATGCTTGTAGCATCGTCAACACCTGTAAAAGGCATATATACTACAGACCAGTCTTTGTTTGCATAGGCTTTCTTAAACAATGCCTTTGTCCATTGTCCTGTCACAGTTTCTTCTATCTGAACCTGAACGACACCCTGATTCTTTGAATCGCCGCCTTCTGTAAGTCTGAATCTGAAAGCAAGAAGCATAATGTCCTTACCATCTACACCATCCCCCGGATTTCTCTCAGGAGTTGCCTTTGTTTTGATAATGAAATCACTGCTCTTGTTAGGAACTGTTGTACATGAAATTTTCAGTGCTTTGTCAAATTCCTGACCTTCAACATCTACGATTTCAAAGTTTCCGTAATTTGAGTCAAACTTTTCAAATCCGCCAAAGAATTCGTCAGATGTACATACGACCTCACCCTTTGATTTGATTTCTGCATAGATTGCTTCCTGATCTTCGATTGTTGTATTGTCTGTAAAGAACCAAAGATCATTCATATCATTTGACTTTTCAAATTCTGTAGGAACAGGTCTGTGGAATGTAGACTTAAGTGTTGCCATATTTTTGTTATCAGAGGAATTTATGATAACTGTCTTAGTAGCATCTTCCCACTCTACCTTGCAACCAAGTGTTTCTGAAATAAATCTTACAGGAACAAGTGTTCTTCCTTCTAAGATTTTTGCAGGTACATCGAGAGTTACTTCTTTTTCATTGACCTTTGCAGATGTATTTCCGATCTGAAGTGATACAGAAATGTCTGCCTTCTTACCAGTAACGGTCTTTGTAGCATCGTCCCAAGTGATCTCTGCACCCAATGCTTCGAAGATACCACGCATTGGAACAAGTGTTCTTCCGTTTTCGATGATTGGCATTACATCATATGCTTGTGCTTTGCCATCGATTGTTACTTTGATTTCTTCTGCTGCAAAAACATTAAATGTAAACATTGATGCAACCATACAAAGAACCAAAATAAATGATAATGCTTTTTTCATAATTCTTTCCTCTTTTCTTTGTTATTTTATATTTTTAAATATTTTTCTGCAACCGTCTATCTGTATATTTTCGCCGGAGATATATGTGGCATCATCACTTGCAAGAAAACATATCAGCTTTGCATTTTTCACATCTTACTGCATATTATACCTTATAGCAGTTATATTTTCAAGTAGTGGTTGCTCCGGTGCAGAAAATTCATCACGTTCTGCCACACCAAGATACATACAACACCCTATATCTGCGCCTATTCTTCTTAAAATATTACACTTACCGCCTGAAAGATACAAGAATGGAATCTTAAGATTTTCTTTGAGAAGATTTACAATCCTCAAATTCTCTATCTGTTCTTCCATAGTTTCTGCCCCTGTGACGATCTTGGATATATCAGCGCCTCTTTCCTGATGATTAAGTGCAATCTTCAATACTTCCTCGGCACTTATAAACTTACGCACGTGAGATGACATAATCACCTCTGCACCCATCTTATGTATTTTGTCTATAAGCTCCATCTGTTTTTTCACAGCTGTTTTATCTTCTGTGAATTCTCCCGGTTGTTTGTCAAATATATCCCCCATCACATCACACAGAGTTGCACCGCATTTTGCAAATTCTATAAGCACATCTGCAATTTCTTCATCTGTCTTTCCTGCATTGGAATTACTTCTGTAGCTGGTAGCATACACAGGCTTATCCGTATACGAAAAAAGCTCTCTGTATATTGCCTCGTTTTGGTATTCGGGAAGGAGCTTTTCCACCTGCATCCCGATGGCTTCTGCTCCCAGAGAAAGGGACTTGTCCATAAGATCCTTTGTTCTTTGGGGATTATCAGCAAGAACCATGGATGTGATTATTGGCTTATCATATTCTAAAAATGTCTTTTTCATTTAAGGTTTCCTTTCTTATCTGTGCATAGCATTTCTGCCACCGTCTATAAGAATAGTTTCTCCGTTTATAAACTGTCCTTTGTCCGATGCAATAAACAGACACAAATCTATAACCTCCTGAGGCTCTGCAGCTCTTCCAAGGAGAGTTTTCATATTTGCCATTGCAGCTCTTGTAAGGACAGGTCCCGGTGCCACACATACACATCTTATGTTATGCTTAGCACCAAACTGTGCCATAGACTTGGTAAGACCATACATTAGTCCCGCCTTGGATGTGGTATAGTCCATATCATAAGGTGTACCCTCCGAGCCAACGATAGAGCCGATGTTTAATATAAGTCCGCCCTTCTGCTCTCTCATAGTCTTTGCAACTGCATGGTTAAAATAGAATGCACCCTTAAGATTTACGTCTATTCCCCATTCCCACACTTCAATTGGTACATCAGGAAATTCAGGACATTCGTCGTGGTCTACTTTGAGTATTCTGGATGCTGCACCCCCTGCGAAGTTTGCAAGGATATCAATTCTGCCAAAAGTTTCTACCGCCTTGTCCCTTGCCGATACCACCTGATTGTAATCACGGACATCGCACACAACGCCTATTGCACATCCCGGTCTTTTTGCATTTAGCTTCTCAACCTCAGCCATAAGCACTTCTTCGTTTACGTCACAGAGAACTGCATTACCGCCAAGCTCTACAATATTCTTGGCAAATAGAAGTCCCATTCCCGAAGCCGCACCTGTAGAAAGGGCAGTTTTACCTGAAAAATCCATATAATCACCTCATAAATAATTTTTGATTACAACCTATATATATCATACCAAAAGCATTATTCCAATACTAAAAATGGTATATATTTAAGGTTTTTGGTACAAATACATAATGTTTTGTTGAAATATGTTAAGTTTTATGGTATAATGAGTTTAATCGTGAAACGATTAAACTCAGCGATATAAATTCCTGATGGAATTTGCGATATACCTTGCGGTGTGATATATTACTTCGTAATGCGATATGTCCCTTCGGGACGAGATAAGGAATTTGTATCATATCGCAACGAAATGAAATGGAGTTATATCGCATTTGAATGAAATGAAAATATATCGCACGAGCGATAGCGAGTATATCGCTAAAATATTGTCATCTAAATTGTACACTTATTTTAATATAATCAGGCGGTAAATATATGGATATAAATAATATTGTAATAACAGAAATAAACGATGTAGTTACGGTTTTTCAGTCAAAGGGCAAAACACATACTGCAGGTTTAAGAGAACATTACGGGCTTTCCTTCGCCTTAAGCGGACAAATCACCTACGAACATAACGGAAGAAAATATGTATCTGATACAAACAGTGCAATTATTCTTCCCAAAGGTCAGTCGTACAAATTACACAGAGAAAAAGGAGGATTTTTTCCTCTTATAAACTTTGAATGTACGAATTTTCATCCCGACACATTTACTCTCATCCCATTAGAAAACACCGATTATCTGAAAAGGTGTTTTGATGAGATGCAAAAACTGTTTTTGTCAGGAAGAAACAGACCTATGCTTATGAGTAAATTCTATGACATTATAGGATATCTTGCCAATACAGGAAATGCCGAATCTTCTCCCCTATCAGATGCAATTGCATATATAGAAAAAAATCTTCACTTAAATATCACCAATTCGGACCTTGCAGATGAGTGCCTTATGGGTGAAGAACATTTCAGAAAACTTTTTAAAAAGGAATACGGAATATCCCCCAAACAGTATATAACAAATATAAGAATACGAAAGGCAAAGCAGATGCTTTCGGAAGGAGTATTAAAAATCAACGCCATATCAGAAAAGTGCGGATTTTCAAACCCGTATCATTTCTGTAGTTTTTTTAAACAGAAAGTAGGAATGTCTCCTTCCGAGTATATGAACAAAAACAAAATAAAGATAATATAATGCACAATATAAGAATAACTGACAATACTTTTTTCATATTTATTTCATCTATAATATTTTTCTGCAGCCGTCTATCACGATATTTTCTCCTGATATATATGCCGCCTCATCTCCTGCAAGATAGCATATAAGATTTGCATTTTCCATATCGGTGCCTGTTCTTCCCATATACGAAAGGTTGCTTGGAACATGAGCATTCATATCAGGATCTTGTGACGGGCTTACAGTTCCGGGGGATATACTGTTGACAGTAATACCCTTATCTGCCACTTCCTTTGCAAGGCCTTTTGTCATTGATATGACCGCACCCTTTGTAGCAGAGTAGTGAACCATTCTCTTGTTTCCATAAACTCCTGCCACAGATGCTACATTTATGATTCTTCCGTAATTCTTGTCAAGCATACCGGGAAGAACTGATCTTGTAAGATATACCACACCCATAACATTGATATCTATGTATTTCTTCCATTCATCGGTGGTTACATCCATAAAATCATTAAAATCTCTCCACAGTGCCGCATTGTTTACAAGAATATCAACTGTACCGAATTTATCTGTTGCATCCTTTACAGTTTCATTTACACTTATCTCATCGCTTACATCACACTGATAGATAAGAACATTCTCCGCATACTCTTTGAGTTCTTCCTTTACAGAGTTCAACTTATCCATATTTATGTCAAGAAGTATAACCTTTGCACCGTTGTGAGCCATAAGATGTGCCACGGCTCTTCCGATACCTACCGACGCACCTGTGATAAGTGCAGTTTTTCCGTTGAAATTCATAAATTTTAACCCCATTTCTTATATATGATTTCTATCTGTGCATAGCATTTCTGCCGCCGTCAATCATTATAGTTTCTCCATTGATAAACTGTCCCTTGTCAGATGCGATAAAAAGACACAAGTCAATGATTTCCTGCGGTTCTGCCGCTCTTCCCAGAAGAGTTTTCATATTTGCCATAGCCGCCCTTGTAAGAACAGGTCCCGGTGCTACACATACACATCTTATGTTGTGCGGTGCCCCAAACTGAGCAACAGATTTGGTCAAACCATACATAATCCCCGCCTTTGAAGTAGAATAATCCATACCGTCCACTGTACCTTCTGCACCTGTTATAGATCCGATATTTATGATAAGACCGCTTTTCTGCTCTCTCATAGTCTTTGCTACCGCGTGATTAAAATAAAATGCACCTTTTAAGTTTACATCTATTCCCCAGTCGTACACATCAATAGGTATGTCAGGGAATTCAGGATATTTACTTCTGTCTACATTTTTCATTCGTACGGCTGTACCCCCTGCAAAGTTTGCCATTATATCTATTCTTCCGAAGGTTTCAACTGCCTTGTCCCTTACCGCTGCCACCTGATTGTAATCACGTACATCACATACAACGCCTATTGCACTGCCGGGTCTTTTTTCGTTGAGTTTATTTACCTCATTCATAAGGGCTTCTTCATTTACGTCACAAAGAACTGCATTACCGCCAAGTTCTACGATATTTTGTGCAAACAAAAGCCCCATTCCTGATGCCGCTCCTGTAGATATTGCTGTTTTTCCGTTGAAATTCATATCATCCATCTCCTTGTCTATTATAAATTTACATATTTTCTCTTATTGCCAGAAGGCTCTTGATAAGCGGTTGATCCGGAGTGGAAAATTTGTCGTGTTCTGCCACACCAAGATACATACAACAACCAAGATTACATCCGATTCTTCTCAAAATACTGCACTTTCCTACAGAAAGATACAAAAATGGTATTTCGAGATTTTCTTTAAGAAGATTTACTATTCTAAGATTCTCTATCTGTTCTTCCATATTTTCTGCACCTGTTACAATCTTACATATATCCGCACCGCGTTTCTGATGCTCAAGTGCAATTTTTAATACTTCTTCTGCACTGATAAATCTTTTCACATGTGATGACATAAGTACTTCCACACCGTTTTGGTGAAGTGTATCTATCAGTTCCATCTGTTTTTTCACCGCGGTTTTGTCCATTGTGAGTTCTTCGGGCTGTTTTTCAAAAATGTCTCCCATCACATCGCACAATGTAGCACCGCTCTCTGACAATTCTATAAGTCCTTTTGCCAGTTCTTCATCACTTGTTTCTGTGTTTAATCCCGTTCTGTAGTTGGTCACATATACAGGCTTATCTGTATATGAAAACAGTTCTCTGTATATATCCTTGTTTCTGTACTCGTGAAGCAGTTTTTCAAACTGCATTCCGAAGGCTTCTGCTCCCATAGGAATGGACTTGTCTATAAGCTCCTTAATTCTTTCGGGGGTTTCTGCCTGAACCATTGATGTGATTATAGGTTTGTCATACTCCAGAAATGTCTTTTTCATCCTTATACCTCTCCTTTTGTATATAGAATTTTATTTATCATTACAAAAAAATCCTGTTCATACTCTATGTATATCACACCGATTCATTTCTTCCAATGTTGAAATTGGTATTTGTTTGACCTTTTTGGTATAAATTTATATAGTTTTATTGCAATATATTGTATTTTATGGTACGATATTTTTGTTATCAAGAAAAACGGAGGCTAATTATGAAACTTACATTGACCGAATTTAAACAAATCACAACAGGCGCAGTAAGGATAGAAGAGGGAAGCAACGGGGTATATTTCAGAAGATTTACCGAGGAACAGGAAGAACTGTACAATATAACAAATCAGAGCTTTTATATGAAAACCTTCGCTTCTTCCGGAATGAGGCTTTCCTTTAAGACCAACAGCGAAAACTTATTTATGAAATTCAAAGTCTTTAGTGCAACTACAAGAAGCTATTTCTCTGTAGATGTATTTGTAAACGACAAGCCTATTGGATACATTGACAATTTTTCCGATGTGAAGCTTGACCTTGATTACACCAAACAGGATTTCCCTTTGGGCGAGTTTTCAAAAGAATTTGACCTTGGAAAAGGTGACAAAAATGTCCGCATCTATCTTCCCTGGTCTCTGGGTATATTTATAGAAGAACTGTCTATTGATGATGGTGCATATATTGAAGGAGTAAAGCCCGAGAAAAAAGTCCTTGTATTCGGCGATTCCATAACACAGGGATATGATGCCCTTCGTCCATCCAACAGATATATGACAAAAATTACAGACAGACTTAACTTAGAAGAATTCAACAAGGCAATAGGGGGAGAAAAATATTTCCCCAAACTTTCAAAGCTAAAAGACTCATTTGCACCTGATTATATAATCGTTTCATACGGCTCTAATGACTGGCGACGTCTGGATGAAGAAACTTTTAAGAATAACTGCAGAGAGTTTTACAAAAATCTCCTGAATAATTATCCCGATTCAAAATTAATTGTCATCACACCTATATGGAGAAAAGATTTTAGAGAAGAGTATCAGTTCGGATTGTTTGAAAATGTAGAAAAAGATATAAGGGAAATAGTATCGGAATTTGGAAACATCCCTGTGATTTCGGGATTTGATTTCGTTCCGAAGAATGAAAAATTCTTTGCAGACTTAAGACTCCATCCAAACGACGAAGGATTCTGTTACCATACAGATAATCTCTATAAGGAAATCATAAAATACATTTAGTGGTGAAAATATGGACTTAAATAATATAATTGTCACAGAGATAAATAATGTCCTTACTATCCAACATTCCGGCAGGAGTCAGTTGCAGATGTATGACAGACAATGGTACGGTCTGTCATTTGCATTAAGCGGACAGTTAACTTATGAGCATAATGGGAAAAAATTTGTATCTGACAAAAGCTGTGCTATAATTCTCCCAAAAGGTGAGACCTATACTCTCTACAAGGAAAAAGAAGGGCTTTTCCCTCTTATAAATTTTGAGTGCACAAACTTTCCTTATGATACATTCATTCAGATACCATTGGAAAACACCAAATATCTTAAAGCCTGTTTTGATGAAATGCAGAATCTTTTTTTGTCAGGAAGAAACAAAGCAAAGCTTATGAGCAAGTTTTATGACATTATAGATTATCTTGCAAATCAGAGTAATACGGAACTTAAAGCTCTTTCAAAAGCAATAACCTATATAGAAGAGAACTATCATACTGATATAACAAATTCCACACTGGCAAAAGAATGTCTTATAAGTGAGGAATACTTCAGAAAACTCTTTAAGAAAAAATACGGCATCTCTCCAAAGCAATATATTGTAAATATAAGGATAAGCAAGGCAAAGCAAATGCTTACAGAAGGCATATATAAGGTCAATGCCATAGGTGAAAAGTGCGGTTTTTCAAACCCATATCACTTCTGCAGATTCTTTAAACAAAAGGTGGGTATGACGCCATCGGAATATATGAATAAAAACAGAATTTATAAAATATAAAACAGGGTGGCTCAAAAACAGTGGGCTTTATTTCTCATACTCAAAAATTAAAGCTTTTCCCTAAAACAAAACAAAGACCTCAACAAGTGAGATCTTTGTCTGTTTTAGGGACTTTTTTTACCAATATCATTAAGTTAAGCAATATATTTCCATCGTCATTCTGAGCGAAGCCGTAGGCAAAGTCGAAGAATCTTAAGCAAATGAGTGAGATCCTTCGATGCGCTTCGCTTACTCAGGATG
>SVJM01000077.1 GCA_015068975.1 Oscillospiraceae bacterium | reverse complement strand
ATTTCACATATATCCGGTTTTCCTGCATACACTATCGACTCAAAGAGCTTTGTTACATAAGTATCAAAACCGCAGTCAATTGTTCTTGTATATACAGCCACACCTTCTGAAAATGCAGTAATCCGGATGTCCTTTGTACCAAAATCAATTAAGAGTCTGTTAAGATGTTCATACTCATTAAAATATAGTTCTGACAAACAATATTGGTTATATACACCGCATGAGATTGTGGTAATTTTCATTTTATACTCATTAAACGCGGTCACAAGCTCTGATGCAACACTTTTCTGAATAGCAGATATGAGGTAATATCTTACCGTATCCCCTGCTTCCTCTCTTTTACCCAAATACGCATAATCAACTACATGGGTTAACGGACTAACCTTACCAAAGTGCATATATTCTCTTTTGATTATATTTTCTATATCACTTTCCTTTTTGTTTTTAATCTGAACAATCTTACTTTCAACCAAAAAATCAGGAAGAGTGATTGAAATATCTTTTCTTCCGCTTCCGGATGCGAACATATCAATCTTTCGTGCAAGCTCATCACAATCAAGCCCGTTTTCGACTATAACAAAGTTACTTTCAAAGTCTTTTGCCTCTTTTACATAAATCTCTTTTGAAGCATAATGAACATCAAGAATTTTTGTTGTATGCGTTCCTACATCAACAATAATCTTGTTTCTCTTCATTATGTTGTTTTTAATTAATAAATCCATTTAGTTTTAGTCCCTCCTTATATATCATCAAAAAATACTGTTCTGTGTATCTCGTCTAAAGTTGTAATGCCTGCAAGCGCTTTTTCGATACCGTCCTGATGAATTTTTTTCATTCCATTTCGGATTGCTGCCTGCTCAATTTCATATGTAGTTGCACCTCTGTCCAAAAGGTCGCCTATTTCATCATTGAACACTAAAAACTCCTGTATTGCAACTCTCCCTTTATACCCTTCGTCATTACATTTTTTACAGCCTGTACCACGATATAGCTTTACAGGTGCATCACCACAATTTAATACCTTTCTGTATGGCGAGTCAGGCTCTAACATATATTCCGTCTTACAGTACGGACAAATACGCTTTGCTAATCTCTGATTAATTACTGCAACAAGTGTTCTTGAAACCACATACGGCTCAATTCCCATCTTTACAAGTCTTAATATTGAAGATGCTGCACTATTGGTATGAAGAGTAGAAAATACCATATGTCCTGTATTTGCGGCATCAAAAGCAATAGAAGCAGTTTCTTCATCTCGTATCTCTCCTACAAGTGCTACTTCAATATCCTGTCTTAGACCACTCTTTAATGCCTGAGGAAATGTGACATCCATTGCAGGATTTATCTGTACCTGAACAATTCCCGGTATTCTGTATTCAACAGGATCCTCAAATGTTATGATACATCTGTCATCAGTATTTAAGGCTGATAATGCAGCATAAAGTGATGTACTCTTACCAGAACCCGTAGGACCTGTTAAAAGGATAATGCCTTGAGGTCTTTTAATGAGTTTTAAAAACTTTTCCTCATTATCACTTGAAAAACCAAGCATTGAAACATCAAAGCTCATCTTGTTCTGGTCAAGTATTCTTATAACGAGATTTTCACCGTTTACTGCAGGGATAACAGAAACTCTCAAATCAACAACCTTGCCAAAGGTATCAAGTCTTGCATTTCCGTCCTGAATAATCTTGTTATTGTTTACATCAAGGTTAGACATTGTTTTAATTCGGTTAACAAGCTGTCTTGACACATTCATTGGAAGAATGTATTGCTTTTTCAAAGTACCGTCCTCACGAAATCTTACATATAACCCTGTTTCCTGTGGTTCAAAGTGTATATCCGATATCTTATTTTCAACTGCTTCTCGTAGTATCTTATTTACAAGATTAACAACAACAGATGAATCGCTTTCGGATATGTCATAAATATTTGCAGATGAAAACTCGTCACCTAATTCTTCAAGCTCTGAAGTATCAACATTACCGCCGGTCTCTTTAAACAATTCACTTATCAGACTGTTAAACACCGATTGAGTAATAAGAGAATATTTAAAATTACCTTTAAATCCGGTAACATCCCTTATTAAGTCCTCTGCATATAACAGCTCTGCAGGTTGTGATGTCATAATCTTAACAGAATTACCATCTTTAACAGGAATGAAACTGTATCTTGTAAGCTGTTTATATGTAAATTGTTTTGTGAAATTGTCATCCGGTATTTCAGGCTCTTGTTCTTTCGGATAACTGTATATCACGACATATACATCAAGAACCATATCCTCTGACATAAGCTTCATTTCACGAACAGCAGTCTCATCATTTACCCCTGTTTCCTTTTTATATCTTTCCGCCTTTTCACGCTGCTCTTTTGTAATATATCCTATCTCGTAAGCCTTTAAAAGCAAGGTATTAGCCATAAAATCCACTCCTTTGTACTGATGCTGAAATAATTGATTTAACCATTGTAAAATCATCTGGATTTAGTATATTCTTAAGGTTTTCTACCTCAAGTCTTGAATTATGAATATGCCACACAGCATTATCAGCAATATGAACATTGCCTTCAGATGATTTACCTCGCATATGGTCTCTTATTGTGTTTGATTTTTGTTTTCCTAAAATCATAGCGGCAGTTACATCATCAACTGCTAAAAGTTCAATTAACGGAACTACACCGGTTTTGTTTCTTACTAAGGTTTGATGCATAACACCTTTTAGGACACCTGCTAACTGAATTCGTATCTGCTCCTGCTGTTTTGGCGGAAACACATCTATAATTCTGTCAACTGTATCAGTAACCGACTTTGCATGAAGAGTTCCATACACAACATGTCCTGTTTCTGCAAGAGTTATTGCATTTTGTATTGTTTCCAAATCCCTCATCTCACCAACAAGGATAATGTTCGGATTTTGTCTCATTGCAGCAACAGTAGCCATTTCAAAGCTCTCAACATGGACACCGACCTCAATCTGTTCAATTCTGCATTTATCTGATGTATGGATATATTCAATCGGTTGTTCAACAGTTAAAATGTTTTCGCTTCTTGAATGGTTTATCTTATCTATCATAGAAGCAAGTGTTGTTGATTTACCTGAACCGGTTGTACCAACAACTAAAAACAATCCCGATTTAATCTCGGTAAATTTCTCAACCTCTGGTGGAAGATACAATTCATCAAGAGTTAAAATCTTATCGCTTAATAATCTCAAAGCAAGATTAATCCCGTCCATACCAAGATAAATGTTGATACGAAAACGACGGAACATATATTTGAATGCTCCGTCGATTGGTTCTATTCTTTTTTTCTCACGCATCTTCTGGTATTCATCCAATAATTCTGGAATAACAAGTTCTATGAACTCATCAATTTCAGAAACAGACATCTCTTCATCGAACTGTTTCAAAAGACCTTTTACTCTAACCCAGCTTCTTTTATTCTGAGTTATATGTATGTCTGATGCATTATTTTCTATTGCGTACTTTAATATATAGTTCACTTCCAACTACACCTCCAAAAAAAACAAAAAAAGCAAAGCTTGTCTTACTTTGCTTCACTGTGACTTGCACACTTTTTGATGTTACCATTATAACATGGCTAAAATATACTTTAAATACCTGAGTAGTATATTTTTTATATATTTTTATTGAAATCCTCTGTACGAAAACTGCCCTACGACTGCCCTGATAGATTGTAAACTTCTTAAACAAATTCATCAAGTATAGGTAGGCACTCTTTTGCCGTATATCCCCATAAGATTCCGCTTAAAATTTCAATTGCTTTTTTTCTTCTTTTAAAATATGTTCTCCATGACATCATTTCTGTTTTTTCACCGACACGGTTTAAAATATCATCAACTGTTTTACATGGACGTTCAGATAAATATGTATAATACAATATCCAATAAAACATTTCGCCGTCAACCTGCTTTTTTCTTAAAACCTGAACTGCAGATTCTATAATTTTAAGCATTTTCTTATTTCTTTCTAAAGTTCGCATCTGTTCCTGGATATGAGTTCCGGACAAATCAGCTCCGGCAGCATAAGACATTTCCAAAAACTCCTCCAACTTGCAATCCATTTCAAGTTGAAAGCTTATTTGTGCTTGTATTGCAGAAACTTCTATACTCCATTTAACATCTCTGAATTTTTTCAGCAAAAGTTCTGTGTTGTGATATGTGTACTCTTCTCTTGACATTTCTTTATCTTTTTTCTTTGCTGGATCTTTCATAACATTTACCTCCTTCAATTATTTCCGTACAGTTCATGATTAACTTTTGCTCTATAATAACAGTCAATAGTTGTAAATGAATTATATAGCGTGGTAAGCATATAACTCTTTATGTTATGTATCTTTGTTGTATTAGCGTTCAGACAATCAATCGCATATTCAATGTGCATCTGATTCAGTTTTAGCAATCTGCTTTTAACAACTGATTGCGGAATTTCAGAACCCGATATAACCAGATAATCTTTTT
>SVJM01000021.1 GCA_015068975.1 Oscillospiraceae bacterium | reverse complement strand
TAAACTTCGCCTCTCGGTGTATCGCATACACCTTCGGGTAACCCGAAACCAAAGGTTTCGGCTCAGTTTTTCCTATCACGAAGTCTTTTTTCTATCCCCTTAATTCAACAACAGGGACTGTAAAAATAGATTTTTTACAGTCCCTTATGAATAATCACCTGTTATGCTGTGACTTTTTTCTTCTTTGTAATAAACTGTACTGCTACAACCACAGCGATAAGACAAATTCCTATTATATCTGTCTCAACTTCCGGATGTATAAGAAGAAGTCCGCCTATAAGACTTATGATTCTTTCTAACCAAGTCATATTATGAAGAAGATATCCCTGAAGGGAAGATGCCACTGCATAGATACCTACAAGAGAAGTAATTGTAATAAGTATTACTTCGAAAAATGAAGTATCTATAAACAACAGTGCCGGATTAAGTGCAAATACATAGGGCACTATGAATGCACCGATTGCAAGTTTTGTAGCAGTAAGTGCTGTTTTCATAGGATTTGCCTGAGCAATAGCCGCACCTGCATATGCCGCAAGAGCAACCGGCGGTGTAAGGTCTGCCACTATACCGAAATAGAATACAAAGAAATGTGCTGCAATCTGGGGAACACCCATTCTCACAAGGATAGGTGCGCATGTTGCCGCCATAATACAGTAGTTTGCAGTAGTAGGAACACCCATACCAAGCACGATACAACAGAGCATTGTAAGGAAGAGTGCGATTATAACCTGTTCACCTGCCAATGCAACAATTCCGTTGATCATAATGTTTGCAAGGCCTGTCATAGTGATTGTTCCAGCGATGATACCTGCCACGCCACAAGCCGCCGCCACAGCGATCATACCCTGTCCGCCTGCAGACAATGCTTCAAATATACGTTTGAATGTAATTCTGTCATCCTTATTTATAAGTCCAACGAGAATTGCAATAACAATTGCAATTGCAGCCGCATACTGAATTGATCTTGTGCTTGTACCTACAAGATATACAAGTACAATCAACGGCAAAAGAAGATAGGTTTTCTTAAGAAGAGGTAAAAATCTTGGTCTTTCTTCTCTGGAAAGTCCTCTCAATCCTTCCTTCCTAGCTTCAAGATGAACTGCGATAAACACACCTGCAAAATAAAGAATAGCAGGAAGAATAGCACATACAACAATAGAACTATAAGGAACACCCACATAATCAGCCATAAGGAATGCCGCAGCACCCATAATAGGAGGCATTATCTGTCCGCCTGTAGAAGCAGATGCTTCGGCAGCCGCTGCGAATTCCGGTTTGTAGCCTGTTTTCTTCATAAGAGGTATTGTAACAGAGCCGGAGCCTACAGTATTTGCAACAGAAGAACCTGAAACCATACCTTCCATAGCACTTACAACAACCGCAACCTTTGCAGGTCCGCCTGAAAATCCACCCACGATAGAATTACTTATCTTAATAAAGAAATCAGCAATACCTGTTCTTTCAAGGAAAGCACCAAAAATAATAAATACTACAATAAACTTGGAGCACACATTAATTGGTGTAGAAAGGATTCCTTCCTTCCCGTAAAAGAGACTTCTTACAACGTAATTTGTTCTGCCCCATACTGTAGGATTTCTAAGTCCCAATATAAGAGCATATGCAATGAAGCAGCCTGCAACTATAATAATAGGAAGTCCTACACTTCTTCTGCAAAGCTCACCTACAGAAAGTATACCAACAATACCAATCACTATCTGATACCATTCAAACTTGGCACCCTGCTGTATGATTGATTCTGCATTGAACATATAATACAAAAATGCAGCAGTACCAAGAACCATAAGAACTATATCATACCAAGGCATATAATTTACTTTCTGTGTACCCTTTTTTGCCGGATATACAAGATAACCTATAAAAATGATGAACGCAACAAAGGACGTCAAACGCACCTCTTCCAAAAGATTTGCAAAGAGTGTCACATACATACAAAAAAGAGAAAACACTGCAAGAATAATGCTTACAAATATCTTGGGTTTTCCTTCCCACACTCTTACATTTGACTCACGGTCGAATTTCTTCATTACCGCATCAAGGTCCATATGTTCGTTTGTATTTACTTTTTGTTTCTTTTTAAATAACAACATATATCACCTCTCATAGTTAAGGCTGCGATAATATATCGCAGCCTTAGATTATAATTCAATTACTCAATTATTCAACCGCTACTGTAACGCCTTTTTCTGCAAAGTACTTAGCAGCACCTGGATGGAATGGAACTGTCATACCACCTGTAGCATTTTCGATGCTTAATTCAGCACCCTTAGCATTTTCTTTTGTAATTGCATCGATATTATCGAATACTGCTTTTGTAAGTTTATATACATCATCTTCTGATGCATCCTTTGATACGATCAAAGTAGCTTTAACTGTAACTGTTGTTACATCTTCTTCCTGACCCTTATATGTGCCTGCAGGAATCTTGTGTTCTGTGTAGAAAGGACAATCTGCAATAAGCTTTGCTGCAACATCGCCATCGATTGGAACAAGATATGCATTTGAAGATGTGCAAAGTTCTGTAATAGCAGGTGTAGGAGGTCCTGCAACGATGAACGCTGCATCAATCTTACCATCCTTCAATGCATCTGCACTGTCAGCAAATGACTGATACTGAGCTTTGATATCTTCTTCTGTAAGACCTGCAGCTGTAAGAACGTCTACAGCATTGAAGTATACGCCTGAACCAGGAGCACCGATAGAAACACTCTTGCCCTTAAGATCTGCTACTGATTTGATAGATTCATCCATAGTAACAAGCTGAACTGCTTCTGCATAAAGACCTGCAACAGTTCTGAAAGAATCAATCTTTCCTTCTGTTTCGAAAGAACGTGTACCTTCCCAAGCATAGCTCATAACGTCAGACTGTACTGTACCAAGTTGATAGTCGCCTGCATCAATACCCTGGATATTTGCCTTAGAACCATCTGTAGCTACAACATTTACATCAACACCTGCGTTGTTGATCATATACTGGCTGAGTACGCCGCCGTAACCGTAGTATGTACCTGCAGTACCGCCTGTACCCATAGTCATTTTTGTTGTTCCTGTAGTAGAATTACATGCTGCAAAAGAAAGAGCAAGTACCACTACAAGAGCCAGTGACAATAATTTCTTCATAATATTTGCCTCCTTAATTAATAAACAATTTAAAGTCATTATACTATACATTTTCTGTTTTGTAAAGTATTTTTGCAAGAAAAAAATATTATTATTGCAATAATTCGCATTATTTTAAACATTTAGTGCAACTTTTTGTAAAATATTATATTTTTTTGCAAGTTATACCGAGCAATTTGTTCATTTAAGCTTATTCTTCCATCATAAAATCAACAGTATTACGCATAAGAGATATATACTTTTCAAAAAGTGTATCATCACCGATTGAAGGAGAAGAAACCTCAAGAGAAAACACCCCGTCAAAACTAATATCCTTCATGGCTTTTGTAACACTTTTCCAGTCTATTATTCCATAAAAGGGCGGAAGATGAAGATCTTTTCCGTATTTATTATCGTGAATATGAAATGTTTTTATATAAGCTCCGCATCTTCTTATCTCTTCTGCTACATCAAGATCACCAAATACAGATACATGTCCTGTATCGAAACACATCCTGAAACTTTCATCATTGATTTCCTTTATGATCTCAAGTATTCTTTCGGGTTTTGATAAAGAAAGATTCATCATCGGCATATTTTCAAGACATATTGTCACACCTTTTTTTCTTGCTTCTTCTGTAAGTCTTTTCATAAAATCCAAATTCATATTACGGAATTCTTCTTCTCGTCCTTTATCATCTGCAGAATAAGACATCAAAGGATGAATGACCATATATTCAGCGCCAAGTATGCGAGTATACTCTATTGCTCTGGTCATTTTTTCAAATCTTTCCTGTCTTTCCTCTTCTTTTTCATCCACAGGAGGATGCCTCCATGGTCCGTGTATCTGGTTTATACAAACTCCGGCATCATCTGCAAGATTTCTCATTCTTTCCACAAGATGTATTCCGTTCTTCTCATAAAAAGGAGTATTTGTATCTGCCATATTGAAATCTGCATACTCAAAGCCCAGTTCTCTGACCTTATCAAACATTCTGTCTTTATATCTTCCCAATGCATTACTGAAATAATCTACACTTGTACCTATCTTCATAATTACTCCTCCTGTTTAGAAATATTTGAATTTACAACATAAAGATTATCTATTATGCCATCTTCATAGTTATCCTTTGCCGTTTCTATATTGAGATTTATGAATGTCACATCGCTTACCTTATAACACTCATCATTTTTTGTCATATCAAAATAATTTTTGCACTTAAGATTGCAGTCAGCAAATTCAATATGATCTGCATAGGACATAGGTATGTCTTCCCTGCCCTTAAGGTCGAAAAACTGGTTCCAGTTATAAAGGCTCAGCATCCTGTCTGAAAACCCGCTCACATTTTCTATCCTTATATATTCATAATGCTGTGGAGTATCCATTCGCATTTTAAGCCACAGAAGAGTTGCAGGTCCGTCAAGGACGGAATTTCTCACGATAATATTTTTGTTATGTATTGCTTCTGAACCACATGTAAGACATCCGTGGCAAAACTTAAATGTACAGTCTTCGATTATTATTCTCTCATTCATACCGTTTTCTTCCAAAGTATCTGCCCAGGGACCCTTCCCCCCTTTAAGTGCTACTCCATCATCATTTACATCAAAATAACATCCTTTGATAAGCACATCTGTACACACATCCACATCTATGGCATCAGTGCTTGGAGCTTTTACAGGATTACGGGGAGAAATGATAGTGCAGTCACAGATTAAAACATGATTACATTTATATATATGTGTAGTCCAGAAATGAGAGTTCTTAAGATTGACACCTGATATTATCACATCAGATGAATTGGAAACATATACAAGTCGGGGTCTTTGTTCATCCTTATTGGTGCAATCGGGATTCCACAGTCTTCTCTGCCAGAATGCCTTCCAGGATCTTAGTCCGTTTCCATCGATTGTTCCTTTGCCGAAGATTCTGAATCCACTGGTATTATCAGCGTTTATAAGAGCAGGGTAATATACACAGCTCTCCCCTTCTATTCTTGTATCCATAACCGGATAGTCGGATATATCATCACTACCTTTGAGAGTTGCTCCCTCTTCTATATACAGACTTACGCCATCCTTAAAAAACAATGCGCCTGTAATGTATTCACCTTTCGGAACAATCACAACACCGCCTGATAGAGCTGCCTTGTCTATAACAGACTGAAACACTTCTGTATATACATTTCCGTCATCCTTAACACCGAAATCTGTAATAATATAGCGGTTTTCAAAATCAGATAAGGCAGGTTTTTTCTCTTCATAAAACCAGTTGTCTATTTTTGATCCATCCGGAAAAAGCTCGTTTCTATTCATTTCAAACACTCCCTCCATTATTCAAAAAAATATGAGGATGTAGTAATTACATCCCCATTGTATTCTCTATTTACCAAGATATGCCTTTTTAACATCCTCGTTGGCAAGAAGCTCTGCACCTGTTCCTGAAAGACTGATTCTGCCTGTTTCAAGAACATATCCTCTGTCAGCAGTTTTCAGTGCCATATTGGCATTCTGCTCAATAAGGAGAATTGTAACACCATTTTTGTTAATTTCTTTTATAATTGAAAAGATATCTCTTACAATAAGCGGTGCCAGTCCAAGAGATGGTTCATCCATCATCATAAGCTTTGGTCGGCTCATCAGTGCTCTTGCAACTGCAAGCATCTGTTGCTCACCGCCTGAAAGTGTGCCTGCCATCTGCCAGGAACGTTCCTTAAGTCTTGGAAAAAGATCATATACCCATTTGATATCCTCATCAAGTGAATCTTTTCTTAAATAAGCACCGATACGGATATTCTCAAGTACTGTAAGATCAGGAAATATTCTTCTGCCTTCAGGCACAAGTGTGATACCCGTCTTAACTACCTTTTCTGCACTTAAGCCTGTGATGTCTTCGCCAAGAAACTCAATACTTCCGCTTCTTGGTGTAACCACACCTGCTATAGAACGAAGAATAGAGCTTTTGCCTGCGCCATTTGCTCCAACCAGAGTGACGATAGAGCCTTCTTCCACTTCAAATGATACATCACGTACAGCATTGATACCGCCGTAATTAATATTGAGGTTATTAATTTTAAGCATCTTCACTCACCCCCAGATATGCCTCGATTACACGAGGATTGTTGCTTACTGTTTCCGGTGTGCCATCTGCAATATGCTTACCGAAATCAATAACATATATACGGTCAGAAATATCCATTACAAGATTCATATGATGCTCGATAAGAAGTATAGTAAGGTTAAAATCCTTTCTTATACGACGGATAAAGGCTGTCAGCTCTTCTGTTTCCTGAGGGTTCATACCTGCCGCCGGTTCATCAAGCAAAAGAAGTGTTGGATTTGTAGCAAGTGCTCTGGCAATTTCCAGATGTCTCTGCTTACCATATGGAAGTGATGTTGCAAGTTCGTCCTTTACATCCTCCAGATCAAGAAGCTTAAGAAGTTCAAGAGTTTCTTCTCTCATTTTCTTCTCTTCCTGAGCATTAAATCTGAAAATAGCAGAAAATACATTGCTGGTCTTTCTTAAATGCTTTGCAACAAGTACATTTTCAAAAACTGTCATACTCTTAAAGAGTCTGATATTCTGGAATGTTCTTGCCATACCAAGCTTTGTAATCTGATCGGGAGTTTTTATCAAAGTTGATTTATAAACTCCGTTATTCTCTCCCGCATAAAGCTTCTTCATCTTTCCTTTTGGGAAATTTTCTATAATTGCTTCATCATGGAATAAAACTCTTCCGTTTGTAGGCTGATATACACCCGTTATAACATTGAAGGCTGTAGTTTTGCCCGCACCATTAGGTCCGATCAATGCCACAATTTCTCCTTCATTTATTTCCATAGAAAGGTTATTTACGGCAACAACACCGCCAAACTGCATAGTAATATTTTCTAAGCGAAGTACATTATTCGGCATTGTCACTCACCTTACCTTTCAGCTTTGGTTTTTTGAATTTAAACAGATCGGGCAGTTCCTTTGTACCCATAATACCCTTTCTGAAGAAAAGCACAACTATCATAATAACGATTGAGAATACAACCATTCTGAATCCGTCTTTAAGAAGCGGCACCTGATATCCTGCCACAACCTGAGGCTCATCAAGGAATCTTAACCACCATTCAGAGCATGCAATATAAAGGAATGATCCTATACATGAACCTGATACAGATCCTATACCGCCAATTACAACAATAAGAAGTATCTCATATGTAAGCACCGATGTAAAAGGCTTCGCCTGATATGTGGTAGCAAACATCGCATAAAGAGCACCGCCAACACCTGCAAAAAATGCAGATATACAGAAGGAAAGTATCTTATGCTTTGCAAGATTGATTCCCATTGCTTCTGCGGCGATTTCATCATCACGGATTGCCTTGAATGAGCGTCCGTATGTGGAATTGATAAGAAGCACAATAATAACAATACAAACCGATACAATAATTGCAGGAACAACCGTAGACAGATACAATGTGGTCTGCCCTGCAGAGTTTACAACATTAAAGGAGTTCAATGTTGGAAATCCCTTTATCATATTTGCACCATTTGTAAGCTTACCAAGTACAAGTTCTCCGCCACCCGGAAGCTTGATAACTTCACACTGAAATATTGTTCTGATTATTTCTGCAAAGCCAAGTGTGGCAATTGCAAGATAGTCACTTTTAAGTCTCAAAACAGGAAGGCCTATAAGATAGGCAAATAGTGCTGCTATACATCCTGCAATTACAAGTGCAAAAAGCACACCAAGTATAAGGCTTATTGTACCACCTGCGCCTGTGGTGCCGAAGATAGCACCAAAGGATTCCTGCAGTGAAAAATTCACTACACTACCACCATATTTATAAAAGATACCGTCCTCAGGCACCTTAAGAGATATAGGTGTGGTAAGAATTGCAAAGGTATATGCACCAAGAAGCATAAATCCTGCATGTCCCAATGAAAACAGCCCTGTAAACCCATTGAGAAGATTAAGAGATACTGCAATAAGGCAATATACTATTACTTTTCTGAGCACCATAAAAAGCTTTGATGTTGGTGTAAAGAGCTTCGGCACATTGGGGATAAAAAGGTTTAAGTTTTCTACAAGAAGTAAAAGTCCCCAGAATGCAAATAATGATAATATCACAATGAGAGTGCTTTTGGCACTTTTTGTTTTATTAAGATTGTTCATATAAAGCACCTCCCCTTATACCTTGTCTACTGTCTTTTCACCAAAGATACCTGTCGGTCTGAAAATAAGAACCACAACAAGTACTGCAAAGGTGAATGCATCAGAAAATACTGAGTAGGATGTTGCTTTGATAAGGTTTTCGCATATACCGATGATAAACGCACCTATAACCGCACCGGGTATTGATCCGATACCGCCAAATACAGCCGCAACAAATGCCTTAAGTCCCGGAAGAGCACCTGATACAGCAACTATCTTCGGATAGTTTGAGAAATACAATACAGAGCCAATGGCCGCAAGTAATGATCCGATAACAAATGTAACAGATATTACATTGTTGATTTTGATACCCATAAGACGGCTTGTCTCAAAATCCTTTGACACTGCACGCATAGCCATACCAATCTTTGTATGATTGATAAGAGTGGTGAGTAACAATACAAGCACAATCACCATAGGAAGTGTGATAAGTGTCGCTACAGTCTGCTTAGTACCAAGCACAGAAACTGTCTGTGCAAGAAACGGTATTGTAGGATATGTCATAGGCTGTCCGCCTGTAAGATATGTAATCACATTCTGCAAAAGATAGCTGACACCTATAGCAGATATCATAACACTCATACGGGGAGCTTCTCTGAGCGGAAGATAAGCCGCACGCTCAATCAAAAATCCCAAAATAACTGTGGCTATAATGATAATAGGAATAACAACAGTCATTGGTAATGATGCTGACAGAAATATGAGAAGCATACCTGACACCATAAACACATCACCATGGGCAAAATTGATAAGACGAAGAATACCATATACCATAGTATAACCAATAGCAATAAGAGCATATTGTCCGCCGACAGATATACCTGTCAACAATGTTGTAATCAAAGATTGCACTTATATTACCTCGCTTTCAAATAGTAAGCAAATTTCTTTGCTGTCTCGAAAAAAGAGAACTACCTCTGCTTTCGAGGCAGTAAAGAAATCGCAAGCGCTTGGCAAGGGAAACCCTTACCAAGCGTACGATTCAAAAAAATCTTAAATTAAATATGAATATAATTATTCAGCTTTCTGAACTGTTTCGAGCTTCCATGTGCCATCTGCTGTGTTTACAGTCTTGATATAAGCTGTATCACGGATAGCATCACCGATTTCGTCAAATGCGATTTCGCCTGAAACGCCTGTGTATTTAACTGCAGGAAGAGCTGCTTTAACAGCTGCCTTATCAGGTGAGCCTGCAGCCTTGATAGCTTCCAATGCAACATAGTATGCATCATAACCCATTGCTGTTACAGCAGAGATTGTGTCATCGCCACCATTTGCAGTCTTTGCATCAGCATTTGTGTTGATGTAGTTTTTGATACCTTCGTCAAATTCAGGTGAACCACCTTCCTGATAGAAGGTAGACACATAAAGCTCTGTATCTGTTCCCTTTGCAGCTTCAAGAACCTTGTTGTCATCAAGTGTGTCAGAACCAAGGATTGGAAGACCAATTTCAAGTCTTGCAGCCTGAGAAACAATCTGTGTAGCATAAGCAATAGATACAGGTGTGAAGATTACATCACAGCCTTCTGCCTTGGCAGTGTTAAGGTACTGTGTGAAGTCAGCTGTATTTGTTGGGAAGTCAGCTTTTACAACTGTTCCGCCTGCTTCTGTAAATGTCTGTTCAAAGAATGTGAGAAGACCCTGGTCATATTCGTTACCAAGCTCACCAAGAAGGTATGCTTTCTTTGCAGAGCATTTGTCTTTTGCAAAGTTTGCAAGAACAGAACCCTGGAATGGATCAAGGAAACAAATTCTGAAGTAGTGTTCGTTGCCCTTTGTAACATTTGGGTTTGTACATGTAATACCCATTGCAGCAAGTCCTGCCTGATTGAATGTATCACTTGCAGCCATTGATACACCTGAACCATATGAACCGAGAACGATAGATACATCCTTGTCTACCAATGTAGCAGCTGCTGAAGGAGCTTTGTCTGTTGTAGAACCATTGTCAGAATATACAACTTCTACTTTATATTCTACACCATTAAGTGTAACTGTAGGTGTTTCTGCGTTTGCATACTGAACACCGAGAAGTTCTTTTTTACCACCGGAAGCAGAGTCACCTGTAAGTGGCTCAAATACACCGATTCTGATAACATTTCCGTCAGCACTTCCTGTACCTGGTTCAGCAGGTGTACAACCTGTGAATGCTGCACTTACAAGAATAAGTGCAAGAACGATTGCCAATAATTTTTTCATTTTACTTCCCTTCCTTTTTTGTTAAAAGAATTTTTTACTTTTAGATTTGTTTGTACAAATCTACCAAGTATAATAGTATCATATCACACTTTTTTGAAACAATCAACTAATTTTTTCTATAATATGACAAAAATATTACAGTTTTATTTCAAAAAAGAATAGGTACAAAATAAGAAATAGGAAAAATTACTCAGATTGGACAAACTGAACCGATGGCGTATGTGTATACGTCGATGGTGAAGTTTGTTCAAAGCAAAATGGCATATAATCAAAGGGAAGCGCCCTTCACGGGTGCTTCCCTTCCTTGAACACTGCATAGTTATTAATTTTAGAATTATCTAATTGTGCTTTCCCCAGCCATTTTGCGTTATGGGGAATTTTGATAAATAAGAAATAGGAAAAATTGCTCAGATTGGACAAACTGAACCGAAGGCGTATGTGTATACGTCGATGGTGAAGTTTGTTCAAAGCAAAATGGCATATAATCAAAGGGAAGCACCCTTCACGGGTGCTTCCCTTCCTTGAACACTGCATAGTTATTAATTTTAGAATTATCTAATTGTGCTTTCCCCAGCCATTTTGCGTTATGGGTAATTTTTACATTTCTATTTAGTCTATTGTGATTTCGAGCACATTATCATAGCCTTTGTGATATGCACATGATACCGTCTTTGTCTTACCATTTGCAGTAACAGTTACATCATAATCACCATAGAAGCCTCTTACACTTGCCTTACCTTCTGCATTTGTTGTTGCCTTTGCATCCTTTGTCCACCATTTATTGTAAACAAGATCCTGATATACCTGACCTGCTTTTTTGAGTCCCCATTCTGATGAATAGAGAGGAGCATAAGCTGAGAATGAACCGCCATCCCAGAAATCCCACATAAGGAATCCTGTAGATGCAGGATGAGCAAATGTAACTATCATAAGATCTCTCATATGTGCTGCCTGAAGATATGCATCAGGACGTGAGCATGAGAACTCTGTTACTTTAAGCTTAAGTCCGTACTCATTTGCAATTCTGTCATACATAGCCTTAACTTCTGTAGGCTGTGGGAAGTATCTTCCTGCATTGTTGTGTGACTGAATACCGATAGCATCGATATCTACATTATTTTTCTTAAAGAAGTCAAGATATCCCCAGAATTCATCCTTGTATTCCCATACACCATGTGTTTCATTATAATAAAGGTCTGTACCCGGCTGAGAATACTTCCTTGCCCAGTCAAACCACTGAACCATAGCTTCATCGCCTACCTTCTGTCTGAAGGCATCATAGTATGTAAGCTCGTTGACTACATCCCAGTCATCCATTTCAGGGAATGCTTCACACATCTCTTTGATAAATGCTTCTACTGTCGCATCAAATTTTGGTCTGTTCAAGAGCATTTCATCTTCAAACATATATGCAGGTGTAAGATAAGATGCACCTGATGAGCTTAAATCTCTTTCCCAGATAAGTGTATGACCTCTGAAGTATTTGATACCAAGTTCTTTAGACTTGTCAACTGTCTTTCTTGCAGCTTTTGGATTGCCTGTATCTTCTTCGTATGGTCCCCACTTCATTGTATGCTCTACAACCATTGTGTTGAAGTTTTCTGCAAATCTCTTTGCATATTCGTCGTTTGTATAAATTTTGTTGTTTGTTGAAGCACCGAACTGATATTCATGCTCAAACATATCAAACTCTACTTCTGCGTTCGGAATAACATTTCCGTCTTTATCCTTAACTACTACAGAGAAGTCCCCTTTTCTGTTTGCTTCGATATCCTTAAGTGCCTGTGTTCTCCACTCAGCACCCTCGTCAAGCTCAGGGTATGTCTCTCCCCCTGTCATAGGAAGGTCGGAAATTGTGTACTGTGTACCTGCGAAATCAAGCACCTGAAAATCAGCGATTTCAACTACCTGTGGAGCATAGAAGCCAAATCTTATACCCATTGAATAGTGATCCTGTTTTCCTTCCAACGGAAGATATATCTGCTCCCATTCTTTACCTGCAGAAGCATATTCAAAGAGCATCTTCTTGTATGTTTCAGGATGCTCTACCTGAATCTGTATCTTTCCTTTACCGGTTTCATCTCCGCCTGAAACAGTTCTCAATTTGAATGTAAAGAGAAGAATATCTCCACCACTAAATCTGTCTTTGAAAGCTGTAGGGTCCTTAAGGATAGCTTTTGACAAGGTCTGAGGAACTGACGTTGTTGTAATTCTCAAAACTTCCTTTCCGTCAACCTGAATAAATTCCATCTGACCGTATTCTTCGCCGCTATTCTTAATTCTCTCTTTAAGATCTGCCATTGAATAGATTTCTTTTGCACCCTGAAGAGATTTAAAAATTTCATCCATAGCTTTTCCGCCCTGTGGGAAGAAATACAAATCATCCAAAGCATTTGATTTTTCAAAGCTTGTAGGAACCTTTCTGTGAACATCGCTCTTAAGAGCTGCCATACCAGCCTTGGAAGAAATCTCAACTGTACGTGTATCTCCTATCCAGTTTACCTTACATCCCAAGGATTCTGAAATAAATCTTACAGGAACCATAGTTCTGTCTGAAACAATAGCTGCAGGTGAATCAAGAGTAACCTCTGTATCCCCTACCTTTGCAACAGCATTTCCGATAGTAAGAACAATCTTTATATCGCCCTTTGTACCTGTAACTGTCTTTGTAGCATCGTCCCATGCTATTTCTGCACCAAGTGCTTCAAAAATACCACGCATAGGAACAAGCGTTCTGTCGTTTACTATAACGGGCATAACATCGTAGACTTGATTAGCACCGTCAATTACAACCTTGATCGAATCATCGGCATATGTACCCATTGGTACAAACAGAGCCGTAATCATCAATACTGAAAGAAATAATGATAATAATTTTTTCATTTTTCATTCTCCTTACCATAAAGTTTATATCTTTATACTAAATCAAATCAAGAAAAATGTCAATTGTATTTGATACCATAATATTGTATATCAGAACCATATAATTCTTTTCAGTTTTATGTTATTTATCAAATACAAAAAACAGGAGATGTAAAAAATGTTTTTACAATCTCCTGTTTTGGTTATGCCGGTTTATTATTCTACAACAATTTCAAGCACATTGCCATATCCCTTATGGAATGCTACCATAGTCTTTACAGTTTTTCCGTTAGCTGTTACTTCTACATCATAGTCACCGTAGTAACCGTTGATTACTGCCTTACCATCTTTGTCTGTATTTGCCACAGCATCTCTTGTCCACCATTTGTTGTATACAAGATCCTGAAAAGCCAAACCTGCAGGCTTTAAGTTAAATTCTGTATCATACATAGGACTTCTTGCGTCAAAGTTTGAGCCATCCCAGAATCCCCAGTAAATAAATCCTTCCATATTCGGCTCTGCAAATGCGGCAATAATAGAGTCTCTTGTGTATCCGCCCTGAAGATTAAGATCTGTAATGGCATTTGAGAATTCTGTTACCTTAAGCTTTTTATCACAGATTTCTCTTATCTTGGCATAAAGCTCTACTACCTGCTCCATTGGGAACATATCGCCAATACTGTTTCTGTGTGTCTGCATACCGATACCGTCATAATCTACATTGTTGCTTTCGAAATACTCAAGATACTTCATAAATCTGTCTGTACCCTTGAATACTCTGTTTGAATTGTAATAAAGATCACAAGACGGATCAAGGTCTCTTGCCTTTGCAAAAATATACGGATAGATTTCATTGCCGTATACACCTGTATCTCTTAAGCCTGTCTGCTCAACAATTTCGTTTACAACATCCCAGTCACAAAGCTCACCGTTAAATTCCTTAAGGATAGTTTCTGTCCATTTATCAAGCTCTGACATAACGAATTCCTTGTCGCCTTTTTTGGCAGCTTCCTGAACAGCCATAGGAACCATCACATTACCTGCAGAGGTCTTGCCGTCAACCTCCCAGAGAATAGTATGTCCTCTGTAGTATTTGATACCAAGAGCCTGACTTTCTTCCATATCTGTACGTGCCTGAATTCTCAAATTCTCATTTTCCATATAAGGTGCCCATTTCATACATCCTTCTGAAACACCTGCATTGAAGTTTTCGGAAATTTTACTTTTTGCAGTTTCGTTTTTGAAATATGTATTTCTGATACTTGTACCAAACTGGAATTCATGCTCAAACATATCAAGTTCCACTTTTGCATCAGGAATCACATTTCCATCTTTGTCCTTTACTACAACAGTAAAGTCACCTTTTCTTATTTCTTCGATTCTCTTGAATGCATCTTCTCTCCACTGTGCGCCCTTCTCAAGATACGGAAGTGAAGATCCGTCATTTGATAGTGAATCAATATCTACTTTATTACCGTAGTTTACAAGCTTGATATTTTTGATTTCTATAGTCTGGAGCATTTTGCCTACTCTGATACCAAAATTTACAGCTCCTGCTACACCTGTACCCGGCAGATATACTGTTTCCCATTCTCTTCCTGTATAAACCTCTGAGAATATGGACTTGGAATATGTTTTAGGTTCTTCAAGCTGAACAATTGCACAGCCAAGGTCGTTTTCATCTCCGCCGGAAGTACATCTCATATCAAAGGAAAGAAGAAGTACATCCTCTGCCTTGATATCGCCTTTTACCTGATTTTTTGCTTTTACTATAAACTTACTGCTTACGCCCGGGAGAGTAGTAGTAGTTGCTACAAGAACACCGTCTTTTATCTCTGCTGTACCGTATTCACCCTCACCCAGAACTTCGATATTTTCATTGAACATTGCCTGATCAAAGACAACCTCTCCAAGACTTTCGTCAGGAATACCGCCTTTTGAAGCATCAAAATAGAGAGTATCGTCTATTCTGTTTGATTTTTCAAATTTTGTTGGAACAGGACGATGAAATTCCGAGATAAGCGGTGCAAGATTTCCCTTCTTTGTACCATTATCTGTAATCGTAACTGTTCTTGTTGCATCATCCCATTTAACATCAGATCCAAATGCTTCAGATACAAATCTTACAGGAACCATAGTTCTCGAATTGATTATTTCTGCAGGAACATCAAGTGTCTTTTTATGTTCATCCACATAAGCTTCATTGCTTCCGATTTTGAGCTTTACTACCACATCATCTCTTGTGGCGGTTACTCTCTTTGTGGAATCGGTATAGATAACCTCTGCACCGAGAGCTTCTGATATTCCTCTTAAGGGAATAAGAGTTCTGCCTTCTTTGATTACAGGCATCTGATCAAGAGTAAGTTCCTTGCCGTTAACTGTGATTTTTATACTTTCATCTGCTGATGCATTTATCATACAAAATGATGATAATATCATACAGATACAAAGAATAAGTGATACATATTTTTTCATTTCATTCATCCTTTCTTTTTTACTTTACGTCATGAGAGGCTGTGTAAGCCTTAATACTTCCGTTTCCATCCCATACATATGTCCTTACTGCAGTATCATTTTTGTAATCAACAGGAAGAGAAACCTTTATTTCATCTACAGTAGAAATCTTTTCTGTCTGTATTTTTACAGACACAAGCTTCTGTCCCTCGTACACTGCTACAAAAAACTTCGGATTAAATTCACTGTAGCCTTTATTTCTGACTGTTATATCTGCTGTGGTATTTGCTTCGGATTTATTTAAAACTGCTGACACAATCTCCACATCAGGAAGACTTGCTCTGAATGGGAAAGCAGGAATATCTGTATCATTTGTAAGATTTCCTCCGAGGGTACCATTGGATTCTGTTGCTACAAATGAGTATCTTACTTCAATGGCATCTACCATATCAATAACCACTGTATTGCCTTCTATCCTTGCAGATACATTTTCAAAATTCACTCCGTCCTTTGACGCTTTGAAGCCTTTAAGTTCTGTTTCTCCGTTTGCAATTTTGAGTCCTTTGCCTGTATGTGAGAAATAAAGAACAGGCTTTTTGTCCTTATATTTCATATACATATATTCAGGACCTGAATACTCATACTCCTCGCCATAGAGGATATTATCAAGTGAATAGAACACCCTGTCACCTACAGGTCTCTTGGTCATAGGATGTATTTCTTCCTCATCGGTATACCCCTTCGGTCCTTCGTTTGCAGTAGAAACTACCGCAACATTGTCCATTCTCTTATGTGTATCAAGAAATACCTGATTTATATCCTTGTGATCCTTCTTTGAATAAGGTGCAAGCTGTACAACTACAAAAGGCATATCAGGGCTGTTGAATTTTTGTCTGTAGTCATTTATAAGGTCATAAATCTGATATGCATAAAGTTCACTTCTTGTAGCATTTGCCTCTCCCTGATACCATACCGCACTGCTTATGGCATATGGTATAAAGGGATGAATCATCTGATTGTAAAGCCCTGATGGAACCTGTACCCACCAGTCATCATTTTTATCTTTTTTTGTATTATAAAGATCAATTGTTACTTTGTAGTTATCTCTTGTAGTAAACAGATCATAGTCCATAAATGTCTCTATAAGACTTGATCCTTTGTTACATCCAAGGAGACCTATCGTCACATTGTGTTTCTTAGCCAGCTGATAAGCAGCTATATATCCCACTGCTTCGTAGTTAAGAACTGTGTTTTCGTCAGATTTAATCCAGCTTCCGTTCATGTTGTCATCCATCTTTGTATATGAACCTACAGCTTCCTGACGATACCTTCTTATGTCACAGGATGAAGCATCTTTAATAATATCTTCGCAGCCATATGCTTTTTTCATTTGAAATGCCATATTTGACTGTCCCATAAGAAGAATAACATCACCTATTGCTACATCCTTGAAAGTGAGAGTTTCTACAGAATCTTTAACTGTCATTGTAAGACCGGTTGCCTTTGTAAATGCAGGAAGTTCTGTTCTCCATTCGCCATTTGAAACTGTGGTTGTGACAGTTTTGTCCCCCAGTGTTACCGTAACATTTCCGCCCTCATCGGAACTGTGTCCCCATACGGGAATAGGCTTTCCTCTCTGCAAAACCATCCCGTCTGAAAAAATCTCCACCATTTTCAGTCTGTCATCAGAGGGTTGACCGCCGTTATATACACAAAAATCCTTAAATTCTATTGTCTGTACATAGAATCCCAGTCTTACAGCAAAGTTTGAAGCTGCTTTATTTGCAGTATATGTAAAAGTATATGTCTGCCAGTCAGATGAGATTTCAAACTTTTCAAAAAGACATTTGGTATATACTTTAGGTACTTCCTGTTGTACCTGAATTGCACCTTTGCCATTTTCTCCACCGGATGTAAGTCTTGCAGTAAATGACAATGTCATCACATCACCATCTGCACACTTACCATTCATAAAACCATCCATTCTGGCAATGGATGAAGCATTTGATGTTGTAACACCTTCCACCTTTACAGTGAAACTTCCGTCACTGTTTACAGCAGTACTTCCCCCCTGCCCGAATACAAAATTTGCTTTCTTGAAATCATCAAAAGAAAGAACTTTGTCTCCTTTTATGACATCAGCAGAAAATACATTTACATTTAAAAGTGAAAAAATCAAAATAAATACTAAAAACCATGAACAAAATTTTTTCATTTTGACATTCCTCCGTAAATTATTTACATATTTATCTTATCATACAATAAGTTCTTATTTAAGATGTTTTTAAAAACAGTTATTCCATTTTTGTGACATTATCTTTTTATCACAAAAAAGTAACACACAACGGTCTGTCTATATTTATTTTGTTTACAAGCGTTACTTTATTATCCTTTTCACAAAGAACCGACACAGTATTGCTCAATTCGTTTGTACATATAATATAATCATTGTGTATAATAAAATCTCTCGGTGATTTTCCGTACACGAAGTATTCTTCCATAAGTTCAAGTCTGTTTACGTCAAATGAGATTTTTGAAATTGTATCGTTTCCTCTGTTGGAAACATATATATATCCGTTGTTATATCTGATAGCTGCAGAGGTTGATGACAAATCTTCTTCCTTTATTCCACTTATGGTATCTATACATTCAAATTCTCCGTCATAATACTTAAATGCAGTGACTGTAGACATAATTTCATTGGCTGTAAATGCGTATTTTCCATCATCGGAGAACACAAGATGTCTTGCACCATGACCTTTTGGAACAAAAGTTCTTGAAATCTCATTCAAATCCCAATCATAAGTAATTACCGCGTCAAGTCCCAGATCACATACACAGAGATATTTATTGTCAGGAGTAAGTGACACGAAATGGGGATGTGCAACCGACTGTCTGACTTTATTTACTCCTTTTCCGCTATGAAACACCTTTAACGATGGCATTTTTGTCACAGTTGATGAAATATAATTTGCAACATATATTCCCTTTTGGGAAACTGACAGATGACATGCCACCTCTCCCATAGTGGATACAATTTCTGAGGGATTTATAAGTGCACCCGTATTCTCTATATCAAAAGTAACAAGACCGCTTCTGTCATCATCAAAGGGTGCTCTTAACAACGCATACATTTTTTCATCATAAATTTTCATATACATGGGCATACTTAAGCTTACTTTATCCTGAAACTTCATATTGCCCTCATGGTCGAAACTATAACGGAAAACGCCACCATCTTCTGTGCATGATGCTATATACAGATTTCTCATCAGATTCCCATTCCTCCATCAACAAAAATGTCCTCTCCTGTAATATATCCGCCTTCTTCTGAACAAAGCAGAAGAACAGGTGACGATATATCTTTCGGTACGCCTGCATATCCCAAAGGAATAGAATCAATCACCTTTTTTGCATATTCTTTATCAGAAAGAGCATCATAATTTCTCGGTGTTTCTATTACACCCGGTGCTACATTATTGACAGTAATACCATAAGGTGCCAGCTGCAGTGCAAGATTTTTTACCATTCCAAGTTGTGCCATCTTACTTGCAGCATATACAAGCATATCCTTGTGAGGCTTTTTTTGCTGAACACTTCCGATTGTGATAATCCTTCCGTAGTTCCTTTCTGCCATATATGGAGCATACTTCTGTATAAGCTTAAGCGATGCCCTGAAATTTACATTCATCTGAAAGTCAAAGTCGTCATCCGTGATTTCAAGCCAGTTTTTGCGTATCTGCACAGAAGCATTGAGTATAAGTATGTCCAGAGGACCTGTCAGCGCAAATAATTTTTCTGCACAGTCCTTTTGTGCCAGATCACAGGTCACGGGGATGGACCCCGGTATTTTGGCAGAGGCATTTTTTGTCTTTTCTTCACTTGTGCATCCGTTTACATATACCAAAGCTCCACATTCAGACAAAACCTTAGCAATATCAAAACCTATTCCCTGTGTTGCACCGGTTACAAGTACCTTTTTTCCTTTTAATTCAAACATATATAAATCCCCTTTCTGTTCCGAATGAGATATTTTTGTCCACTTTTGTGATACAATGTTGATTTTTTCTAACAAAAACCTTACAATAAATACTGAAGGATGTGACATTTATGGCAGAAAAATACACATACAAAATCATAAAGGACAATTTCCTCTATGCAGGATATCTTTTGCATAGTATGAGAGGTAATAATCACCCACCTTCCATATTCTCCAACTTAAGAATAATACGAATTGTAAAAGGTGAGGCAGAAATTACCATAGACAAAAGGACATACACCATAAAGAAAAACGATATAATGATACTTAACAATCTCACTCCAAGACAGTTTTCAAAACTTATGGAAGAAGAACTTGTTATAGAGGTGTTTGCCTTTTCTATTATGGCAATAAAAAATGAAAGCAATTTTCTCTCTCTCTATTACAGCAAGCCGAATTCTTTCAATCCGATTATTACTCATCATGATGATGGATACGATCATCTTAATATACTTTTTGATATGCTCAAAGAACGCCTCAAAAGAGATAACCATTCACAGAGTGCCGTAAAAGTTGTGTCCTATCTTATATCCGGTATAAACTCTTTTATTTTTGACATTATCAAAAACAGAGAAAAAAATTTTGGAACAGAAACTTCAGGACATAATATATCCACCTTTGAAATAATCGCCAAATCCATAAACTATATATTTGAAAACATAAACCAGCCTATGAATGTCTCATTGCTTGCAAAAAGATACAACATAAGCAGAGAGTATTTCTCAAGAATATTCAAAAAATATGTTGGAATAACCCCATCGGAATTTATAACAAGGTGCAAGGTTGATAATGTGATATATATCATCCGATACAATAATATGAACATTCTCGATGCTGCCATGGAAGGCGGTTTCAACACCTCTTCAGGCTTTTATAAAGCATTTAACTCTGTGTACAAAATGAGCCCTAAAGAATACATCAGAAAAATAGATTTATGACAAAAATCCTCTTTGCCAAAAGATTTAATTGTATTTTGACAAAGGGGATTTTTTGCGGTTACTATTTCCTGCTACGATCTTTTATGCTCCACTGTCTGAATACTTGTTCTGCCATTTTACCTTTGATAGTAAATCCTTTATGCTTAAAAGGTCTTGGAACATTTTCATCCCATTTCCACCAATAAAGACCATACCACCACGGTTCACCTTCAAAGGTTTCTATAAGTGCTTCAAGATATGTAGCCTGCTCCTTTTCGTCATAGGTACCCTTGTCAGTTTTCCATCCGTCTGCATTCATAGCGGCACCGGATATCGTGGTACATCCGCATTCGCCCAGAAGGATTGGCTTACCATATATTTCATGCATTCGTCTGAATCTTTCAAGCTGACTTTTGAATCCTTCTTTCATTTCCTCCTTGGTAGCGCCGGGTTTATTTGCACAATAATGATATGTACTTAAAGAAAGGACATCAAGCTTGTAGAACCAGTGATCTTTTTTTGAAAGAGTTTTTTCGTAATCTATAAGTCCTACGTGAGTGGTATGACAGGAAGTAACCACACCGTGATATACCTCTCTTACCGCATCGACAACCTTAGACCACTCTTCATTATAGTTTACAAACCTGTCAAGCTCCGAATCAAGACAGAACATTTCACACTTTGTTCTCTCTGCTATCTTTGCATAATAAACAGAGCGTGCTGTCATGCTTCTGAACCAATCAGAACAGAATGAATGACTTGTTCCCGGGATTCTGTTTCCGTCAAGGTCATCTCGTGGGAACCAGATCTGAAGTCTGCCGCAACCGTCCATTGTTTCAAGCATAGGTCTTAACTGAACCTTAAGCCCGAGAGAATGAAGATAATCTATCATCTCTGCTACTTCAAAGCTATCGGGAGTCATTTCAAAATCCATAAACTGAAATCTTGACGCATAATTCTCCTGAAATACAGTTACTATAAGCACAACCCAGTCAGCACCGGATTCTTTAATTGCTCTGGCCTCTGCCTTTGCTTCTTCTAATGAAAAGTAACCATTCTTTCCTCTGAAACCGAAAGTTACTCCCAAATGCCATTTATCAAACACCATAAAAAAATCCCTCCTTATGATTTGTATCTTAATCATATCATAAGAAGGGATAAATTTCTTCACTTATAAAAACAAAAGATTTTACTAATGTGACATTTATTCAACTACAATCTCAAGTATAGTTTCCGTCAATAACTATTATTTATACAAATAATCAAGGCGGCGTTCTCTGATGGCAGTAAATTCTTCTTCTGTAATACCGTTGAAAACAGGAATAGCACGGTCTCCGCCATTACCACTCATAGGGCCAGTATGGTCTGTACCACCACTGCGATACAGATTATATGTCATGGCTGCTTCTGCCGTCTGATAAGGAATATGGTTGTAAACACGTGGATGAGAAACCTCAATTCCATTAAGACCATAGCTCACCAATTTCTCAACCATATGCATCTGGTCATTAGGATGGGCCAATACAGCAATACCTTCCGCATTTCGAATGGTTTTGATAATATCCGATGCATGACGATGAGGATTGTTGAACACCTGTGCTTCAGGTGATTTAAAAACATTGCGAATACTGTCAGTTTTAGATTTAGAAAGAACAACATGATGTTTTAGTTCCATTGCATTAAAAATCGAATCTATACACAACCATGCACCCGGAGGGTTGTAATCTACCACATCATTCCACGTAAGATCAGTAATCGCACCCTTTGAAACAGCAAGTTCAAAAATATTGCGGGTACGTTCAACATTCAAATCAACACGATCTTTGATTAAAGCACGTATACCCGGATTTTCCATATCATAATCCAATGCCACAATATGCAAACTTAGTTTTGTAATCAATCCCTCATCAACAGCAAAGAATTCTACACCGGAAATGGCATCTATTCCCTCTTGCTTTGCATATGTCATAAATTCTTTGACTCCTGCATCGGTTTCATGGTCTGTAAGAGCCATGGCATGATAGCCAAGTGATTTACCGATTCTCACAAGATGACAAGGTGAAAGGGATGCATCTGAATAGGTAGAATGCATATGTAAATTTGCGTATTTCATACTATAATCACCTCATATGTAAATTTATATAAAAGTTTATTTGATGTTTATCATACGTTCGATAACAACAACTGCTTCTGCTCTCTTGGCATTGTTATTCGGGCGGAAAGAGCCATCTTCATAACCTGTGATAATACCAAGATTAACCGCCTTTTTGACACCTTCTGCGAATTTTTCGGAACAGTTTCCGATATCTGTCAATGTCTTATCACCATCAGAATCACCCAAAGATCCTACGGCATTTGCAACAATGTATGCCATTTCTTCACGGGTAATAGGTCTTTGATAAGAATCAAAATCGCCATTTACAAAATAACCTAATTCTATGGCTTTGTTAATCCAGCTTTCTGCCCAATATCCTGCCGAATTATCAACTGTTGTTCCATTTGCGGCTACACAAAGCTTGATAAATTCATCTGCATTTATCTGATTGTCAGGCTTGAAGGTGCCATCTGCATAACCATTGACAATGTTTTTTGCAATAAGTCTTTCGATATATTCTTTTGCCCAATGGGATTCAATATCAGACGGAATTTTTGTTGGAGCAGCATTCGGTGAATCATCAAATCCTGTATTTGTTACAATCCTTGTCTTTTTGTCAGGCTGAACGCGCGTTTCGTCATAAGCAGCAGCTTTGCTAAATGAAATATCATCCCCTACAACCACTGTCACTTTTGTACCCTTAAAATCAACAGGTACAACCACACTTGCAGTTTTGCCGTTAGCAGTTACTGTAACTTCCTGTTCACCAAAAAATGCTCTTGTCATATATTTACCTGAAGCATCTGTTCTGCCTGATTCTTTTGTCCACCATTGATTGTAGAACAAATCTACCCAAGCTTCACCGGCAGGTTTCAATGTTAAGTCAGGCTTTACCAATGCTTTCATTTTGTCCTCATCTGTAGTACTTGCAATGTAATTCCATACCATAACGGAATCAACTGCAGGATGACTGAAGAATGCAATCAGCATATCACGTACAAACTTAGCCTGCAGTTGTTCATCGGATATACTCGCTGTAAACTCTGTGATTTCTATATCCAGACCCAATGCAGCAAACTTATTTAATGCATTGAGTACTGTCTGTGGGTTTGCTGAATTACTTATATGTCCCTGAATACCTGCAACATCAATTGGTGCACCATTATCAATCAAGTATTTGATAAGATTATAGTGAGCATCTCTGTGGGTAAAGTCATTGCCAAGAATACCATAGTCTGTCAATGCAGTTTTTGCATAAGGATCAGCCGCTTTTGCCGCCTTAAACCACTCTATCATATCCTCTTTGCCTGTGACTTTCCATATTTCCGGATTGGTAACCTGCTCGTTGGCAACGTCCCAGGTAGAAATTTTGCCTTTGTATCTCTCACCGTATTTGGCAATGTGCTCACGGATGTATTTTTTCATAGCTTCACTATCGGACATTACCTGATCTACTACATCTGTCTGAATAAAGTCAGGTTTCCATACATACACGTGTCCACGACAAGTAACGTTGTTTTCTTCTATCCACTTAAAAGCTCTTTCAAGTAAGTCTTTCTTTGACTCAATATATCTTGCTTTGAGCCAAAAACTGAAGCCGGTATGATTAAACATACTGCGGAACTGGTCAAAAGCTGCTTTTTCATTTTCTTTGTCAAAATAAGCAACCGGAAGTGTTGCACCATGACGGAAAGCGTGTTCCTTTTGGTTGACCTGAACCTCTGCATCAGGTATTGAGTTTCCTGAAGCATCGGTAACAGTTACTTCCATTTCCGCTTTTCTGATTTGTTCGATACGTTCCAATGCATTTTTTCTCCACTGTGCATCTTCTTCCATACCGAGCCAAGTTGTTTTTTTGCTTGGGAATTGTGATTCATCAATATTTGAACCAAGATTATAAATCTGGAAATCAGCCAATTCAAGTGTCTGCTTTGCCTGACCAACCTGCACGCATACAGTGGCTTTATTGGTACCGTCTATTGTTGCTTTTTTGATAGCATAACCGCTCATCCAACCAACAGTTGCAGGATGAGCAAAATTGGATGTAATCTGATATACATTTTTGTTGTCCCCAGATGGTCTTAATTTGGCTGCCAGACGAATATTGCCTGTTTCATCATGTGACTCAATGGGTCTGACCTTATAAGTCATAAAAATAGTGTCGCCTGTTTTGATAAGTCCTGTAGCGTCAAAGTCAATCCAGGCCTGAGTTGAATAAACAGTATCGCCTCTTTCTTTGACATTGATATGATATGCCTTGTCAAATTCTTCCCCTTCAACATCCACAACTTTACCTGAACCATTACCTTGTATTCTGGTATTTTTGTACCAGTCATCAGGTGTAATTTTTGTGCCTAATGTATCCTTTAGCTGATTGATTTCTTCATAGGTGTATTCCTTCACGCCCTCGTCTGCTGCAAAAACAAATGTTGAGGGAGAAATCATACATAAGCACAAAATAATAGCAATAATTCTTTTTTTCATTTTTCTTTCTCTCCTTTTTATTGTTTATTTCAATTTAAAATCATAAGTTGCTACGCCTTTTGCAGGATACTCTCCAGCAAGAACCTCAAGAGTTGCATCTACGCTTTCTGTACTCTGCCCTCCAAATATAACATTGGGAATATGAGGGAGATTTTTTAGAACATGTGGATTTCCTAAATGTATCAACGAAGAAATCCTACCCGTTATCTGCATAGCCTCTATAAGATTTTCAAGCCGTCTTGTAAGATGCTCTCTGCCACAAAACGCTTTCATTTCTGAAAATGTAATAAATACAAGTTTGTCACAATCAAGTGTATCGTACAATGTCCTTTTCATTTCAAGCTGAGACGGAAACTCGTGGATTATCTTATAATTTGCATTTGGGAATAGTTTATTTATCTTTTTTACAATTCTTGCCGGCTGAAACCATCCTTCATTACTGAAGGTATCCACATCTACTTTCTCGTTTTCGAAAGATAGTTCCTGCTTTGATACAATTACAAAATAATGCTTTCCGTCACGAGATATTGTATGCGGTATGTCCTTATCTGTTCTTGTATAAACGCCATTTTTGTTTATACTCTGAAACTCCTCGATATCATCGTCACTTAATTCAGTATCAACAGGCAACAATGTCACTTTGTGCTGTGCAATAAGAACCCTCTTTACTGCCTCATTCAGACACTCATCTGAAATAAGACCCTTTTCATATGCTTCTACACATTGACCGAACTGCTCCATGTTTGGTCTGGCATAGGGAAGTAACAAATCCACACCTGCACTTACCGAAAGTCCTTTTGACTCCATTTCTCCATACATAGCCTTAATGCTCATCATAGAAAGGGCATCTGTTATTATAAATCCGTTATACCTCTGATTTCTTATAATATCAATAACCTTTTTTGAAAGTGATGCAGGATATTTGTCGTCTATATTGATAAATTTCTTGTGTCCTACCATTATACCATCAAGAAGTCCCTCGCCATTTAATCCGAGATAAGGTTTAAGATGTGTTTCAAACAAAGATTCTCTTGTATCATCAGAAACACTTTCTGCCATATGAGAATCCATATCCCCAACATCATTTCCACCCGGGTAATGCTTCGCCACACAGAGCACACCTCCATCATGCATTCCTCTGACCTGAGATATTGCAAGCTCTGTTACCTTGTCTGCATCAGTGCCATAACAACGCATACTGCCATCTTTTAAGTCAATCACGGGATTACAAACAACATTGTATCCCATTTCACGTGCGGCAACACCCATTGTCTTTCCAAATATATAGGCGCTTTTTTCACTACCGGTAGTACCTACTGCATTGTGTTTTCCCACACGATATTTCCCTACACCGCTTTCGCCATCGGTAATTATCAATATGGGATAATCTGCAATTTCCCTTACTTTTTTTAGCATAGGAATGGTATTTTCGTACCCCTGCTGAATCCAAACAGCACCAAGTGAGTGACCCTTTATAAGTTCAAGGACAAATTTCTCATCATCTTCGCTGATTTCGCCATGGAGAATTGCTGTATAGACCATTCCGAGTTTTTGCCTGGTTGTAAGTTCTTCAAAATTCAGTTCTTTCATAAGGAAATTCCTCCTGAATCAATACTGTATCAAAAAATTCTACATTAGTTACATTCAGCATTAAGTGGACCCGCAAGGTCTTTGAGGTAAAAGAGTTTACCAGGCATTGTAGGAATAAATGATGATGTAACACTCTTGTCAGGACCGTAATGAAGAGTCATAAGAAAACTCATACCCTGCCATTGCATACCTCTGTTAAAGAGTCCGTCCGCACCACCTATTATGTAATCAGCCTGCAAAAACAAACCCGGTCCTATTGTATTTGCTCTGCAAGGAACAAGTGTTGTTCTGCTCTTGAAGCTTGTAATCGCATTTTGCTCTATGGTAAGAGGATGAAGCTTTGCCCCGATACGATAACATTGCTTTTTCCAATCGTCTACAGTATCAAATTCTTCACCAAACTGTGGCTCCCAGAATGCTATATGACACATCCTTCCTATACCGAATACAAGCACAAGCTTTGCTCCTTGTTTCTTAAGTGCTGCAATCTTCTCAGGATATGTAGGGAGGTTTTCCTTTGTTGCAAAGTTTCTCTGATTGCAAGGTACGGTATTATCACCAAGCTTATCAAAAAATGCCTTTTTCATACTGTATTCGAAGGATGCAGGATCATTGGAATCAAGTGTATTTCCTTCACTATCCGACCACTCATCCATATTGAAGGTGTACACATGGTCACAGCACACATTCCATTCATTGAGGAAATAGGAAGCCCATTTGTACATCCCCATAGGTCCCACAGGAAGTATCATAGCAATCTTCTCGCCTTTATCCTTTGAGGTCTTTATCTGAAGTGCGATTTCGTGTCCCATATACACATCGAAATCCGAAAGGCTCTCACATTCAACAGGGCAAAAATCCTTGTGCCAGAAATCCTCTCTTTTTACTCCCATATCACAGCATTTGTCGATTTTTTCCATATCCCAACCCATAGGATAAAATCCATCCAAAAGACTTCCTTTAACTGTACTTGTAAAATTCATATTATTTTCCTCCGCGTGAAATTTTATATTTACTAAAATGGAAAAATCATTTTGAGCTCTTCCTCTGTAGGTTGCTTACCATACTCACATATTTCGTATGCCTCTGCATATCTTATCTCGCTTCCGCGCTTTTCTCCGTAGCGTCTGATAAGCTCTTTTCTGAATTGAGCGGCAGGCTTAGCATATCTGATTGCATATCCCGACTCAGAGGGTAGCGAAAGAATTTCTTCATCTGTGGTTTTCTCTGTAATATTCATACCCTTAAGCCATTCAAACCTTTCAGCTTCATCCTCAGGAACACTATCAAGTGTTCCAAAAGTATAGGGAAGCCACTCATATACCTGAGATTTGTTAATATCAGCGATTTTTAATTTTGTATCGATTTCATCATCCATATCAATTACCACATCAGCGCTAAAGGGTGGATTCCTAAATCCGTCCTCATTATAAAGAATAACGGGCATACTCTTCATTGCAGGAGCATCAGGGCACTCGTGAGGAACAATCAGCATATAGGATGCATCCTGCACAATTTGACCCACAATCCGATGGTCTGCCATGTAATCATTGGTACGATGACTTATAATCACATCGGGATTTATTTTTCTTATATATCTTATCATTCTTCTTCTGGTTTCAAGGTCTGCCATCACGCTGCAATCATCTATATCCCACACATCATAGGTTATACCAAGAAATTCTGCTACTTTTTGTGACTCTTTTGCACGGGTTGAAACTGTCTCATCTTTTGACATTATATGATGTCCGCCGCAACCATTGCATACGCTAAGAAATGTCACCTGATGACCAAGCTTCGCATACTTAGAAGCGAGTCCTCCGCACCTGAATTCATTATCATCCTGATGTGCGCCTATCATCAAAATCCTCATACATTCTCACTCCTGTATTATACAAATTCTATATCTTAATTGTAACCACAATCATTATATATCACAAGTATTAATCGTCTTATATTTTTAAACTATATTCCACAAAAGAAAATATTGTTAAAATCCATTGACTAATCTTTTTGGATATTTTATAATGAATTTCAGGTGATGATATGTTTATAAATATAGATAATGAAAAGCTTTCGGATACTTTGCAGGATTTCTATAACGCAACGGGTATCAATATCGCTATATTACCCTCCAACTACTCTGATATGGTAAATCCCCGATACCATATGCCAAATCCTTATTGCAACCTGATACAATCATCTCCGGAAGGAAAAAAGAAATGTGATTTGTCTGAAAAATGCCTTATAAAGCAAGCCTCCGTCACAGGTAAACCCGAGGTACATATATGTCACGCAGGACTTACGGATATGGTAATCCCCATCATACACGACAATATATTGCTGGGATATGTTTTGTTTGGACAAATGAGAGAAAGTACTGATTTTTTACAAATAAAAAATATGATAAAGGACCTTGATATCGACATTCACAAATCCGAGATATTCTACAACCAGATACCCTTTTTTGATTCTCAAAAAATCCATAGTGTTGAAAACATAGTGGTTATGCTTGTGAAATATATACTTCTGGAAAATATGATAAATGCAAATTTTGAAAAAGATATAAAAAGTGTCACGGATTATATAAATGACAATATCGGAAAAAACTTAAGTATCCAGACAATTTCAAAAAACACAGGGCTTTCAAAAAGCTCCCTGTATAAAAAATTTCACAAATATTATAACTGTACTGTAAGTGAATATATAAATAAAAAAAGAGTGGAAAATTCAAAGGAATTGCTTATAAAAACAGATTTATCAATAGAAATCATAGCGCAACAGGTCGGGTTTAACAGCACTCAGTATTATTCAAAAACATTTAAGGAAATTGTAGGGATATCACCCAATAAGTACAGAAAATCAAAAAATAAAGAGATATAAAAAATTTAACGTTTTAGGGTCCGTCCCTAAAACGTTAAATTGAATTACTATTTTGTTTGTTTCAATCTTAAAGTTATTTTATTATTCATCCCCTGCCTTTTGCGGCATGGACAAATTTATCAATATCATTAAATTAGGAATTGTCATCCTGAGTAAGCGTCGCGCATCGAAGGATCTGATTGACTTTCCTGAGATTCTTCGACTCTGCCTTCGGCCCGCTCAGAATGACGACTGGTATATACTGCTCAACTTAAGGATATTGCATGTTCTACATTCCCTATTTAATTACAATTTCCAAAATGTTGTCATATCCCTTGTGGAATGCAACCATTTCTGTTACTGTCTTTCCATTTGCTGTTACAGTCACATCATAGTCGCCATAGAAGCCACGGATTGTAGCGGAGCCGTCTGCTGCTGTTTTTGCCTTTGCATCTTTTGTCCACCACTTGTTATATACAAGATCCTGATATACTTTGCCTGCAGGCTTTAAGTTCCAGTCCTTATCATAGATTGGAGAATATGCTGCAAAGTTTGCACCATCAAAGAATCCCCACATAAGGAATCCATCCATATTTTCCTCTGCAAAGCAGCTGATCATAACGTCTCTTGTATAATTACCCTGAAGGTTGATATCTGCAATTGAGCATGAATACTCAGTAATCTTAAGGCGTTTGTTGTATTTTTCCGCAAGTTTGTCATAAAGTCCCATAAGCTCTGTAGGCATTTTAAGGTTTCCGTCATAGTGTGACTGAATACCGATACCGTCGAAATCCACACCGTTTTCTACGAATTTATCAAGGTATTCTATAAATTCAGGATTCCATACAGGGGATGTTTCATTGTAGTAAAGAAGACAATCTTCACCTGCTGCTTTTCTTGCAAGGTCGAACCATTCTTTGAAGAGCTCAAACTGACCATGATGCTCTCTGAAACGAACATTGTTTACAATTTCATTTACAACATCCCAGTCTACCATATCAGGATATTCTGCACAGATTTTGTTAAAGTGTGCTTCTGATTCCTTCAAAAGAAATTCCTTATCCTTGAATGCATCGTTGTCAAAGAGGCGTTTTGGCATAAGGTATGTTTTACCATTTGAGCCTAAATCTCTTTCCCAAATAAGTGTGTGTCCTCTCATATATTTAACACCGGATTCTTTTGCACCTTCAACCTGTCCTTTTGTTTCCTGAGGATCGTCTTCATATGGTGCCCATTTCATCTGATGCTCTACAACACCTGCATTAAAGAGTTCTTCGTGATGAAGTTTATATGTTTCATTTTTCTTTATCTGACCGTTAAATGCATTACCAAACTGAAATTCATGTTCAAACATATCAAGCTCGACTTCTGCATCAGGAATCACATTGCCTGCTCCATCCTTTACCACAATCTTAAAGTCGCCTTTTCTTATCTTCTCGATTCTTTCGTTTGCTTCTTTTCTCCACTGGGCATCAAGCTTAAGCTCAGGAAATTCTCCTGTTGTACTTGGAAGCTTTCCTACATTGAAATCAGGTCCGAAGTTGATGATTTCGATACCGCCAAGCTCTACAACCTGCTCACAAAAACCTGCTCTTACACCGATACTTGTAGCATCATCAACACCTGTAAAAGGCATATATACAACTGTCCAGTCATTTTCTGCAACTGCAGACTGGAAAAGTGCTTTCTTAAATGTCTCAGGATGCTCTATCTGGAACTGAACCTGACAAGAACCAAGGTGACCTCCTGATACAAGTCTTAATCTGAACGCAAGAAGCATCTGATCTTTGCCGTCTACGCCATCCCCCGGATTTCTTTCGGGAGTTGCATTTGTCTTTACAATAAAACCTGAAGATTTTTCAGGGACTTTTGTACAGGTAATTCTCAATGCCTTTTTGAAATTCTGTCCTTCCACATCAACCACTTCATAGTTTCCGAAGTCGGGTCCCTGAACAGGCTTAAGCCCTGCCATAAATTCTTCTTCTGTACATACAACCTCTCCCTGACCTCTTACTGTCTGGTAAGCTTCTTCCTGTTCTTGGGCTGACATAGATTCAAAGTGATACAAATCGTTCATATCATTTGACTTTTCAAATGTTGTAGGAACTCTTCTGTGCATTGTAGACACAAGCTCTGCAAGTCCTGACTTAGAAGAAGCGGCACTTGAATTGATAATTACAGTCTTTGTGGAATCATCCCAATCCACCTTACATCCCAATGTTTCTGAAATAAATCTTACAGGAACAAGAGTTCTTCCTTCAACAATTGATGCTGCAACATCAAGCTCTTTCTTCTCTCCGTTTACATGAGCTGTCTTGTTGCCAATCTGAAGAACTACCATTGTATCCCCTTTTGTACCGAATACTGTTTTGGTAGCGTCATCCCAGGAAACCACCGCACCAAGGGATTCAAAGATTGCACGCATAGGAACTAATGTTCTGCCGTTTTCGATGATTGGCATAACATCATATGTCTGATTTGCCCCGTCAATCACTACTTTGATTGAATCATCTGCAAGTACCACACTATTTGATACAAACAATGCAAGAATCATCAATACTGATAGAACTAATGATAATAATCTTTTCATTTTGCATTCTCCTTAAATAGAATTTTATAATCTTATGTTACACTATCATACAAAAAATGTCAATTGTATTTCTCACCCCAAAATTGGTTATTTTATCACAACAGTTTCCTGTCCTTCGGCGCCATAAATCCGCAAACCGTCAGGATTGTTTTGGACAACGTTTTCTACAGTTACGTTCTTCACTTCCGCTGCAAATTGAACTGCATATTGGGATATATTTGAGGTTACATTCTTTATACTTATATCATGAATATCTCCCGGATTGTATCCGTCACCATATCCCGTATAAATTTTTACAGATGACTGTCTGTCACCTTCGCATGTTTCATGTATATCCTCTATTGATACATTGTATACCTGATTACCACGGGCTGCAAGGCATATGACACCATGACAAAGACCACCTGTGGTGATGTTTTTTATTTTTACATTATATATATCGCTGTTGTATTCACGTCCCAGACATGCGCAAGGTCCTGAAGGATACAGATAATTTTTGTAAGGATATACCGGTATACCTACTCCTCTCAATGCACTGCAGGCAACTGTATCATCAGATGTATATCCTGATATATTTTCTACGACACAATCATAACAACCTGAACGAAAATCTATGCCATCACCATTTTTTACATTTGAATTTATATCAAGGTCGTGAACATACAAATTATGTCCGTATTCAAATGTAATCGCCCATCCCATAGTCTGCGACAGAGATAATCCGCCGATTTCTACATTTTCACACAGAGACAAAGAAACCATATGTGTACGCCATCCCCAGAAATCACCTGTCATCTCCTGCTCTTCTTTCAACACAGTATGATATCCGATCTTTGGTTTGGAAGTTCCTATGATTTTTGCACCATTTCTACCGATAATCTTTACATTTTTTATCGGTTTCACATCAAGTGGAAATCCATATAAATCATTCTCATCAACTATCGTATTTACCCCACGGAATACATTGTCAAATACAAAGTCATTCTGCTTGATTGTACAACCGTCAATGTAAATTTCGGTATCGTCAAAAACTATTATGGCTCTGTCTATAAAGTAATCTTTACCGTCAAACAAAATCACTTTATTGCCGGAAACTTCTGACGCTTCCTGCATACATCTTTCGATTATCTCGCTGTCTGTCAATCCGTCTTTTACATAATCAATTACTTTAAACTGTTTACTCATAATATGCGTTTCCTCTCAAATAAATATCACTCGGAAAACTGACTGTTTTATATTTCTATGATATGAACTATACATTGTTACTCTACTGTTATTTCAAGTACATTATCATATCCTTTGTGGAATGCAACCATCTTTGTTGTTGTCTTTCCGTTTGCTGTTACTGTTACATCATAGTCACCGCAGAAGCCTCTGATTGTAGCAGAACCGTCTGCGCCGGTGTTTGCTTTTGCATCTTTTGTCCACCATTTGTTGTATACAAGGTCAACATATGCTTCACCTGCAGGTTTCAGATTCCAATCAGAATCATAGATTGGTGAGTATGCTTTGTAGTTGTGACCATCCCAGAATCCCCACATAAGGAAACCGTCCATAAGTTCATCTGCAAAACATGAAATTATTACGTCTCTTGTATAGTTACCCTGAAATTAATATTACTACACATTAAAATTAAATTCAATATGTTATATAACTAAAATCGTTATTGTACTACTTTCTGTTAATATTATACTATTTTTTTACGCCCATAACCCATACATCACTTACATTTATATCATCATCAAAAGCGATAATGTCTGCATCATAGCCTGACTGCAGGATTCCCTTTGTAAGTCCGAGAATTTTTGCAGGAGTTTGTGTCATCATTTTTACCGCGTCAACAATATCAACACCCACTTCATCTTTAAGAACCCGTACAAGTCTGTCGGCAGTTGCAATACTTCCCGCAAATGCAGAGCGGTCTTTAAGTTTGCACACGCCGTCCTCGATTACATATTCTGTATCAACCATCTTTCCTTCTTTTTGCTCTGTACCCGCAACAGAAAGACTGTCAGTTA
>SVJM01000076.1 GCA_015068975.1 Oscillospiraceae bacterium | reverse complement strand
CAGTCAAACACTTCTGAAAAATGTTTCATTACGCCAAGCCTTTCTAATGTTTCTATTACAATTTCCCGGTCTGTTAATGTAGCAATACAAATTTTAGTTCCTCGTCCTCCAAGATACGAAAGATAGTTTTCTATACCCTTTTTCAACGTTACTTTTGTTCTGTAGAATTCTTTAATCATTTCGTTCACACCGGATATAATCTCGTTTACAGACAGTGTCACTTTGTAATTATCCTGATAATACTTTGCAGCCTGTTCAAGCGAAAAGTTTGCAAATACTTCATTCAGATTTTCTCTTGGCTCGATACCTAAAGAACGAAGATAATCCATGCTGATGTTATCCCATATGTACATGGAATCAACTATTGTCCCGTCAAAATCAAAAATTGCTCCTTTTAACATAGTCCCAATTCCTTTGCTCTGGCTTGTAATTCTACCGCTGCCTGTTTAGGATCATCTGCTTTCATAATTGCAGATACAACACAGATACCTGCAATCGGAATACCTTTAAGCACATCAATATTGTCTTTATTAAGTCCGCCGATTGCATTTACCGGAATTGGCACTGCACTACAGATATTACCAAGGGTTTCAGTTGAGGTAAGAACAGTTTTTACTTTAGTTGTAGTTGGATATATCGCTCCAACGCCAAGATAATCTGCTCCCTGAGCATAAGCTTCTACAGCCTGCTCTACTGTCTTGGTAGTTGCACCTACAATTTTATCATCGCCCATAAGCTTTCTTGCTATAGATACCGGCATGTCACTTTGACCGACATGCACACCTTCAGCATCTATCGCTAACGCAACATCTACCCTATCATCAATGATAAGCGGAACATTATATTTCTTTGTAAGTGTATGCACCTTCTCGGCAAGGTCCATATACTCTCTTGTAGATTTATCCTTCTCACGAAGTTGAAGAAGAGTTATTCCGCCCATCAGTGCCTGCTCGACACGATACAAGAATTCTTCTTCAGAGTAATTTGTACTGTCGGTTATAAAATACATACTTGAATCGAATTTCATCTGCTATCACTCCTCATACATATAAATAATCATTTAAAACAGGTTGCAAGCCTTCATCTTCAATATCCTTATACATTTTATCAAGACTTCTGTTATCGTCTATCTCAAACTGTTCATCGCCCTGTACTTCATCTGATTCTTTTCCGCTGTATTTGCTTTCATGGTCGCCGATTCCTGTAGATACACCTGCTGACACTTTTGTTGCAGCGATCTTAACAATACCGTTTCTAAACTCAGCACTCTCCCTGGAAGACACTGTAATACCGACAAACGGCAGGAAGATACGATAAGCACAGATTATCTGGCAAAGTTGTTTTTCATGCACATCCAAAGGATTGATTTTGTCGTTATTTATAATCGGTCTCAGTCTTGGACAAGATAGTGACATTTCAGCATGAGGATATTTTCTCTGCAGATAGTACACATGAAGTGCGCTTGCCAAGGCATCTTTTCTGAAATCAGAAAGTCCTAAAAGTGCTGAAAAGGCTACACCTCTCATACCGCCCATAAGTGCACGTTCCTGTGCATCGAAACGATATGGCCATACACGTTTATGTCCCAGCAGGTGAAGCTGCTCGTATTTCTCAGCATCATAAGTTTCCTGAAATACAGTTACATAGTCAGCACCGCATTCGTGAAGATACTTATATTCATCAGTATTTACAGGATATATTTCAAGTCCCACCATACGGAAGTATTTTCTTGCCAATTTACAAGCCTCACCGATATAATCTATGTCACTGTGAGCACGGCTCTCTCCTGTAAGAATCAGTATTTCTTCCATACCGCTGTCTGCGATAACCTTCATTTCTTTTTCAATTTGCTCCATAGAGAGCTTCATTCTGTTAATATGGTTATAGCAGTTAAAACCGCAATATACACAGTAATTCTCGCAGTAATTAGCGATGTATAAGGGTGTAAAAAGGTAAACTGTATTACCAAAATGCTTACTTGTTTCAAGCCTTGCTCTCTGTGCCATCTGCTCCAAAAATGGTTCAGCCGCCGGAGAAAGCAGTGCCTTAAAATCTTCTATACTGCAGGTATCATGCTCTAATGCTGTCTTTACATCTTTTGCAGTATACTTTGAATAATCGAAGGAATTCATCTGCTCCATTACATTTTTACAAACATCAGATTCAATTTTCTCCATTCCCGGCAAATATTCCATATGGTTTTTTCGTGAGGAAGGATCTATCTCTATTCTGTGTTTTTTTGCAAGAACTTCAGGTGACAAATGCTCCGAATCCACAAAAAATTGATTTTCCATTATAAATCCCCCTTAATCACGCAAAAATCCGGTAAGAGGATCTGATGCGGATGCACCTCTTGTTAACACTCTGCCAAGTCCTGAAAGATATGCTTTTCTTCCTGCTTCAATTGCCTGACGGAAAGCTGATGCCATAAGCGGTAAATCTCCGGCAGTAGCAAGGGCTGTGTTCGCCATAATAGCTGCAGCACCCATTTCCATAGCTTCACAAGCTTGTGATGGCTTACCGATACCTGCATCAACAATAATCGGCAGGTCAATTTCATCAATAAGAATCTGAATAAAATCCTTTGTGGCAAGACCTTTATTTGAGCCAATCGGTGATGCAAGAGGCATTATAGAGGCTGCTCCTGCATTTACTAAATCACGGGCAACATTTAAGTCCGGATACATATACGGCATAACAACGAATCCGTCATTTGCAAGAATCTCTGTTGCTTTGATTGTTTCTTCGTTGTCAGGTAGCAGATATTTTGAATCACGCATAATCTCAATCTTAACAAAATTTCCGCATCCAAGCTCCCGGGCAAGTCTTGCAATTCGTACTGCTTCTTCTGCATTCCTTGCACCGCTTGTGTTAGGAAGCAGTGTTATTCCCTTTGGAATAAAGTCAAGAATGTTTTCCTGTTCCTTTGTATTTGCACGACGTACTGCAAGAGTTATAATCTCTGCTCCTGCATCTTTCACTGCTGCTTCTATAAGCTTCATTGAGTACTTTCCCGAACCCAAAATGAAACGTGAATTAAATTCGTGACCGTCTATAATAAGTTTGTCATTATTCATTTGTCTTTCCTTCTTCCTATACTTCATATTCTTCAGCTATAATTCTTAAAACTGTATGTGCCTGATGTGCTGCACATAGCATTACTCTTGATGATACAAGACCGATTCCGTCGGATGCATCACTTATTTCATCACCGCAAAGATAAAATCTTTTTGTTACCTTTCTTGTGTGAATGCTGTTCGCACTCCCCATACCTGCCATTCCGGAAGCCGCCACGATATACTTATCCGGCGTTTCTTCCAAAACAAGATTGGTAAGCATCGCTTTACACTCTGCATTGTCAAAGGCTTCACAGATGATATCGCATTCTTTCAAAAGTTCTTTTGCGTTTTCCTTTGTTATACAAACCGTCTGTATCTCTGTTTCAAGATATGGGTTAATTTCCGCAAGATTATCTCTTAATGCTTCTGTCTTATACATTCCGACCTGACTCGCCTTATACTGCTGACGGTGAAGATTGGTAATGTCCACCTTATCAAAATCAATCAGTATAAGTTTTCCTACTCCTGCACGTGCAAGAGCAATTGCTATATTAGAACCAAGTCCTCCAAGTCCGCAAATACCAACTGTTGTTGATGAAATCTTATTCTGCAGATCTTTTCCGTGTCTGTCATTTAAAGCCTTTATCCATTCATCTTTTGAAGGCATCATATCAACCACCTCCCACAAAGCTTACAACTTCAACATTATCATCATCTTTAAAAACAATCTCAGAATACTGCGCTTTTGGTACTATATCTCCGTTTAATTCAACAGCAACTCTTTTTGTATCATAGCCTGCCAAGGTCAGATATTCCAAAACTGTTTTACCGGAAACATCAACATATTCTCCGTTAATCTTTACCATCTTTTTCACCTCCGGAATGTAATAAAAAAGGAAGTCACCGATTTGGTAACTTCCACATATTCCTTGTCAGCTTTGATGTCGCGCAAGGCATCCCTACGTTGGCATTATCCAAATCAGGTTCTCGGTCGGAGGTCTTACCTCCCTCTCAGCCTGTAACACAAGCTCCCGTTTCCTATTATTTTTTTTACAAACAAAAAGAAGCTACCGATTTGGTAGCTTCCGCTTATTCCATGTCAATTGCGATGTCGCAAAAGGCATCCCTACGTTGGCATTATCCAAATCAGGTTCTCGGTCGGAGGTCTTACCTCCCTCTCAGCCTGTAACACAAGCTCCCGTTTCTTTTTTTATTTTTTATATTGTAACACATCCTGTCAATAATTGCAAGTCTTTAATAAAATTTTTTGACTTATGAAATAAAATATACTATTACGATAATTAAAAATTGGAAATTCAAATCAATTTATCAATAAACTCTCTTAACACCAAGGCCGCTTTGAGCTGCTATTAACTGACCGAATTCTCCCTGCATCAGTTCTGCAAAAGCATCTACCTTTGGATTGTTTTCACCGTCACGAATTACTGCATAATAGTTTGTTGTATATGGATAGGTTCCATTTG
>SVJM01000075.1 GCA_015068975.1 Oscillospiraceae bacterium | reverse complement strand
CTTCTATCACTTCGTTATGAACATAAAAAGCATTGACAATTAATTCCTTCTTTTTCTTTCTTCTCATAATTTCCTCCATAACTGTAAGAAGGATGCAAAACTGCACCCTTCTCATAAATCCCTCTTAGCTTCCTTATCTCGCTGCAGTACATCATTGCTGGAAAAACAAAGTCCAATATATAACTTTCGAATGTTTTTGTTTTCCTCTATCAATTTATCAACCTCTTTAAGAAAAACATCTAAATCGCTGGTGCTCCTTATAAAAACAGAATGAATTGTTTGTGGAACGAGTTTTTTATCGTAATAATATACAGTCCCCTCCAATGTTTCCTGCCAGATTAACTCTTTGTAAAGCTCCTCGAGTCTCTTGGCTCTTTTTATTCCATTTTCAAAGAACCTAACAAATCCGTCATCCCTTACCCATTTGCCATTTCTGATAAAATGCTCCTGATACTCACTTGGAATGTAGGTTTGAACTCTTTTCATAAGGTCTTCAGGATAAAAAGCCGGATTTTCTCCCTGTTTTGCAAGAAAAGGGAACCAATGACGTTCTCTTCTGGACCTTCCATTGAATGTATAGCTCCAACAGTTGTTGCTTCCTGCCAAAACAAGAGGAATAATCCTCTCATCACCTGTCTTAATGAATTCTCTGGCATAAACGATTTCGTAACTCACGCAAGCTCACCGCCAGTCTCACAATGCGGGCATTTCGGATGGATATGATATTTGGAAATAATATACTCTTTCCCGCAATTACCGCATTCGCAAAGAATTGGATGCTCAGTGTCCGGTTTCATATTCAGACAATAACAGTCTTCTAAATCCGGATTGATTTTCTGCGTTCTTACATAAGCCTTTGCAAGTTCAGGGCTTGGAGCATTTACATAAACATTTCCTGTAATAACCCAGGTGCAAGGAATACAATATGTATTCCTTACATCTTCAGTTTCAAACAAGAAGTTTTCGATATGCCGTATAAAAGAATTAAACTTCGCTTTAAGATATTTCATCATACAAAGTCCCCTCCTATGCTGTTTTCGCCTGTTCTATCAAGAACAATGCACCAGCTCGTACAAGGTTATTATTCTTTTCATAGGTTGAATGGAAAACTATACTCTTAGGTTTAGTCTGCATAATGCTGCCAAGTGTTTTACCCCTGTCATAGCCCACTTCAACAACGATTGATTTTGCATAATCAACTGTCATCCTTTTGAGCAACTCTTCAATGGGCATATCCTTGTTTAACTCTACTTTCTCTTCAATCACTTCGGTCTCTGAATTTGCTGTTACTGTAGTTGAGTCATTTGCCGTTGTATCTTCATCAGAATTTGAAGATGAAGCACCGTTTACAGCAGGACATGCTTCGTTTTCTTCTATAGGGGTTGTTATCCCATCATTTCCAAGATCAAATGAGATATGTACGCCTGCATCAACAACAGTCTGGTCATTAGGAAGAGCGATATCACAGAATTGTGTACCGAATCCTGCATCCTTTAAGGCTCTGCCAAGTGCTGCAGTTTCTGCACTCTCAACAAAGTTAAGTCCGAACTTTTCATTTGAGTCATCCTTGTATCTGGAAGCAAATCCATTTGCAAGGAAATTGTCCTCTGCATCGTTTTTATCAGCATAAATTCTTACTTCAAACGTTGCATATTCCTTATTAAGCGCTTTGGGTATTTTGACAATTTTACCATTGTCATACTTCAGTCTGAACCAAAGCAGACGATATTTTGTGTCAAGGTAAAATGAAACACCTTCTTCGCTCACTTCTCTCCGCAAATAGTCTTTTGGTTCAAAACCATCAACTTTGTTTAATGCCCTATCTGTTCAGTTAATCTTCCTAATGTATCATCAATGTTTCCTGATTCTTCACCGGAATTTATCTGCTGAACCATAGCTATATCAAACTGTCCTGATTTTCTCATTGCACCACTTAAATCCGAGCCTTGTCTAACTTCATCTGCTATAATTCTTGCTAAATTCTTAAGTGATTTATCAATACTTGAATCTCGTATATTAATCAAAGACTCATAAAGCGACATTCCGGACTCTAACATAAACTTTAACATTGAGAAAAACTCAAGCTTTGTTTTCTTGCTTGTTTTAGTGGAGAGATTGTGAAGTGTTTTTCTGATACTCAAAAAATCCTGCATAACGGATATTTCCAGAATATCCTCACCACGCTTTTTTAAGTTATCACCGGCACTTTCAATATCCTCTGCAGTTATGATGCCACGAAAGATTTTCCCATTTACTTTGTTTCTGCTTTTATACTCATAATACTCCATACTCACTGTTCTCCGTTTCAAACAAATCTGCATTTCCCAAAACAGGCTCATCAAACATTATGAGGCATATAGTAACTGCAAGGCGCATATCCTGTCCATCTTTATATTCATACCTGTTATTGGTAAGGAGTCTGACCTCATAACCTGTGTTACCATACTTAAAAGCCATAAGGTCTAAAAGCTGATCAAGTCTTTCATCAATACTCTTCGGTGGTTCTGGTGTAGTTTCAGGAGATGGTGTCGGAGATAAATCCGGCTTTGTCTGTTCTGGAACAGTTGTATCAAGCCCAGTATCAAACTCCGGATAATATGTATCCGTATTAAAACCTTCATCTTCAACCAATTCATCAGATATTTCAGGATTATTTTCCTTGTTGTATTCCTCTATTTCCTCTTCATCAGGTTCTTCATACCACGGAAGGTCTGTTAAATCATCATAAAATCTTTTTAAGTAATCGTACTGCTCATTCTGTCTGTATGATACAGAGCCTATGCTGTATTTAACACCCAAATTTTCAATGTCTGTTAGCACCTTATTAATATCAGCACCGTTACCCTTTAATTCCATATCAATCAGCATCTTGTATACATCATTCTCAATAGTTAAACCAAGATTATTAAAGCCTGTAACATTGACATTATTCTTAGCTGTAGAATTACCTAAAAAGACAAGAAATTCTTCGTTTGTAACAGTGTTACCAAGGTCCGATGACTTTATTGTTTCAATACGGCTTTTAAGCTGATTTTCCTTAACCGTCAATTTTTCCGATTCTTCCAAAAGCGGAGTAATGTCAGTTAAAAGTCCTTTTGCTGTTTCTTTTTCTTCTTCAAGGACTACTATCCTGTTTTGCATTGGTGTTAATACCATTTTGTATTCACCAAACCCGCAGAGCATTGCAGCTACAACAAGCAAAATAACCTTATCCCTCATTGTGATTTTCAATGTATGTACCCCCTTTTATTACAATCTCAAATATGTTGTATTCCTGACCGTCAAGCATTTCATGTTCTTCGATTGCTGTAATCTTTGCTTCAGTTATATATGATAGCTTTGAAAGTTCGAAGATAAATGCTGAAATCTCGTCTTGTCTTTTACTGTACCCTCTGATTACAATATCTTTTCCAACCAGATCACCGACATATTTTATTTCTGGAACAACAAAGTTTTTCTCTTTAATGCTTTCTAATTCGCCATCAGATGTTTCTTTATTCTCTTCTTTATCAGCCTCAATTTTATCCTTTGTTTCATCATCCTGCTTGCCTTCATTTATCAATCTGTCAGAAGTATCAACAGATATGATATATACATTTTCAGGACGGATGTTTTCTAAATCGTTCATAAACCTTTCAAAAGGAAATACTTCTCTCTCATATTCGTCAATATATGCGTTATACGAAATAATCCTGTTCTGAATGTCCTCGATGTTCTTTTTCTCCTGTTCATATTTTGCATTCCGGTCTTTATAATAGTTAATGCGCAGTGTCAAAAATCCGATATTGGCTACCTGTACTATCATAATTAGTACCATAACTGCAGCAATCATACCTGCAAAAATCTTAAGAAATTTATTTGCATACTTATTCTTTATTTCTATTGGCAAAAGATTTATCTTTTTCAATCCATTCATTATATATACACCTTCCCTCTAAAGCATAGGATATATAGCCATCCCCAAAGCATTTGAATACTTAATTCCCATCTCATCTTCAGCAAAGAGAACATATCCTCTGCCTGATTTTTCATCACAAATTGAAAAAGAAATCTTTTCGCATTCTATCCCTGTTTGCTTTTCTAATACTTCATCAAAACCGTTTATTGCAAAACCCGTATAGTATATCTTTGAGATAACTACATCATTATTTGCACAAAGGTCAATTACTCTTTTAATTTCATTGCAAATACGATCATCTACAATTTTGATTGTTTCAAGATATTCTTCATCATTAATTAAGTACATGTTATTCTTTTGTTTCTTATCAGTTTGTGTCAGCTTTTCGCCTACAGAATACAGCATTTCACATATATCCGGTTTTCCTGCATATACTATCGACTCAAAGAGCTTTGTTACATAAGTATCAAAACCGCAGTCAATTGTTCTTGTATATACAGCCACACCTTCTGAAAATGCAGTAATCCGGATGTCCTTTGTACCAAAATCAATTAAGAGTCTGTTAAGATGTTCATACTCATTAAAATATAGCTCTGACAAACAGTATTGGTTATATACACCGCAAGAGATAGTGGTGATTTTCATTCTGTATTCACTAAAAGCATTTACAAGCTCTGTTGCAACACTTTTCTGAATAGCAGATATGAGGTAATATCTTACCGTATCCCCTGCTTCCTCT
>SVJM01000074.1 GCA_015068975.1 Oscillospiraceae bacterium | reverse complement strand
CTCTTTTCTAACAGAATAGGAGGTTTACCATGAGAAAGAAGAACTACAAAGGAAGATGCGAGAAAAGAGTACTGTCAAAGTGCATTGGTATATGCAGGACCTATGATGCTTTGCAATATGCTTATGCAGACTTACTCGAAGAAAATGAGGGGGTAAAGGAATTTCAATGCAATGTAGCGCTGTCTACAGAAGAATATACAACAGACTTCTTCTGTGAAATGGAAAACGGTGATGTGATGGTCAGGGAATGTGTGTTAAGAAAGCACCTGACAAAACCTATGACAGTAAAACTACTTGATATCTCAAGAGAGTATTGGTTAAAGCATGGAGTAAATGATTGGGGGGTAGTTATTGATGAAGAATAAGTTAATGAAAAATGGTGACAGCATTATTCGTGTTTTAGATGAAAAGGCTAGCGGAGTATTTGTAATTGACTGCATAAAGACAACTATGCCTTATTGGTGTGAAGCATCGTCAGTTTCAGACTATGATATCTGTTCAGAAGATGAATTAGGATTTATCGCAAGGTCAGAAGAATTATCCGCTGCCGAAAAAAGAATTATGCACGAAAGATATACCCTGATAGCAGGAATACTTCCATTTGTGTCAGATGAAAAAAGCAGGAGCATGATGATTTCAAAAGTCGCAGAACAGTATAAAGTGAGCAAGCAAACTATCCGTAAGTATCTGTGCTTGTATCTTGTTTATCAGGACATATCAGTTCTCGCCCCTGACAAAAAGAAAGACCCAAGGGAACTAACCGCAGATGAAAAGAACATCAGGTGGGCTTTAAATAAGTTCTTCTATACAAAGAATAAGAACAGTTTAAAGACTGCATATACAATGATGCTGAAAGAAAAATACTGTGACAGTTCCCATAACCTGCTACCCAATTATCCATCCTTTTATCAGTTCAGGTACTACTACAGAAAGCACAGAAACTTACAGAAGTTCTACATATCACGAGATGGACTTTCAGATTATCAAAGAAACTCAAGACCTCTGACGGGAAATGGCATACAGGAATTTGCAAGCTCAGTCGGTGTGGGTATGCTTGATTCAACCATCTGTGATATCTATCTTGTGAATGAGTCAGGAGGTCTTGTAGGAAGGCCTATTCTGACAGCCTGTATCGACGCATACAGCAGTTTGTGCCTTGGATATACTCTTTCGTGGGAAGGAGGCGTATATAGCCTTACAAGCCTTATGACAAACGTTATAGCCAACAAACAAGAGTGGTGTAAGAAGTTCGGAATATCCATCAGTAAGGATGATTGGAACTGCAACAGTATTCCTGCAACACTTGTTACTGATATGGGTAGTGAGTATAAGAGTGAAACCTTTGAACAGATAACAGAACTGGGAGTATCAGTTATAAACCTCCCACCATACAGGCCTGAACTTAAAGGAACAGTAGAAAAGTTCTTTGACCTTATTCAGGATATGTACAAGCCCTATCTTAAAAACAGAGGGGTGATAGAAATAGATTATCAGGAACGCGGAGCACACGATTACAGAAAAGATGCTTGTCTGACTTTAGAGGAATTTGAAAAGGTGATCCTCCGCTGCATAATTTTTTATAACACAAAAAGGATTATTGATAGTTTTCCATATACAGAGGGTATGATAACTTCAAATGTAAAGCCTTATGCAAATTGTATCTGGAACTATGGTAAATCACAAGAAGGAGCTAACCTTATCAATGTGGATTACAGAACTCTTGTTCTTACATTACTTCCGAGAACTGCAGGTAAGTTTACAAGATTTGGTCTTAAAGTAAATAAGCTCAGATACACCAATAATGCCTATACAGAAAAGTTCCTTAAAGGGGGTAATGTGCAAGTTGCATATAACCCTGATAGTGCTGGTTCGGTATGGGTAATTGAGAATGGTAATTTCGTTGAATTTGAACTTATTGAAACCCAGTATAAAGAAAGTACCCTTGAGGAAATAGATAAGATACGGGATAGGCAAAATGAACTTATAAGAAAAGCTCAGGAAGAAAATCTTCAGGCTAAGGGTCGCTGCTGACCAAGAAGATAATATAACAGTAGATAAAAAAGAATCGACAATAAAGGAAAAAGCACATCCGACAATTGTAGCGGAGGAGAAAGAAGAGATATCTGAAGATACATCCAATGAAAATTATATTGTTTACAGGACGGCTACTGGAAAAAAGTTTCATCGTGATGGATGCTCGTATTTAAAGAGCAAATATGAAATATCTGTAGAAGAAGCACAAAGAAGAGGGCTTACGCCTTGTTCAAGATGCAAACCAATAAGATGATAAAAAGAATACGAAAATCATATTTATCAGTTTTAAAACACTTTTAAAATCTATGTGATCAAGAATACGTAACTTGAATGATGATGAAGCAGCAATCGCACTTGTAGACAGTAACTTGCAGCGTGAATGCATACTTCCCAGCGAGCGTGCTTTTGCTTATAAGCTGAAATATGATGCACAGAAAAGGCAGGGCGAGAGGACGGACTTAACGTCTGGACACGATGTCCCGAAGTGGGAGGACTTTGAAAAAGTGATCGTCAGGTAAGGCGTTACATAAGGCTCACAGAGCTTGTTACTCCTCTGCTTGATAAGGTGGATGAAAAAAGTATTCCCGTCAGCGCAGGGACAGAACTTTCGTATCTCGACGTTAAGGCTCAGGAAACGGTTAATGAATTTCTGGACAGTGAGGTATGCAATGTATCAGAAAAACAAGCTAAAGAAATCCGTGCAAGTTTTGAGCAGGAAAACCTATCCTATGAAGTACTAAATAAAATTCTTTGTGGTGAAATTGAAAATGAGAAATTTTACCTTGAAACAAAACGCTTAAGGTCATATTTTCCAAAAGGCTACTCCTTAAAAGAATGTAAAGAAGCAGTATGGAAGATATTAGATAACTGGTTTAAAAGAAAGAAGGGCAATATTGATGATAATAACCGATAAGATTCTTAATCCACAGACATATCTTGAGTTAATGACGGGAAATTATTATTCGTTAACTGCGGATAATCAGCTTGAAGATGTTGAGAAAATTTTGGACAGAGAGTTTGGCGAAGGAACATTCTGAGTTACTCACTTACAGATATTCCAAACGAGGAACATGAGGTTAAATTAGTTCCTGTAGAAATCGTAAATATAACTGAAGATTGTAAACAGGATAAATTCTGCAGACTTTTTCAGGTTCTTGATGATTGGGATGAAGAAGATATTTCAAAGATGTTATAACAATAATAAAATTCCCTGCTATTTCGACGCAAATAGCAGGGAATTTTATTATTGTTGGTTTTTTTCATAACATTAAGAGATAGTTTATTTAGAACATAGGCGTTTGTAATCTGCTATATGCAAAAAATATCCTCCAAAGGAATCTTATCCTTGGAGGATATTTTTTTAAAATGGTTAAATTAATTCATCAACATCAAGAACTTCCCAATCATCAGGAGGATTGCCAAGGTCGATTACATCCATAACCTGCCCTCCTTTAAGAGCGGATTGATGTGCTGTAAGTCCGGGGATGTTATATCTTGCAGCATTCCAGATGTGAGTGGGTGAGAGCTTGCCTGTGTCGTATGCACGGCAGAAATCATCAATAAGGAAATGATGTGTTCCGTTATGCTTGTTATCAATACCTTCAAATTCCTTCGGCACTCTATGAAGTGGCTGAATGGGCGAAGATTCTGTAAATCCCATTCCGTTTGCTACTTCGTGAATAGCTTTTTTATAATCTGAATTCAAAAGGTTATAAACAGACTCAGGTTGAAGTTCTTTAGTTACATCCTTCATAATGACTTTTCCGGGATTTTCTGCATCCCAATGCGAAAGGCTGTGTCTTGCAACAGAGAATTCGTAACCGCCATCGGTACCATAGAACTGAGAAATGTATGTTTCGGGACAGAACCAACCAACACATCTGTTTTCGCTGATTCTCGCTATACCGCCGTTTGAAAGCTCAAGAAGCATCGTAGTGTTTGCAAAGGGATTGTTGTAATTGTTCTGTCCATCTGTTCCGTAAATATCTGTTCTGGGGCTTTCCTTAAATCCGAAAGCAACAACTTTCTTTGCATACACTCCCGGCATTGTGGAAAGAATCATAGAAGTTGAATGTGTGGGGTAGAACATAGGGGGAACTCCCGCAAACCTTTTCCAGTCATCTCCACCGCTGCTGCGGAAACTCTGCTCCATATTTCTTATATCGTGGTTATAGTGTGCTTCACCGTAGGTGAATTTGCCGAATGTTCCTTTTTTAAACTCTCTACGGCAGAAGATGGCAGGTGCTCTATAATAGCCTGTTTCGCCCATAGAATATGTAAGTCTTGTCTTTTCTACAAGCTCCTTGATTTCGATGATTTCATCAATGTCTGTTGTACAGGGAACGGCACTGTATACGTGCTTTCCCGCCTTGAGTGCTGCAATTACCATTTTGCCGTGTAAGGTTCTCTGGGTAAATATAGCAACTGAATTAATTTTGTCGGAAGCGAGGGCTTCTTCAAAGCTATCAACAATTTTTACATCAAATCTTTGGGAAAATTCTTCCGCACGCTCTCTTTTTAAGTCGCAAACATATACATCTTCTACAGAAGGATGAGCCTTGAAAAGAGGCACGAAAAACTGACTGAATCTACCACAGCCTATAATGGCGATTTTAATTTTTTCTTTACTCATAAAAACATCTCCTTTTATTACTTCTTTTCAGTAAATTTCCATTCTTTTTCTCTTTTTAAGGTTTCAAACTGCTTG
>SVJM01000073.1 GCA_015068975.1 Oscillospiraceae bacterium | reverse complement strand
GATTGGTACAAGGCAAATGGTGTAGACTATGATGCTGTAGGTATCCAGACACATCGTGACAACTATAATGAATTCTATGATTTCAATGATGTAATCAAAATGTACGAAAAAATTCGTACAGAATACAATAAGACAATCAAGATTACAGAATACTCCTGTGCAGTGTCTGACAGAAAAATGCAGGCAAACTATACAAGAGATTCTCTTATCGCAGCATTTGCTCAGCCAAATGTTGAAGGGTTCCTTTTCTGGGGATACTGGGACGGCTCAAACTTTGCCGCTACAAGCCCATTCTATGATACAGACTTCAATCTGAAAGAAGCAGGAAAAGTATACCAGGATCTCGTATACAACAAATGGTGGACTAAAGATGCAAAGGCAAATACAAATGCAGAAGGTAAGGCTGTAATAAACGGTTTCTACGGTGACTACGATGTTACAGTAAATGCAAAGGGAAAAACTGTCACAAAGATGGTATCATTCCATAAAGGATATGATAATGTCCTCGAAATCACCGTAGAATAGGCGGAAATGTAAAAATACTCCACATCGCAAAACGGTAAGGGTAATAATAGAAAAATTTTCTAATGTAGGAAACCGAATTATCATTAAATTCGGTTTCCTCTTATTGTGTAACGAAAACCACGCGATAGTCGCGTGGTTCATTAGAGGTTAACCGATGAAGAAAATCCTCCTAATGTGATATAATGTAAACGACCTGCCAGTCATTACAAAAACATTAGGAGGATTTATATATGAAAAAGATAAATATAAGCAATAATAGTTTAGCACATACAAGTTGGGATTGCAAGTATCACATAGTATTTGCGCCCAAATACAGACGAAAAGTATTTTTCGAGGAAAAGCGAATGGAGATAAGAGAAATACTACGTCAGTTATGTCAATGGAAAGGTGTGGAAATAATAGAAGGTGAAGTTTGTCCAGACCATATACATATGCTTGTTAGTATCCCACCCAAAATGAGTGTTTCGGGATTTATGGGATATTTAAAGGGAAAAAGCGCATTGTTAATATTTCAAAGATGGGGAAATATGAAATTTGCATACCGAAATCGCGAATTTTGGTGTAAGGGATACTACGTGGATACCGCGGGAAAGAACACAAAAGCAATAAAAAAATATATAGCGGAACAATTACAAAGAGATAAAGAATCGGCTCAAATAGCAATGTTTGACCCGCGGGACCCATTTATGGGTAACAAGTAACGATTGCAAGGCTGGCAGGCCAATATAAAAACGCACTTGTGCGTCGCCAGTAAAGGGTAGGGCTATGCCCGAAAATGAAAAACCACCCGCTATGCGGGTGGATATTTATTTTTATATATAGAATTTATTCATATGCAGCAAAGATGGTTTCGTGTGTTTTTTCCTTTTTATATTTGGTAGGGATCATACCTGTCTGTGCTTTAAACACGCTATTGAAATTTCTTATACTTTTAAACCCTGACTCCAGAGCGATTTCTGTTATATTCATATTGCTGTGCCACAGTAGATTTTTTGCATAACTTATACGGATGATATTCAGATATTCCCTGAAATTCATATTGAAATTTTTTGAAAACATATTGCTGAAATAATGCTCATCATAATGAAGCATATCTGCAATATCTTTTCTTTTTATATCTGTTTTGAATTTTTCGGAAATTATTTTATTTACATTAAATAAGAAGTTCGAATCCTTTGTCATACTCTGCAAAGACGGCTTACTCATAAGTGCTGATTGACAGATAGAATAAAGACAGGAGATAACCAGATATTTTTTTATCTTATTGGAATGCTTATTATACATTTCCTGTAAGTACATTTCAAGTGTATCCGCATCGGGGGTAAAATGGAAGTACAATTTTTCCATGTTTTCAGAAAAAAATACATTTATATAGTCCTTTGGAAAAATATTGATAAAACACTTGTATTTATCGGCAGCTTTAAGAGAATGTGCGACACATGGCGATATCAAAAAAAATTCATCTTTATTGACAGTTATTGACAAACCGCCTATTTCTATTATCAATGCACCCTCCGTCACATATATAAGCTCATATGAATTATGGAAGTGAAAATCAAAATCTGTGTTTTCAAAATATGTACCGCTGAAATGTCCTGAATTGGAATTTATTTCCTGATGATGCATGATACCACCCTCAAATCTTACTTTTTTTCTATTATTATACACAAAACAGATAGAAAATACAATACTTTTATAATATACTGAAAACATAAACAAATCCAGAGGAGGATGTTTTTATGTCCAATATAACCGTAGATTTCAGTAAAATAAAAGGTAAAATCAAGCCTATGCATGCAGTAAACAATGGTCCGTCGGTGCACTTCTCCAATATTGAAAAGAACACAGTAACTGTGTATAATTCAAATTTAGAAAGATTTGTAGAAGCCGGATTTCCTTATGTAAGGACACACGATGCTTCGTTTTGTTCTAGGTATGGACTTGAACACACTGTAGATGTGGCTCGTATCTTTAGCAATTTTGATGCAGATGTTGATGATCCGGCATCATATGATTTCGTGTGTACCGATGATTATATGAGATGCTGCGAAGCTGCAGGTGCAAAAGTCTTTTACAGACTTGGTGCAAGAATTGAGCACGAGATAAAGAAATATAATATATTCCCACCCAAAGACAACAAGAAATGGGCACAGATCTGTGAACATATTATCCGTCATTATACAGAAGGATGGGCAGATGGTTTCCATATGGATATGGAATACTGGGAAATCTGGAATGAGCCTGATCTTGGTTGGGAAAATCCTGAAAAGAGCCCTACATGGCGTGGTACAAAAGAAGAATTCTATGATCTCTATGAAGTGGCTTCAAAACATCTAAAAGAGAAATTCCCTAATCTTAAAATAGGTGGCCCTGCAATAGCTTCAAGCTATGAGTGGACAGATATGTTTCTTTCTGAAATGAAAAAAAGAGATGTGAAGATGGATTTCTTCTCATGGCACATATACACAAATGAGATAGAGAAAGTAGCAAAAAGATCAGAATGGGTGCGTGAACTTCTGGATAAATACGGATATAGCGATGCCGAAAGTATCCTCGATGAGTGGAATTATGTCCTTGAATGGGTAGGAGAAGGATTGGAATACAGCAGACATACACATTGGAACAATAAAGGTGCAAGCTTCAACCTTGCAGTAATGTGCGAAGGACAAAGAACTTCATGCGATATGCTTATGTATTATGATGCCAGACCTACCAATGGATGGAACGGACTTTTTGATCCACTTACACCGGGAAAAGCACTTAAGGGCTTTTATCCTTTTGTTATGTTTAATAAGCTCTACAAACTGGGCGAAAGTGCAGAGTGTATCTCCGATAAGGATTTACATGCTTGTGCTGCTACAGGTGATGAAGGAAAAGCTATAATGTTTACTCATTATAATGATACAGAAGAAACAGAAACTAAAAAAGTAACTCTTGATCTTAAAGGCTTTGGTAGTGATAGTGTCACAAAAGCAAAATGGTATCTTTTAGATGACAATCACGATATGGACTTAATATATGAGATAGAGTTTACAGGTGATGAGTTCAAGTGGATTGCAGATATGCCAAATTACACATCATATATGATAGAATTTACTAATTAAAAAAGGAGAATTAGAAATGAAAAAGTTTTTGTCAGTTATTATAGCAATTATGATGCTTGTTGCATCTTTTTCAGTGGTATCTGCCGAAGAGGGAATAAAGGTCACAATTGACGGCAAAGCACAATCTTACGATGTGATGCCGATTATAGAAAACGGAAGAACTCTTGTGCCAATGAGAGCAATCTTCGAAAGCTTAGGTGCGGATATCTCATGGGATGACGCTACAAAAACCGTCACAGGAAAAAAGGCAGACATTTCTGTATCACTTCAGATAGGAAATACATCTGCAAAGGTAGGGGACAAAGAGGTAACTCTTGATGTTCCTGCAAAGATTTTAGAGGGAAGAACACTTGTTCCTGTAAGATTTATTTCTGAAGCATTGGGATGTAAAGTTGATTGGGAAGATGCAACAAAGACTGTTATCATAAATACATCATCTGATATGACAAAGCCATCTGTAAAGGCTCTTGTATCAGATTTTCACAGACCTGTTCCCACAACCTTTGAAAAATCTAATGATTTAAATGATTTGTATTATTTCCTTGAGCCTGATATGAGCAAAAATGACGTTATGTATGATAAGGTCAAGGGTCAGGGGGAGGTTGTTTGTACAACTGAGAAATTTGTGAAGAAATTTCACGTTCAGGGGCCTGAGTATGGCACTGCAGAAGTAATTGATGTAGAAGGACAACCTTTCAGTAAGGCACTTAAGATTACTTGTACATCAGTTCCTAAAAATTCTGCATCATTTATCATAAAAACTGCCGCTACACCCGAAAAAAATCCGGGAGATGGCGTGAAGAAAGAAGATGTTATGCTTCTTGCCTTTCGTGCAAGATGTGTGTCAGGGGGAAGTGCAGACGGTGTAGGTCAGATTCAGGTACAGGTAGAACATCCTACATCATACAAAAAGGCACTTTTTTCTAAGGCGCAGATTCCGAAGGAATGGACAATTATCTATATGCCTATTACCGGTGTTGACAATGCTACTAGCATCGGTATAAGAGGTGGATTCTATGAGCAGGTAATAGAACTTGGCGGAATAGAAATTATCAATATGGGCGAAGGCTTTGATGTAAATACGCTCCCTTCAACAGTTGCTTATGATATTGGATTTAAGGATGGTCAGCAGTGGAGAATTGATGCCAATAAGAGAATCGAGAATATAAGAAAAG
>SVJM01000072.1 GCA_015068975.1 Oscillospiraceae bacterium | reverse complement strand
GTTCCTGCAAAGATCCTTTCAGACAGAACAATGGTTCCTGTAAGATTTATTTCAGAATCATTAGGATGTAATGTGGGCTGGGATGATGCTACAAAGACAGTTATCATTTCTACATCTTCAGCATCCACTCAGAAGGGCATGGCAGAGCTTGTATCTACTATGCACAGAAGAATTCCTACAGAATTTCAGAAGTCAAATAATCCTGAAGATCTTCTTCACTTTGGCGGTATGACTCCTGAAGAACAGGAAGCAGCATATGCTACTGTTAAAGGTCAGGGCGAAGTGGTATGTACAGAAGATGAATTTCTTGCTGCGATCAGCACTTCATCAAAGTACGGTACATCAGAAGTTGTAGATGTAGATGGACAGCCTTTCAAAAAGGCGGTAAGAATTACATGTACAGAAGTTCCTGAAAAGAGTGCAAACTTTATAACAAGAACAAAAGCTACTCCCGAAAAAAATCCTGGAGACGGCGTTAAAAAACAGGATGTAATGCTTCTTGCATTCAGAATGAGAACAATCTCTACAGATGCAGAGGACGGTATGGGTAAGGTTCAGGTACAGATTGAGCATCCTGAAACATTCAAGAAAGCACTTTTTGAATATGCAGTGGCAGGCAAAGACTGGACAGTTGTATATCTTCCGTTCACAGGTGTAGAAAATGCTACATCAATCGGTATCAGAGGCGGATTTGCAAAGCAGGTTGTAGAGCTTGGCGGTATCGAAATCATAAACTTAGGACCTGACTATCAGGTTGCAAAGCTTCCAAAAACCTCTGCACCATCAGAATACCTTGAACTTGATGCAGAGTGGAGAAAAGATGCAAATGCAAGAATCGAACAGATAAGAAAAGGCGATTTCTCTGTAATCGTTAAGGATAAAGACGGAAATGTAATTCCAAATGCAGAAGTAGAGTTCGATATGTTTGAGCATGAATTCCAGTTTGGTAATGCAGTAAACGGAAAGATTGTAAATGATGAAGCATACAGAACACATCACGAAGCACTGTTTAATGCTGCAGTTATTGAACATGCTCTCAAATGGGCTCCATATGAACAAAATCCTGCATCAGCAAGGGCTCAGGTTGAAGGTGCAAAGAGTGCAGGCTGTAAATATGTAAGAGGACATACACTCTTCTGGGAAAGAATGCTTGGCTCTGACAAAAAGACATACCTTACACCACAGTACATGGAATCTGAAGAAGTTCTTACAAATAAAGCAAAATACCTTGAGCTTTGCGAAAAGCATATCAAAGAAATTTGTACAGACTTCTACAATGATTTCGTAGAATGGGATGTTATCAACGAAATCGTTACAAACAGAATGTTTGTTGACAAACATGGCGTTGATACATGGAAAGATCAGTTTGCATGGACAAGACAGTACACAAAACCGGGCACAGACCTTTATTACAACGATTTCGCACAGTTTGATGAAAGATGGATTGGTGTATTGGAAGAGTTCATAGCTACAGGTGCAGATTTCGACGGTATCGGCTTCCAGTCACATTATGACGGAAATCTTTACGGTATTCCAAAGATTATAGACCTGTATGATAGTATGGAAAAATATGGCGACAAAAAGCTTAAAGTAACAGAGTACTCCTGCTCTATTGCAGATACAGCTCTTCAGGCAAACTACACAAGAGACGTGCTTATTGCATCCTTTGCAGAAGATGATATGACAGGATTCCTCTACTGGGGATTCTATGACGGAGCAAACTTCGCTGCATACTCACCATTCTATGACAAAGACTGGAATCTTAAGCCTGCAGGACAGCAGTTTGTAGACCTTGTTTATAACAAATGGTGGACAAGAGATGCAAAGGCTACTACAGGTGCAGATGGTAAAGCTACTGTAAGAGGCTTCTATGGTGACTATGATATCACTGTAAATGCAAACGGCAAGACAAAGACTGTTATGGCTGCATATCACAAGGGATATGATAATGTCCTCGAAATCACAGTAGAATAGGCGGAAATGTAAAAATTCCCCATACCGCAAAATGGAAGGGGAAAGATAAAGAAAAAACAGTAGATTTCAAAGTATATTGTTTTTAGGAAGGAAAGCACTTTTGCGGTGCTTTCCTTTTATTATGCGCCATTTTGCTTTGAACAAACTTACACTCTCGGCGTATCACATACGCCTTCGGTTCAGTTTGTCCAATCTGAGAAATTTTTCCTATTTCCGCAGAATGTAAATTCCCCATACCGCAAAATGGCGTGAGAAATATAAAGGATAGCGACTATAAATTTTATAGTATAATATTTTTTAGGAAGGAAAGCACTTTAGTGGTGCTTTCCTTTTATTATGTGCCATTTTGCTTTGGACAAACTTACACTCTCGGCGTAGAGTACACAGAAAGGGTACTTTGTGTGATGGGAAAATCAAGGGTATAAATATTTTAGGTGTTTTAAAATAATGAATTTTGATATCAGGCGAAGAAAAGCCAAGGATAATACTTCCGTATATCTGAAGGATTTTCTGAAGAATGATGCATAATTCATATTTTAAAACCGTGCAAAGCACCCTTTTTGGGTACTCATTATACAACTTCGGATTCTGTTTTTCAATTGTGAAGTATTTTTACTATTTCTATTCATCTATCTTATCAAACAATGTTTCAACCATTTTATATTTTAAACAATTAAAAATTTTGAATGGATAACCGATACTGTGTAGGGGAGGTTTTATACTTCTTCTTAAAAATTCTAGTGAAGTATAAGGAGTCATTAAAACCACAGGATTGCGCAATTTCCGTAATTGTCAGGTTGGTTGAATGTAGTAATTCGCATGAGGTTTTAAGACGAATATCATTTTGATATTTAATTGGAGACGTGCCAACTGTTTCAAAAAAAAGATGTGAAAATCTACTTTTTGAATACCCTGATTTTTTAGCCAGTTCATCAAGTGTTAATTGCTTATTATAGTTAATGTTTATGTATGCAAGTGTTTCCGTTATAATATCCGAACTGCGAGTATGTTCAGTCTGTGTTGATGCATTTGAAATATGATATATTAATTCCAATAAAGATGCATTGGCTAAAGTTTGTTTATTAGACAGATGAAACCGCTGAATAAGAGTTGAATATGATTCAAAAATTTCTTTATTAGGCTTTAATAAATATATCCCACTTGTTAAATTGCAAGAATGAAATAATTCTTCTACTAAATTTCCGCAGAAGTGACACCATAAGCTTGAACATCCTGAAGAAAATGAATACTTTTGTTCTTCTTTCGGTGCATAAATGGCTAAGTTACCTCTTGACAAAGTGTATAACTTATCTTTGTGAAGAACCTCGCATTTACCGCTATCTATTAATAGGATATGATAGTCCTTTCTGCCTTTCTTTCGTATGACGGTATTGGGAAGTGGTGTACTTTGAAAACCACAACTGTTTATTTGCAGATATTTATCAGTTGTAAAATCTGTTGTATCGTTAATGTTTCCGTCCCAGGTGGTCATGTTTTATACATCTCCTTTGTGTGCCAAACATATACTGTGAAACTTGATTTCATCTACGAAAATTATGTCTATGGATTTATTAAAGTATATCGTAATTTAGCATTTTTGTCCATAGTTATAATAATATTTGCTATTCAAAATTTTTCGATATTCTATTACACTAAAGAAAAAAATTTATTCGAAGGGAGAATAATATGAAAAAATTTGCTTTTATAGGTGCAGGTAGTCTCCAATTTACTAGTAGCTGTGTGCGCGATTTGCTCACATTTCCAGCATTTAAAGAAAGCGAGTTCGCACTTATGGATATTAATGAGGATAATCTGAAAAACATTGTGAAAGTTGTCGAGAGAATTATAGATAACATGGGTTGTCATAATTGCAAGATTACAGCAACAACAGACCGTGCGGAAGCATTAAAGAATGCGGATGGTGTTCTTTGTACCGTTTTTAATGGCGATGTTGATATATGGCAGTATGATATATTAATTCCTAAAAAATACGGAATTGATATTAATATTGGGGACACAAGGAGTGTTTCCGGAATCTTCCGTGCATTAAGAAATATTCCTTTGATGCTCGAAATTTGCAATGACATAGAAAAATATTGTCCTAATGCAGTATTTTTGAATTATACAAATCCTATGTCTATGCTTTGTGGAGCAATGCAAAAGTATTCAAATGTAGAGGTTACCGGACTTTGCCACAGTGTTCAGCTTACAATACAAATGCTTTCTGAGTGGCTTGATGTTCCTGCAGAGGAAATCACATACAAGTGTATGGGAATAAATCATCAGGCATTCTATACAATACTTGAACATAATGGAGAAGATTTGAATCCAAAACTTAAAGAACTTCTTAAGGATAGTGAATATTTTGATAAGGAGCAGGTTCGTAATGAAATGTTCCTGAAACTCGGATATTATGTAACTGAATCAAGTGGACATAATTCTGAATATAATCAGTGGTTCAGAAAAAGACCGGATCTTATTGAAAAATATTGTACTCATGGTACTAACAGGAATCCAGGCGAGTATGCGTTTTCCTTGAACCTCCGCAAAAACAGAAAAGATAACCCCCAGAAGCAGTATGACGAATGGATGGAAAAGGAATTTGACAAAGAGAAAAGTCTTGAATATGCTGCAGATATATTCAATGCACGTATAGGTGATGGTAAGCCGTTTGTATTTAACGGAAATGTTATAAATCATGGTTCAATTCCAAATCTTCCTGATGATGCTTGCGTGGAAGTTCCAGTTGTAGCAGACAGAATGGGTTTTAAGACAACAATTGCGGGCCCTTTGCCGGAACATCTTGCAATAATGACTAATATTAATGCCAGAATA
>SVJM01000071.1 GCA_015068975.1 Oscillospiraceae bacterium | reverse complement strand
TGTTAAGCAGATGAAGATCCAGGAGAAAGCTGCAGTTACTAACGAGACAGACAGAATAAATGAGTAAAAGGGCGCACAATAGCGCCTTTTTATATAAAAATTTTTATATCACGGAGGACGATAACATGAAGACAAGACAGGCAATCGTAGAGTTGGCACAGTCATGGCTCGGTAAGAATGAGGCGGACGGTAGCCATAGGGAGATTATCGACATTTACAACGCAAGAACACTAAGACCAAGAGGTTACAAAGTGACCTATACAGATGCTTGGTGTGCAACATTTGTTTCCGCACTGGCAATTAAGCTGGGATATACTGATATTATTCCGGTGGAATGCTCATGCTCAAAGCTGATTGAACTTGCAAAAGCAATGGGTATTTGGCAGGAAAAGGATAGTGTAACACCGCAGATGGGTGATTTAATCCTTTATGACTGGCAGGATAGCGGAAAAGGAGATAACACAGGCAATCCAGACCATGTCGGACTTGTGGAATCTATCGGAAGTAATAACACTTTTGATGTTATCGAGGGTAATTACTCAAATTCCGTAAAACGCAGAAATATTGCGATTAACGGAAAGAACATCAGAGGATTTATTTGTCCTAAGTATGACGCATTTATGAATACTGATAAGAAGCCTGCACAGCCAACAACTAAGAGTGTAACAGATGTTGCAAAGGAAGTTGTTGCGGGTAAATGGGGCAATGGTGCCGACAGAAAGAAAAAACTCGAAGCAGCCGGCTACAATTACGCACAGGTACAGGCGGCAGTAAATAAGCTCGTTAACGGAAGTAAGACACCAAGCAAGTCCGTAGAGGAAGTTGCGAAAGAAGTAATCCGCGGTAAGTGGGGAAATGGTGCTGACAGAAAGAAACGACTTGAAGCAGCCGGTTATAATTATGCACAGGTGCAGGCTGTTGTAAACAGACTTCTCTAAATTACACCCTATGCAGCATATCCTAATTTGATAGGTTCTATCAGATACCGCTATAAAATAACAAAAGACACGCAAAAGTGTCGAAAAATGATATTTTATAGCGGAAGGAGCGTAGACAGATGATTAGGATTTTACTATCTACTAAGCTCGGTGAAGTCAGATGGACACAAGCCGATCTGGCCAGAGCTACTGGTATTCGACCAAACACAATCAACGAACTGTACCACGAGTTAGTTGACAGAGTAAATCTGGAACACCTTGACCTCATTTGTGAGGCTCTTGGATGCGAACTCAGTGACTTGATTGTCCGGGTACCGGATGAATATCCAAAAGTAGTACATACCAAAACGGGTGCTCTGATTTCACCAGACAAGTAGTGCTGCAACACCTTGTCAAAAAAAGACATTCACACCGCAAATGTGAATGTCTTTTTTATATCATAAAAACTATCTGCATTCAATGGAATTAAGTTCCAAAGCGTCTTCTAAAAACTCTAAATCTAAGTCATTATCAATATATCCTTGTCGAATGGTCTGAACATATCGTGCCGACGGTATTCCGGGACGTCTTTGCTCATTCATTATGTAGACCATTGCCTTTTTCTTTTTCCCATCAATATTTACCATAACATCCTTTTTGTAATAATATACAGGGAATCCCTCGTATCTATCAAGTTGCTGTTCATCAGCTTCACTTATGCTCCAGACAAGAACCGGTACCGCTTTGCCAGAATGTCTTTTGATGGTTGCGTGTGAATTGGTCGGAGAGCCTCTAAAAAGCAACTCCCAATTGTTTAATACTCCTGTTCCATAAATCTTTGCGTCCGGGCACCTAAGAGCCATCTGGGATATATTCAAATTACTTCCATATGCTACATATAATCTATTCATTGATACTTCCTCCTTTTTCTCTACAATGCTTGAAATTTTGACATTTGGAATATGCTCTCCTATAAACAATCGACGCGCCATGGTCTTATTAGGAGCTTTCACAATAGTCTGAGCTGGCGATATTAGACCGCCGGTATAGGTGATTATATAATCTTTCATTTTTTCTCCATCTCCCCGTCGTGCCGATAGGTCAGCTGATATGTTAAGCTGCTCTGCAAGGAAGACCAGCTTTCTTTTTGAGCGGTGTCATTAAGTGAAGTCTGCAAGTCTTGAATTCGTCTCCGAATAATCCAAGTCGCTGTGTAAGGATATTTCTCATAATGGTTACTTTCTGCTCTGCGGTATATCCATCCATTGAACGGAAAACTATTCTGTCATTTGATGTGATCGCCCATGCTGATACTGCTAAGCAAAACTGAATGTATGCTTTGATTTTTCCTGCATGGAGTGTTGAATTGAAAAGTCTGAATTCAACTGTTCCTTTGGAAAAATAGGAGTGAAGATTAACTCCATGATATCTTGTTGGGTTGTAGTGCTGGTGGTCAATTCCATCACGATATTCATCATTTGCCGGACTGTACCAAATCTTTTCTGCAGCTTCTTTGGATAAATTCTTGCAGGCTTTCATTTCCTTTAAGAGGTTTGTATTGAGCTTCTTGCACCAGTGACTTCCTCTGGAACCGATTTCTAAAGCGTCATAAATAAGATCCTGTCGAGCAATCATAAAGTTAATGAGCTTTTTGAGAGATGTTGGAGTGTGATTGGCACCATCCACATGGATGTGAATACCACAGCTACTATTTGCCTTTGCACCGTTCTCGCGAAGCTTTCTTACGATAGTCTGAAGTGTTTCGATATCGTTGTAGTTGAGAGGTGGTGTGACAAACTCTACTCTGTATTCATCCATAGAGGCATTCGTGTTGTCGTTTCTTACTGGATCGATTGAGGAATCTCTCATTACTTTCCATACACGAGCTGCCTGGTCCTTAATCTGTCTTGTGTAATAGCAACCACCGGATGGAGCGGATGGGCGACTTCCAAGAACTTCTCCAACTATCTGTGCTGCCTTTTCTCTTGTGATACCTGTCATTTCGATTTCAACTCCGAATTTCTGATTTTTTAACATAAAGCGTTACCTCCTAAATGATTAACATATTGATTATTTTGATTAACTTCTTATCTTGTGAATATATTACCATATGTAGCGGAGAAGTCAACAGTTTTTTGATTAAAATGATTAAAAAGCTGATTAAAATAATTGACATTGTGATTTGTTTGGTGTAAGATAAGAAAAAAGGAAAGCGAGGTATCTATATATGATAAAGTGCAAATTGTCTGAATTGATGGGTAGAGATAAAAAGAAAATACAGGATGTGTGCAATGAAACTGGACTGGCAAGAAATACAGTAGCCAATTTATATAATGAAAAGGCTACGAGAATTGATTACAACACTATGGAGCAGCTTTGTAAAATGTTCCATTGTACGATAGGAGAGTTGTTTGAATATGAGGATATCGAAACAAACTAAGGAATTCAAGTCGGATATATCAGAACCTTGTGTATATGAAATTTATAATACAGTATCAGGGAAGAGATATATAGGATTTACCGGAGAACCGAAAAGCAGATTTGCGGAGCATTATTATTCTCTAAGAAAAGGCAATCACAATTTAGAAGATATGCAGGCTGATTTTAATGCTGGTGATGAATTTGAAATTAAGTGTTTATGTAAAGTAGATACAAAATTTTATGGCAGAGAGAACAGGGCTGTTGAAAGTTTGTTCATTTTGCATTATGATAGTGTGGAGCAGGGGTATAATAAAAATTACAACCAACCGAACAAAGTGAATGCTCAAATGGCAATACAGAAGTACGCAGAATATATTATTGAATGCCTACGGAACAATGATATTTCATTCAGCCTTGAAATAACTCCGTGATGTTTTTGTGATGTTATGAGCGTGACAAAAGGAAAGTAATCAGAGTAACAGACAAGAAATTAAGAGAAAAAATGATTTTTTTTGAGCGTGTACGCACAAGGAAATGACCTTACGACAAAGAGTTTGAATAAGGAGTAGTGCTAAAAAAGTCCAGTATTTATGCGGTTGCCAAACAAATTTGTTTAAGTGCTGGCAACGATTTGGCAACAGATTTTCCTTATTCATTGAATAAGATTACTTTATTAGCATAAGAAAACCTTACTGATTTTCAGAAATGACAACTGAAAATTGGTAAGGTTTTTTGATGTCTATTTTTTCTTTTTACGCTTTGCTTCTTTCTGTTCTTCTTTTTCAGCCTTCTTGGCACAGTCATCTATAAAATCAAAAATCTCCTGTGGATAGACCTTTGCCCAATTCTGGTGGGTATCCAGTTCCGGATATTTGTAACGCCAGTCATCATACTGCTCTTTGGTGCTTTCGCCACTCTCCAGTTTCTTGGCTTCAGCGAGCCATGCACGGAGCATCTTATCCATAGAGGTATAGGTGGAGTAGTCGGACTTATCTAAACGCAGACACACTTCTCCATCCATTTCATCAATTTTCAGTCCATACATATCTTCCAATGCAAAAAAGGTGTGCATAAGACCAATGTAGGTATCAATATCCGGCACGGTAAGCGCATGGGTACTGACATCGAGGAAATGAGCCATGTTCTTTACAAGCTCCTGCTTCGGTATTCTTGCTTCTGACTCATATTGTGCCATGCGGACATCAGAGGTTTTACCAACGAAACCAAGGATTTCGCCAAGGTACTTCTGTGTCATGCCTTTTCTGTTACGGAAAAATCGTATTCTTTGCCCGATTGCCATTGTAATGCCTCCTTGTTTTCCGAAGGAAAATGCGACTGCCCTTGCAGGAGCAGAGGCATTGCCTCCTAATCATATTGTTGCCATTTATCTGTATAAAGCGGTCAGATAAACAAATCTGTTTAAGTAGAGTATAGCATGAGTCAATGAGGATAGCAAGAAGAACTTAAATAAAAATGTTTAAGATTTTTTGAGAAA
>SVJM01000003.1 GCA_015068975.1 Oscillospiraceae bacterium | reverse complement strand
ATGAATATTGCGAAAAGCATGTAAAAGAGATTTGCACAGATTATTATAATGATCTGGTAGAGTGGGATGTTATAAACGAAATCTTAAAGCACAGAATCCATGCAGAAATCTATGGACTTGATACCTGGAAGGATCAGTTTGCATGGGCAAGAAAGTATACAAAGCCCGGCACAGACCTTTATTACAATGACTATGCACAACTTAATCCTGATTGGATAAAAGTCCTTGAAGAGTTTATTGCCACAGGTGCAGACTTTGACGGTATAGGATTTCAGTCCCATTATGACGGCGGACTTCCCACCATTCCGACTATTATAGAAAAATACGAACTTATGGAAAATTACGGTGACAAGAAACTCAAAGTCACAGAATATTCCTGTTCTATTGCCGATCAGATGCTTCAGGCAAACTTCACAAGAGATATGCTTATTGCAACATTTGCAGAAGATGATATGACAGGGTTCCTTTATTGGGGATTCTGGGATGGAGCAAACTTTGCGGCATATTCACCGTTCTTTGACAAAGAATGGAACTTAAAGCCTGCAGGCGAACAGTATATTGACCTTGTATACAATAAATGGTGGACAAGAGATGCCAAGGCAAGTACCGATGCTGAAGGTAAGGCAACAATCAACGGTTTTTATGGTGACTATGATGTTACTGTAAAAGTCGGTGACAAAGTAAAAACAGAAATGGTTGCATTTCATAAAGGTTATGAAAATATTTTAGAAATCGTTATTGAATAAAATAAAATGGGATGTAAAAAAGTCAATTTTTTTACATCCCTTTTTGTCGGTAAATCCCCTTTGGACAGATATAATATATGATAATCATTTCTTCCGTCAGGACGGTATGTTCTTGTACCTATGTGAATTTTCTCACTCCAACCGCAATTTTTAAAAGTTATATAGTCGTTCGTCTTTACGCTGTCTCTTGATACGTTTATAAACGCTTTATAAATCATTTCACCAACTCCAATGATATATTATATCTGTGTTTTATCATAAAAGAAGTGTTTGTCAAGAACACTTTTTGTAAGTTTTTTGGCACTATTTTATATGGCGTGAAAAACACAGATAAGATATCATAAAAATAGAGTTATATTAATCAGGAGGGATTTAAATGAGAAAAATTGTTTCTTGTATTTTGATTTTTGCATTGACTATGTCTGCAATTTTAAGCTTTTCAGTAAGTGCAGACAGCGGAATTAATGTGACTATCGACGGCGAAACACAAGCTTATGATGTAATGCCTGTCAACATTTCAGGCAGAGTGCTTGTACCATTAAGAGGTATATTTGAAAAGCTCGGTGCAGAAATACAGTGGAGAGATGATATCAAAACTGTATATGCAACCAAAGGTGCAAAAAAAGTAGTTGTTACAATTGATTCTACATATGCAAGAATCGATGGTCAGCCTGTAACTATGGATGTACCTGCTACTATTATAGAAGGAAGAACCATGGTGCCTGTAAGATTTGTATCAGAGGCTATGGGTGAAGATGTAGCATGGGATGATGCTACAAAGACAGTTATCATTACTCATAACAAAAATGCAGGCTTAAAGAGACTCATATCTGATTTTCACAGACCTGTTCCAACAGAGTTTACAAAGTCAAACAAGCTTGATGATCTGATCTATTATGAAGCTGATACAAGTGATCCTGCAAAAATTTATGAAGAAATATTGAAAAAAGCCACACCTGTGGAGATGTTTAATGTGGCAGATCTGGAAAAAGGAGAATTTTCAACAGGTGGTTATGCTACAAAAGAAATAACTGCAGATGAAGAAGGCAACAAGATTTTTAAGATCAATGTAACAAAGAAGTCAGATGATCCGGCGAAATGTATCTATAAATGTGAAAAGACGATAGAATCCATGCTTCACGACGGAGATGTATGTATGCTTAAGATTACTCTCCGTACAGTTGACGGTGGAAACGATCAGGGACTTGGCAAAATCTGTGTACAGGTAGAAAATCCCGAGCGTTATACAAAGGATATATTCAGAGAATTTGAGTCAGCAGGTCAATGGAAGACATATTATTACTCATATAAACCAAAAATGAAAACCGGAGGTAATGGTCAGGTAGGTTTGAGAGTGCCTTATCATGTGCAGAACGTAGAGATAAAGGAATTTTCACTTCTTAATTTCGGCTCTCAGGTTACTCTTGAGGAAATGCCCGGTCTTACAATGGATACATCAAGTCTTTCAGAAGGTGCAGAGTGGAGAAAACAGGCACTTGAAGATATCGAAAAGCACCGCAAAGGTGACTTCAATGTGGTAGTTCTTGATAAAGACGGAAACCCTGTAAAGGATGCAGAGGTAGAGCTTGATATGTTTGAACACGAATTCGAATTTGGTTCAGCATTCACAACCGGACTTTCTGATAATGAAAAGTACGGTCAGGTGGCATCATCTGTATTTAATGCCGGTGTTTCTGAAAATGCTATGAAATGGTCACCTTATGAAAGAGGTGCAAATGTAAAAGCAATGAAAATCCTTGGTGCTTTGGATAAATACGGTATCAAATACTACAGAGGACATACACTTGTATGGCAGATTCCTGTTACAGGCATCAACGCCAGAATGGTGCCTGAAGATGCTGTGGAAATGGCTAACAACAAACAGACTGATGCACTAAGAACAAGAATCAACACCTTCATAGATACTATGATGACAGATTTCAAGGGTGAGCTTACCGAGTGGGATGTAACAAATGAAGTGGTAAACAACAAACAGCTTGAAACAAATAACGGCGGAGCGTCTTTAAGAAAAGAATGGTTCGATGTTGCAAGAAAGACAGAACCGGGAGTAGACCTTTTCTATAATGAAGGTACACTCTATATAGAAAAATACGACGGAAACAAAGCAAAGCAGTTCTTTGATATTCTTGATGAAATGAAGGAACTTAATTTCGATTATGACGGTATCGGACTTCAGTCACATCACGATATGGCAGAAGAAGATATGGAAGAAATCATCAAGGCTTTTGAAAAAATAGCAACATACGGCAAAGAAGTGAAGATTACAGAGTACAGTTGCTCAAATCCTGACCCTGAACTTCAGGCAAACTTCACCAGAGATTTCTTTATTGCTGCATTCTCAAGACCATACATCTCAGGTATCATTATGTGGGGATTCTATGGCGGTAACTACTATGCAAAATATGCTCCTATGTATGACAAAGACTGGAGCTTAAATAAATGCGGTGAAATAATAATCGATCTTATGTACAACAAATGGTGGACAAGAGATGCCAAAGCAACTACAGATGCAGATGGTAAAGCTACAGTAAGAGGCTTCTACGGTGACTATGATGTGACAGTAAAAGCGAACGGACAGGAAAAGAAAGTTTCTGTAGCATTCGGCAAAGGATACGAAAATACACTTTATATCACATTAGACTAATAAAAAGTGAAGTAGTTAAAAAAGAAAAACCATTTTGGAAAATTTCCCAAAATGGTTTTTCTTTTTAACTAATGGCAATATCTATTTTAAGATTATTATCTCCCTTTATTTCATATACATAATATATTCCGTTTCTGTTTGCTACTGTATTTTCTGTATATGAGATTTTTCCGTTTGTACTGTATGTGAGGTTATGCTCCATAAAGGCAAGGGAGAGATTGTTTTCTTCAAGTGATATCTGAGACTCATACTTTCCGTCAGTTTTTATTGCAGGTAGCATAAAGATAAGGTTTTCATCGCCTGATACCTCTATTGTTACCCCTTCATTTGTAACGGTGATGATTTCTTTAAGTTCTTTTTTGTTATCTATAGTGATTTTAAGTTCGCACATTGAATATGTGTCTGTGGATTCCTTCTTTATCACTTCATAGTGTGAATTGTCCTCAAGAGCATATATCTTTTCTCCGCTATCTTCATATCCTGCACAAAGGCTCATATAATGAGGGTTTGGTGTGCCGGTATTGTATTTTGGCTCTTTTGCCACAGGTACAGAAAGACATATTGGCGCAGGAGCACCTTTTTTGTGTATTCTGCCAATTCCGTTAGCATCATAATGCATATTTGCATCAAGGTCTATCTGGCAAACATAGTCACCGCTTTTTAAGAATAACTTTGCAAAATCCTCTCCAAGCTCCATACAGTATGATGAACTATCCTCACTTGGTGCAACGCCTTCTTCTATATTATCGTCACACATAAATGCGGCACCGTAGAAGAATGATGCGGCAGAGACCATATACTTGTCAAAGTATGCATAAGCTTCGCAACCAAAGGAGGAGTCAATAGGGAAGTTGTTTTTGATATGTGTGATAGTTTCCTTTGAGAGGCCGTCTTTTGCAGAAGTATAAGCAAGTGTTGCGGCTCTTTTAAACTGTGATGCTTTTTCTTTATCGCCCTTTTTAAGAAATACTGTTGCATAATACTCGTACATAAGGCAAAGCCAGGCTTCATTGTGATAAAATTGATTGCTTCTTCCTCCAAATGGCATTTCCCCTGTTACAGATTGCATCATAAGGGTGATATCTGCTGATTTTAAGAGTAAATCCTCTATATCCTTTTTGTATTTTCCTTCATATCCCAAAGTAAGAAGCATTACAAAAAGTCCTCTGGCAACCAGATCATAAAGCATAGGCGGATGATTGTCCGCATCTTTATACATACCATTTTTGTCAATATGGAGAAGCTGTGTGGCAAGCTGCATTTCTATGAATTCATCCTCTGATGCAAAGCCCATATACTTTCTTGCCTGTTCGCTTACTGCACCGAAAAGCGCCCAGTTAAATATGTGGTCAGTAGGAGTTTTTGCAATGGCCTTGTAGCAGTCGGGTGGATTTATTCTCTTTAAACCAGCTTTCCAGTTATTTATCACTTCATCGTCAAAAAGCTTCGCTTCTTCTACTTCCTTCAAACAAAGGCAAAGCTCTCTTACAGAAAACTCATTTCCGCCGCCACGCTTAGCAAGAACTGTAGCTTCCTTACAAGTGGAGATGTGCTCGCAGCAGAAGTCCATCATTTCTTTGAATAAGTTTTTTAGGCGGAGCTTTTTGCCATAGCTTAACAGAATACCAATGTTGGATGTAAGTCTCGGGAATCCATGCTCTGTTATGTCGTTTTCTTTTACTTCGTCAAAAAATTGGTTGATGTGTTCATCGGAATAAGCATCAAGTACTCTATCCATTATATTTATATAGTCAGTTTTTTTCATTTTGTATGACCTCTTTTCAATCTATAATCTGATTTCCAACTTAAATTCTCTTATACTTTTGTCTGTGAATTCAAAGTCTATAAGATATACAGGAACATCTATGTCGCCTATATGTGATTTAATGGATGTTTCTGTAACTGTGAGTAAATATTTTTCTTTGTCAAAGTAAAGGCTTGCATCGTTTATGGTTATACAGCCATCCTTTAATTCAGGCTTTGTTTTACTTACAAATCTTTCTGTAACTGACTCTGTCTTGTCTGAATATATAAATGTATCTGTTAACACAATCGAATCATCATTAAGCACAAAATTTCTGTGGATTCTTTCTATAATGCCCTCTTTATAAGCATCCTGTAACTCTACTTCAAAATGCTTATCAGAATGAGATACATTTTTTGCTGAGCGATCCTTACCCGGAAGCTGATATGTACCATTGATTATTGGTACAGAATGTCCCTGTGATCCTGTCACAAGATAGTTGTATCTTGTATCGGGTATAAAATAATCTTTTGTATATTTACCTGCTCCAAGGTCATTTAAGATGATTTTGTCACCCTTTGTAATAATGAAGCTTCCCATATCATTGTGGTTGTGAGGCTCAGCATTGTGACCGCCTTTTGCCGCAAAGCTGTAGGAATTTTGCCTGGAGACAAAAAGCTGAGGATCCCGGTAATATACGATCTCTTCGTGCAATTCGTCCTCGCGGTATCTTTCATCAAACCACAGAATTTCTGCTGTGGAGTGGACATTTCCGCAGATTGTCCCATATTTAAGAGATGGTCGATATATCTCAGGGTATATGCTCTTAAGATGTGATATCAGTCCTATCTTGAACTGAAATTCCTCTCTGCTGTCAGAAAATGATACACATTCTGACTCAGAGAGAATCATTCTCTGGTTAAAAAGTGCAAGGTTTTTTACTTTTTCCTTTTCGAAATAGTTTATTTTGCCTTTTGTATATTTTTTTATAATATCCGCAAGAAGTACAAAGTGAAAGAATCCGTATCCCCAATAAGAGATACCTTCCTCGCAGCATCCGTCATCACTGATGCCTTCAAGATAATTATCCATCCAACCTGTAATCCTTGGGACAAAGGTCTTGATTTCCCTATCTTCCATGAAGCACATCATACCGAGTGTTACCCCTGCCCCACATACTGCAGACCAGTTGTTTGTCATATTTTCCCAGTAGAAAGTAGGCCCCTGAAATGTTTCAAGATCGCGTATAGGACGAAAGACTCTTCTTTCTACCTCATATTTCATTCTTTCTTTCACATAGCTTGGCAGATTGTTTCCCATAAGCATTATGATCTCAGAAAAAAGTCTTACTGTTTCTGACTGAAAAAGGTCTACTCTTTCTACTATTTCTCTTGTGGAAAACTTATGAACGTCACAATGGGCAGGTACGCACCATGTAAATTCATCACAGATATAGTTTATGTAATCTATGAGAGGGGTAAGATATTTGTGATTGTTTGTAAGAAAGTATGCGGACAGTATATACATACAGTCATTTCTTTTTGCAAAATAACCTTTTTCGTATTCCGATCTGCTTCCGCTCTCAAAAAATATCATAAAATCACTGAATTTTGCCGACGAAACCGGTTTCTCTATAGCGATATCTGCCTTTTTTATCACATCATCGATAAAGGGCTTTGCTGCATCACTTTTAAGCAAAGCATTTCTCTTTTCAAAAAGATTATCCACAAAATAGTATTTCATATTTTTTGCTCCTTTTTTTATGCCATAGTTTCAAGCATTTTAAGTGTCACTTCGTATTTTGTTTCTTTTTGATTTATATAAGCAATCATTTCATCCTTCATATATTCTGACATTCTGTGCATTTCATATCCTAAGCTTCCTGCAATGTGTGTTGTAAGGAAGCAGTTAGGAAGCGTATAGAAGGGATGACCTGACTGTGGTGGTTCCGGAAGAGTGACATCAAGGATCGCTGTCAAATCGCATCTATCTTTAAGTACATCCGAAAGGTCTGCCTCCACTACCTGTGCACCTCTTCCGGTGTTTATAAATGTAGAATAAGGAAGCATTTTTTCAAACAAAGCCTTGTTGAGCATTCCTCTTGTGTTTTCGTTGTTTGCAAGGTGATTTGATACCACGTTACATGTGGAGAAGATTTCTTCAAGTGAGCATTTCTTCACTCCAAGCTCATCTGCCTTTTCATCAGGGAGAAACGGGTCAAATACAAGAATGTCAAGCTTAAAGCATTTAAGCATATTTATAACCAGCTTGCCTATCATACCTGCACCGATAATACCGATTTTTGCATTGTAGTTTCCGTGGATATGGTTCATATATTCCTTTGCTGTGGAGATTTCTTCCTTAGACATATAGTGAGATATAGGGTAGAAATTCTTGTTTGCAAGGATGATTTGTGATACTGTGTATTCTGCTACCGGTACAGCATTTGCAGCCCATGCAGAAAACACCTTTACACCTTTGTTTAAAAATGGTCTTGCAAAGCTCTGCACAGATCCTGCACTGTAAAATACGCATTTTACATTTGGAAGGTACTTCGCTATTTCTTCTTCCGTCATTGGCGGCATACCCCATGTGGAGAAAATAAAATCAGTGTCTTCAAATCCGCCATTTATAATATCTTCCTTTGTATAGCATACATCATCAAGCTCTGTATATTTTTTGATTTCTGCTATAGTATCGGTGCTATACACCTTTTGTATATTTTCTTTCTTTTGGGTTAGAAATATTGATTTCATACAAGACCTCCGATTATTTCCCTGAGGGTATTTGCTTCTTTTATAAGTGATTCTTCTTTTCCGTCTGGCATAAATTCCAGAAGAAGATACCTTTCCCCGTCAAAATTCTTAAGGTATTCAGTCCAGATTTCTTTTGCTTCACAAAGTGGATATTTTTCTTTTTCTTTCCAGTTAAATACATGGATATTTGTTGTATATTCTGATATTTTTGATGCAAAGTAAATATTTTCTTCTTCAGTTTTGTACTGATTTGGCTGATAATACATCCTGAATGCAGGGGATGATACTTCCTTCATCAGCTCAAGTGAAGATTCAATACTGTCTGTAAATGTATTTATGTGACATTCCATAGAGAGTATCACATTTTCCTTTTCTGCTATAGCCGAAAGCTTTCTGCACTCTTTGAAAAACACACTCTTTTCTTCTTCAGTAAATTTTGAAGCGGATTTATCAGAGCACCATAGCCTTAAGGTATCTGTCCCAAGGATTTTCGCCGCATTTATGTAAGCATATATTTCCTCAGGTTTATTCACGCCGATGCGAAAATATGTACCATAAGATGAACATTCTATGCCCATATCATTTTGCATTTTTGCAATGGATTTAAGGGCGTCAATATCATCAGGCTTTGCATGAACATCGCTTCCCCATTCTATGTATTTAAGGTCTGTTTCTTTCAAAAGCTCAAGTATTCTTTCTGGGGAGAGATTTCTGAAGGATACCGAAACCAGTCCCGGCTTGAAGTTTCTCATATTATGCCTCCTTAAGGAAAATATTAAAATACATTTTTGTTCTCTCTGTAGCCTTTCCATACTATCTCGAACACATCGTCACAATCAGGAACAGGTCTTACATCACGATAATTTATAATCGGAGTTGTACCTTCAAAGTATATTTCCTGTATTTTTGAGTGTGATGATTTGTCATCGGGGATAAATCTGAACTGTTCTTCAAGACCATCTCTTAAGGAACCGTCCTTTGAATAATAAATTGCCGAGCCGCGTGATGTGTGAACATTTTTTATGAAGTCTGCCATCGAGCATACAACCGCAAGACGTGAATAAAGCATATCATAGAGCTTGTAAACTTTAAACAGCTTCTCTTTTTTGTCAGTTTTTATGTTGGCTTCAAAATTATTTATAAGCTCTTTTGTTTCATCTATCAGCTGTATAAGCTTTTCTTCCACTCTGATTGCTGCAGCGCCGTCACTCATTGTTCTTTTTATTTTTTCGTCATATTCTGACACGTTGTCAATGTCAGAAAGGATGTTTTCTGTAAGCTGAGTGTGTCTTGTATAAGCTTGTGTTGCTTTTTTTATAAATTCATCTTCTTTTAATATATCTCGTGGCATTACAGAGATATATCTTGCCACTCTCAAAGCGCTTACCTGGCCTGAATTAAGGGCAGAGCCTCCGGGACGTGCCACACCGTGTGTACCTGCACACTCACCAACGGCAAAAAGCCCTTTTATACTTGATTCCCAGTAGGAATTCACACTGATTCCACCATTTGAGTGCTGGGACGAAAGGGCTATTTCCAGATATTCTTTTGTGATGTCCACACCTTTTTTTAGATACAGGTCTATTGCAGGTGCATTCATTTTTTCAAGTCTTTCTATGGGTGTACCGAAGGTTGCCTGTGCATTCTTAAGATATGTGTAGCCTTCTTCGGTTAATTTTTCAAAATCTATGTTTGTAAGTCCGAATGGATTTTTGGTAAAGTCAAGATATACTCGTCTTTTTTTCAGTACAGTTTCTCTGTAGCAGAGTATGTCTATTACAGATGAGCCTGTAAGTACCTTTGATGAGTCAAATGGCCACTGGTAGCCCTTTAAGAATACATTTGACAGGGCTTGATATACATCGTCGAAGTATTCGGACAAAAATTCATATTCTTTGCCTTCGCTGTCTATTGATACAAACCTTGGCAGACACTGCATATATGTTCCTGACACATTCCATCTTGGGTTTACTGATGCAAGTCCATACTGCCACTCGGTAAGATTCTGCATTTTTGCTCCGCATCTTACTGCAAGTCCTGATGAGCCTGTGTGTGAAAGAGGATACACGCTGTCCTTATATATTCCCGATGGTCCTCCTGTTGCAAGGATAATATGTGGAGAATTAAAGAGTACAGCTTCCCCTGTTATTTTGTCTATTGCAAGTATTCCTATTACACCTTCATCATCGGTGATTATCTCTGCACAAAGGCACTTATCATATATTTTTATATTAAGCTCGTTGGCTTTTTTCTCTAAGGCTTCTGTCATATATTTAGACGTAAGAGGTCCTGCTGATGTTGCTCTTTCATATGGGTCGTGGTCTGTTTTGTAGCCCACATATTCACCGTAAGCATTCTGCGGAAATGGCACACCAAGATCGCACAGATTCATAAAAGCCTGTACAGATAATGATGCTTCTGCCAGTGCATTGTCTCCGTCAACAGAACCACCGTTAAAGAGATTTTCACACATAAGTCGTACACTGTCATTTTTATCTCCTGATAAAGACAGCTTGTAATATGTCTGCTTGTCTGATCCGGTATTTCTGGATGTACCCATATTTATGCCTTCTGTTACAATGACTACATCTTCTATACCGTTCTTTTTTAAGTTGATTGCTGAAGAAAACCCTGCAGCACCTGTTCCCACAACTATTGCCTGATGGGTGTATGTTTTGAATGTACTCATAATTTATCTTCCTTTGCTTACGTGTTGCTTTTTTGCGATCTGGATTTTTTTACATCCCGTTTGTTGAGGTTGGGATAGGAAAAAAGGTTCAGAGCGGACAAACAGAACCGAAGGTGTATGCGATACTCCGAAGGTGAATGTTTGTTCGCAGCAAAAAGGCACAAAATCGAAGAAAATATTGTATTGAAAATCAATATTTTCTACCTAAACAAAATATAGTATAATAGATGTTTATGAATATCCTTTTAACTCTGTGTTGCCTTTTTGCGGTCTGGGATTTTTTTACATCCCAACTATAGTCTGCGTATGTGGAATCCCCCATCCACATTTATTACCTGACCTGTCATATAGGGAAGTCTGCCTGTGCAGAGAGTAAATGCAGTTTCTGCAAGATCCTCATCATATCCCCAACGCTTGATTGGGAATATACCATCCTCAATAAGCTTTGTATATTTGTCTTCCACAGTGCTTGTCATATCTGTCTTTATCACACCGGGGCGTGTTTCGTTTACCATAATACCATATTCTGCCAGTCTGTCTGCAAAAAGTGTGGTAATCATTGATACCCCTGCCTTTGAAATACAGTATTCACCTCTGTTTACAGAGGATGTATATGCAGAGATTGATGAGGTGTTAAGAATATATCCTCTGATTCCGTCGACGGGTTCATTTTTTATCATTTCATTTGCTACAATCTGTGTCATAAAAAGTGTGCCCTTGGTGTTTATATCCATTACATAGTCATAGCTTTCTTCTGTCATATTTAAGAGGTCATTTCTTTCCTTAGGTGCCACACCTGCCACATTTATGAGTATGTCAATGTTTCCCATTGTCTTAAGAGAATACTCAAGAAAGCCTTTTCTGTCATCAGATGAAGAGATATCTCCTGAAAAATAATGAAATCTCTCATTATCAATGATTTCCTTTGAATCCATTTTTCTTCTGGACATACCGCATACGGTATAGCCTTCATCAATAAACTTTTTTGCAGTGGCAAGACCTATGCCCGAAGCACAGCCTGTTATCATCACATTTTTCATTTGTTAAGCACCACCTGTCTGAAAAGGTCTGTATAGAGCTTATCCTTGATTACACATCCCGGAGTAGATCCGGAACGCATAAGTACAGTACACTTGGAGCATGCGATACAGCATTTTGACTTTTCCATACATCCGTTATTCACAATATCCTTTGCAAAATCAGGGTATGCAAAGATTGTTCTTCCGAATCCTGCCATATCAAAAGCATTATCATTTATGTATCCTGCACAAACATTAGGGGCACATGTGCCAAGGAATGTAACTCCTGATGCGATAAACTTCATCTGGGGTACATTTTCCTTAAGGAGCTTTGTGCCATTTAAGATTCTTTCCACGCCTTTCAATGGATGCTCAGGTGCTTCATAAGGACCCTGTGCGAATGGTCTGTTTGTGTGAGGGTTGAAGTATGGGTTGCCCATAGAAATGTCTATAAGCTCCACACCAAGCTTGCTGAGTTCGTTGAGCAGCCATATAGGTTCGGTTGCATCAAAGTCAAGTGAGCCTGACTTATCCACACCAAATCCCCAAGGATATACATATCCGTCATATACATTAAGACGTGATGTGACGATAAAATCATTGCCTGTTGACTGTATTGCACCTTGTACAGCTTCTCTTAAGAGTCTTGTTCTGTTTTCTATGCTTCCGCCGTATCTTCCTTCTCTTTCATATGCAGAAAGAAGCTCAGAATTCAAGTATCTGTGACAGCATTTGATATCCACACCGTCAAAGCCTGCCTTCTCGGCAAGTACAGAAGAATTAATAAGTGCCTCTTTTACACTGTCAAGGTATTCGTCTGTTACGATTCTTGATTTGTCGATAGGGTTGTCTTTTTCGAGGACAGCATTGTTGTATGCGATAATCGGAGCAGGTACTCCGTCAGGCTTGGAGTATCTTCCTGAGTGTGTTGCCTGCATAATAACGATTGGCTCATATCCGTTTTCTTTCATACAGGTGTTCTTTATGTCATAAACCTGTTTTTCAAATGATGAAATGTTATCGGTAGTAAGCCATAGCTGTCTGGGGTTGGCTCTTGCTTCCTTCATTACAGCAGTAGCCTCATACCATACAAGACCTGCACCGCCTTTTGCAAAACGGTCGTATCTTCTTAAGGTAAGCTCACCCGGTCTTCCGTCTGCTGTTCCGTCACAGCCTTCCATAGGCTGACAGGCAAGTCTGTTGGGGATGGTTTTTCCCTTTATCTTTAATGGAGTTTTTAGTATTGAAGCATCTTCTGAGTAGGGAATGTTTACGTTCAGTTCTTCTTTGTCTTTGAATAAATCCTCTTTTGAAAAATATACATTTGCCATAATTAATCACCTCTTGCTTTGATGATATCACTTCTTAAGGTGAAATGTGTATGTATAAGTTGTCAAAAAATATGTAATTCTTGCTTTTTTTATTATCTGATGATATAATGATACAAAAGGAGGGGTTGTATGAGTTCGTGTGTTGTTTCTGCTTTGTTTTCAGATTTTCCTTCAGTTGCAAGTAACCACTGGCACGATTGCCATCAATTGATATATATAGCTAAAGGAGAAGCCAAGATAACCGCAGGAGAAAAAGAATATACAGTAAAAGAGGGGACTGTGGCGGTATTTAACAGATTTGAAGAACATTCGCTGTTTACGGAGAAGGGCCGTTGTGAAAGATATATCATAAGGATATCGCCTGAGAAGATGTATTCACTTTCCAAAAATGAGGCAGTATTTTCTGTTATCAACAACAGAAGCGAAGGCTTTGAAAACTGTGTTTCAGTGGGAGAAGACAGGGAAGAAATCGAATATATATTTAAAAGAATTTTTAATGAATACAAAAATCCCCGCTTTATGAGCGAGGATATTATAAATCTGTATGTAAAAGAACTTCTCATAATGCTTACAAGATTTATGCCGCCAAGCTTCTATGAAGATGATACACATATATCGGGTATGCTGAGCAAAATAGGGCATTTTCTTGAAACAGAGTATGCATCTGAACATACATTGGAATCTATAGCAGGGAGATTCAGCGTATCTCCTTCATATATGTCCCACAAATTCAAGGAATACACAGGAGTCTCTGTGATAAAGTATCTTAATAACTGCCGTATGAACGAGGCTAAGAGACTTCTTGTCACTACCTCAAAAGCTATAAAGGATATTGTGTTTGCGTGTGGCTTCAGTGACGAAACCAATTTTTGCAGAAGCTTTAAGAGGGCAAACGGCTTGACTCCACTTGAGTTCAGACGAGGAATGAAACCCTGATATATTACATATTTTTGAGCGTTGCGAATTTGTGCGGTATCTTATACTCGCTTATTATTTCATCTGCTTCTGATATGTGACACAGATTATTTATATATGTCTGGTCAAATTTGCTTGACTGACATAGAACGACTTTTTTTCGTGAATTTTTGATCATAGCATATCGTATGGCATTTTCTTCGTCGGAGCTGTCGGTAAGGTATCCTTCGGGAGATATGCCTTTGGGCGATAAGAAGCAAATATCCCCGTTGTATTTATTTATGCAGTTTATGGCAGGTTCACCATAAAAGGTCAATGTTTCCACATTCATTCTTCCGCCTGATGAAATGTTTTCTATTCCCATCTGTCCCAGAATAAATGATATTTTTGCACTGTTTGTAATTATAAGTAAGTCTTTGAAGTCTGCAAGATATGGAATCATAGAGAAGGCACATTCCGAGCCGTCAAGCATAATGACGAAGCCATCCTGGATATGTTCTGCGGCTTTTTTTGCAATTACAGAACACGCATCATTGGATGCCTGCTCTCTTATTCTGAAAGGCTCTTCTTTGGCGTTATGGTTTTTTGTAAGGTAAGCTCCGCCGTGAGTTCTTTTTATAAGACCTTTTTTTGCCAGCTTATCAAGGTCACGCCTTACTGTTGGTTTGCTTATATAGAGCTTTTCGCAGATTTCATCTACAGTAGTAAGACGTTCTGCTGACAAAAGCTCTAATAGTTTTTCTTCTCTTTCATAAAATGGCATAATTTTCACATCCAATCAACAAACGCTCAACATACAATCATAATATGATTGATAATAGGGATAAAAATAGGCTTTATTTAATCTATGGGTTGATTGTAGCACGAAAACAATCAAAAATCAATCATTTTTTATTAATATTAATTGATTTATATATTTTTGTGATATAATCTACAAGGTTCAAAGGCTCGGAAGGAATAATAATATGAAAAAATTACCTGTATCAGCAATGCTTCTTGCAGCATTGTGCAATATACTTTTTGGAAGTGCTATACCTGCGATCAAGCTGGGATATGAGCTTTTTAATATGGATGGAGATATATTTTCTTCCATATTATATGCGGGGATAAGGTTTTTTTCGGCAGGAGTGGTAGTATTTATTTTTACATCATTCAGCCAAAAGAAGCTTCCTTCTTTTAAGAAACAAAATGCCACAGATGTAGTTCTTCTGGGGTTGGTGTACATATTTCTGCAGTACCTGTTTTTCTACATCGGTGTATCAAATGTGCCGGGCACTGTAAGTACACTTCTCACATCATCTTCGGTGTTTATTTCCATAATACTTGCCCACTTTGCATACAAAGATGACAAAATTACAGTGAAAAAAGCCATGGGAAGTATAATAGGGTTTACAGGAGTATTTATAGTTTGTATTTCGGGATTAAGTGGCAAAGGGTTTACAATTTCAGGTGAAGGCTTTGTGTTTGTTTCATCCTTTATGTTTGTGTTTGGTTCTATGATACACAAAAAAGTGTCAAAGGATATATCAAGCTTTGTTGCCACCGCCTACAATTTCCTTATAGGTGGATTCCTTCTTATATTGGTAGGTCTTTTTGGCTACGAGGGAGGGATAGAGGTTACATTTTTGGGATGTATAGCACTTATGTATCTGATATTTGTATCCTCTTTTGCTACAACTCTCTGGAGTACACTTCTTAAGAAATACAATATAGGGGACTTAAGTATATTTAACTTCCTTATCCCTGTGTCGGGAGCAATTTTTTCGGGATTATTGCTCGGAGAAAACATATTTAATCTCAGATACATAATAAGTCTGTTGCTTGTGTGTGCAGGAATAATAGCTGTAAATTTTAAAGTTAAAACAAGATAAAAAACAAGGGAATCGCATCAACGATTCCCTTTTTGTATGTAAAATCAGAGTTCCACCTTTTCATATTTCGGTGCACCAAAGGACTGTCTGTATAATGGCTTTGCCCAGTATACGGCATTTTTGATGATAGTCTGAACTTCAGGTATATAGAAGGTAGGATTTGTTTCGTGACCCGGTTGGAAATAAAACACTTTTCCGTATCCTCTCTGGAAGGTGCAGGCAGCTCTGAACACTTCATATCCGTCAAACGCCCCTATCATAAGAAGCTCATCGGGAGTTGGTATGTCAAATCTTTCTCCATACATTTCTTCCAGACCGATATCGAAGTATTCGGGCACATTCTGCATTATGGGATGTGCTGGATTTATGTTCCACAGCCTTTCCTTGCTTGGGAATCTCCATTTTAAGTTGCAGGTTGTACCCATAAGCTTTTTAAATAGCTTTGAGTGATGAGCAGAGTGGAGGAATATTGCACCCATTCCGTCCATTATATGCTTGTGGCATCTCTCCACAACATCATCAGGCACCTTAGTGTGAGCCACATGTCCCCACCAGATAAGTACATCTGTATTTGATAGTACTTCATCAGATAAGCCGATATCTTCCTTTATATTTAGTTCTTTGTCAAAGAGTGTTACACATCTTACAGATATTTCATCACACTCCAGAAACCCCTTAAGAACATTGTGGATACCGTCAGGATATACCGCTATTGCTTTTTCATTATTCTGTTCGTGTTTGTATTCGTTAAAAATAGTTACTTTTATCAAAGTAGCACCTCCTTTGTAATCGATTACAAAATGTATTGTATCATAAATTGCTTTTTATGTCAATACAAAGGACATAAAATATCATAAAAATTGTTGACATCTTGAAAAATTTATGTTATAGTTTAAAATTGAACTCTTATCTGGGATAGCTATGCCCTTTTTTGGTATTTATGCGTGATTTTGGGCACAATATCTGGGGTTTTTGGGCTTCCCGATAAGATAGTCGAAACAGTTATCACTTATTAGTTTGATGTTGCGGATTATTCTTTGAAGCAATATTTCATCCTGGGGAATACGGAGAGGATATTTAGTTGGATTATCCATCTCGCAATCGTATTTGTTTGACTTCCGACAATAAAAAAATGAGGTGAATTGTTTTATGCTTAAACCTGTCAAATTAGGCAGCAGCACTTTGCATCCGGTTATGTACGGCAAGAATGAGCGTATGAGCTATTCAAAAATCGGTGACGTATCCGAAATGCCAAACCTTATCGAAGTGCAGAAGGATTCATATGACTGGTTCTTAAAAGAAGGCTTGAGAGAGGTACTTCATGATGTAAGTCCTATCACAGACTTTTCAGGAACACTTTCACTTGAATTCACAGACTATTATTTAGAGGACAACCCTAAATACACTATTGCAGAGTGTAAAGAAAGGGATGCCACATATTCAAAACCTTTAAAAATGAAGGTTAAACTTATCAACAAAGAAACCGGTGAAGTAAAAGAACAGGAAATTTTCATGGGCGAATTCCCGCTTATGACAGATCAGGGTACTTTTATCATCAACGGTGCAGAGAGAGTTATTGTCAGCCAGGTTGTAAGAAGCCCGGGTATATACTACTCAATGCAGTTTGATAAGCTTGGTAAGAAGCTTTACAGCGCACAGGTAATACCAAACCGTGGTGCATGGCTTGAATACGAAAATGACTCAAACGATGTATTCAGTGTAAGAGTAGACAGAACAAGAAAAATTCCTGTTACTGTACTTATAAGAGCGCTGGGCATCGGTACAAATGCACAGATTCTTGAGCTTTTTGGCGAAGACGAAAAGCTTATCGCTACTCTTGAAAAGGACAGCACACAGAGTCAGGAAGAAGCTTTGATTGAAGTATACAAAAGACTTCGTCCGGGCGAACCTCCTACAGTAGAAAGTGCTACATCTCTTCTCAATTCAATGTTTTATGATGCAAAGAGATATGACATTTCAAAAGTTGGCAGATACAAATTCAACTTGAAACTTGCCATCGGTGCAAGAATCAAAAACTGCATCGCTGCAAGAGATATCGTAGACGCTGAAACAGGCGAAGTGTTTGTGAAGAAGGGCGAAATGATTTCTTCAGAAACTGCTATGAATATCGAAAAAGCAGGTATCAATGTAGTATTTCTTCAGTATGAAGACAAAGAGATCAAGGTATTTTCAAACGGTATGGTTAACCTTAGTGACCATGTACCATTTGATGTATCAGATCTTAAGATAAAAGAAAAGGTAAGATATGGCGTATTAAACGAAATTCTTACACAGTTTGAATCGGAAGAAGAAATCAAGGCAGAAATCCTTAAGAGAATTGATGACCTTATTCCTAAGCATATCATCATCGATGATATCCTTGCTTCCATCAACTATCATAACAACCTTTCCTACGGTATGGGTACCACAGATGATATCGACCATCTTGGAAACCGTAGAATCAGAGCCGTTGGTGAGCTTTTGCAGAACCAGTTCAGAATCGGTCTTGCAAGACTTGAAAGAGTTGTAAAAGAAAGAATGACAATCCAGGATATTGATGGTGTGACACCTCAGGTGCTCATCAACTCACGTCCTGTTGTTTCTGCTATCAAGGAGTTCTTTGGTTCATCACAGCTTTCACAGTTTATGGATCAGAACAACCCTCTTGCAGAGCTTACACATAAGAGAAGACTTTCTGCATTGGGACCTGGCGGTCTTTCCAGAGAAAGAGCCGGCTTCGAAGTTCGAGACGTTCACTATTCACATTATGGCAGAATGTGTCCTATCGAAACTCCTGAAGGTCCGAACATCGGTCTTATCAACTCCCTTTCCACATATGCAAGAATCAATGAATATGGTTTCATTGAAGCTGCTTACAGAAGAGTGGACAAGGAAACAGGTGTTGTAACAGACGAAATCGTTTATATGACAGCCGATGTTGAAGACACATACAAGATTGCTCAGGCCAACGAGCCTTTGACAAAAGACAATAAGTTTGTAAATGACAAGATCATCGTTCGTGACAGAGACGAATTTATCGAAATCGACAAGTCACAGGTAGACTTCATGGACGTATCACCGAAACAGCTTGTTTCAGTAGCTACAGCTATGATTCCATTCCTGGAAAACGATGACGCCGTTCGTGCACTTATGGGATCAAACATGCAGCGTCAGGCAGTGCCTCTCTTAAACCCTGAATCACCAATCGTTGGTACAGGTATGGAATACAAGGCAGCCAAGGACTCAGGTGTTTGTGTACTTGCAACAGAAGACGGTGTTGTTCATTCAGTTGATGCAGACAGAATTGTTATCAAGTCCAAAAATGGTGACTTAAAGACCTACAAGCTCATTAAGTTCCTTCGTTCAAACCAGGGAACATGTATCAACCAGAAGCCTATTGTTGAAGTAGGCGAAAAGGTGTCAAAGGGTGACATCATCGCAGATGGTCCTTCCACCTCAAATGGTGAAATTGCTCTTGGTAGAAACATTCTCATTGGCTTTATGACATGGGAAGGTTACAACTACGAGGATGCTGTTCTCATTAATGAAAGACTTGTAAAAGAAGATATATTCACATCTGTTCATATTGAAGAATACGAATCAGAAGCAAGAGATACAAAGCTTGGTGCAGAAGAAATCACCAGAGACATTCCAAATGTGGGTGAAGATGCACTTAAGGATCTTGACGAAAGAGGTATTGTAAGAATCGGTGCTGAGGTAAGAGCAGGGGATATCCTTGTGGGTAAGGTTACACCAAAGGGTGAAACAGAGCTTAGCGCAGAAGAAAGACTCCTCCGTGCCATCTTCGGTGAGAAGGCAAGAGAAGTAAGAGATACTTCCTTGAGAGTTCCACATGGCGAAAATGGTATCATTGTTGATGTAAAAGTATTCACAAGAGAAAATGGCGATGAACTTCCTCCGGGAGTAAATCAGCTTGTAAGATGTTATATCGCACAGAAGAGAAAGATCTCTGTTGGTGATAAGATGGCGGGTCGTCATGGTAACAAGGGTGTCGTATCAAGAATCCTTCCTGAAGAAGACATGCCATTCCTTCCTGATGGTACACCGCTTCAGATCGTTCTTAACCCTCTGGGCGTACCTTCACGTATGAATATTGGTCAGGTACTTGAAGTGCATCTTGGTTATGCAGCAAAAGCACTTGGCTGGAAGATAGCTACACCTGTATTTGACGGTGCAACTGAAGAAGACATTCAGGAAACACTTCGTCTTGCAGGCAAGAGCGAAGATGGTAAGACCATCCTTTATGACGGAAGAACCGGTGAACCATTTGACAGTCCGGTTACAGTCGGTTATATGCATTATCTCAAACTCCATCACCTTGTTGATGATAAGATTCATGCAAGAAGCACAGGTCCATACTCACTTGTAACTCAGCAGCCTCTCGGTGGTAAAGCACAGTTTGGTGGACAGAGATTTGGTGAAATGGAAGTTTGGGCACTTGAAGCTTACGGTTCAGCTTATACACTTCAGGAAATCCTCACTGTAAAATCTGACGATGTTGCAGGTAGAGTGAAGACCTATGAAGCAATCGTAAAAGGCGAAAACGTTCCTAAGCCGGGTGTGCCTGAATCATTTAAGGTTCTTATCAAAGAACTCCAGAGCTTGGCACTTGATGTTAAGGTTCTTGACGGATTTGATAATGAAATCGAGCTTAAGGAAATCGACGAGGATGATGATACATCAACACTCAGAATCAATATCACCGATGATGATGATATTATCGATGCATTGGAAGCTGAGCCTGTTGAAGAACCTGAAATGGCTGAAACAGAAGAAGCTGAAGATTTCGAAGATGTTTCTGAAGAAGAAATGGACGATATCACTGACAGTCTCTTTAATGAGCTTTCAGAATCAGGTTTTGCAAAAGAAGTAAGTGAAGATTTGGATTTATTGGATATCGACGAATTGTCAAGCCTTGATGATGCATTAAGCGAAGACGAATTTGACGATGGCGATATGTTTTAGAAAGGGGAGTGACCGGTAATGAATGAATATGAATCAATAAGAATCGGATTGGCTTCTCCGGAAAAAATCAGAGAATGGTCAAGAGGCGAAGTAAGAAAGCCTGAGACCATCAACTACAGAACACTTAAGCCTGAAAGAGACGGTCTCTTCTGCGAAAAGATATTCGGACCACAGAAGGACTGGGAGTGTTTCTGCGGAAAGTATAAGAGAATCAGATACAAAGGTATTGTCTGTGACCGTTGTGGTGTTGAAGTTACCCGTGCAAAGGTAAGAAGAGAAAGAATGGGTCACATCGAGCTTGCAGCTCCTGTATCTCATATCTGGTATTTTAAGGGTATCCCTTCAAGAATGGGTCTTATCCTTGATATGTCTCCAAGATCATTGGAAAGAATCCTCTACTTTGCAGCATATGTTGTTGTAGATCCGGGTAAGACAAACCTTATGGAAAAACAGGTTCTTACCGAAAAGGAATACAGAGATACTGTAGAAAAATACGGTGAAAACAGATTTGATGCAGGTATGGGTGCAGAAGCTATCAAAAAGCTTTTGCAGAAAATCGACCTTGAAAAGCTCTCTGCAGAGCTTAAGCAGGAGCTCAATGAATCTCAGGGACAGAAAAAACTCAAAATTGCAAAAAGACTTGAAGTTGTTGAGGCATTCAGAATCTCCAAAAACAAACCTGAATGGATGATAATGGATGTTGTTCCGGTTATTCCTCCGGATCTTCGTCCTATGGTTCAGCTTGATGGCGGAAGATTTGCTACAAGTGACCTTAATGACCTTTACAGACGTGTTATCAACAGAAACAACCGTCTCAAACGTCTTTTAGAGCTTGAAGCTCCTGATATCATCGTTAGAAACGAAAAGAGAATGCTTCAGGAAGCAGTAGATGCTCTTATTGACAACGGCAGACGTGGCAGACCTGTTACAGGACCGGGAAACAGACCGCTAAAGTCTCTCTCCGATCTCCTCAAGGGTAAGCAGGGTAGATTCAGACAGAACCTTCTCGGTAAGCGTGTTGACTATTCAGGTCGTTCCGTTATCGTTGTAGGACCTGAGCTTAAGATCTATCAGTGTGGTTTGCCAAAGGAAATGGCTCTTGAGCTTTTCAAACCATTTGTAATGAAAAAGCTTGTTGGCGACGGATTCTGTCACAACATCAAGAGTGCTAAGAGAATGGTAGAAAGAGTTCGTCCTGAAGTATGGGATATGCTGGAAGAAGTTATCAAAGATCATCCGGTACTCTTAAACCGTGCTCCTACACTTCACAGACTTGGTATTCAGGCATTTGAGCCTATCCTTGTAGAAGGTAGAGCGCTGAAGCTTCATCCGTTGGTATGTAGTGCGTTTAACGCCGACTTCGACGGTGACCAGATGGCTATTCACGTACCACTTTCACCTGAAGCACAGGCAGAAGCAAGATTCCTTATGCTCTCTGCAAATAACCTCTTAAAGCCTCAGGATGGTAAGCCTGTAACTGTTCCTACACAGGATATGGTTCTCGGTAGTTACTATCTTACAATTGTAAAGGCTAAAAAAGTTAAAATCACAGATCCCGGTGACACAGGATTCAACGTGGGCGATAAGGTAACTTATATAACAGGCGAGAATGGTCACAAGGGACTTAAGTTTATCAATGAAGAGCTTGAAGCTCAGGGCAAGAAACCGGCTCAGTTTACCGACGAAGGATGCTTCACAGGCGAAGTGGGTGAAGGCAAAGCCTTTGTTGATTACAACGAAGCTATCCAGGCATACAATGCAGGTGCTGTAGGTCTTCATGCGCCAATCAAGGTTCTTATCAAAAAAGAGATCAACGGCGAAATGAAGGAAGGCTTAGTTGAAACCACAGTGGGAAGAATGATCTTCAACGAAAAGATTCCTCAGGATCTTGGATTTGTGGATCGTAGTATCCCGGGTAACGAATTTGACCTTGAAATCTCATTTGTTGCAGACAAAAAAGGTCTCGGAAAAATCATCGACAACTGTATCAAGTTCCATGGTGCTACCGAAACTGCTACAGTTCTTGACTATATCAAAGCTATGGGATTTAAGTATTCTACAAAGGGTGCTCTTACAATCAGTGTATCCGATATGGAAATCCCTGAAGCAAAACCACAGATTCTTAATGACGCACAGAAAGAAATTGACAAGATCGCTGCTCTCTACAGAAGAGGTCTTCTCTCCGAAGAAGAAAGATACACAGCAGTTGTCAAAGTGTGGGCTAAGGCTACTGATGATGTTACAGATGCACTTAAGGCAAACCTTGATGAATTTAACCCAATCAACATGATGGCTACATCAGGTGCCCGTGGTAGTATCGACCAGATCAGACAGCTTGCAGGTATGCGTGGACTTATGGCGGATACACAGGGTAAGACTGTGGAAGTGCCTATCAAGGCTAACTTCCGTGAAGGTCTTAACGTTCAGGAATACTTTATTTCATCTCACGGTGCTCGTAAAGGTCTTACCGATACAGCCTTGAGAACTGCCGACTCAGGTTACCTTACAAGAAGACTTGTTGACGTATCACAGGATCTTATCATCAGAGAAGATGACTGTTGCACAAACAACTATCTTGTTGTTAAGGATATCAAGGATGGCAACGAAGTGATCGAAGGATTCAAGGACAGACTTGTAGGAAGAACATCATTTGAAGATATCATTCATCCTGAAACAGGTGAAGTTATCGTTAAGAAGGATCAGCTTATGGGTGAAGCTGAAGCAAATATGGTTGTTAAAGCAGGCATCAAAGAAGCTAAGATCAGATCTATTCTTACTTGTGATTCCAAAATCGGTGTTTGTGCTAAGTGTTATGGTTCAAACCTTTCATCAGGTACACTTGTTAATGTGGGTGAAGCAGTTGGTATTATTGCTGCTCAGTCCATCGGTGAACCGGGTACACAGCTTACAATGAGAACATTCCACTCAGGTGGTATTGCCGGCGATGACATCACACAGGGTCTTCCAAGAGTTGAAGAACTTTTCGAAGCAAGAAGACCAAAGGGTCTTGCAATTATTACCGATATTGATGGTGTTGCAGAGATTGTTGAAACAAAGACAAAGAGAGAAATCGTTGTTACAAACCAGGAAACCGGCGAGACAATGACATATCTCATCCCATATGGCTCAAGAATCAAGATTTCAAACGGTGTTACACTTTCTGCCGGTGATGAGCTTACTGAAGGCTCCATCTATCCACATGATTTATTAAGAATCAAAGGACCTGATGCAGTTCAGCAGTATCTTATCCAGGAAGTACAGAGAGTTTACCGTCTACAGGGTATCGATATCAACGATAAGCATATCGAAATCATCGTAAGACAGATGATGAGAAAGCTCAGAGTAGAAGAGCCTGGCGACAGTAACTTTATCATCGGATCTATGGTGGATAAGTCAGAGTATGTTGATGTATGCAAAGAAATTCAGGATAAGGGCGGCGAATTGCCACAGTGTACACCTATCCTTCTTGGTATTACAAAGACAGCTCTTGCTACAGATTCATTCCTGTCAGCAGCTTCCTTCCAGGAAACAACAAGAGTTCTCACAGAAGCAGCTATCAAGGGTAAGAAGGATCCACTTATCGGTCTTAAGGAAAATGTTATCATCGGTAAGCTTATTCCTGCAGGTACAGGTATGAAGGAATATCAGAACATCGAAGTAGTTACACCTATAGTTCAGACTGATATCACAGAAAACCAGTAATCCTACAGACATAAAGTAAATTGCTTTTAAACCGACCCCCGGAAGGTAGACTGAATCTATCAATCGGGAGTCGGTTTTTTATCTCATAGTCAAAAACATAATGCTGATACACAGGTGATTTTTATACATAATTGAGCAAGATATTTATAATTAATAGCAATATTTCTATATTTTTTTACTATAAAATATAATATATTTATTGTAACAAACACATTTAAGGAGGATTATTATGAAAAAATCAATATGTTTGCTTCTGACAATGATTATGATTATATCATCTTTTTCATTTACAGTATTTGCAGACGACAGTATCAGAATTGTCATTGACGGTGAGGAAAAGGTATTTGATTCTATGCCGATTATTGTCAATTCCAGAACATTGGTGCCTATGCGCGGTATCTTTGAAGCATTCCGTGCAGTGATTAACTGGGATGACGCCGAAAAGACAGTATCTGCAAAGGCAAAGGGTTCTACAATTACTCTTAAAATCGGAGATGCAAATGCGGTAGTTAACGGAAAGAATATTGTACTTGATTGTCCCGCACAGATTGTTAATGACAGAACAATGGTTCCTGTAAGATTTATTGCAGAAACATTGGGATGTAAAGTAGACTGGGACAATGATACAAGAACTGTTATTATCAACGAAGGTGATTATGATTTTGTTCGCCCCGGTATGAAATCACTTGTATCAGATGTTCACAGAAATGTTCCTACAGAATTTACAAAGTCAAGCGATATGAGGGATATTCTTCATTTCGAAAAGCCTTCTATCCAAGAACAGGAAAAGGTATATAATGAACTTAAGCCAAAGGGCGAAGTGGTTTGTGACAATGATGAGTTCCTTCAGGAATTTACCGTAAAAGGTGCAGGTCATGGTTCCTATGAAGTAGTTAATGTTGAAGGACAGTCATTTGACAGAGCTGTAAGAATTAAAAGTAAATCAAAGCTTGATAATCCTGCTGACTTCATTGTAAAGTCAACAGCCACTCCCGAAAGAACACCGGGTGAGGGTGTCAAGAAGGAAGATGTGCTTCTTCTTGCATTTCGTATGAGATGTATTGATGGCGGTGATGAAACAGGTACAGCAAAGGTCCTTGTACAGGTAGAAGAGCTTAAGACAGGCAAATACAGAAAAGCTGTATTTGATGTGTGCTACGCAGGCAAAGACTGGGAGATGGTTTACTTCCCATTTAAGCCACAGGTGGATGCTACAGCTATCGGTATCAGAGCAGGATACTATGAGCAGACAGTAGAAATCGGCGGATTTGAAATTATCAACTTTGGTCCTGAATATGACAGGGCAACACTTCCATCCACATCCAACAACTTCCCTGAGCTTAAACCTGGTGCAAAGTGGAGAGATGAAGCCTTTGATAGAATTGAAAAAATAAGAAAAGGTGACTTCACAGTTGTAGTTAAGGACAAAAACGGAAAGGTAGTTCCTGATGCAGATGTAGAGCTTGATATGTTTGAGCATGAGTTCCAGTTTGGTACAGCTATCAACGGAAATGTTAATTCAAACGAAGATTATCAGAAAGCAATGAACAGAGAATTCAATTCTGTTGTACTGGAGCATAATATGAAATGGCACCCTTATGAGGAAAAGCCATCAAGAGCACAGAATCAGGTCAAGAGTGCCATTAAGCATGGTATCAAATATGTAAGAGGACATGCTATGATCTGGGAAAAGCCTCAGGGAGGCAACAAATCAGGTTGGATTACACCTGAGGATATGTTTGCAGAGCCGATTATTTCAAACAAAGAGGTTATTATGGAAAGGTCTAAAAACCTTATTCATACAATGGCAAAAGACGAAAACTTCTATGATGTAGTAACAGACTGGGATGTTGTAAACGAAACAATGAGCTATGATGCATTCAGAAAAGTTCACGGAAATGACCTTCTCAAATTCTGGTTTGACGAAGCAAGAAAGGCGGCAAATCCTGAAGCTGAGCTTTATTACAATGAATCAACATGTATCTGGCAGCCTGAATTCTGGGATATGCTTGATGTGTTCGAAAAAGAAAATGTTGACTATGACGGTATCGGTATCCAGTCCCACTATGACTTGTTCTTTAAGACACCTGTGGAAATGGTGGAATTTTATGATAAGATTGTAGAAAAGACAGGAAAACGACTTAAAGCAACTGAATTCTCATGTTCAGTATTTGATCCTGCATTTCAGGCAAACTTTGTAAGAGATGCCATGATTGCAATATTTGCAGAAGAAAATATGGACGGATTCCTTATGTGGGGATTCTGGCAGGGATCACTTTATGCAGAGTTTTCACCAATGTATAACTATGACTGGACTATCAATGATGCAGGTCGTGTATACGAAGACCTTGTATACAATAAGTGGTGGACAAGAGATGCCGTAGCCAAGACCGACAAAGACGGAAAAGCAACCATCAGAGGCTTCTACGGTGACTATGATGTAAAGGTAACCGCTGATGGAAAAGAAAAGAATGTTATGGCATCATTCCACAAAAATTATGAAAACGTGCTTGAAATTGTGATTGAATAATGTATTTGAAGCATTAAATTATTTCAGTAAAAATCCTATAAATAAAAAACTACACCGAAAGAGATCATCCCTTTCGGTGTAGTTTTTTATTCATGTTTAGAATAGTTTTTGCGATACTGCTTAGGTGTAAGGCTTTCTGCTTCTTTAAATGCTTTGCTGAAATATGCAAAGCTTGAAAAACCGCAACAAAGAGCAATTTCGGATATTGTCATATCGGTGTATATAAGCCTTTTTTTCGCCATACTTATTCTTCTGGACAGTATATAGTCGTATATTGATATCTGTGTGTTTTTTTTGAAGGTATGACACAGATAATACTTACTTATATGGACATTTTTGCATATGTCATCAAGAGAGATTTTTTTCTCTATATTTTTGTTTATATATTCAAGGACTTCGGAAATTTTGTCTGACTTTGGTTTCACATATTCTTCATTGTGGTTTCTGGCATATTGAAAAATATTAAAAAGTGAAATCGCGATATTCAGTTTTTTGTACGAACCACTCTTCAGAGTTTCGCTCATCTTTTTAAATTCTTTATCCACAATTTCGTTTTCTTTTTCATTCAGCTCTATGCAGATACCTCCATCCTGAATGAATATCTTTTTTATAAGATCGTGACAATCGGTACTTTCTGCCACATTTTCTACAAAATCTGAGTTTATAAGAATTTTGCTTCTTACATATTGTGCAGGATTGTTTGGCGCGGTGTAGTGGATATCCATGCCGTTTATAAAGTATATGCAATTGTTTTTCATAGGATATATTTTGTCCTTCAGCACAACACTACCCTCACCGTGGATTATATGTATTACCTCATAACAGGTGTTGTGATAGTGCTTCTGATGGATAAAATTATCTCTTCCTTTTTCATTAAAACTAAAATCCAATACTTCTTTCATAATCATCACCGCTTATATTATAGTATACAAAAATAAAAAAAGCAATATTTTTATAATAAGTGGCAAGATATAAATATTTTTTTAGATATTTAAGATGTATGATTATAGTAATAAAATAATCAAAAGAGGATCAGACAATGGAAAAAATAATTATATGTGATCTTGACCACAAGGATATAGAACCTGAAATGAAAGTCCTTGACAAAGCAGGCTATGAATACAAGTGGCTCAAATGTCAGACTCAGGACGAAGTAATTGAAAAGTGTAAAGGTGCGACTGTACTTCTTAATCAGTACGTGAAGATGGATGAAAAGATTTTCTCTGCTCTTCCCGAAGTCAAATGTATTGTAAGATACGGAGTAGGCGTTGATAATGTAGCTGTGGATGACGCCACAAAGTATGGGGTGCAGATTTGTAATGTACCTGATTATGGCACAAGAGAAGTGGCAGACCAGGCTTTGAGCCATATGATGATGCTTGTGAGAAAGCTTAATATCTCAAATAAGCTCATACGTGAAGGAATATGGGATTATCAGTACAATATTCCCGTGAAGAGATTGTCCGATACAACAGTTGGTGTGTTTGGTGTGGGAAGAATCGGGACAGAATTTGCAAAGCGGGTAAGAGCTCTCGGATGCAAGGTAATCGCCTATGATATAAATCATAACAATCCCGAAAGATCCTTTCCTGATTTTGTAGAATTTGTGTCATTTGATGAGTTTCTTAAAAAATCTGATATTATATCTATTCATTCACCTAAGGATGATACCACATATCACGCGTTTTCAAAAAAAGAGTTCGAAAAGATGAAGGATACTGCCTACATAATCAATGTATCACGAGGTGGCATCATTGATGAAGATGCACTCCTTTTTGCATTGGAAAACAAGCTTATTGCCGGTGCAGGTCTTGATGTGGTAGAAAAAGAACCTCTCACAAAGGATAATCCGCTTCTTAAGTTTGACAATTTTACAATTTCCCCTCACGCAGCCTGGTACTCAGAAGAATCAGCAGTTGAGCTTAAAAGAAAAGTAGCAGAAGAAGCAGTAAGATTTATGAACGGCGAGAAGGTTCATTATCCTGTAAATAATTTATAATCTGAAAGGAGATACAGTTATGAAAGCAATTCAGTATTTAGATGCACAAAAAATTGAAGTCCGTGATATTCCAATGCCTCAGGTAAAAGAAGGCTGGGGACTGATCAAAGTATCACATGCAGGCATATGCGGTACAGATTTAAACATTTATATGGGTACACATCCAAGAGCAAAAGCACCTTTGGTAATCGGTCACGAATTTTCAGGGGTACTTGAGAATGATGTGTGTGGCTTAAAAAAAGGCACAAGGGTCACAGCGTATCCGCTTATTTCCTGTGGCAACTGCACACCATGTAAAGAGGGTAATAAGCACGTTTGCAATACTCTCGGTCTTTATGGTATTGATGCAGATGGTGGTATGGCAGAGTATGTGACCATCCCCGGGGATCAGATTATCCCTGTTCCCGATGATATGTCTGATGCTCTGGCGGCACTTTTAGAGCCTATAGCAGTTTGTGTGCATACCTTGCGAGAAAGAAAATTTGTACCGGGAAACAATGCACTTGTATTCGGTTGCGGTACTATCGGTCTTTGTCTTGCACTTACATTAAGACTCTTTGGTGCAAGAGATATTGTATTGGTGGAAACAGATGAAGCCAGAATAAAAATTGCAGAAGATATGGGCTTTGAAGTGGTAAATACCATGAAGACTGACATTATGGAGGTTGTAAAGGAAAAGACCAACGGAGATGGCTTTGACCATGTATATGACTGTGCAGGTGTTCAGCCTGTTGCAGATATATTACTTGATACAGTTAAGGTAAAGGGACAGATTGTAATTGTTGCTTCTTACAAAAAGCCTCCTCAGTTGCCATTGTTCAAGGGTATGGCAAAGGAGCTTTCCATAGAGTTTGTAAGAGTATACAGACAGTCAGATTTCGTGGTAGCAGCACAGATAGCATCCAAAGAACCATTATTTGAAAAGGTTATTACACACGTGCTTCCATGTGACAAGGCACAGGAAGGCTTTGATCTTCTTTTCACAAAGGGGACAGGTGCTATAAAAGTAATGTACAAATTCTGATACATTGAGAAAGGAGTGTATTGTAATGAACTTGTTTGATCTTACAGGAAAAACTGCCATTGTTACAGGTGGCAACAGAGGCTTGGGCAGAGGTATTGCAGAGGGACTTTGTGAAGCAGGCGCGAAGGTTATAATCTTTGCATCAGGTGACAGTGTATATACTGCTGCAGATGAAATGAGGGCTAAAGGCTTTGATGTGACAGGTATCAAGTGCGATCTTTCAAAAACAGAAAGTATAGAAGAAGGCTTTAATAAAGCTCTTGAAGTGTTTGACGGAAATCTTGATATACTTGTAAACAATGCAGGTATTCAGAGAAGACATAAATGCGAAGAATTCCCTATGGAGGACTGGCAGGCAGTTCTTAATGTAAACCTTACATCAGTATTTACTCTTTGTCAGCTTGCAGGAAGAGAAATGATAAAAAAAGGCTATGGAAAAATCATCAATCTTGCTTCGATGCTAAGCTTCTTCGGTGGATTTACAGTTCCTGCATATGCCGCTGCAAAGGGTGGCGTGGCACAGCTTACAAAGGCGCTTTCAAATGAATGGGCATCAAAGGGAATAAATGTAAATGCTATTGCCCCCGGATATATGGCAACAGAAATGAACACCAATCTTATCAATGATGAAAAGAGAAATGCTGATATCACAGCAAGAATTCCTCTTGGCAGATGGGGTACTCCCGATGATATGAAGGGCCTTGCTATATTTTTGGCATCAAGAGCTTCTGACTATATGTCAGGTGCAGTGATCCCTGTTGATGGCGGATATCTTGGTAAATAACTATGAAAACAAGGATTAATCTTGGTACACAAAGTCATGCCTTCCTGGGAGATACATTGGATGAGGCAAAGGCGAATCTAATCAGAAACGGATTTACATATATTCAACTGTCACCACCGAAAATATCAAAAGAGATTTGTCAGGATCTTTCCTTTGATGTGAAAGAAACTGCAGAATATATAATAGAAAAGCTTAAGGGACTAAATATCGTTGCAATAGGATGTTATGTGAATCTGTGCGATGAATCAGGGGAAGCCACGGAAAAGTTTTTAAAATATATTGAACTTACAGCCGAACTTGGTATAAAATATATCTGTACAGAAACAGGCAAAAGAGACACCTTAGAAGAAACCCACAGTGAAGAAAACTACCAAAGGGTAAAAAGTAATCTTAAGATAATCTCTGAATATGCCCAAAGGAAAGGTGTTACAGTATGTATTGAAATGGCATATCCCCATTCAATATGGAATGTGGATGTGCTAAGAAGGCTTCTTTCGGAGGTTGATTGTCCCAATATAGGATGTCTTTTTGATCCGGCAGGTCTTATGGATAAATCAAATATAGAAAATCAAAGAGAAATTTTTGATACATATTTTGATTATTTCAAAGACAAAATCAAGTTTATGCATATCAAGGATGTGACCTTCAGAGATGGATCAAAAAAGGTGACAATCCCCGGGAAAGGTGATATTGACTTTGAGTATCTTTTCAAAAAGATTTGTGAAGCTTTCGAAAGTATTGATATTATTATAGACTCTCCCAACGAAGCCTTTGTGCTTGAAACCAGAGAAGCTGTTAGGAAATATATTCAGGAGGAAAATTAAATGGCAGGACTAAATTATGACAGTCTAAAAGAGGAAAGAGCGAAGATAAAAAATGACCCCTTTCCAATCAAGGAAAAGGAACTTATAGACAGATATATGAAGGTATCTACTCCTATGGTAAATGATGTGTTAAGAGAAATGGAGCTTACATTTCAGACATTCCCAAACAATCTTATGCCATTAAGAGAAAGTATGAAAATGGCTGGATGTGCATTTACTATCAAAGGGTCAAAAAACCTTACACTGAATGAAGAAATGATCGACAGGGCAAAAATGCTTGAGTCAATTCCTGAGGACAGTGTATGCGTGTGGGACACAAGCGAGGATAATGAATCTGCTCAATGGGGCGAGATAATGACTATGGCAAGTATTCGTCAGGGATGTCGTGGTGCAGTTGTAGACGGAGGAGTGAGAGATACAGACAGAGTACTTGAGCTTGGATTTCCTCTCTTCTGTAAATACAGAACATCAAACGGTATGCTTGGAAGATTTCGTATAATAGGATATCAGATGCCAGTTATGATGGGTAATGTGCTTGTATACCCCGGTGATGTTATTCTGGGGGATATTGACGGATGTATCTGTATTCCAAGAGAAATAGCCTATGATGTACTGCTTCGTGCAGAAGAAATAAGAGATAATGAAGTGAAGATAAAAGAAATGGTAGAAAGTGGTATGAAGCCTACAACAGTTGTAGAAAACGGCGGATACTTTTAAATTCAAAAATAAAAAATATTGGAGGATACAAAAATGGTAGATATGAAAGGTAAACATATTGTTATTACAGGAGCAAGCGGCGGTATGGGTTCAATCCTTACAAAAAGACTTGCAGATATGGGAGCAAAGCTTTCGCTTTGTTCAAATGATGAGGGATTATTAAATAAGCTTAAGGAAGAAATAAATGGAAAAACAGAAGTTTTTTCTAAGGTAATAGATATTACCGATGAAGCACAGGTAGAAGCATTTATCGAAGAAAGCTACAAGGCAAACGGAGAGTTTTACGGACTTCTTAACCTTGCAGGATTATCCATCCCGGGACAGATTCCCGAGACTCCTGTAGAAGCATTTGATACAATGATGGATGTAAATGTGAAGGGAACCTTCCTTACATCAAAGCACTTTGCTCATCATGCCCAATCTCCTGCAGTTATCATCAATATCGGCTCAATGGCAGCTATTAATGCCAATGGAAATGCACCTCTCTATTGCACAGCAAAGGCAGCAGTAAATATGCTTTCAAAGGCTCTTCTTTTGCAGGTGGCATCAAAGAAAATCAGAGTGACAACAGTTAACCCGGGCGGTGCCGATACAGCCTTCTGGGGAGACAGAAAAGTGGACAGAACAAAGCTTATGAGTGCAGATGATGTATGTGACATCATTATGTTTGTTCTTACATCCAATCCAAATGTTCAGATTCACGAAATTTCTTTTGAAAGTATGGCGAAATTTTAACAGGGAGTGTTCTTAAATGAAAATAAGCACCTTGGAACTGGCGGAAAAACTTATAGAAAAATATGAAACCTCTCAGGAGATGAAAAGCTATCCCGCCATTCTGGCATACTATGCCTTGTCTTTGATTGCAGATGCGGCTAAGGATGAAAGACTGATAAAAAAATGCGTTGAGTTTCTTTCCACATATCCGGGAGAAAGAAACCACCCTCAGTACAATGTCTGCACATACAAGGTGGGTGGCAACGGAAAAGCATTTATGTATATGAAGGGATATATGGAAGATGCCCGAAAAGAAGTTTTGGAATATGCCGAAATGACCATTAATTCTCCCAAGGAAGAAAATGGTCTCCTTTGTATGCCAAGCTGTCCTGAGGCAGGTAAAACATGGATAGATATTATCACCTTTACTTCCCCCTTCTGCCTTTATGCAGGGGTAAAATCAAAGGAAGAAAAGTATATTGATTTTGCTGCAGAGCAGTGCTTTATGATGTATGATTTCTTTATGGATAAGTCAAATGGTCTTTTGCATCAGGCAAAGGGATTTTTACCTCAAAAAAATGCAATAACCACAGATCACTGGGGCAGAGGAAACGGATGGGGACTTATCGCTCTTACAGAGCTTGTGACCTATCTTCCCGTGGATTCAAAACACAGAAAAAAAGCAGAGGAATATTTTGTAAACCATGTTGATGCAATTTTGCCCCATCAGACAAGAAGGGGACTTTGGCGTCAGGAGATTCCTGAGGAGCTTTCCTGGGATGAATCCACCTGCACGGGACTTTTTGCCTATTGTATAGGCAGAGGTATAAGCATCGGTCTTCTTGAAGATGAAAAATACAAAACCGCACTGGAAAAAGCTATAAAAGGTATATGCAGTTTCTGTATAACAGAAGACTTTTCAACACACAGAGTATGTCCCGGTTGCCGTTGTCCCGGTGAAGGAGAAGATATGGGCACACCAAAAGCATATATTACCGAGCTTACTCCTTGTTCAAATGATCAACATTCATTCGGCAGTCTTATGATGGGTATGGCAGGTGCTTATCTTAATGGGATTTATGAAGTGGAAATCGGTAATGAGGTTTACAAACAAAGAGGGTTGATTTAAATGTACAAAAAATATGGGGTAGAGGGCATATGGATGATACACAGTTATTTCACTGTGGATCCTGTTGCTCCTGATGGTTCTAAAAGAGTGGTTCTTTCAGGTGCGGACCTTGACAATAACATTGCGAGAGTATATATTTTTTCAGAGGATGGAGAGGTAATCGAAACCTTTGGTGACCAGCCCGTATCAGCTGATTTTTATCATACAGGGCTCTGGCAATCATGGAGCTGTGACGGAAAAAGAGTTTTCTACAAATCAGGAACAGAGGACAATCCTCTTATTGTGATGAGATATCTTGACAGCGGAAAAGAAGTGGTTATAGATGGGGATATGGAAGGTGCACCCCCAACAGATACTCCCATTGTATCGGGACTTCTGGGGATGCTTTATGCGGCAGGCTACGGTACAGGTGTATACAATCCTCATATTGCAAATGTTCCGTTTCAGGCGAGGGACAAGCACGGTCTGTTTGTTTATGATATGAATACAGGCAAAACGGAGCTTAAACTTACAATCAATGATATATTGAGTATTCATCCTGACAGAGATAAGCTTATAAAACTTGACAAAGAAATGAGATCAAGATTTGGCGATGATGAGGGACTTACACTTATGAGCTATTGTGTAAGGTGGGATCGCAGCGGAGAAAACTTTATGTTTCACTTCGGCAACCACTGTCAGAAAAGGGGAGAGCCACGGCTATGCTATCTTTTTTCTGCAGACAAAAATTTAAATAATGTGAATTATATAATTGATGTGGGCGGCGAAAGTGTAGGTACACATTTTAACTGGCATCCTGACGGGAAACGCCTTGTTGGTTATTACAAACCTACAAAAAATGATAAATTCTATATTGCAAGTGTAAACAGTGACGGAACAAATCTTACAAAGCTTGTAGATCATTCAAGCGGTGGACACCCAAGTATATGTCCAACAAATTACAACTTACTTGCAACAGATGATACCAGATATATTAATAATGGATTTGAAACAAGTCTTGGACAGGTCTTATTATATGATCTTACAACAGGAAAGCCTGTACGCACACTTGAAATCCCACAAAAAAATATCATCCCCCAAAGGAGTGGCAGAAACCCACACAGGATATGTCATCATCCCGTATTTACCAATGACGGAAATAAGCTTTTCTTCAATGTTCTTCCGGGTAAAAATGCCCATGTGGGTATGATAGAGATTTAAGGAGATATGTTATGTCATTCTGGAACTTTTTTACCAAAAAATCAATAGGAGACTATTCTACAGAAACTCTCCCTTCAAAAATTGCCAACAAATGGGGACATCATCTTGCATTAAGATACAAAAATGTATCCATCGGTAAGGACTCATATATAAGCCCTGAGTCAAGAATTCATCCCAGAACAGGAAGAATTGTCCTTGGTGACAAATGTAAGGTGGGCATTAACACAATTATCGAGGGAAATGTGATTGCAGGCAATAACTGTTCATTTCAGCCCGGTACTATGATTGTGGGATATGGCACACCTGAAGATAATTCAGGGCTTATTACCATAGGAAATGATGTGAGAATTGCAAACAATGTTATAATGATTGCAAGAAATCACAATTTTGACGATGTCACAAAGCCTATATACAGGCAGGGGTGCACAGACGAGCCTATTACAATCGGAAATGATGTATGGATAGGTGCACGTGTAAATATTATGGCAGGGGTAACTATCGGTGACGGATGTGTCATCGGTGCAGGAAGTGTGGTTACAAAGGATATTCCGCCATACAGTGTGGCTGTAGGAGTACCTGCAAAAGTGATTAAATCAAGAAAATAAGGTATGTTTTTTATGAAAAAACTTAATTTGCAAAAACTCAGATCGGGTATTGATAGTATTGCGAAAATCGACCTTGATGAAGGAAATGTGTTTGGCTCGTCATATCTTGTCAGTCAGTGTGGCGAGATTGTATACAGAAAAAATTTTGGTTATACAGATGCTGAATCAACAAAGGATGTAACCGATAAGACAATATATCGTCTTGCTTCTATGACAAAGCCGATTACTGCAATTGCCATACTGATTCTTTGTGACAGAGGTATTATTAATCTTACAGACCTTGTATCTGAGTACATTCCTGAAATTAAAGATATACATATTATTGACGAAAATGGAAAAGACCTTGGTAAGCCGGAAAATGAAATGATAATACATCATCTTTTAAGTCACACATCAGGATTCGGAGGAGTATTTCCTTTAAAGCAGTCAAAGGAAGACAAAGAAACAGTAGATAGTTGGGTAAAGTATTTTATAAGAAAAGGTCTTGCCTATGATCCCTCTACGAAACAAGCATACAGTGCCACTGCGGCATTTGACCTTCTTGTAAAGATTGCAATGAAGGTAACAGGAGAAGATTTTGAAGCATTTTTAAAAAGAGAGGTCTTTGCTCCGTGTGGTATGAAGGATACAACCTTCATGCCAAGTAAGGAGCAGTGGTCAAGAATAATCTCAATGCATGACAATAAAGATGGCAAAAATATAAATGCTGATATGATACAAGGATGCGTGTTTGGAGATTTCCCTGCAACCCATATGCTTGGTGGCGCAGGACTTGTTTCTACTATAGATGATTATTACAGATTTACTCTGATGCTTCTTAATAAAGGAGAAACACCAAAGGCAAGGATATTGTCAGAGGAAATGCTTGAAAATATGTGTAAACCATGGGTAAATAAGGAGCTTATGGGCAACAGACCTGATAGTTGGGGGCTTGGAGTAAGAGTGGTTACAAAATGTGATCACAGACTGCCTCAAGGCTCCTTCGGTTGGAGTGGTGCATATGGATCTCATTTCTGGGTGGATCCTGAAAATAAAATTACTGCTATATTTATGAAAAATTCAAAGATCGATGGCGGATCGGGAAATAACTCTGCAAACAGGTTTGAACAGGCAGTATTTGAGTCATTGGAATAAATAGAAAAAAGTGATAGAACCAATCTGTGCTGATTGCACGGATTGGTTTTTGTTATGTGGCAGGGTTTAAGAAGAGCTACGTGTGACAAAATTAATTGACAAAGAAGACAGAAGAAATATTATATAAAACATTGCTATTTCCAAAAAAATAGGTTATAATAATTATGCCAAACTAATTTAATACGTATTAATGAGCATTTTTAATGGTATAGTTGTGCCATTTTTGAGAATACTCGTGATGTTGGTTTTGTAAAAAATGCAAATTCCATTTATGCGAGTATTATAGCTCATTATGCGTAAATTAGTTTGGCGACTATCGGAGTTTGCGTTTTTAGCGTCTGCTTCGGTAGGCGCTTTTTTTAATAAAAAAATAAGTTGAAGGTGATGAAATGGGAAGAAAACTTGATGAAAAAGGAATACCGATTCTTAATGAAATGGAAGAACTGTATTACAGAAAACTTCATGGATTTCAATTGGATAAAATTGAGGATGACGAGTTTATTGAAAGAAAAAAATATCTTGAAGAATGTATAGAAAACCTGATGAGAGCTCTTACCGATGAAGGAAAAAAGGCATTTTTAAAATATGAAGAAGCTGAGTCAAGTGTTGAGGCTTATCTGCAGTATTATAATTTCAAAAAGGGGTATGAATATAGAGATACAATAAAATAAATGCGTTCAAATCCCTCTCCATTATACGAAATAAAAAAGAACAATTACCTTGCGGTATTGTCCTTTTTTATTTGGCGCAGAGAAAGGGATAAGTATGCTTACGCATCCTTACTGCTTGTCCACCCAAGGCTACGCCTTCGGTACCGGACTTCGCACCTTTTGGCTAAAAACAATTATCAATTGTTTTCTTAACGCCAAAACCCCCTTGGTGTTCAAATCCCTCTCCCAATTATACGAAATAAAATAGACAATATCCTTTCGGACATTGTCTATTTTATTTGGCGCAGAGAAAGGGATTTGAACCCTTGCACGGGAGTTACCCGCCTACCGCATTTCCAATGCGGCCCCTTAAGCCTCTTGGGTATCTCTGCAGATATTAAATTTGTATTTAGATATGTTGTTAAGGAAATCTGATTTTAGTGAAATATCTCACTTCGCTCGATATGAAATAATTTACATACGTAAATTATGAAATTGAAAGCTATCGCTTTCAGTGAAATGAAATACGCATTTAACATTTGCGAAGCAAATATTTCATAGCGAAGCTATTTCACATTGCGAAGCAATATTTCACACGCCAAAAAGGCGTATTTCGTTGAAAAAACGACAAGCCGAAACTTGTCGTTTTTTCTGGTGACCCCTACGGGATTCGAACCCATGTTATCGCCGTGAAAGGGCGGTGTCTTAACCACTTGACCAAGGGGCCGTGCTGGTAGCGGCAACTGGATTTGAACCAGTGACACTACGGGTATGAACCGTATGCTCTAGCCAACTGAGCTATGCCGCCATAAAACAACAAAAATAATTATATACGATAAAATGCATTTTGTCAACAATTTTTTGAAAAATTTTTAAAAATTTGCGGAAGTGATTTTCACCACTTCCGCATGGTGTTTATCTGAATACTCAGCACTCTATAAGTGACATAACATTCTTTGAAAAAGCCTCGAGCTTTTTCTGCGCTTTTTCATCACTTGTATCTTTGATTCCAAAGTAGAATTTGATCTTCGGCTCTGTGCCTGATGGGCGTACTGCGAAGAATGAACCGTCTTCAAGATCAAATCTCATTGCATTTGACTTAGGATATCCGCACTTTGTGACTTCATTTGTCTTAAGATCAAGAATTGTGTCATTAAGCACATCCATAATGGTGGTAACTTTTACACCATTTACTTCTGTTGGCGGGTTTTCTCTTACAGTTTTCATAATCTGTGATATTTTTTCTGCACCGTCAAGACCTTTAAGTACAAGGTTATAAAGCCCTTCCTTATAGTAGCCATATTTTTCATAAAGTGATATAAGACCTTCGTAGAGAGTCATACCCTTTGTCTTATAGTCTGCTGCCATCTGCGAGATAAGCATTGTAGCCACAACTGCATCCTTGTCTCTTGCATGTGTTCCTGCAAGGTATCCATAGCTTTCTTCAAAGCCAAAGAGATATTCGTGTGAGCCTGACTGCTCAAATTCCTTTATCTTCTCACCGATAAACTTAAATCCTGTGAGAACATTCATTACTGTTACGCCATATTCCTTTGCGATAGGTGCTACCATATCTGTTGTAACAATGGTTTTTATTACTGCACCGTTTGTTGGAAGGGTTCCGTTTTTCTTTTTGTTTCTTAGGATAAATTCACAAAGGAGTACACCTATCTGATTTCCTGTAAGAGTGATATATTCTCCGTTTGATGCTTTGATTGTCACACCTGCTCTGTCAGAGTCAGGATCAGTTGCTACGATAACATCTGCATCTACCTTTTTTGCAAGGTTGATTGCCATTTCGAATCCGTCTTTTTCTTCAGGGTTTGGAGATCTTAAGGTAGGGAAGTTGCCGTCTGGCATAGCCTGTTCTTCTACGATGTGGAGATTTTTGATACCTGTCATTTCAAGGATTCTCTTTACAGGCATATATCCTGCACCGTGGAATGGAGTGTATACCATTCTGAAATTATCTCCAAGCGCCTTTGCAGCTTCTTCATTTACAGACTGTTCTCTTACCTTGTTAAGATATGCAATGTCGATTTCTTCGCCCACTATTTCAAGAAGTCCATTTTTGATAGCTTCTTCTTTTGAGATAATCTTCACATCTTCAAATGTATCAAGCTTCTGGATGATTTCTGTTACATAATCACTTGACTCAGGCGGAAGCTGGCTTCCGTCTTCGCCATATGCCTTGTATCCGTTGTATTCCTTGGGATTGTGACTTGCAGTGATTACCACGCCTGCCGCAGTTTTTAAGTGTCTTATTGCGAAAGAAAGCATTGGTACAGGTCTTAATGATTCAAAAAGATATACCTTGATTCCGTTTGCACAAAGCACCCTTGCAGTATCAAGAGCAAATACGTCAGATTTGATTCTGGAGTCATATGCGATTACCACACCGCGCTTCATATATTCAGCGCCTTTGTTTTTGATATCCTCGCTTAAGCCCTGAGTAGCCTTTCTTACAGTGTAGATGTTCATTCTGTTGTCCCCTGCACCGATTATGCCTCTTAAGCCTGCTGTGCCGAACTCAAGCTCTTTTATAAATCTTTCTTTTATTTCATTGTCATTATCTTTTATTGACAGTAATTCTTTTTTCGTTTCTTCATCCACTTTGTCAGAAGAAAGCCACATATTGTATCTTTCCATATAATTCATATATTGATACCTCCTGATTGTTTATATTTATATGATAACATCGGGAGATATTTTTGTCAATTAAGAGTTTATCTCAGCCTGTCGGTAATTGTCGATAAGAGAATACAGCTTCTCTGTGGCACATTTAAGTCCGCCCACTTGGTCGATGATACCGCACTTTACTGCATCTTCTCCAAAAAGCACTGTTCCCACATCATTTGCAAGGGCTTTTGTATTTGTCATTATTTCTTCAAAGGCTTCCTTTGAAATATGAGAATTCCTTACTACGAAGTCTACGATTCTGTCCTGGATTTTGTTGAATTGTTCATATGTCTGGGATACCGCTATTACCTGACCGCTTAAGCGGAGAGGATGCACTGTCATAGTGGCAGATCTTGCTATGAAGGAATAGTCAGAGGCTACCGCCAGTGGTACTCCTATACTGTGACCACCGCCAAGTACTATTGATACTACAGGCTTTTTCATAGTGGATATCATTTCTGCTATGGCAAGACCTGCCTCCACATCTCCGCCAACAGTATTTAATATCACAAGCATCCCGTCGATGTCCTCACTTTCGTCTACTGTTACAAGGAGAGGCAGGATGTGTTCATACTTGGTGGATTTTATCTGAGATGACAGTACAGAATGTCCTTCTATTTGCCCGATTATGGTAAGACAATGGATTACTCCCCGTTTTGTTTTTATGTGTGATATTCCGAAGTCTTTGATGTCATCAGAAGTGGATTGGGAGGTGGTTTCTTCCTTTTCGTTTTCGGAAATTTCATTGTTTTTCATATAATAGCAGCTCCTTTTATTTAAAAATTTGCAAATGGAGATTTTTTGTGGTAAAATATTATGAGTTATTATTTGACTAAATTGAGAAATTATACGGTGATAAAAATGATTTTTAAAAATAAACCAGATCCTATATGCTGTTTCTGTCAGTTTATGACAGAAGATTCTTCAGGGAAGCTTTTTTGCAGTCAGAAAAACAAAGAAGTAGCAGAAGAAGATAAATGCAGAAAGTATAAATATGATATTTTTAAGAAAAAAATATTACCTAAGAAAAAATTAGACTTTTCCAAATATTCCAAAGAGGATTTCAGATTATGATATTACAATTACAAAATGTAACCAAGGCTTTTGGCACAGATGTGATACTTACCGATGTGTCAATGAGCGTAAATGAAAGGGACAGAATCGGTATAATAGGCCGTAATGGTACAGGCAAAACCACCCTTCTTAAAATTATTGCAAAAGAAATGTCATATGATTCGGGCAGTGTAAATGTGTCAAAGAGTGCCCGTATAGGATTTCTTAAGCAGACAGATGCTCTTGAATCGTCAAACACCATATGGGGAGAGCTTATGGGTGTATTTGATGATGTTTGTGCACTGGAGAAGGATATGAGAAGGCTGGAAGAAGAGCTTTCCAAGGATATGCCTGATGATGAGAGAGAAAGTGTATTGAGAGAATACGCAAGAAAGACCGAAATGTTTGAAAAAAGTGATGGTTTTTCTCTCAAAGCCAAGGTCCAGGGCGTTATCAACGGTATGGGCTTTGAGTCCTTCGATGTAAATACACGTATATCAAGCCTTTCGGGAGGAGAGAGGACCAAACTTGCTATGGCGAAGCTTCTTTTGTCACAGCCTGAGATACTCTTACTTGATGAGCCTACAAACCATCTTGATTTCAAGACGATGCAGTGGCTTGAAAATCACTTGAAATCATACCCCGGTGCAATAATCTCCGTAAGCCATGACAGATACTTCCTTGATTCATCTGTAGATACAATATATGAGATAGAGCACACAAAGGCAGTTAAGTTTACAGGTAATTATTCCAGATATCTTGAACTGAAAAAAGCATTGAAAGAACAACAGGAGAAGGCATACGACAGACAACAGGACGAAATAAAGCGTCTTGAGGAATACGTAGCAAAAAATCTTGTAAGAGCATCCACTACCAAAATGGCTCAGTCCAGAAGAAAAACTCTGGAAAAGATGGAAATACTTGATAAGCCTATGGGCGAAGAAAGGGTTGCAAAGTTTGATTTCTCGAAAGAATTCAAGTCCTACAAGGAAGTTGTCACAATAGAAAATCTTGCCCTTATGTACAATACCGACAAAGGGATTAAAAAAATTGCCGAAAATATCTCCTTCAATATTCTTCGTGGAGAAAAGGTTGCACTTATAGGTGACAATGGTGTGGGTAAATCCACTCTGCTAAAAACCATCCTCGGATTCCACAAGGGATATACGGGAGAGTTTGAGATAGGAAGAAATGTGGATTTCGGATACTATGATCAGGAGCTTAAAGGCTTAAGCGAAGAAAAGACAGTATTTGACGAAGTATACGACAGATTCCCCCTTATGGATCAGACAGAGATACGCACATATCTTGGAGGGATCAATTTTTCGGGAGAAGATGTGCAAAAGAGAGTGTCATCACTTTCGGGCGGCGAAAAGGCAAAATTATGTCTTTTGTTGCTGATGCTTAAGCACAACAACACACTTATCCTTGACGAGCCTACCAACCATCTTGACCTTGCCACCAAGGAGGAGCTTGACGATTCACTTAATGATTTTGACGGTACAATTTTTCTTGTATCCCATGACAGATACTTTCTCAATAAGGTAGCTACCAGGATAGTGGAGCTTACACCAAATGGTGTAAATGTATACAACGGAAATTACGACTATTATCTGGAAAAGAAGGATGTATTCTTCAAAACTGAGATAAAGACAGAAACAAAAGAAAAGAAGGTAAATTCATATCAGGAAGAAAAGAGAAAAGCAGCACTGATAAAGAATACCCAAAAGAAAATAGCGGAAACCGAACAGGAAATAGAAAAAATTGATGAAGAAATTGCATCTTACAACAAGGATCTTGAAGGCTGCGGTTCGGATTTCGAAAAGGCACAGGAGCTTTATTCAAAGATAGAGCAGGCAGAAGAAATGCAGCTTTCTCTTATGGAAAAATATGAAGAACTTACCGAAGCTTTAAAAAACGCAGAAGAAGATATGTAAATATTTACGAAAGGATAATTAAGATGTGTGACAGAGTTATACTTCATTGTGATATGAATAACTTTTTTGCATCTGTGGAGTGTCTTTCCCGTCCGGAGCTTAAAGGTGTCCCCATGGCAGTGGCAGGAAGCGAAGATGACAGACACGGGATTATCCTTGCCAAGAATAACATTGCAAAAAAATATGGTATAGTAACTGCAGAAACTGTATGGCAGGCAAAGAAGAAGTGCCCTGATCTCATACTTGTACCGCCTCATTACGAAAGGTATTCATACTATTCAAAAGTTATAAATGAGATATACTCACGTTTCACCGATATGGTGGAGCCGTTTTCTATAGACGAATCCTGGCTTGATGTGACGGGAAGCAGACTTCTGTTTGGCAGCGGAGAAGAAATCGCAAAGAAGATTTCTGACATAGCAAAGAAGGAAACAGGTCTTACAATGTCTATTGGTGTGTCTTTTAATAAGTTTTTTGCAAAGATGGGCTCAGACTACAAAAAGCCTGATGCCATAACGGTGATTACAAGGGATAATTACAAAGATATTTTATATCCTCTCCCTGTGGGTGATATGATATTTGTAGGAAAGTCTACCCTTGCAAGGCTTAATACTCTGGGTATACATACTATAGGTGATCTTGCAGAGACAGATGTGGAGATTCTTAAGAAAGCCATCGGCAAATCGGGAGAATCCCTTTGGGAAAATGCAAATGGACTTGATGAAACCCCTGTTATGAGGATAGACTATCAGAGGGAAGAAAAGTCCATGGGCAATGGTATTACTTTCAGACGTGACCTTGAAACAGAAGAGGATATCAGAGCGGCGATAGTTATGTTGTCCGATTCTCTTTCTATGAAGCTACGAAAAAGGGAGCTGAAAGGAAATATTATAAAGATTGACATTAAGGATACCGGGCTCAAAAAAATCACCAGACAAAAAAAGCTTGACTATTCTACATACTTAAAAAGTGATATTGCAGAAGAAAGCCTTAAGCTTCTTCATGCGAACTGGAAAACGGGAACCCCGATAAGACACATAACAGTTACTATGTCAGGGTTCGATGAGGATGAGAAGCTACAGCAGTTAAGCTTTTTTGAACAAAAAAAGAAATCAAACGAAAAGACACTTCGTATGGAAAAATCAATAGATGTGATAAGAGGGCGTTTCGGTATGGATTCCATAGCCTTTGGCTCAAATGTGGATACCGATATAGTCAGAAATCTTAAAAAGGATAATGATAATGAAGATTAAAATCATATGTGTAGGCAAGATCAAAGAGAAATATTTAAAAGATGCAATAGATGAATATAAGAAACGTCTGTCAAGATTTGCTCAGATAGAGATAACAGAGCTTAATGATGAGAAGATTCCTGACAATCCATCAAAAGCTGAGATGGATATTGTACTCAAGAAGGAAGGGGACAAAATACTTGAAAAAATCGGTCCCTCAGATTATCTTATCACTCTTTGTGTGGAAGGAAAAAATCTTTCAAGTGAAGAACTGGCAGATAAAGTAAGCGACATATGCCTTATGGGAAGCAGTACCATCACCTTTGTAATAGGCGGATCGTTGGGCATAAGAGAAGATATCAAGAGTTTGAGCAAATTAAGATTAAGCTTTTCAAGGATGACATTCCCTCATCAGCTTATGAGGGTGATTTTGCTTGAACAGGTATACAGAGCTTTTAAGATAAATTCTAATGAAGAATATCATAAATAATATAAAGAAAGGATAGATACAAATGTCAATATTTACAAAAGCAAAGATTATGCTCCCAAAAAATGCAGATATGTCCAAATGGAGCGTAGTCGCATGTGATCAGTACACATCAGAAAGAGATTACTGGGAGAGAGTAAAGGAAACTGTAGGAGATGCACCTTCTACTCTTAACATTATTTTTCCTGAAGTATACCTTGAGGATGAAGGTGGAGAAGAGAGAATAAATACCATTAATTCCACTATGAAAAAGTATGTAGAGGAAGGTATTTTAGAAGAGCTTTCACCTTGCTACATATACACAGAAAGAACCCTTAAGGACGGATCTGTAAGAAAGGGTATTATGGGGTGCGCAGACCTTGAAGAATATGACTTCTCAAAGGGCTCACAGTCAAAGATAAGAGCAACAGAAGGAACTGTTATAGAGAGAATCCCTCCACGTGTGAAGGTAAGAGAAAACGCACCACTGGAGCTTCCTCATATTATGCTTCTTATAGATGATGAAAAGAAACAGGTAATAGAAAATGTGGCTGAAAAGAAGGATAGCTTCAAGAAACTTTATGATTTTACCCTTATGGAAAATTCCGGATCAATCAAAGGTTATCTTGTAGACGAAGAAACTGCAAAGGAATTTGAGGAAGCCCTTTCGCTTCTTGGAGAAAAAGAAGTTTTTGAGGAGAAATATAATACTCAAAAAGGTATACTCCATATTGCAGTAGGCGACGGCAATCATTCCCTTGCTACAGCCAAGACCTGCTATGAAAACCTAAAGCAGAAAATCGGTGACAAGGCAAAGGATATGCCACAGAGATATGCACTTTGTGAGCTTGGAAACCTTCATGACGATACACTTGTATTTGAAGCTATTCACAGAGTAGTATTTTCTGCATCGAAGGATGAATTTATTAATGCACTTAAAGATAAGTATACAATCAGGGAAGGCACAGGAGATGAAAGCTTTACTATAGTATGTGACGGAGAAGAAACATCATATGTGATAGAAAACCCCGATTACAATCTTACTGTAGGATGTATTCAGAGTGTAATTGATACATTTATCAAGGATACAGGTGCAGTGGTTGACTATATCCACGGCGAAGATGTGGTAAAAAATCTCTCAAAAGACGGAAATTTCGGTATAATACTTAACTGTATGAAGAAGACTGACCTTTTCCCTACAGTTATCCTTGATGGTGCTCTCCCAAGAAAAACCTTCTCAATGGGAGAAGCACATGACAAAAGATTTTATCTTGAAGCAAGATATATTGGTTAATTTGACAAAAAATTAACATTTCTCATTGACATTGATGTTTATGAGGTGTATAATGGTACTCAAATTATCTTTATAGAAAGGAATGTTAATTAATGAACAGAGTGTACAACTTCTCAGCAGGTCCTTCAATGTTGCCATTGAAAGTTCTTGAGAAAGCGCAAAAAGAATTGGTTGCTTACGGCAGCACAGGAATGTCAGTAATGGAGATGAGTCATCGTTCCTCCGCATATCAGGAAATTATCGATGAATGTGAAGCATTACTTCGTTCTTTGTTGGGGATTGGCGATAATTATAAAGTTCTTTTCTTACAGGGCGGTGCAAGCACACAGTTTGGTATGATCCCTCTTAACTTCTTTACAGAGAACAAAAAGGCTGATTATATCCTCACAGGTGTATGGGCTAAGAAGGCTGCAAAGGAAGCAGCAAGATACGGCGAAGTAAATATCGTTGCATCCAGTGAAGACAAGACCTTCAGTTATATTCCAAAGACTGACGCATCTATGTTTTCAAAAGATGCAGACTATGTTCACTTTACACACAACAATACAATCTACGGAACAAGATTTACATCACTTCCTGATGTTGGCAATGTTCCTCTTATTACAGATATGTCATCAAGTATTCTTTCTGAAGTAATTGATGTAAACAAATTTGGTATGATCTATGCAGGTGCACAGAAGAATATGGGTCCTGCAGGTGTTACTCTTGCAGTGGTAAGAGAAGATCTTATAGGTAAGGCTATGGACATCTGTCCTACAATGCTCAACTACGAAACACATTCAGAAAACGGCTCAATGTTTAACACTCCACCTACATATGCAATCTATATCTGCAAGCTTGTTGCGGAATGGTTGAAGGAGCTTGGCGGTGTGGCTGCTATTCAGAAGATAAATGAAGAAAAGGCAAAAATCCTTTATGATTATCTTGACAATTCTTCCCTCTTCAATGCTACTGTTGAAGGAGCTGACAGATCTCTTATGAATGTACCTTTCGTAACAGGCGACAAGGATCTGGATGCAAAGTTTGTAAAAGAATCTACAGCTGCAGGTCTTGTAAACCTTAAGGGTCACAGAAGTGTTGGCGGTATGAGAGCAAGTATCTACAATGCTATGCCTGTTGAAGGTGTTAAGGCTTTGGTAGAATTCCTTAAGAAATTCGAAATGGAAAATAAGTAATAGGAGATAATCACAATGTATAATATTAAGACATTAAACAAAATTGCAAGCTGTGGTCTTAATCTTCTTGATAAGAGAATGTTTGCAGTAAGCGATGATTTTGACAATCCTGACGGAATCATCCTTCGTAGCTTCAATATGCACGAAATGGAGCTTGGCGACAACCTTAAGGCTATCGCAAGAGCAGGTGCAGGTACAAACAATATCCCTGTTGACAAATGCTCAGAGAAGGGTATCGTAGTATTTAATACTCCCGGTGCAAATGCAAATGCTGTAAAAGAGCTTGTACTTGCAGGTCTTCTTCTTTCTTCAAGAAAGATTACAGACGGTATCAACTGGGCAAATACACTTTCAGGCGACGATGTTGCAAAGCAGGTAGAAAAAGGCAAAAAAGAATTTGTAGGTCCTGAGCTTGAAGGCAAGACCCTTGGGGTTATCGGACTTGGCGCTATCGGTGTTATGGTGGCAAATGCCGCATATCATCTTGGTATGGAAGTTGTTGGATACGACCCATATATTTCCGTAAGCGCTGCATGGGGACTTTCACGTCACGTTAAGAAAGCTGACAATCTTGAAAAGATGGTAGAAGACTGTGACTATATTTCTGTTCACGTTCCATTGATGGATGCCACAAGAGGTATGATTGACGAAGAGCTCTTAAACCATGCAAAGAAGGGTGTAAGAGTACTTAACTTTGCAAGAGGTGAGCTTGTAAACAATGCTGATATGAAGAAGGCTCTGGAAGAAGGCGTAGTATCATGCTATGTAACAGACTTCCCTACAGAAGAAGTTATCGGTATGAAAAATACAATCTGCATCCCACATCTTGGTGCATCTACTCCTGAATCAGAAGATAACTGTGCAGTAATGGCAAGTAAAGAGATTGACAATTTCCTCGTTGACGGAAATATCAGAAACTCTGTTAACTTCCCTAACTGTGAGCTTCCGAGAGAAACAAAGTGCAGAATCACTATCGCGCATATGAATGTACCAAATATGCTCACAACATTCTCAAAGCTTATGAGTGATGACAATATCAATATCTCAAATATGATTAATAAGAGTAAAAAAGATTATGCTTATACAATCATTGATATTGATGAAGATGTTGATGCATCAATAATTTCGGAGATTGAAGCAGTTGATAATGTACTTAAGGCTCGTATAATCAAATAAGTTATAAGCAGTTAAATCATATTATTATGAAGGAAATATTACAACAAAATGTAATATTTCCTTCTTTTTGTTTTAAATAGATAATATTCTTACAATCGAAAGCGCAACTGCACAAAGTATCAGAAAAAATGTAAATATACCCGATGAAAATTTCTTGCTTTTTATTTCATACACAGCGAAGCTTATTGTATATATTGACACAGCAGTCACTGTGAGTATCCATCCTATATTTATCATGGCTTATACCCCTCGTCAATTATACCGAATTTTAATATCCCACCCTGAACCTTCACATCATACTGAATATAGGGGATTCTTTTTTGCCAGTCATAATTTTTCCAAGTTTCCCAGTTATCAAAGCTCATCTTTGCATATCGTCCGTATCCTACAGCATCACATTCAGCCTCTCTGCTGATTTTATAAAAGTATTTTTTAAGGTCTGCCTCAAGCTCGCTTGACAGCATCTTCTGGATTTTTTTATAATCCTTTTCAGATAGTTTCCCCTCTCCGAGAGATGTGATTTCACATTCAAGGGGGATAACTGTAGATATTTTTGGTGAGGCACCTGATACATCAGCATATACCTTGGGCTTGTGTCTCTGAATAATTGTAAGCACAATCTGATCAGGGGAATCCTTTCCTACAGTATAGTCAAATGTGCCTGCCACTCCTCTTAAGATATTTAAGAAAAGCTGTTCGGAGTTTTCTCCTGCATCCACCATTTTGTCTCCTTTAAATATGGCATTGCCGATAATGGTTGCCTTGTTTTTGCTCTTTAAGGGGATGGCGCTTATATCCATGGAATCTGATTTGATTTTTTCATTTGTCACTTCATTTTTGTCCTCTTTTTCGCTTATAACTCCCACCATAGGAAGCACCACGTCTTTGTCATCTACCTGAGAATTTATATAGAAGGTATATATATCTATCTTTGCACCAAAGTCGCTTTTTCCTCTGGAAAAGAGATTTTTTATATATTTTTCAGGATTTACAGCCATAAGTGGCGACAGTGCATTAAGGTAATCTTCGCTGGATTTCTCTGCAACCGCCATAAAGGTAATGGGGCGGATTTTAAATTCTCTTATAAATCCGTCAGTGTATTCGGAAAGCCCTTTCTTTGCAATGTCCTTTGAAAACACAATCAGCTTTACATGAGAAAGGTTTACCTTTTTTGAAATATTATTTCTTAAGATGTCAAGACCTGTAAACATACTGGTGGAGCTTATGGTGAAGTTTATAAGATTTCCTTCTTCACCTTCTTCTCCACCGCCTCCCCCTGATGAACCTCCGCCGATTTTTATGGAGTTTGCAAAGGAAAAGGTGATTTTTATATCCTTGTCCTCGCCCTCATCCACACCGATTGCAATTACATATGCATAGTCATCGGTGTCTACTCTGTCCTCACAGGCACATAATGGCACAAGCATTAACAAAGAGAGGATAATTGAAAGTATTTTTTTAGTCACGGATATCCTCCCTTTTTTTCTTTATAGCGCCAACACCGAAGGACATAAGAGGTATAATAACAAAGGATATCGTTGTTATATCCTTTATAACGCTTAATACAGGTGATGCCTGATTTATATTCTGATATATTGAGCTTATAAGTATAATTATCAGAATACTTATGGGCACAATTCCCTTTCTGTCAGAAGAAGAGAAGGATTTCTGGTAAGTCACCGTCAGGAAATAAAAATGTGCACTCATATATATAAATATACTTAATATCCACATTACAAGAAACAGTGCTTCCGCCCTTTGTATCACCACATCTGCAGTAATATCACTGGATATCTGAAATATTGGCATATAGAACTTTTTGCTTAGGGGATATGGCACTGCGAAGGTGTAGCAGAGAGTAGATATCAGTGTGATAAATGATGTTACGGAAAGGGTAGCTATACCAACTTTTTTTACAGAAGCCTTATCCTTGAAACCTTCCGACAGGTAGTATATGAAAAATATGTCGTTAAATAAAGACACTCCTTTTATTCCCATAAATATATCTTCCCATCCGTTTCCAAGCACGGGAAATATGTTTGTTACGTCATAGTGGGACATATCCAGAAACAGTATCATAAAAAACAGTATCAGAATAAATATACCAAAGGCAGTGCATACTCCCATAAGCCCTCTCGGGTTGGAATATGCCGAAAATACCATACATAATACAATAAAACCGGTGAGAAACCATATGGGAGCTGATGTCAGAGTAAGAGAAGACAGAGTTTCTGAATACATTTTAAGAATAGTTCCCAGATTTAATATCTGCAAAGTAAATAACAACAGTCCGAATATTATAAGTCCACTCTTTCCAAAGGAAAGCTTTGTACATTCAAATATATCGTTGCCTTTGCATAATTTAAAAAGCCTATATATTACAAAGAACAAAACCCACTCAATCACTATGCACCATATAGCCTGAAGATACGCCGCTGTGCCTGATGTGTGGATAAATATCATAATGTCTGTGAAAAAAACCTTTGCACATATCATCAGTATCAGAAGCCAGGATGCTTCCCTTCTGTCAGTATACAATTGTGTCACTCCTTTCGGGATTTGTATCGCCAGGATCTGCTTATTTTTTCTTGTTTTATATTATCTCTCGGCTTTAAAAAGCCGGGTCTTGCCTCCTTTTTCCACAAAGGTACTGTGAAAAGAGCCTCTCTGATACCATATCTCATCCTTGGTGCTACCGGTGAGCCGAAGGGTACACCGAAAGATGTAAGAGAAAACACCGATATTGTGTTTACGAACACCGCTGTCAGTATCCCCGGTATCCCTGCTATACTTGCTGAGAATATATATATAAATCTTGAGAGGCGAAATGCAAAGGAAAGGGAGTAGTTTGGTATGGCAAAGGATGCCAGACCTGATATGGCAACCATTATTATCATAAGAGGACTTACGATTTTTGCAGTGACTGCCGCCTGACCAAGAATAAGACCGCCTACTATACCTATAGTGGGTCCCATTGGATTTGGCACTCTTACTCCTGCCTCTTTTATAAGCTCAAAGGCGATTTCCAGAAGCAGAATTTCTACAATCGAAGGAAATGGCACAAGCTGTCTTGATGATATAATGGGAAACAGTATGTTTGTAAGTATCAGATCCTGATGAAAATTTGTAAGGGCGATAAATACTGCCGATGTAAAAAGCGCCAGTATAAGTGCAATGGTCCTTATGATGCTTATAAATACTGCAAAGGGGAATCTCAGATACTCATCCTCAGGAGATTTGGTAAAATCAAATACTGTTGCAGGAAGAACCAATGCGTTTGGAGAACCGCTTACAAGTATTACGATTTTACCTAAGGTAAGCTCCTTTGCAGCCTTGTCGGGACGTTCTGTGACTATCATCTGAGGCATCCTTGCATAGGGGTGATCCTCTATCATCTGCTGAAGCTCCATGGCGGTAAACAGATACTCTGCATCAAGACCTGAGATTCGTTTTTTTACTTCCTTTAGCAAATCGGGATTTACCACACCTTTGATATAGGCTATGCTTACGGGAGTTTTCGAGGTCTTTCCTATGGTCATATTTTCCATAATCAGACGAGATGTATTAAGGGTCTTTCTTATAAGACCTGTGTTGGTACGTAATATTTCGTTAAATGCTTCGTGAGGCCCAAGTATTACTGTTTCGTTTTGAGGAGGTTGTATACCTCTGTGCTCCCAGCTTTTCAGGTCTATGGAAAAGCCATTCTTAAGACTGTCTACAAAAAGAGCACACATACCGAAGTTTACCCCTTCAAGTATCTGTGTAATATCATCTGTTACAGTCACCTGATTCTGGGGAAGAATCTGATGTTTGATAATATCTGTAAGGGTAGCAGTTTCATCAGGGGGCACATTTCTCATATACATAAATGGTGCCAGAAGGGATTTGTTTATGCTGTCAGAGCTTGTAAGCCCGTCGCAGAATAGGATGAATGCCTTGTAGGTTTTATCCTTTACACTAATAGTAAATTCGCGTATTATTATGTCACCGTTGTCAGGATATGAGAAAAGCTCCTTTGCATAAGAAAGATTCTTTTCTATGTCTTTTTCCACCTTTTGGGGTGGGATTATGAGATTTTCTTTTGGATATGATGATATATCTGTATGGTAGGCTTCTTTTGGCGGATGGTATCTAAAAAAATTTTTGATCATATTTTCACTCCGGTGGATTTTGGTAATATTATTGGAAAAAATAAAATAAATATTCAACACTTGTATTTTTTTGCATAATGTAGTATAATTAATCTGTATATGTATGTATATATAACAGATTTTGTAAATAATATTGACAACAGGATGTGAACATTGTGAAAGAATTTATTATAAGTATGCTTCTGAGCCTTCCTGCACTTTTTCTGGCGCTTAGTGTCCATGAGTTTTCTCACGGATATGCTGCCTACAAAATGGGAGACCCTACAGCCAAGAATTATGGAAGGCTTAGTCTTAATCCTATGGCACATTTCGATCTTATAGGTTCTCTTTGCCTTCTGATTTTTCATTTTGGATGGGCTAAGCCCGTACCGATAAATTCCAATAATTTCAGAGACAGAAAAAAGGGTATTATCATTGTGAGCCTTGCGGGGCCATTGTCCAATTTTACAGTTGCAATTCTCAGTACACTGATATATGGGCTTTATATAAGATTTACCTATTATTCGGGCATCTGGTGGGTATATCTTATCGGTGAGATGATCAGAAATTGTATACTTCTCAATATCGGTCTTATGATATTCAATCTTATCCCCATTCCGCCTCTTGACGGGTCAAAGGTTCTTATGGAATTTTTGCCGTACAAAGCAAGAAGATTTATGTATGAGATTGAGAGATATTCATTTCTGATACTGATACTTCTTATGAATACCACTATCATGCAGAAGCTCCTTATAGTATTGAACGGAGCGATGCTCAATGTGGTAAATGTTATATTGAAATTGATTTTGTAACCAATGAGATGAGGTGAAGGGCTTTGGAAGAAAAAGAACTTTCTTTCCGACTGGAAATGTTTGAGGGTCCCCTGGATCTTCTCTTACACCTTATAAAAAAGAATAAAGTAAGTATATACGATATACCTATTGTGGAGATAACAGGGCAGTATCTTGAATATCTTGAAAAGATGGAAGAAATGAATCTTGAGATTTCAAGTGAGTTTACTGTTATGGCGGCACAGCTTCTCTATATAAAATCCAAGATGCTTCTGCCTAAGCATGAGGAAGAAGAGGAAGAAGACCCCAAGAAGGACCTTGTGGACAGGCTTGTAGAGTATCAGAAGGTGAAGGAAGCCAGAGAAAAGCTTAAGCCTATGCAGAATATGGGTTATTTTTCATATTACAAGGAGCCACAGAAGATTGTGGGGATAGAAACACAGAGAAGGCTTGATGCAGAAAGTATAGAAAAGCTTACAAATGCTTTTATGCTTCTTATAGAAAAGACTGAGAGAAAAGCTCCTCCGCCTGTTAATAAGTTTGACGGAATTATCGGAAGAGAGATTGTCACAGTCAAGCAAAAGACTGACCATATCTTAAGAAATTTCAAAAAAGGTAAAAAAGTCTCTTTCAAGGAAAGCTTCGACGGAATCACCGACAAGAGTGAAGCAGTAAGTATGTTTCTTGCCATACTTGAGCTTTTGAGGTCGGGAGTTCTTATTGTAAAGGAAGAGGGAGAAGAGCTTTACATAGAAAGAACCGAAGTAGAAATGGATATAATAGATGTGGACGAAAACGAGTATAACTAAAGGAGAAAACCGTGGAAAATAAAAATCTTTACGGAATAATTGAAGGTGTGCTTTTTGCAATGGGTGATTCAGTATCACTGGACAAGCTTGCAGAAACCACCGGTGTAGAAAAGGATACACTTAAAGCTGCCATAGAAGAGCTTACAGAAATATACAATAATGATGATTCCAGAGGAATCACCATAATAAGACTTGACGAAAGCTATCAGCTTTGTACCAAGACAGACCTTTATGAATATGTAAGGGTAATGGCAGAGAAGCGCACGAGAAACAGCCTTTCAAATGCGGCACTGGAAGTGCTCAGTATCGTTGCATACAATCAGCCTGTGACCCGATCAAGTATCGAGTACATAAGAGGAGTAAACAGTGACGGTTCTCTGGCAAGACTTCTGGAGTTCGGTCTTGTTCAGGAAGTGGGCAGACTTGATGCTCCGGGTAGACCTGTACTCTTTGGTACAACAGAAGAATTTCTCCGTTGCTTTGCATTAAGTGATCTTACAGACCTTCCAAAGGTAGAAAAGACACTGAGCCTTGATGAAATGGCAGACAGAAATCAGGATCAGTACGCAATGGATATTACCGGTGAGGGAGAAGAGGGTAAGCTATACATTCATCCAACCGAAGACGAAACAGAAGTACCTCAGTTTGACGAAGAAGAAATGTGATGTAAATAGCCTTAAGGTGTGTACATAATTACCTTCAGAATAGGAAGAAAAGGTGGTTGATGTGCTTATGAATTGGATATGGGTGTTATTTCTGATAATTGTGCTTATTGTCCTGTGTATATTATTTGTGGGGATAAATATCTCCTTTATGACAGAGTATAAGGATAAGAAATTTCATTTAAGACTCAGAGTATATATACTTAATTCCATATTTGGCAAGGATATAAAATTTAATAAAAAAGAACAAAGCGACTTAGATAATACAAGCGAAGAATCTACAGAGGAAGCCTCAGAAGAAAAAACGGAAGAATCCATGTCTTTCGAATACACAGATAATGGAGAAAAATCCATAAAGGAATTAATATCCCGTCTTAAGGCTGCCTTCAGAAAGTATCTTAGCTACAAGGATGCATTTTTTGCAATAAGAGACAAGATAAGAAAAAAGCTTGTATTTAAGTATCTTAATATATCCATAGATTATGGAGACGGTGATGCTCATACTACTGCAGTGGCTACAGGAACTATGTGGGGATTTATATATAATATCCTCGCCTTTATTACCAAAACAGCTACAGTGAAGAAGCATAAAGAGATAGTAAATCCAAGATTTAACGAGAGAGTTTTTTCTCTGTCTGTGGATGGAATATTGAGAGTAAGACTTGTGCATATTATTTATGCCTGGATACTTTTTAATTCAAATTACAAAAAAATACTTAATAGAAGGACTAATCCTCAAGAAAAGAAAAAAGGAGTGTAATATATGGCAGGAATTGATAAGGTAATTTCTTCAACTATGGAAAATCTCAAAGAAATGATTGACGTAAATACTATTGTAGGCAATGCTGTAAATGCAGGGGAAAATGTGATTGTAATCCCTGTATCCAAGGTAGCATTCGGATTTGCATCAGGAGGCTCTGAATATATTTCAGGGAATGCAACAGAGCCAAATGCTTTTGGCGGTGGTGCAGGTGGTGGTGTCACCATCAATCCTGTGGCGTTTCTTGTTATCGAAAACGGACATGTAAGACTTGTTCCTGTTTCTGATTCCGTATCAGCAGTTGACAGAATCATAGATTCAGTACCTGAGCTTATTTCAAAGGCAAACGGCTTTATCACCTCTGTAATGGATAAGAGAAAAGAAGCAAAAAAGACAGAAACTGAAACAAGTGAGACAGTAATTATAGAAGAGTAAAAAATCTGCAGATGCTTTGAAAAAAGCATCTGTATTTTTTGTAAATGGTCAGCATATATTGTATATGGTGATATTATGCGAAAACTCACATTTATATTTATCTTTGTTGCAGTATTTTGTTTATGCTCCGATTCTGTGTCTGCCATATCGGCAAGAAGTTATATTGTCACAGAGAGGACTACGGGGAAGGTGCTTTATGAAGGAAATGCACACACACGTCTTCCTATGGCAAGTACAACTAAGATAATGACAGCTCTTTGTGCCATAGAAAAAGGCAATCTTGACAGCACAGTAGAAATAAGTGATAAGGCGGTAGGTGTAGAAGGGTCCAGTATGTATCTTGAAAAGGGGGAAAGGATAACCCTGAGAAATCTCCTCTATGGACTTATGCTCAACTCGGGAAATGATGCTGCTGTAGCTGTAGCGATACATATTTCGGGAGATGTGGAGAAGTTTGTGGAATGTATGAACCAAACTGCACAGAAAATCGGTGCGAAGGATACCAACTTCACCAATCCGAATGGGCTACCCAATGACAATCATTATACCACAGCATATGACCTCAATCTTATTACCCGCTATGCTTTGGGCTATGATGAATTCAGAAAGATAGTTTCCACCTACGAAAAGACTATTCCCTGGTCTACAAGAGAGTATGACAGGACACTTAAGAATCACAACAAGCTTCTTAAGATGTATGAAGGCGCCACAGGTGTAAAAACAGGCTTTACAAAAAAGGCGGGAAGATGTCTTGTATCTTCAGCCATGAGAGATGGTATCGAGGTGGTCTGTGTTACTCTTAATGCACCTGATGACTGGAATGATCATATGAGCCTTATGGATAAATCCTTTCAAAGAACAGAGAGAAAGAAGATTTTTTCAAAGGGTGATTACATCGCCACAGTGTCGGTAAAGGATTCTGAGGAAAAATCTCTTGGACTCCTTGCAAAAAATGATATATATGCAGTGGCGATTGACGGTAAAATGCCTGTGTTGAATATACAGACGGAGATTCTATCTTCTGTCAGTGCTCCGGTGGGGTTTGAGGATGTATTGGGAAAGCTCACTGTATATGAAGGGGATAATATAGTAGGTGATACAGACCTTGTAACTGACCGTATCGCACCGAAAATTATCCCTCCCGATATATGGGAAAACACATACAGAGTGCTCAGGTCATTTATTTTGCAACAGGATAAGATATGTATTGACAACAAGGACTAAATAATATAAATTAAATATATAAATTTATCATATGGAGAATACTATGGAAAAAGACATAAGATTACAGAAATACCTTGCTATGGCAAATGTAGCATCAAGACGTGCATCGGAGCAGTTGATTCTTGATGCAAGGGTAAGCGTAAATGGCGAGATTGTAACAGAGCTTGGCACAAAGGTAAGCGAGACTGATGAGATAAAGGTAGACGGAGTAACAGTGCACCTTGCTAAGAAAAAATACTATATAATGCTTAATAAACCTGTGGGTTATGTGACCACAGCAAAGGATCAGTTTTTAAGACCTACAGTATTTGATCTTGTGAAGGATATAGATGACAGACTTTTCAGTGTGGGAAGACTTGACTATGATACAGAGGGGCTTCTTATCCTTACAAACGACGGAGATTTTACTCAGAAGATTTCTCATCCCTCGCATCAGACAGAAAAGACATACCATGCAGTTATCTCAGGCTCACTCAGTCGTGAAGATATAAACAATCTTAAATCAGGTGTCAGGATTGAGAAGGGCGTTGTGACTGCCCCTGCAAAGGTGAAGGTGCTTGAGTCAGAAAAGAATGCTTCTCTGGTAGAAATCATAATCCACGAAGGAAGAAACCGTCAGGTAAGACGAATGTTTGAGGCGGTAGGTCACAGAGTGCTGGAGCTTAAGAGGGTAGCTATAGCAAATGTTGTAATAGGCAATCTTCCTTTGGGTAAGTGGAGGCATTTAAGAGAAGCGGAAATCAATAATCTTTTAAAAGGCAAAAACCAACAATAAGGCAGAAACAAATAAATACTTGTACTATAAAGGGTGTAAAAATTTATATTTTTGCACCCTTTAAAAATTATAAAAAATTTTTTTGAAAAAAAGAGGAAAAAAAAGAGTTATGTAGAATAATATCAAATAAGGGTAAGATTGGATTTGTTAAATTAATAACATTCTTTTTTGTCCCTGACAATATAAATTGTGTTTGATATAAGAGGTCGTATTTACTTATATCAGGCTTAAAGAGGAGGTTTTATATAATGGAAAAATTGACCGAACTTCTTAACCTTCGTGCAGCCATCGAAATGGGCGGAGGAAAGGAAAAGGTTGAAGAACAGCATAAGCTCGGCAAAAAAACTGCCAGAGAAAGAATTGCTGCTCTCATTGACGAAGGAACATTTGTAGAAACAAATGCTTTTGTCAGCAAAAAATGTTCAGAGTATGACATGGAAAATGCATACGCAGATGGTGTTGTAACAGGCTATGGTGCAGTAGACGGCAGACCTGTTGCAGTATTCAGCCAGGATGCAACCGTTATGGGTGGATCTATGGGCGAAATGCATGCACAAAAGATTGCTAAGACAATCGAAAACGCACTCAAAACAGGCGTACCTGTAATAGGATTTACCGATTGTTCAGGTGTAAGACTTCAGGAAGGTCTTGATGCACTTGAAGGCATGGGAAAGATCCTTTCAAATATGTCTGATGCTTCAGGTGTAGTTCCTATGATCAATGTGGTTTGCGGTAAGCTTGCAGGTGTTGCAGCTTGTATGGCATCTATGGCAGACTTCACATTTATGATAGATAAGACATCAGAATTGTATCTTAACGGACCTCAGGTAATCAAGGGAAGCACAAACAATGATTTGTCACTTGATGAGCTTGGCGGTGCGAATGCACATGCCAAGAGCGGTGAGGCAGACTTTGTATGCAGTGACGAAGATGATATGATATCTAAGGTTAAGAACCTTCTTACATATCTTCCCGACAACAATCTTTCAGAAGCACCGGCTTACAACAGTGCAGACGACATCAACAGAATGGAAGATGGTCTTAATGCAGTGGTTTCAAGCGGAAGCTACTCTGTGAAAACTATTGTAGAAAATGTATGTGACCTTGGTTCTGTAATAGAAATCAAAGAACAGTATGCAACAAATGCCTCTACATTTATTGCAAGACTCAACGGCGAAACTGTTGGTATCGTTGCAAACAGCGATGAGCTTGACAGAAAAGCTATTTATAAGATCGAATCATTCATAAAGAGAATGGACAGCTTTAATATCCCTGTGGTAACATTTGTAGATGTTGCAGGATTCAAAGCTTCAGCAAGTGAAGAAAACGGCGGTGTTCTTACAGCTTGTGCAAAGCTCGTAAATGCATACGCTTCTATGACATCACCTAAGATTACAGTAGCAATTAACCGTGCCTGCGGTGGTGCATACCTTGTAATGGGATCTAAGCATATCGGCTGTGATGCATATCTTGCATGGGCTGATGCAGAAATTGGTGTTATGGCTGCAGAAGGCGCAGCAAATATCCTTTGTCAGGACGAAATTGCCAAGGCAGAAGATCCGGTAAAGGCAAGAGAAGAAATGATCAAAAATTACAAAGAAAATGTTTCCAGCACATTTGCAGCGGCAAAGAGAGGCTACATCGATGATATCATTGAGCCTGCTACAACCCGTCCAAGACTTATCTGTGCTCTGGAAATCTTCTCATCAAAGAGAGAATGTAAACCAAGCAAAAAGCATTCTGCTATTTAAGGAGGAGTAAGTATGAATTTGAATATGGCAAAACATGCCTGGGATACCGGTGCACTTGTGTCTATTCTGGGATTGCTTACAGTATTTACGGTACTTGCTATAATTATGCTTGTACTTTTGGTTATGGAAAGAATCTTCGCTAAGAATTCTTTGCCAAAGAAAGCTGTAGCAAAAGAGAAAGCACCTGAAGTGAAGCCGGAAGTAAAGGCAGAAGCTACCCCTGTGAAAAAGGCTGATGACGGAGAGCTTGTGGCAGTTATCACTGCGGCAATCGCGGCAAGTCTTGGTGTGCCTCAGAGAAGTCTTAGAATTAAGTCCTTCAAACGAGTAGGCAAAGCCTGGAATGATGCCTCCAGACAGGAAAATATATATAATAATTTATAATAACCTTAAAGGAAAAAGGAGAATTAATTATGAGAAAGTTTAACATTACAGTTAACGGAAATGTTTATGAAGTAGATGTAGAAGAAATTGTAAATGGTGCACCGGTTGCAGCTCCTGTTGTTTCTGCTCCTGCAGCACCTGCAGCAGTACCTGCAGCGGCTCCTGCTCCCCAGGCAGCACCAGCACCTAAGGCAGCTCCTGTAGCATCAGGCAGCGAAGGCAGCGTTAAGATCGAAGCTCCAATGCCGGGTACAGTTATCAAAGTAAATGTAAAAGTTGGTGACAAGGTATCTGCAGGTGATGCAGTAGTTATCCTTGAAGCTATGAAGATGGAAAACGAAATTGCTGCTCCATCAGACGGTGTCGTTGCAAGTGTTAATGTATCACAGGGTGCAAGTGTTGACACCGGCGCACTTCTTATTACTCTTAACTAAGATAAACGGATTTTAAGAGTATACAGAAAAGGAGTGAAAAAACTTGAATTTTTTAGATATGTTTTTATCAGGAATTGCAAGTTTTATGAATACAACAGGTATTGCTAAGATGTTCACCCCTGATCCGTCCATTGCAGACCAGTGGTTCTGTGTTGGCGGTATAAACTGGGGAGCACTTATTATGATTGGCGTTGCCTGTGTACTTGTTTATCTTGCAATCGGCAAAGGCTTTGAGCCTCTATTGCTTCTTCCTATGGCATTCGGTATGCTTCTTGCAAACTTCCCGGGTGGCGGAGTAATGCATACAGAATGGTTTGTGGTAGAGCATATAGACTTCGGAAAGATCTTACATAATGGTGGTCTTCTTGACCTTTTGTATCTTGGTGTTAAGCTGGGTATATACCCATCATTAATATTTATGGGTATCGGTGCCATGACAGACTTCGGTTCTCTTATTGCAAACCCTAAGAGTCTTCTTCTTGGTGCAGCGGCACAGTTCGGTGTATTTGCAGCATTCTTCGGTGCTATAGCTCTTGGATTTACTCCAAAGGAAGCTGCTTCCATCGGTATTATCGGTGGTGCTGACGGTCCTACAGCTATCCTTGTTACAAAGACACTTGCGGCACATCTTCTTCCTGCTATTGCTATAGCCGCATATTCATATATGGCGCTCATCCCTATGATTCAGCCGCCTATTATGAAGCTTTGCACAACAAAGAAGGAAAGAACAATCAGAATGGAACAGTTAAGACCTGTTTCAAAGCTTGAGAAAATTATCTTCCCTGTTGTAGTTACAATCGTAGTATCACTTATAGTTCCTGATGCTATTCCTCTTGTTGGATGTCTTATGCTTGGTAATATCTTCAAAGAAAGCGGAGTTACCGACAGACTTTCAAAGACTGCACAGAATGAACTGATAAATATTGTAACAATATTTCTTGGTGTAACAGTAGGTGCTACTGCATCTGCATCATCATTCCTGAATGTAGAGACACTTATGATTATAGGACTTGGTCTTATAGCATTCTGCTTCTCCACCTTCGGCGGACTTATGTTTGGTAAGCTTATGTGCTTTATTACAAAAGGAAAGATCAATCCGCTTATCGGTTCTGCAGGGGTATCTGCCGTTCCGATGGCAGCCAGAGTTTCACAGACAGTAGGTCAGAAGGAAGATCCTACAAACTACCTTCTTATGCATGCAATGGGACCAAACGTTGCAGGTGTAATCGGTTCTGCAGTTGCTGCAGGTGTATTTTTGGCTATGTTTAAATAATATATAAATTTCGTAAGGAGTGATAAAAATGGCAAATCCGGTTAAAATTACCGAAACCGTATTAAGAGACTCCCACCAGTCACTTATCGCTACAAGAATGACCACAGAGGAAATGCTTCCTATCGTGGAAATGCTTGATAAAGTCGGATACAATGCTTTGGAAGCATGGGGTGGTGCTACATTTGATTCTTGTCTCAGATTCTTAAATGAAGATCCATGGGAAAGACTCAGAAAGATCAAAGATATCGCAAAAAATACAAAGCTTCAGATGCTGTTCCGTGGACAGAATATCCTTGGATACCGTCATTATGCAGATGATGTTGTAGAATATTTCGTACAGAAATCAATCGCAAATGGTATTGATATCATCAGAATCTTTGACGCACTTAATGATGTAAGAAACTTAAAGACAGCAATCAATGCTACAAAGAAAGAAAAAGGTCATGTTCAGGCAACTCTTTGTTACACAATCAGCCCTGTACATAACACAGAATATTTCACAGGTCTTGCAAAAGAGCTTGAAGGAATGGGTGCAGACAGTATCTGTATCAAGGATATGTCAGGTCTTCTTCTTCCATATGCTGCAGAAGAGCTTGTGAAATCACTTAAAGCAAATGTAAAAGTTCCAATCGAGCTTCATACTCACTATACAAGTGGTGTTGGTTCAATGACATACCTTAAGGCTATAGAAGCAGGTGTAGACATTGTTGACTGTGCTATATCACCAATGGCTCTTGGCACAAGCCAGCCTGCTACAGAACCTTTGGTTGCTTCACTTCAGGGTACAGACAGAGATACAGGCTTAGACCTTAATCTCCTTTCTGATATTGCTGATTACTTTAAGCCTTTGAGAGAAAAATACCTCTCATCAGGTCTTATGGATACAAAGGTGCTTGGTGTTGACATCAACACACTTAAGTATCAGGTACCGGGCGGTATGCTTTCAAACCTTGTTTCTCAGCTTAAAGCTCAGGGCAAGGAAGACAAACTTGAAGAAGTACTTAAGGAAGTTCCAAAGGTAAGAGAAGACCTTGGATTCCCTCCACTTGTAACACCTTCAAGCCAGATTGTAGGTACTCAGGCTGTTCTTAACGTTCTTATGGGCGAAAGATACAAGATGATTACAAAGGAAGTTAAGGGTATCGTAAGAGGTGAATACGGTAGCACACCTGTTAAGATTTCTGACGAAATCAAGACAAAGATTATCGGCGATGAAAAGCAGATCACATGCAGACCTGCAGACAATATCGCACCTGAGCTTGATACTATCAAGGAGAAATGTAATCAGTACATTGAACAGGACGAAGACGTACTTTCATATGCACTTTTCGAACAGGTGGCAGAGAAGTACTTCGAGCAGAGACGTGCCGCTAAGTACAAAGTAGACGGCAGTCTTGCTGATATGGACAACAAGGTATATCCTGTCTGATAAATTTAATATTATAAATCAAAAACCATTGTGAATTTCACAATGGTTTTTGTGTTTTGATTTTATATACGAATAATCCTGAAACAAATCTATTGATTTTGAAGAAGGTTAACCTATTTTAAAGGGTATTAAGCAAATTTAGAGCTTATTACCCTTTAATAATATAAAAAGATGTTTAGTCAAGGTGCAGAAATTTATTCAAATCAGTTGTGCGGATAGGAATAATATGGTATAATTATTTAAACAAATAATGCAAATAAGTTTAGAGGAGTTTCTTTTATGGAAAATAAATTATCTGAAATCGGCAATAATAACCTTATGGTAAATTATAAGAAAACTGATGATATTTTTGCCGATATGCAAGAATTGATTGAAACAACACAAAAAGCTGCTCACAGTGCAGTTAATACAATGCTTGTTCAGCGCAATTGGCTTATCGGATACAGAATTGCAGAAGAAGAACTTGGTGATGCTGACCGTACTGAAAATTACGGTTTAAACATAATGAAGAAGTTGTCAGAACGCTTGACAAATGCGTATGGAAAAGGCTTTACAAAGACAAATCTTTATAGCTTTTATTCATTCTATAAGATGTTCCCAAACATTTTCCACACGGCGTGTGGAAAATCTCTGCCTCTGCTTTCCTGGTCGCATTACAGAACATTGGTACAAGTTCATGACCCTGTTGCAAGAGAATGGTATGCGAAAGAAGCAGCAGAGCAAACTTGGAGCGTTAAAACCTTACAGAGAAATATAGCATCACAATATTATCATCGTCTGTTACAATCTCAAAGTAAAGAGCTTGTAGAAAGCGAAATGAAAGAGATAACGGCAGAATATCAGGCAGACAAGCTTGAATTTATCAAGAATCCTGTTGTTGCTGAATTTCTCGGTTTAGGACAAAATGCAAGTTTTACAGAAACAGAGCTTGAAGCAAGTATTATTTCAAACATACAGAAGTTTCTTATGGAAATGGGAAAAGGTTATGCTTTCGTTGCAAGACAGCAGCATATCCAAACAGAGAAAGAAGATTATTTTATAGACCTTGTTTTCTATAATTATATTCTTAAATGCTTTGTTCTCATCGACCTTAAAACAAAGAAAATCACGCATCAGGATGTTGGGCAGATGGATATGTATATCAGAATGTATGATGAGTTAAAGCGAAGCGAAGGAGACAACCCGACTATCGGCATAGTATTATGCTCTGAAACGGATGCCGATATTGCAAAATATTCTGTAATGCATGGGAATGAACAGCTTTTTGCCACAAAGTACAAACTGTATCTTCCTACAGAGGAAGAACTTCGTGCTGAAATTGAAACACAGAAATCTATGTTCTATTTACAGCAACAGGAGAAAAATGACAAAAATTAACTTTTAAAATTCCCCTTGCCCAACGAAACAGCAAGGGGAATTTACTTAATCAGTGATTATTTTGCATCAGTTACTGCGATATTAGGGATATAATAATCTCTGATTTTTGTGTATGTTCCGCCGTTTTGTTCAAATATTGATTTCATTGTAAAATCCTCCAAAATTTAATTTTCTACAATATCATATCAATCCGGCTGTATAACACATTTTTACCTTTTTTCCTTATTGTCATTTAACATCAGTTGGCGCACTTTTTTTATGAGAAGGGGATTTAGTATGTACGAATTCAAAAGATTTGGAAACGGTATGAAATATATGTATGATTTAAGTGTGTGCTTAAAAAATGATTACTAAAAACAAAACTATACCAAAAAGGATATTCCCCTTTGGTATAGTTTTTTGTTTTATATATAAACATAGTTCTTATGCGACTATGATTTGCAGAAGAAACCACAAACTTTCTTCTGTAATATTATTGACAGTATTCTTTCTGTTATAACTTGTATATTGTATCTTATATGCCAATTTGTGACAATTTTACACGGTTAGTACACCATTTTCGCTTTCCATAAGCATAAGGATCTGTTCTTCTCTGCCGTCAGTTGCATTTATATAGATTATAAATTTTTTATCATTAAGCTTTGTGACAAATTCGTAGCACAAAACTTCTTTGCTGCCATTTTTTGGTATTACAGCCATATTCATTGATAATATTTCCACAGCGGAGGATACACAGTTTTTTGCTTCTTCTATAGTGATATTTACAGGGTTTAAGGATCTTTCTTCTGTATGTGACATCAGATATCCCTTTGATTCAAATCCCAGCATTTCTCCATTATCCATAGCGATTTTAAGCTTGATAAGATCAGGATACATAGTGATGCCGTTTTCTTTGTATGCATAGTTTACGGTTATCACATTGTCTTTTATTTCATAATAGCTTTCTGTCATAGAATGTATACCTGCTTTTGTAAGATATTCTCCGCCCTTTATCACAGCATCTTTTACATCAAGCTTTTTTTCCTTTACATCACGGTCTTTAAGCATAAATACCACAAAGCCACCATGCTTGGATATTTCAATTGATGTTCTAATGTTGTCATTATCTGTAACTACATATTTATATGTGGGAATTGTGCCGTTGGTTGAGCCGGAATAGGCAATTTTTTTGATTTTGTCCTTTGGGATAAACTCCCTTATCTTGTCCTCTGCCTGAACTCTGGTTATTTCATCTTTTCCTTTTGTGTGAAGGGCTTCCATACGTAATATGTGATCAGAAAAAGGACCATCATATATAAGTGCAGGGTAGTCCTGAAAGTTTTCTTCTATAGACTGAAAGCTTCCGCCCATATCTACTGCGTTTTTTGCCTTGGCAAATGCTTTTTGACTATTTGCAGTGCCGAAGTTCATACCATCCTTAAACATACTGTCTTCCAGCCTGTAAAGCTTGTCCGCAAGATCCGATGCATACCCTGAAAGCTGAGCCAGACTCTTTTGCTCATCAGCTGTAATTTGGTGTCCTTCAGCTACTCTTTTTGACAAGTTGTATGTGAAGTCACCTACCTGTGACAAAAATTTTGAGGTGTTGTCAAGCTCAATATGATTTACAGGCAGCTGTCCCAGACTGTTCATAGCAGAGTAGGATTGTACATATATCTTGTCAGAAAGCTCTGTAAGATATCCGGGTGAATGTGATACTGCACCCTTTGAAAGACAGTTGTCTATTTCGGCTACACTGTCTGCAAGCTCCAGAAATGACTTGGAATATATGGAATTTATCATACTGTTTGCCTGGTTCAGCTGATTGTTTTTTACTACTGCATTGCCTCCGAGAAGTATTCCAAGTATAGAGAGCACTGCTATAAGATAGTATGATTTGGGGAAGTTAAATTCCCAACGGGTATTCTTTTGATTTTTGTCCTCATTTGAATTTGATGAAATGATTTCCTTGTCCATTTTGTCCTCCTATTTTGCAAAAATATGATTGCCGATTGTGGTTATCACAGGTCTTGAATAAATCCACTTGCTTGTGGCAGTTCGTGGATTGTAGTAGTATATGGCACCGCCTGATGGGTCCCAGCCATTCATTGCATCCTGACAAGCCTTGTACACGGTGGAGTTGTGGCTTATGGGTACATCTATCTGCCCGTCAGATACTGCAGTAAATGCTCCCGGCTGATAAATCACTCCTGCAATAGTGTTTGGAAATGAAGGGTGATCCACACGGTTAAGGATCACTGCCGCAACTGCCACCTGACCTTCATATACTTCACCTCTGGCTTCACCATTTACTGCTCTTGCAAGAAGCTCAATATTTTTTTCATAAGAGTTTGTTTGAGCGTATGCTGTTCCTTGGCTTTTGTCAGATATGACATAATTTGCCATAAGTACCACTGCAATAAGGCTTAAGCACATAATAAAAAGAGTCTTTTTTTTCATAATTATCCCTCCGATTGTTTATATGATTTGATAAATTCTGTATTTTATACATACTTTGTCATAAATAGGAAAGAGCAAGAATAGATATAATTGTACAAGTTTTTAAAAAAAGAAAGGAAGAGGCAAATGGAAGAAAGAAGAACAATGAGAAATATGAGAGCAGAAACAAATGTACACAATCTTATAATGGAAGGCAGAAAAAAGCTGTCAGTTTCCGGAGTGGATGATGTAGAAAGCTTTAATGAAACGGAGATAGTCCTTCATACAAATATGGGAGTGCTCATCATAGAGGGGGAAAAGCTCCATATAAACAAGCTTACCATCGACAACGGAGAAGTGCTTATAGACGGAGAGCTCAGTGGTGTAAGATATACCTATGAGAGCGAAAATTCGGGTGGATTTTTAAAAAGGCTGTTTAAATAAATTATGACTATATCACCATTAAGAGAGATTATAATTCTTTCTTCAAGCTTGCTAGCAGGAGTAATCATCGGTGTAATATATGATATATTGCGACGGATAAAGAGATTTTTTGGATTCAGCTCGTTACTTGTGGATATAGGAGATGTGGTCATATTTCTCTCCCTTTCCCTGTGTGCATACTACTCTGTATATATAATCAATGACGCTAAGGTAAGATGGTATGAAATATTCGGGATTTTTTCGGGATTTTTTATGTATATGTCAGCTTTAAGTCATTATGTTGTCAGGTTTCTTATGATATTTGAAAGAGCACTCATAGGGATTATTAATTTTATCAAAAAGATCCTTACGCCAATGTTCAGATTGTTTGTTCAGGGGATAACCGGTGCAAAAAGGCGGATCTTGAGGCTTAAAATATGGATTTTATCAAAAAAACGCAAAAAAATAATGAAATTTGACAAAATTAAGCACATTTTTCGTAAAATATAACTTTACAACTTGATTTTTTTGTAATATAATATATGAGGAAAAATGTATTCTGTACAAAAGGAGATAATTATGAAAAAACTTTTATTGGTTGTTTTTGTTATTGTCGCAATAACCTTTATCAGACAACAGGGCGAGATAAATGACTATAATAATAAAATAGAAGACATCAATTCTCAGATAGCTTATGAAGAGAAGCACAGCAAAGAGCTTGAAGAAAAGAGTGACCTTTATTCATCTGACGACTACATAGAGAAGGTTGCACGTGATGAGCTTGGTCTTGTAAAAGCAGACGAAAAGGTCTTTGTTGATGCAAACAGCAAATAATATTTAACACAGGCTTTTTACATAAGATAAGGAGGCAATTTAGGGATATGCAGGTAGAGGTAGGTATGATTTTTGACGGTAAGGTTACCGGCATCACAGCTTTTGGTGCATTTGTGGATATCGGGAATTCCGTTACCGGTCTTGTCCATATTTCAGAAGTGGCAAGTGAATATGTGAAGGATATCAATGATCACATTTCTGTAAATGACAAGGTGAAGGTAAAGGTAGTATCCATCGATGAAAAAGGCAAAATCGGACTGTCTATCAAAAAGGCTATGCCTTCTGCTCCCAAAAAGCAAGAGCAACCTAAGAAGCCTGCTACAACCAGACCTGAGGTTATAGACTGGTCAACCAAAAAGAACGATGGCGAAGTGTCCTTTGATGATATGCTCAATAAGTTCAAGCAGGCAAGTGAAGAGAAAATGCATGACCTTAAGAAGAGTATGGATTCAAAAAGAGGCAGTGGACGTCGTGGTGGCTCATATTAAGATTTAATGAGATGTAAAAAAACTCCAGAGTGTGAAAAGGTAAGAAATAACACAAATAGTGTGTACAAAATGAGTCATAAACTATTAAATTATATTATTATGAGGGAAATATTACATTTTGGTGTAATATTTCCTTCTTTTTGTGTACCTTTTCACTATGAGCAAATATTCACCTGCGTAGTATAAACATACAACTTTGGCTCTATTTGCTCATTCTGAAGTCTTTTTCCTATCTCCATCAAAAGGGGCTATAAAAAATTGACTTTTTTTACAGCCCCTTTTTCTTTTGTCAAAATTCGAAAAAAATTCGTTATCCAATCTGTTGAATAATTAATAAAATAGTTATATAATGTGTAATTGTGAGGTGATCTGATGACACACAAAAAAATTGCTGAACTTGCCCATGTTTCTGTATCTACTGTGTCCAAGGCCCTGTCGGGTAGCGCAGAGGTAAGCAAAGAGGTAGCAGAACAAATCTGTCGTATTGCTATGGAAATAGGGTATTTTGAAGAAAAGAACAGACGAAGCAAAACCTACAGAAAAAATACAGCATTAAATATTGCTGTTATTGTACCTGAGATTATAAGTGTCACTTATTCAGAATCAGTTTCACTTATCAAGGAGGAAATAGAGAAGAAGGGTGGAGTAGTATCTGTCTATGTCTTCGATTTCGACTTAAAAAAGCTTGATTCCATTATGGAAATGATAATGGTAAAGGGTTTTGCCGATGGTATAATATCTTTTCATTCTCCTGGCATTATGACTAAGCCCAGTATCCCTGTGCTTTGTATTGGAAAAACCAAAAATATATACTACAGTACCATAACCGGTAATGCGGAAAAGTATTTTGAAGATATCATACATTATCTTATGGATATGGGACATACAAAGATCGGTTATGCAGGAGAGCCTAAGACTTGGATGAAGCAAAAAGCCTACACTGATGTAATAGAAAATGCAGGATTAAAAGAATATGTATATGTAAGTGAAAAGAGGTTTGGCGATGCAGGTAAGGATACTGCAATGATGTATCTTGAGTCAGATGACCGTCCTACAGCGGTAATATGTGCATATGATGAAATCGCCATAGCATTTATGGATGAGCTGACTATCAAAGGGGTAAGGATTCCTGATGATGTATCAGTTATTGGCATAAATAATGTGCCTGCCTGCGGATATTGTACCCCAAAGCTTACTACAGTTTCTACAGACAAGAGTAATGTATATGAAACTAGTGTTAACAAGTTTATGGATAAGATAATAACAGGGTCATCAGAGGTGTTTCATACAAAAGTCTTGCACGAAATCATCGAGAGGGATTCTGTAAAAAATATTAAATAATACGGAGATGATAAAATGGCAAAGGATAAGTATAGTTTTACCCGATTATTATTTATAATTGAGGCGGCAGCGGAATATTTCATTTCTCTTATTGTTACAGGTGCATACCTTGCAAGGCTTACAGGAATCCTTGGAATGTCAGACGGAATGACAGCCATACTTTCAAATTTTGTATCCTTAGGATGCGGATTTCAGATGGTATCAATATTTATGTTCAGAAAAAAAAGTGTCAAAAAGGGTGTAACATGGCTTCTTGTCATAACACAGCTTTTATTTATGATGCTCTACGTTGTGCCGTTTTTTGACATATCTTCAGGTGCAAAGACAGCATTGTTTATGACCTTTGTTCTTTTGGCATATTTCATAAAGAATGTGGCAGAAGCACCCAAGATCAATATGTATATGGCAGCAGTGCCTGATAAACAGAGAGGTATATTTACTTCTATAAAAGAAATGGTTTCTCTTATCGGCGGAACAATATTTGTAAATATAATGGGCAGATTTGTTGACCATTATGATGAGATAGGGCAGACAGAAACATCTCTTGTTATATGCGGAACGGTAATATTTGTTCTTATGATAATACATACCATTACCCTTGTACTGGCAAAGGAAAAGACTTTTGAGAAACCTGACACAGAAGTGAAAAACAATTCGCTCATAGAGTTTAAGCACCTTATATTAAACAAAAAGATAATGCTTGTTATCGGAGTAAATACACTCTGGTCTATATCAAATGCCATTTCACTCCCTTTTAATGGCACCTTTATGATACATGAACTAAATTTTGATATGAAGTTTATTGCGATGGTTACGGCATTATATACGGTGGTGAGAATCCCTGTTTCTTTTGTACTTGCAAGGATTGCTGACAAGACAACCTTTTCAAAAATGCTTATTATATGCTTTATAATAAAGCTGCTATCATTTGCATTTAAAGTATTTACAGTTCCCGCAAACGGAAAAGTATTCTATACAATATACCATCTTCTTGATGCAGCAGCTATGGGCGGTATAAACAGTGCACAGATAAATCTCATCTATGACTATGTTGCACCGGAAAACAGAAAGAACGCTCTTGCACTGAAACAGACAATATACGGATTCGTAGGATTTTTTACAACACTTGCCATTACACCGTTCTTTAACTTTATGCAGAAATGCGATATGGTGGTTATGGGACATAAGTTCTATGCACAGAATATCCTTGCTTTTATATCGCTTCTCATTGTAGTTGCAAACATCATATATGTAAAGAAAGTTGTATTGAAGTTAAAGCCCTACACTCCTGAAGGTTAAAACAGGAAATGTAAAAATCCCCTGTATCGCAAAAGTGTGAGGGAAAATAATATTTAGCTATCAAAAAATTGAAAATGTTTATTATGATGAAACTCATCTCGTAATAAGAGATGAGTTTCTTTGTTTTTATACACTTTTGCTACGAACAAACATCACCTCTCGGCGTATCACATACGCCTTCGGGAATTCTGTTTGTCCGTTACAGAAAATTTTTCCTATTTCCTGTAATCTCAGCTTAGACTTACTTCGAATGTTCAGAACAAATTTCCATATTATTAGTTCGTATGCAGTGGTTTGCATTGTAGAGGAGGGACTTGTGCGCTTCCGAAAGAATGTTTAAAATAAAAAAGGAAATACTGCAATTATATGCAATATTTCCTTTATGATAGACAGTATTTATCAGTATGATCTTACTCTGACTGAGAAGCGATAATCTTTTCTATAAGTGACTTAAATATATTTGCACTTGATGCTACCTGCATTACAAGGTCATTGAGTCTTTCCTGATTGTCTCCTTCATTTTTGAGGATTGGCTCAGCGATTACAGATGTCTGCTCGGTCACATACTTAAATGCCTTATTCTGATTCTTCACGAAAGAATTGTATATGGACTTGACTTCATCTTCTTCTATTCCTGCAGGGATGATTTTGTGAATGGCATCCATACTTAAGGTCTGCTTAAGTATACATATCATAATGATATAAGCAAGGTGAGTTCTTGAATACCTTTTTTTTACGGGAGCAGGCATTGTCTTGAACTTTACATAATTATTTATCATAGACTGTGTAACGGGGGCACTGTCACTGCTTGAAGGATTTAATGGTGTTATATATTCTGTCACAAGTGTGATTACCTGATCCATATACAGATCTATACCGGGAAGCTTGTCCCATTCCGGCAATACCTGAGTTTTTGAAATTTCATTCCAGTTATCAAAGCATTCTGTAAGAGCTTCTCTGTTATAATACATAAGAGCACATCCTTTTTGGTATCATATATATGTTATTATAGTATTGTCTTTCAAAAAAATCAAGTCTTATGGCAATAATATCCCAAAATATATTTTAGGATACGACCAAAGATGATGTAAAAAATATTGACAAAGTTTACATTATGTGATAACATAGTATTGAATACTATGTTATTTGGAGGCAATCTCTATGTATGAAGCATTAAAAAATGTGGTAAACAAAGGTATCTACGGCAAAACTCCCCTGGAGGACGTGAGATACATTTCTACCATAAGGGATTTGTTTTTATCGAGCACAGAGCTTTATAGTGAAAATATAATTTATCTTACAAAGTTTAATCCGAAAGAAGAATACAGAGAAATAAAATACAAAGAGTTCAGAAAGGATGTATTCTCTTTTGCCACAGCCCTTATTGATATGGGACTTAAAGGCAAAAGAATCGGTATCATAGGTGATGCTTCCTATATGTGGGCAGTGGGATATATTTCTGTTGTATGCGGAGTAGGTACAATTGTACCTCTTGACAGAGAGCTTCCCCAGTCTGATATAGAAAATCTCTCGTCGGTAGCAGAGCTTGATGCTATTATATATTCCGATAAGGTAAACAAGGGTCTTGAGGGATACTTTGACAATTTAAGTGACATCATCACAATCTGTATGACAGAAAAAGAAAATTTCTACTCTATGCCTGAGCTTATGAAAAAGGGCGAAAAGCTCATAGAAAACGGAGACACTTCCTTTGCTGATGCAGAGGTTAAGCCTGATGATGTAAATATCATACTCTTTACTTCAGGTACAACAGGTTATTCAAAGGGAGTTATGCTTTCTCACAGAAATGTAGCCTCTAATGTTATCAACATCTGCACTGTATATACCATCAAGGAGTTTGACAGGATGTTTTCTATTCTGCCTATTCATCACACTTATGAGTGCACCTGTGGATTCCTTTGTCCTATGTTTGCAGGCTCATCTGTTGCACATTGCTCAGGGCTTAAATATATTTTAAAGGAAGTAAAGGAAGCCAAGCCTACTATCATTGTAGCAGTACCGCTTATTATGGAGATGTTTTATAAGGGTATTATGAGGGAAGTAAGGAAACAGGGCAAAGAAAAAACTCTTAAGTTTGGCGTGAAGCTTGCGAAATTTATGGATATATTCGGCATAGACATCAGAAAAAAGCTTTTCTCAGAGATACATTCCAAGTTTGGCGGTAAGTTAAGGGATTTGCTTGTTGGTGCTGCACCTGTAAATCCTGAGACTTCAATCGCGCTTAATGATCTTGGTATCAAGACTATTCAGGGATATGGTCTTACAGAATGTGCACCTCTCATTACAGCTAACAGACAGACATATTTCAGACATGATTCTGTTGGTCTTCCCGTACCTGAGGACGAGGTAAAAATCGTAGATCCCGACAGTGACGGAATCGGCGAAATCGCTGTAAAGGGCGAAAATGTAATGGTAGGCTATTATAAGGACGAAGAGCTTACAAAGAGTGTGATAAGAGACGGATTTTTCCATACAGGAGATCTTGGGTATATAAAGGATGGCTTTGTATATATTACCGGACGACTCAAAAATGTGATAATCACCGAAAATGGCAAAAATATATTCCCTGAAGAAATCGAGGGTAAGCTTTGTGAAAATGGAATTGTATCCGATGCTTTAGTATATGAATCAGAAGAGGGTGGCAAGAAGGTCATCGCTGCACAGATTTTTCCTGATGAAGCATATGTTAAGGAAAATATCGGAGAAAATGCATCCTTCTCCGATATCAAAGCACGTATTGAACAGGTTATAAAAAATCTCAACTCAGAAATGGTGTCATATAAAGCCATCAAGAAGCTTATCGTAAGAAAGGTCGATTTTATAAGAACAACTACCAAAAAAATCAAGAGAGCAGACAATATAAATTATACGGAATAAGTGACAAATTTGGCATAAAACAGGGGAAATACACCATATTTCCTTATGATAATACACAAAAATGTATAGTTCGTCTACAAAACAGTACAGTTTCTTGACTATTTATATGTAAAGTGGTATTATATATGCATAATTTTTTGCGGTGGTTGAGCCGCAAACCAAACTTTTTTGGGAGGACTTTGCGATGAAAGTGTTTAAGTTTTTCAGCACTAATAATTCATCAAAAGATGCAAAGACATTTGCACCTTCTTGTTCTTCTGCAAAAAATAACGAAATCATTATGGACACTGTTGTTGCAGTGTCTATTTTGTTGTTTGCCATTCTTAGCATTATATTGATTTCAGGACTACTACTAAATGCCCTCATTATAGCGCTACTAATCGGAATTACAAATCGACTAAAAAAGCAAACTACGAATCTTTCATACCTTGTATAAGGTAGCACCATAGGGTGCAGGAAATGGATTTTATGCGGTTTTGCTTTTTGGCAAAACCGCTTTTTGTTGGAGGCTCAAATGAGTATAATAGATTTTCATTGTCATATATATCCCGAAAAAATTGCAGAAAAAGCTGTTAAAAGCGTGGGAGAGTTCTATAATATAGAAATGGATGCAAAGGGTACAAGTGAGCATCTTATAAAGCTTGGATCCAAGTGTGGCATCACAAATTATGTGGTACATTCTGTGGCTGTTGACAAAGATCATGTTCAGACTATCAACAACTACATCGCTTCAGAATGTGAGGAGCATAAAGAATTCATAGGTTTTATGACCATGCATGCAGATTACGAAAATAAGCTTGAAGAAGCAGAACGGGCAAAGAAGCTTGGGCTTAAAGGAGTGAAAATTCACCCCGATACACAGAAATATAATATGGATGATAAGCGTATGTATGAATTATACGATTATCTTCAGTCAGAAGAGCTTCCTCTTCTTATACATACAGGAGATTATCGATATAGCTATTCCCATCCTTCGCGACTACGTAAGCTATTAGACGATTTTCCTCGTCTGATAGCGATTGGAGCACATTTTGGCGGATGGTCCTTATATGATTTGGCACTGGAGTATCTGAAGGATACAAACTGCTATCTGGACACATCAAGTTCACTTGATTATATAGGGCTGAAAAGAGCAAAAGAACTTATTAATATCTATGGTGCAGAAAGAATACTTTACGGGACAGACTTCCCTATGTGGTCACCTGATGATGAGCTTAAGAAGTTTTTTAATATCGGGCTTGATGATTCACAGAATGAACTTATTCTTTGCAAGAATGCACAGCGTATTTTGAAATTATAGGAGAGAGCATTATGAATATAAAAATTTCAGATATTACATTGAGAGAAGTAGCACAGCGAGAAACAAATATGTTAAGCTTTAAGGAAAAAATAGAAGTTGCAAAGCAGCTTGACAAGCTTAATGTTGACGTTATAGAAACAGCACCAATAACAAACGGAAAGTCAGATGTACTTTTCCTTCATACCATTTCGCCTATTGTAAAAAACAGCATCATTTCATGCCCTGTAGAGCTTACAGAAGAAGGGGTAGAAGCAGCATATGAAGCAATCAAGGGTGCAAACAAACCAAGACTTCATATTATAGTTCCTGTTTCCACAGTGCAGATGGAATATATCTGTCACAAAAAGCCTGATAAGGTAATCGAAATGATAGAAACACTTACAAAAAAGGCAGCATCTCTTACAGAGGATGTTGAGGTTTCTATGGCTGACTCCACAAGAGCAGAAAGAGATTTCCTCATAAAAGCTATTAAAACTGCTATCGCATCAGGTGCAAAGACAGTTACTGTATGTGATTCTGCAGGCACAATGCTTCCTACAGAGTTTGCAGAATACATCAACGGACTATATAATGATGTAGAAGAGCTTAAAGGTGTGGCACTTTCTGTTGAATGTTCAAACGATCTCCATATGGCAGCAGCTTGTGCAATCTCCTGTATCAGAGCAGGTGTTACTCAGATCAAGACAACAATGGCTTCCGAAAGATGCCCAAAGCTTAAATCAATTGCAGATGTGTTCAGACAAAAAACTGACTCACTTGGTATAAGCACACAGATCAATATGACAGTGCTTGATAATGCAGTGAGAAATATGAGCTTTGTATCAGGCGATAAGATAGCCGAAAACACCTCCTTCGACTATGGTACAGGCGGTATTATCGTAGAAGATGCAGTATTCTCAAAGGATACAGACATAAGAACAATTGCAGAGACAATTGCAAAGATTGGTTATGATCTTTCAGATGAAGACGTAAACAATGTGTACAATGAATTTGTAAAAACAGCTAATAAGAAAAATGTGGGTATCAAAGAGCTTGATGCAATCATCGCAAGTGTTGCAATGCAGGTAAGCCCCACATATGTTCTCAAAAGCTATGTTATAAACTCAGGGGATATCATTACACCTACAGCAAATATTGAGCTTATCAAGGACGAGAAGGTCATCCATGGTATTTCTGCCGGAAACGGACCTATCGATGCATCCTTTATGGCTATAGAGCAAATCACAGGACATCACTTCGAGCTTGATGACTTCCAGATACAGTCTGTTACAAGAGGGCACGAGGCTATGGGTGAGAGTGTGGTCAAGCTTCGCCACGAGGGCAAGGTATACTCAGGTAAGGGTATCTCTACCGACGTTGTAGGCGCAAGCATCAAGGCATATATCAGCGCTCTCAATAAAATATGTTTTGAGGAGGAATTTTGATGAACTTATCGTTTTCAACAAATAAATGGTCTGATTTCAGTTTTGCAGACTTTTTAAGCATTGCATCCGAGTATAAGTTCAACGGAATTGAAATTCACTCGGTCAGGGAATTAAAAGATGAAAACCTGTCAAGTGTCTATCACAGACTTATAGAATATAATGTAAAGGTGCCCTGCATTGACATAGTGACAGATATTTCGGACAGTGAGGCTGCATTTGAGGAATTTGAATCAGCTATTCCCGTTGCCAAGAAGCTTCATGCACCATATTTAAGACTTAAATCCTCTGCTGATGCAACAGAGTTTGTCAGAAAAGCATTACCTGTTGCAGAAGAAGAAGGAATCACAATCCTTGTGGAAACTGTGGGCTATTATGCTGATACATCAAAGCTCCGTGAGCTTATTGTAGAGTTTGCCCATGACAATCTTGGTACACTCTGGGATCTTCACTATCCTTACAGAGTAAACGGAGAAACGGCAGAGCAGACAATTACAAATCTTGGTGCATCCATTAAGCACGTTCATATCAAGGACTCAGAGAGTGAAAATGTTCACTCAATCATCGGCGAAGGTTCACTTCCTATAGATGACTTTATCAATGCTCTCAGAAGTATAAATTTTGACGGATTTGTTTCTATAGAGTGGGATCCTCAGTGGGTAGATGAAATAAGTGATTACGATATTATTTTTCCGCACTTTGTAAGCTTTATGTCACGTTACAATGATCTTTCCAGAGCACAAAGCACACTCTATGACAACAACAGAAAGACAGGAAAGTTTGTATGGAAGAAGGAAGCACTTATAGAAAAGACATTTTCTCAGGTGCTTGACAAGATGGTTGAGGAATTTCCTGACCAGTATGCTTTTAAATATACCACACTTGATTATACAAGGACATATTCGCAGTTCAGAGATGATGTTGACAACTTTGCCAAGGCACTTGTAGCACTTGGTGTCAGGGCAGGTAGCCATGTGGCTCTCTGGGCGACAAATGTACCCGAATGGTACATAGCATTCTGGGCTACTACAAAAATCGGTGCTGTACTTGTAACAGTAAACACTGCCTACAAGATACACGAAGCAGAGTATCTCTTGAAGCAGTCAGACACACATACTCTTATTCAGATTGAGGGATACCGTGATTCTGACTATGCAGGAATTATGGCTGAGCTTTGTCCTGAGCTTGAAAGTAAGCCTGATGATGCACCACTTCATTCAAAGAGACTTCCGTTCTTAAGAAACATTATCACCATCGGATACAAGCAAAAGGGTTGTCTTACATGGGATAAGGCACTTTCCAAAGGTGATAAGGTGCATATAGACGAAATAAGAAGAATGGCAGACAAGGTAAATGTGCACGATGTATGTAATATGCAGTATACATCAGGTACAACAGGCTTCCCTAAGGGTGTAATGCTTACCCACTACAATGTAGTAAACAACGGTAAGTGTATCGGCGACAGAATGGACTTGTCCACTGCAGACCGCATGATGATTCAGGTGCCAATGTTCCACTGCTTTGGTATGGTACTTGCAATGACAGCCACTATGACCCATGGCGGAACACTTTATCCGCTTCCGTACTTCACACCGAAGCCTGCACTTGCATGTGTTCATCAGGAACACATTACAGCCTTCCACGGTGTGCCTACAATGTTTATTGCAATGCTTGAGCATCCTGACTTCAAAAAGACAGACTTCTCACATATGAGAACAGGTATTATGGCAGGGTCTCCTTGTCCTGAGCCTGTGATGAAGCAGGTGGTGGAAGAAATGAATATGACAGAAATCACCATCGTATATGGTCAGACAGAAGCAAGTCCCGGATGTACAATGAGCTCCACAGACGATTCGATAGAAGTGAGAGTTTCCACTGTAGGAAGAGCACTTCCTGAGATAGAATGTAAGATAATAGATCCTGAAACAGGTGAGGATCTTCCTGATAATGTAACAGGTGAGTTTGTTGCAAGAGGATACAACATTATGAAAGGCTATTACAAAATGCCTGCTGCAACAGCTGCAGCTATTGACAAGGACGGATGGCTCCATACAGGTGACCTTGCACTTCGCACACCTGAAGGAAACTACCGTATCACAGGAAGACTTAAGGATATGATTATCCGAGGCGGAGAAAATATCTACCCTAAGGAAATAGAAGAATTTATCTATACTCACGATAAGGTAAAGGATGTACAGGTAATCGGTATTCCTGATGAGCAGTATGGCGAAGAAATTATGGCTTGTATCGTTCTTAAGGAAAACGAAGAAATGACCGTGGATGAGATGAAGGAATACATCCGTTCACATATGGCTAAGCACAAATGTCCAAAATATATAGACTTTGTGGATGCATTCCCAATGAATGCCGCAGGAAAGATTCTCAAATACAAAATGAGAGAAGAAGCAGTAGAAAGATTAAAAATAAAAAAAGTCGAAGGTATCGTTACTGAAGACTGATAAGGAGATAAAAAAATGGAAATTAAAATTACAAAAACAACAACACCAAAGGTTAAACCTACCGAAAATCTTGGTTTCGGAAAGACTTTTACAGATCATATGTTTGTAGCAGAATACACAAGAGACAAAGGTTGGCATGATGCAAAGATCATTCCTTTCGGAAATCTTTCTATGCATCCTGCAGCAACAGTATTCCACTACGGCGCAGAAATCTTCGAAGGTATGAAGGCTTACAGAAGAGCAGACGGCAAGGTTCAGCTTTTCAGACCATTGGAAAATGTTAAGAGAATGAACAACTCTGCAGAAAGATTAAGACTTCCTATTATGCCTGAAGAAGATATGCTTGAAGCTATCAAGACATTTGTAGAAGTAGAAAAAGACTGGGTACCTTCAAACGAAGGCGAATCCCTCTATATAAGACCTTTCCTCTTCGGAAATGACGAAACACTTGGTGTTCACTCAATCAACCGTTCAACATTCGTTATCATTGCATCACCATCAGGAAGCTACTATCCTGAAGGAATCAATCCTGTTAAGATTATGATCGAAAAGGACGATGTAAGAGCAGTAAGAGGGGGCACAGGCTTTGCTAAATGCGGCGGTAACTACGCAGCAGCAAACAGAGCAGGCGAAAATGCTGAAAAGAAAGGCTTTACACAGGTGCTCTGGCTTGATGGTGTAGAAAGAAAATACATCGAAGAAGTTGGCGCTATGAACGTAATGTTCAAAATCAACGGAGAAATCATCACACCTGCACTTACAGGCTCAATTCTCCCGGGTATCACAAGAAAGTCATGTATCGAAGTGTTGAGAAAAGAAGGCTACACAGTAACAGAAAGACTTCTTTCTGTAGATGAGCTTACAGAAGCTATGGAAAACGGAACACTTGAAGAAGCGTGGGGTTGCGGTACAGCAGCAGTTGTATCTCCAATCGGTGAGCTTTTCTATGATGACAAAAAATACACAATCAATAATATGGAAATCGGCGAAGTAACACAGAAGCTCTACAATATTCTCACCGGTATTCAGTGGGGAAAAGTTGAGGATACATTCGGATGGACAGTAGAAATCTAAAGCGAATTACAGTTTTTGCCGGTCATTACGGCTCGGGAAAAACCAATATTGCAATAAACTATGCACTTAAATTAAAAGAGTCATTTGACAAAGTGACCATCGCCGATCTTGACATAGTAAATCCATATTTCAGAACAAAGGATTCTATGGACATCCTCAAAGAACATTCTGTCAAGCTTATCTCGTCACCCTATGCCAACACAAATGTGGATACTCCGGCACTTCCGGCAGAGACCTATTCCATATTTCACGATGTGGATCAGATAGGTATAATTGATGTAGGCGGAGACGACAGAGGTGCACTGGCATTGGGAAGATATGCTGACTATATCTTAAAAGAAGGTAACTATGAGTTTTTGTTTGTAATAAACAAATATCGCTACCTTACATCTGATCCTCAGTCTACAATCCAAGTAATGAGAGAGATTGAGGAGGCAGCAGGGATGAAGTTTACGGGAATCGTAAATAATTCAAACCTTGGAGACGAAACCACAGCGGAAAATGTTATTAATTCACTTGAATATGCAGACAAAGTTGCATCACTTACAGGTCTTAATATAAAAATGACTTGTGCAAAGGATAGTCTTTGTGATATACTAAAAGATAAGGTTGATAATCTTTTCCCGATTACCCTCTATGTGAGACAAAGCTGGGCAAAAGAAAACTAAAAATATCAGAAATTTATAGTGGACAAATCACAGAAATATCATATTCTGTGATTTTCCCCGATTTCTTTTTAAGAAAGGAAGAGTACATATGGCAAAAGTAACTTTTAACGAAAATTTGTGTAAGGGTTGCGGTCTTTGTGTGACAGCTTGTCCAAAAAAGATCGTAGCGCTTAAAGATGATCTTAATGCAAAAGGATACCATCCTGCAACAGTTGTATCTCCCGATGACTGTATCGGTTGTGCATTCTGTGCAACAATGTGTCCTGATTGCGTAATCACAGTTGAGAAATAAGGAGGTTTTAATATGAGCGAAAAAGTTTTGATGAAAGGAAACGAAGCAATGGCTGAAGCTGCTATCATGGCAGGATGTAAGCATTATTTCGGTTATCCTATTACACCGCAGACAGAGGTTGCGGCATATATGTCAAAAAGACTCCCTAAGGTAGATGGCGGAGTATTTTTGCAGGCAGAAAGTGAAGTAGCAGCTATCAATATGGTTATTGGTGTTGCTTCAACAGGCAAAAGAGTTATGACTTCATCTTCAAGCCCCGGTGTTTCCTTAAAGAGTGAAGGTCTTTCATACCTTGCAGGCTGTGACCTTCCTGCACTTGTAATAAACGTACAGAGAGGCGGCCCCGGTCTTGGCGGTATCCAGCCTTCACAGTCTGACTATTTCCAGGCTACACGTGGCGGCGGTCATGGTGATTATCATATGCTGGTACTTGCACCTGATTCTGTTCAGGAAATGGTAAACCTTACCTTCAAGGGCTTTGACCTTGCAGAAAAGTACAGGATGCCTGCTATGATTCTTGCAGATGGTACTATGGGTCAGATGATGGAGCCTGTATCACTTGATATGGGAGAAGTGACCAAGTATGAAAAGAACTGGGCACTTACAGGTACAAAGTGTGAAAGAGAGCCAAATATTGTAAACTCTCTCTATATCGATCCTGCAGAGCTTGAAAAGATCAACTTCGAAAGATACGAAAGATACAAAATGGTGGAAGAAAACGAAGTAATGTATGAAGAATACCTTATGGATGATGCAGAAATCTGTATCGTAGCATTTGGTGTTGCAGCCAGAGTATCAAAGAATGCTATCGACGAAGCAAGAAAGAAAGGCATCAAGGTAGGCATGATCAGACCTATTACTCTCTGGCCATTCCCTAAGGATGTACTCAACAAAGCAGCAGACAAGGTAAAAGCATTTGTTTCTGTAGAGCTTAGTATGGGACAGATGATAGAAGATGTTAAATTGAGTATTGAATGTAAGAAGCCTGTTCTTCTTTGCAACAGAGTAGGCGGTATGATCACCACTACTGATGATGTACTCAAATCTATAGAAGAAGCAGCTAAAATCGGAGGTGAAAACTAATGACAGTATTCCAAAAACCAAAAGCACTTACCAATAACGTACTTCATTATTGCCCGGGATGTACACATGGTATCATCCACAGACTTGTAGCAGAAGTTATTGATGAACTTGGTGTTCAGGGCAGAACCATCGGTGTTGCATCTGTTGGTTGTTCTGTATTCTCATACAACTATTTCAACGTGGATATGGTTCAGGCGGCTCATGGTCGTGCTCCTGCAGTTGCTACAGGTGTTAAAAGATCTGATGCAAATAACATAGTTTTCACATATCAGGGTGATGGTGACCTTGCGGCTATCGGTACTGCAGAGACAGTTCACGCAGCAGCAAGAGGCGAAAATATCACTGTTATCTTTGTAAACAATGCTATCTATGGTATGACAGGCGGACAGATGGCTCCAACCACACTTCCCGGTCAGATCACACAGACATCACCTTACGGAAGAGATGTAAATACAGTTGGTTATCCTGTAAAGGTATGTGAAATGCTTTCACAGGTAGACGGTGCAACATATCTTGAAAGAGTTGCAGTAAACAACGTAAAAAATATCAAAAAAGCAAAAGAAGCAATCAAAAAAGCTTTCCAGAATCAGATTGACGGCAAGGGCTTTTCACTTGTAGAGGTTCTCTCTACATGCCCTACAAACTGGGGTAAATCTCCTGTTGATGCGTTAGGATGGCTTGAAGAAAATATGATTCCTTATTATCCTCTCGGAGTATATAAGGACAAAACAAAGGAGGAAAAATAAGATGAACAAACAAATTCTTATTGCCGGATTTGGCGGACAGGGAATTTTGTTCTCAGGAAAATTCCTTGCTTATGAAGGTCTTATAGACGGAAAGGAAGTAAGCTGGCTTCCTTCATATGGTCCTGAAATGAGAGGCGGTACAGCAAACTGCTCTATCATCATTTCAGATTCAAAGGTAGGCTCACCTATCGTTGACAAGCCTGACATCCTTATTGCTATGAACGGACCATCACTTGATAAATATGAAAATGCTACAGTAAAAGGCGGACAGATTTTTGTAGATTCTTCTCTTATTGAAAGAAAGGTAACAAGAGACGATGTGGATGTTCATTACATCCCTGCAACAAAGATTGCATCTGACGAAAATCTCCCCGGTCTTGCAAATATGATTATGATTGGTATGATGATCAAAAAGAGCGGTATCATTCCTTTCGAAAATGTAGAAAAAGCTATGAGTAAAGTAGTGTCTGCAAAGAAACAGAATCTTTTTGACCTTAATATGAAGGCTGTTGAAATCGGATACAACTATGAGGGATAGGTGAAAGTAAGATGAATACTCAGATAAAGGATATCGGAATGAGATTGTCTTTTATGAGAGAAGAGGTAGAGCTTTCTGTAGAAGAAATGGCAGCAAAGCTTGGCGTGGATGTTGATACATATTGTGCATACGAAAGAGGCGAAATGGACTTTTCATTCAGCTTTATGTATAATGCCGCAGAAGTATTGGGTATCGATGTGTCTGATCTTATAAGCGGAAATGCGCCTACACTTTCTATGTGCTGTATGGTAAAAAAAGGTGAAGGCTATTCTGTAAAAAGAGAAGACGAATACGACTACAAGCACCTTGCATATACCTTCAGAAACAAAAAGGCAGAGCCTTTCCTTGTGACAATCACTCCCGATGATGCTCCTCCCGTTATGCACGGACACGAGGGACAGGAATTCAATTATGTGATTTCAGGAAAAATGAAGCTTTATATCGGGGATATTTCTTACGAATTATCCAAGGGCGACAGTGTGTACTTTGACTCAAGTGTGCCTCATGCAGAGGTGGCTATGGGCGACAAGGAAGCACAGTTTATTGCAGTAGTCATTAAATAGCCGATGGAAAAGTTTTGTTCGGATACTTTTCTTAGCCTCGGTGATTCAGAACATTATTAATTTTACTGATTTATCTAAATATGGAGGGCTATATAATGGCTATATACGAAAAATTTGTTGGAGCATCAAGAGACGATTTTATCTCATTGAAGGATGCAAGAACCAATTATACTTTGACTTATAATGATGATTTTAACTTTGCATATGATGTAGTGGACAACCTTGGAAAGAACAAACCTGAAAAACTTGCTATGATATGGGTGTCAAAGACCGGTGAAGAAAAGTTCTTTACATTTGAGGATATGATGCTCTCATCAAACAAGGCAGCAAACTACCTTAACTATATGGGTATAAAGAAGGGCGACAAGGTGCTTCTTGCGATGAAGAGAAGCTACTATTTCTGGTTTGTAATCCTTGCACTTCACAAAATCGGTGCAGTTGCCGTACAGGCGACAAATATGCTTAAGGCAAAAGACTATGTTTATCGTTGTAATGCAGGTAAGATAAAAGCTGTTATCCTTACAGGTGATGCAGACGAAACAAGCTATTTTGACGAGGGCGAAGGACAGTACGAAACTGTAGAAAAGAAATTTGTTTTGGGGCATAAGGATGCAGGAGAAGGCTGGATAGACTTCGAAGCAGGCTTTGAAATGGCAAGTACAGAATGGCAAAGACCTACAGGCAAAGCAGCTATCAAGGCAGACGATATGATGCTTATGGCGTTTTCTTCAGGTACAAGCGGATACCCCAAAATCATTACACATAACTTTAAATACCCACTCGGTCATATTATGACAGGAGTATTCTGGCACAGAGTAGTGGATGGTGGTGTACATTTCACCATTTCCGATACCGGATGGCTCAAATCCCTCTGGGGTAAGCTCTATGGTCAGTGGATGGGAGAAAGTGCAGTGCTTGTATATGATTTTGACAAGTTCGACGGCGCTGATATCCTTTCAAAGATGGAAAAATATAAGATAACTACCTTCTGTGTTCCGCCTACAATGTACAGAATGTTACTTCAGAATGATGTAAAAAAATACGATCTTTCATCACTCACACATTGTTGTACAGCAGGGGAAGCTCTTAATCCTGAAATCTTCAACAAATGGTATGATGCTACAGGACTTAAGATATATGAAGGATTCGGTCAGACGGAAACCTGTCTTTGTCTTGCTACAATCAAGCCATGGACAGAGCCTGTGCCGGGTGCAATCGGACTTCCTGTTCCGGGATTTGATGTGCATATCCTTACAGATGACAATCAGGAAGCACAACGTGGCGCCACAGGGGAAATCTGTATAAGAGTACTTAGCCAGAAGAGAAAGTCCTGCGGACTTCTTGATACATACAATTTCTCCAAGGAAGATACCCAGAGAGCAATGTATAACGGCTACTATCACACAGGTGACACAGCTTACCGTGATGAGCTGGGAATGTTCAGATATGTGGGAAGAAATGACGATGTTATCAAATCTTCAGGATACAGAATCGGACCATTCGAAATCGAGAGTGTACTGGTTGAGCATGATGCAGTTCATGAGGTTGCTGTAACAGGTGTTCCTGATCCTGTGAGAGGCTTTGCAGTTAAGGCGACAATCGTTCTTTCTGAAGGCTATGAAGGCACACCTGAGCTTACAAAAGAGCTTCAGAACTATGTAAAGGCCAACACAGCACCTTATAAGTATCCGAGAATTGTGGAATACGTAAAGGAGCTTCCTAAGACCTTCAACGGCAAAATCCGCAGAAGTGAAATCAGAGAAAATGATTCAAAAAATGCAAACTAACAAGGGTGGTGTTTTATGAGCAGTACAAACACAAATAATGATTTTGAAAAAAATCTTATAAGGACAATCTATGATATCACAGGGGAACTTTTCTTAAGTGATGATAGGGTTGTTATCCGTTCCTTCAACGGGGATGATGCAAAAGTGGGTAATACCTATGATATGAATAATCTTAAATGTATGCTTGATAAGGTTCTTGTATCAGATATTGACGGTGTGGAGAGCCTCACTGTAGACGGGATACACGAGATGTATAATGATGGCATAAGAGGAAAGACTTTTTGTTTTTCTATAGAGAGAGAGCATAATATTATCAGATGGTACGAACTTGCCTTCTATCCTCAGAAAGGTCAGGAAAAAGTGCTTGTAACAATAAGAGAGATAGACAAAAAGGAAGATGCTATCACTCTTATGCTCAACAAAAAACCGGTGACTGTATATCTTAAGGACATTCTTTATGTGGACTATGGCAATCATAGTGTGGATATATATACCGATGGCAAAAAGACCAGTTTCTTTTCAGTTGCATTCAATGATGTGGCAAGAGTGCTTATGAAGCACACAAGATTCTTAAGAAGTTACAAAAATTGTATTATAAATATGGACAGGGTAGAAAGAATCGAGAATGATTCATTTGTGATGGATGATAAAGAGATTATTTCTATACCCAAACGAAGGCTTAAAGAAATCAAGGCCATATATGAGGCGTATATTCTTAAACAAAAGAATCGCCTGTAGAGAAGCCGAAAAAATGGCCATATCGCACAAAGCGAGGGAGATATTTAATAAATATTTGCTAAGGTGAAACTTTTGCACAATTAAGTGCAAAAGTTTTTCTTTTTTATTCGCTTTGTGCTACTGACAAACCTGCACCTTCGTAGTATAAACATACAACTTTGGTTTGGTTTGCCAGTTCTGACCTATTTTTATCGGCTTCTCTTGTTGTCTTATGTTACGGACAAACTTCACCACTCGGCGTATCACATACGCCTTCGGATTCCGTTTGTCCGTTCCAAAAGATTTTTTCTCCTTCATCACATCCGCTCTACATAGTATAAACATACAACTTTGGTTTGGTTTGCCATTTCTGACCAATTTTTATCGGCTTCTCTTGCTGTCTTATGTTACGGACGAACTTAACCACTCGGCGTATCACATACGCCTTCGGGTAACCCTACGGTTCAGTTTGAACATTCTGAACTAATTTTTCGTATTCTTACGCTGTGCGATTCTGACCTATTTTTATCGGCTTCTCGTGGCATCTTTATAACGTCTAAAATGACATAAAAAAGTGGCAAAAGACTATTGAAGCGGCTATTTTGGTAGTGTAATATAAAATTGAAAGGATGAAAATGAGAAAGGAGAAAGAAAATGAAAAGATTTATTTCATCTATAGTAAGCATTATTATGATAGGTATGAGTTTTAGTGTAAATGCACTTGCTGTACCGGTGGAAGATGTTCTTGAAAGACCTACCGATCACAGACCTGTACCTACGGAGTTTACAAAGAGTAAGGCACTGGATGACCTTCACTTCTTCCCTATGCCTGAAGACGGGGACAAGGTATATGAATCGCTTTCCGGTGGTGAAGTGGTTATAAGCGGTGACGATCTGTTTTATGAAGGTGCTACCATAGAGGGCAAAAGCCACGGAAAGATTGAGGTGGTGGAGGTAGAAGGTATGCCTTTTAAAAAGGCACTTCGTATGACCACAGATAAGCTTCCTTCTACACATTCAGGCTACAACTACAGAATATATCCCGATGATTTTGAAAAGTTTACCAAGTTCAAAGATGGGGATCAGCTTCTTGCCACTTTTTATGTGAGAAAGATATCAGGCGGCGACATAGATACAAATTTAAGCTCGGTTTATGCTTATTTTTGTGAGAAATCCTGGGTGAAATCCAACGACGGAAGACAGTATCAGACAATAGAATTCGGCTCAGAATGGAAACGTGCCTATGTGCCGATTAACTTAAACCACGAATACGGTGAAGCGGGATTTGTATTCAGCTTAAACCCAATCTATTATACAGGTGTAATAGAAATCGGCGGTCTTGAGATGGTAAATTACGGAACAAAGTACGGACCCGATGATATGCCACAGAATCAGGCTCGCTATGAAGGCAGCGAAGAGGATGCTCAGTGGCGTAAGGATGCTCTGGCAAGAATCGAAAAATACAGAAAAGGCGATGTGGAAATCACCGTAAAGGATGAAAATGGAAATCCCATAACAGATGCAGATATATCTTTGGATATGTATGAGCACGAGTTTCCTTTTTCTGTTGCGGTAGGTAAAGAAATCGCAACAAATAAGAAGTATCGTCGTGCAGTGGTAGAAAACTTCAATGCAATCGGAGCAGAGGGATTTTTGCACAAATGGGTAGAAAACGACGATGAGAACACCTATTATGATTATGCCGAGGGTGTAATAGATTTTGCTGAGAGAAACAATATTACACGAGGCATTCACGGACATGCACTTATGTATGATGGTGCTGAGAACGACAGATGGATGGCAGGCTACAAAAATGTCTTTAAAGACAAAGAAGCTTCTCTCAGGGCAATTGAAGATCACTTCAAGTATATGGCTGAGAGATTTCCTGAAGTTACCTGGTGGGATGTATCCAATGAAGATGCAGCAAGATATGACAACGGAAAGGGCATAACAAATACATTCAAAAGGCTTCACGGCCTTGATATAGTGAAGTACTGGTACCAATGGGCAAATAAGTATTTCCCTCAGTCTAAGCTCAGTGTAGCAGAGGGCTTCGGACCTAAGGGTGCATTTGAGGGAGCAGAGAAACCATTTTTAGAATATCTCCTGAAAGAGAATGTGGATTTTGACACAATATCATATCAGGGCCACGTGGGATACGGTACAAAACCAAAGGATCTTATGTGGTATATAGAACAACTTGCAGAGTTTGACAAAGAAATTCTGATTACCGAATTTGATACAAAGGGTATGGGTTCAGATGTGAGTTATCAGGGAAATATAGCCAGAGATGCACTTATCGCATACTTTTCTATGCCACAGGTATCTTTGATTCAGCTGTGGGGATTTCAGAATGCATCTACCACAAAGCTCGACCACAGATTTGTATGCTATTATGATATGTCCTTAAAGCCGGGCGGTGTTGTATATCAGGACCTTGTATATAACAAGTGGTGGACAAGAGAAAAGGGTAAGACAGATTCCAACGGCAAATATACTCTTCGTGCATACTACGGAGACTACGATATAAAGGTTACACACAATGGTATTACAAAGACCGTTTCCGTTCCTCTTTATAAAGGAAATGACAATAAATTGGAGATTATAATTTCTTCCAAGGACAATTCTGTAAATGCAAAACTTAATAAGGACAACGGAATACATTTTCTCACAGAATATAAAGAAAATGAAAATAATCCATATTATGTGGTAGCAGAATATAAGGATGGAAAGTTAGTCAACGCATATCATTCTGGAGATTATACAGAAATCGACAGAAGAAAATATGTGATTGTGAATTATGATAGAGAAGCTAATGATTCAGAGCTTTATTTATATTCTGTAACTGACGGTGTCAAAACCGAAATTATAAGATAGGTGGTGTCTATATGAAAAGACTAATAGCATTATTTTTGATATTTATAATGTGTTTATGTTCATTTTCTGTTACAAATGCACAAACCGAAATAAAGATTATAATTGATGATGTAAATCAGTCCTATGACCAGATGCCTGTTATAATAAATAGCAGAACACTTGTGCCCTTAAGGGGTATCTTTGAAGCCCTTGGTGCAAAGGTAGAATGGGTAGATGAAACAAAAACTATTCTTGGTTCCAAAGGACAAAAAACAGTTGTTCTTCAGGTAGAAAGCACCTCTGCTGTGATGAATAATAAAAAAATCACCCTTGATGTTGCACCGAAAATAATCAATTCAAGAACAATGGTGCCTGTAAGATTTATATCAGAAGCCCTTGGTGCAGAGGTTGAATGGATTGATGAAACAAAAACTGTAGTTATCACAAGCAGTAAGTATCGTGAAGAATTAATAAACAAAGAAAAGGAAGAAAAAGGTCTTGTTATAATAGATTATGATACCTTTAAGAAAAACTACAAAGGATACGAAAACGGATTCGCAAAAATAGAACTCATAGATGATGTGTTCAAAGTAAATGTTACAAAATTGCCTGAAAAAGATCTTCAGGTAACACTTAACCTTTTGACACCTATTTCAGGACTTATCCAAAAAGGCGATGTGTGTAGCCTTAATTTCAAAGCAAGACTTGTATCAGGCGGAGATAACGGTACAGGCTATATCAAAGCCTGGGTTCAGGCATCAAACAATGACAAAGCACTTTTTGCAAGAACAGATGTAAAATCAGACTGGACAGAATGTAAGATGCCATTTGTTGGTATTGATGATATGAATGGTCTTGGTTTCAGATTAGGTGGAAGTATTCAGAGCCTTGAAATCAAGGATATAGAAGTGATAAACTACGGAACCAATAAGGACGTAATGACACTTCCATCAACAGTTATCAAGGATTCTGTTACAGTTGCTCCTGTAATTTCCGGCGAGGTATCTTCAGGTACACCAAGCGAACCTGCAAAACCTGCTCAGAAAATAGATGGGCTCCCTGATGGTGGTATGTTGGTTGTTGATGCAAATGAATTTACAAAGAATATTAAGCATTATGAGAATGGTTTTGCAAAAATAGCTTTTGATTCAGATGTTTTGAAGGTTGATGTACACACCCTTCCTGATAAAGACCTCAGGGTGTATTCCACCGTTCAGAAGGATATATCATCTCTTATTTCAAAAGATGATGTATGTATTATGGTTTTTGAAGCAAGGCTTATATCAGGCGGAGATTCAGAAGGCAAAGGTTACATCAAACCATGGGTTCAGGATGGCTCCACTGCAAAGGCACTTTTTGCCAGAACAAATGTGGGCAAGGAATGGACAAAGTGTTATTTGCCATTTACAGGAATAGAAGATATAGCAAATGCAGGTATGAGATTTGGCGGTGCGATTCAGAAATTGGAGGTAAGAAATTTCTATATCATAAATTACAAGGACAAAGCCACAATTTCACAACTTCCTTCAACAATAATAGAGTAGGAATATAAGGGTAAGCAATATATCAGAATATACCGAATACAAAAACGGGATTAAATTACTGATATTAGTTTTATAAAAAAGTGCTTTAGCACATCAACCCCCTTGCCCCCAATCTTGGGGGGAGGGCGGTACACTTTTTTGCGTGATGCAAATTTTCGCCGTGGACCGCGAAAATTCCTATCACATAAAAAAGCACGAAACTATGGAATACTTCATAGCTTCGTGCTTTTTTATTATATTATGCCACAACAAAGTTAAAATTTCACTATTTTTTCACTATTTTTCACTATTTATTATTATCATCAATATATTATCCTTTTTGATTACAAAACCTATTGTAATTTTTTTAATTTGTGGTATAATATGTTTGCGACTTAATCTGAATATGACTAAAAAAATAGTAACAAGGGCAGTGTATATGATAAAAACACTGGTCTTTTCCCTTGTTACTGTTAGTAGAGGATTAGGTCGCACTAATTGAGATCGGTGTTTTTGGCGCATCGGTTTCGGTGCGCTTTTTTTATGGAAAAGGGGAATGATTATGTTTAATATGGATACTGATATGGTTATGGATATATACAACAGTCAGGCGAAAAAATTTGATAGAGAAAAATTTTTTGATAAAGAATATTCGAAACGTGAAGAGCACCTTAAGAAATGCATCGAAGATTTGAGAGAAAGTATCACTCCTGAACAAAAACCTACAATGGACAGACTTCTCGGAGCTATACAGATGTATGATGACTATATCATGAAAAAAAGTTTTGGGAATGGGATGAAATATATGTATGAGCTTGGAATGATTCTTAAGAATAAATATTAAAAAACTTACCAAAAGGGACCGTCCCTTTTGGTAAGTTTTTTAATACTTTACTATTTTTCCGCCGCCTATCACTGTATCCCCATCATAGAGCACTACTGCCTGACCTTTTGTAATGGCTCTTTGGGGCTCATCAAATACCACCTTAAATGAATTATCGTCTATATAATAAACTGATGCATCCGCTTCGGTATGATTATATCTTATTTTTGCCTTTACTTTCATTCCGTCGATGATTTTGTCTATGGATATAAGGTTTATATCCTCTGCGATAAGCTCTTTTGAAAACAAATCCTCGTTTTCTCCAAGTACTACCTTATTTTCATTTACATTCACATCAAGGACAAATGTTCTTTTTCCCAGAGCGATTCCAAGACCCTTTCTCTGTCCTCTTGTATAACGGATGATTCCCTGATGTTTGCCAAGAAAATTTCCCGATTTATCCACATAATCACCCTGAGGGAAGGTTTCCTTTGTATAATCTTCTATAAACTTCGCATAATCCCCGTCAGGCACAAAGCATATATCCTGGCTATCTTTTTTGTGAGAATTTACAAAGCCGCTTTCCTCAGCAATATTTCTCACTTCATCCTTACTCATAGAGCCAAGTGGCAGAGAAATCTTTTCAAGCTGTTTCTGTGTAAGTGAGTACAGTACATAGCTTTGATCCTTGGAATGATCAAGCCCTTTCTTTAATAGCCATTTCTCTGTATCTTTGTCATATACCACCTGTGCATAGTGTCCTGTGACTATCTTTTCGCAACCCAGTTCTTCGCATTTTTCAAATAGAAGTCCCCATTTGATAAATCTGTTGCAGTCCACACAGGGGTTTGGTGTTTCACCGCATTTGTATGCACATACAAATCTGTCTATTACTTCAGTCTGGAAATCTGATGAAAAGTCATATACAAAATGCTCCATACCAAGCCTTTCGCATACTTTCTTTGCATCAGAGATATTTTCCTCGTTACAGCATGCAGCATCACTGTGCATTATCTTTTCATCGGCAAGTATCATTGTTGCGCCGATACATTCATATTGATTATTTTTCATAATAAGTGCGGCAACAGAACTGTCCACTCCGCCACTCATCGCTATTAATGCTTTTTTTGACATATTTATCTCCAAAAAAATAGAATTCATATAGATATTATATAACCAAAAGTGTAAATTTTCAATACAAATATGTTTTACTTTGTATTGAAAATGATTACAAAAGATGCTAAAATTAACACATAATCAATAAACGGACGTGATATAAATGAAACTTACCCTTCTTGACTACAAAACATTTGGCTATGATCTTGACCTTGATGTGCTTAAAGCTTTTGGAGAAGTAGAAGTATATGATATGACAGAAGATAGTATGGTAGAAGAGAGAATTAAAGATAGCGATATTGTACTTTTAAACAAGGTGAAGCTTACCGCAGGCAATCTTAAGTCAGCCAAAAACCTTAAGCTTATATGCGAATTTGCTACAGGCTATGACAATATAGATACAGAATACTGCAAAAAGAGAAATATCGCAGTATGTAACGTGGTGGGATATTCCACAAATTCCGTAGCACAGCTGACGATTACCCTTGCTCTTAACCTTATGGGCAGAATGAAAGAATACACCCATTATGTAAGTGACGGCAGCTATACCAAAAGCGGACTCCACAATTACCTTGATCCTGTATATCATCAGATGGAAGGAAAGGTATGGGGGATTGTAGGCTGCGGCAATATAGGTATGAAGGTAAAGCTTATTGCAGAGGCCCTTGGCTGTAAGGTCATAGTGAACAAACGTACACCCGTTGACGGAATGGAATGTGTGGACATAGACACTCTTGTGGAAAAATCAGATATTATATCCATCCATACACCTCTTACAGATGCAACAAAAAACCTTATCAACAAAGATAGAATATTAAAGATGAAAAAGGATACAATCCTTATAAATGTGGCAAGAGGACTTGTGGCAGATGAAGGTGCCCTTGCAGATGCAGTTAAGAATGACAAGATCGGCGGAATAGGCATAGACGTGTTTTCAAAGGAACCATTGAGTGAGGACAATCCTCTCTATGAAGTAAGAAACTATCCCAATGTAATCCTTACCCCTCACATTGCATGGGCATCAAGTGAAGCAAGAAATCTGTGTCTTGAAGAAACTGTCAAGAATATAAAAGCATTTCTTAATGGCGAAAGTTACAACAGGGTGGTATAAATGGAAAATATAATAAATCTTAAATCAGGAAATTACAAAGCAAAAGTAAATTTGTCCAGAGGTGCAAACCTTATATCTCTTACAAACAGTAAGTACAATGCAGATATCCTCCGCACACCCGATTATTCAAAGCTTCACAATCCTTATACTTATGGTATGCCCTTGCTTTTTCCTATAAACAGGATATCAAAGGGAGAGTTTGTTTTTCAGGGTAGACTTTACAGATTTCCCGTAAATGAACCTGCTACAGGTTGCCATTTGCACGGATTTCTTCATGATGCTGAGTTTGTGACAGAAGAAGTGAGAGAGGATTATATTAAGTGCAGTTGCGATATTACACGAACTGAGGATTTCCCTCACAGTATAAAGGTGATAATGGAATACATTCTTTCGGATGATGGAGTTGAGCAAAAAATCACCATATGCAATCTGTCAGATTATGATATGCCATCATTACTTGGCTTTCATACTACATTCAATGTGCCTTTTATAAAGGATTCTTTTGTAGATAATGTGCTTATCAAATGCGGAGTATCTGATTATATAGAAAGAGGGCAAAATTATCTTCCTACAGGTAACATACCCAAGGCTGATGATATAACAGAAGCACTTTGTAAGGGTACATTCAAAACTGCATCAAATCCCATAAGCAGACATTACAGGGTAGATGATAATGGAGAAATCGCACTCCTTGATACAAAGAAAAATGTGACACTTGTATACGAAACAGATAAGAAGTTTAATTTCCGTCTTATATACAATGGTGACGGAAGTGAGTTTATCTGTTTAGAGCCACAGAACTGTATGGTGGATGCTATCAATTCATCATTTGATGATGAGCTTTCTAAGATAGATGTGATAGAGGCAAAAAGTAAACAAGAATATGTATCGAAACTGTATATAACAAAAAAGGGACAGTCTCTTTAAAACAAAGTATGTATAAATGTTCATTCTGTAGGGGCGGATGCCATCATCCGCCCGTAATCAAAGAATTTTTCGGGTCGATGAAGGCATCGACCCCTACAATTTTTGTGTTTTTATACATATAAAATGTTTAAAGATACATCCCTTTTTTATAATTACAGTTCTATTATCTTTCCTGTTTTTCTTGACTTTTCCGCCATAAATACTGTGTGATGACTGATTGTGGAGTCCTTAAGGGTTGTGCAGGATACACTTGGTTCTTCTCCGTTAAGATAATGCATAAGATCCACCATCATCTTCTGATCACCGCCGCCGTGACCGCCTTTCTGACCGATCATATCGCCGGTTATTTTAAGATCAATGAGTTTTTCTGTATAACCGTCTGTTCCATCTTCTTTTGTGGACTTTGGATTTTTGGTTCTTATTACAAACTTCTGATCCTCAAATATACCTTTGATTTCGCCCTTTGTACCTATGATATGTATGTTTCTTTCGCTTCTTGCGCTACCGCCTGTCATTGTGAATGTGCCTGTGGCTCCGTTCTCAAAGTTAACTATAACTGCCTGATGGTCCACATTTCCGCCACGGTCAAAGTTCCATGCACATTCTCCGAAGTGGTTTTCTTTCTTAAATGATTCGGTAATTATTTCTTCAGGACAGTTTGCATCCTCGCCTATTGGCTGAGTTACATAGAATCTCCATCTTCGTGGGGTTATATAATTCTTTTCACAGTCATATATGCAGTTGTCTTTCAACGGACAATTCACCATACAGCGATTTCCTGCATTATCAGGCTTTCTTTCAGGACCATACTGGAAGTCTGATCCGAAGCTTACCACTCTTTCAGGTCTGGTGTGATTCATCAACCACATCATAATGTCCACATCGTGACAGGATTTGGCAAGAAGCATTGGTGCAAAGCATACTTCTTCAGATCTCCATTTGCCTCTTACATATGATACACACATATGGATATAGTTTACGTGCTCGTTCATTTCTATGGATACTATATCGCCCACATCACCCTTTAAGATACTGTCTTTGATTGCTCTGTAGAAGTCTGTATATCTCAATACGTGACATATGACAATTTTGTTTCCGTATTTATCAGCGGTATCACAGAGATGCTTCATTTCTTCTTCGTTTACTGCAAAGGGTTTTTCAAGGAGTAAATTATATCCTTTTTCAAGCACAGGTATACTTGTTTTTACATGAATATGATCCATTGTGCCGTTGATTACAAAGTCTGCAAATTTATCTCTTTTTAATAGTTCTTCAAGAGAAGAATAGCAATTTTCTTCACTGATAGAAAATTTATCCTTAAAATACTCCACTCTTTTAGGATCAGGATCCACTACGCCTACAATCTGAAGTTCATCAGGGTGTTTAAGTGCGTGTGAAGAGTAAACGTCGGCTCTGTTGCCTGCTCCCACTACTATTGCGGTAAGTTTTTTCATATTACACATCTCCTTATATGGTTGACTTTTTTATGGGATTATTGTATCATATGTGTGTCATAAATAATAGCACAAAACTATTCTATAATATGAAATTACTATTTTGGAGTGTATAGTATGAAACCTTCCACATACGAGAGAATCCCTCACAGAGAAGATCATATAACCATAAAAACCTTTGAGAACTACAATTCGGCAAGTCTTCATTGGCACGAGATAATAGAGATACTTTATTACCATGATGACCGTACATATGTGGACTGTAATCTTGAGGAAATCCATACAAAAAACGGAGATATCATATTTGTAAATATGAATGAACTCCACAAAGCCACAAAGAGGGGATTTCCAGCTACATATCATTGTATCCATCTTCGTACGGATTTCTTTTCAAATCTTATCGGCGGAAAATATGTGGTGTTCAAAAATCTTATCCGTGACAAAAGATGCGCAGACCTGCTTGACAATGTGATTAAATGCTATGAATCCGATGATTTCAATAAAGAAATATATATGAAGAAGCATATGTATGAGTTTTTTGAGATTATCTGTAAGGAGCACGTACAGGAAGTGTTTGACAGGACACAGTATATGAAAAATTTCAAGGTATACGATAAATTCAACGACATAGTTATTTATATAAATGACCATTATGACGAAGAGATCACAGTTGGTATGATAGCAGAGAAGTTTTTTGTAAGTGAAAGCTATCTTTCTTCATTTTTTAAGGAGAAATCAGGCAAAAGTATGATGAAATACGTAAATGAGGTGCGTATTGAACGGGCAAAGACATACCTTTTGAGAACAAATATGAGCATAGGCGAGATAGCAGACTCTGTGGGATTCGGAGATATAAACTATTTTTCCAGAAAGTTCCGGCTTCTCGTGGGGATGACACCCTCTGAATACAGAAAACGGAAAAATTCTTTGTAAAAGTGCTTTTTGTATTTATATTTTAAGAATAGAGCAATTTTTTGTTGCAATCCAGAGGATTTTGTGATAAAATTACCCTTATCTATTAAAATTTTACTTTTGATATTTTTTAAGGAGGAAATCCTATGTATAAAATTGTTAAGAAAAAGGAACTGAACCCTACAGTTACTCTTATGGAGATTGAAGCGCCTTTTGTTGCAAAGAAGGCGGAACCGGGACAGTTCATAATACTACGTGTAGACGAAGAAGGAGAGAGAATCCCTCTAACTATTGCTGATTTTGACAGAGAGAAGGGAACAGTTACAATCATATTCCAGATTGTAGGTGCTACCACAGAAAAATTAAATCACAAAAATGAAGGAGAGTTCATTCAGGACTTTGTAGGTCCTCTTGGTGTGGCTACACACACAGAGGGGCTAAAAAAAGTTGCAGTAGTAGGCGGTGGTGTTGGTTGCGCCATTGCATATCCTATTGCAAAGAAGCTTCACGATATGGGATGTGAGGTTCATTCTGTAGTAGGCTTCAGAAACAAGGATCTTGTTATTTTGGAAGAAGAATTCAAGAATGCATCATCAGAGCTTTATATGATGACAGATGACGGAAGCCATGGGGAAAAGGGCCTTGTAACAGATGCTTTGCGAAAACTTATTGAAGCAGGCAACAAATATGACCAGGTAATTGTTATCGGTCCACTTATTATGATGAAGTTCGTTTGCCTTCTTACTAAGGAATTTGGCATCAAAACAGTTGTAAGTATGAATCCTATTATGATAGACGGTACAGGAATGTGTGGCGGTTGCCGACTTACAGTTGGCGGCGAGACAAAGTTTGCATGTGTTGACGGTCCTGATTTTGACGGACACCTTGTGGACTTTGACGAAGCTATCGAGAGGTCTTCAATGTATAAACCTTTTGAAAGACACGCTCACGAATCAACCTGTAATCTGTTCAGCAAGGAGGTAAAGTAATATGCCTAATATGTCACCAAAAAAGAACGAGATGCCAAGTCAGGCACCTGATATAAGAAACAAAAACTTTTTGGAAGTTGCTTTGGGATACACCGAAGAACAGGCAATAGACGAAGCGCAGAGATGCTTAAACTGTAAGCATAAGCCATGTGTGACAGGATGCCCTGTGCAGATAGACATCCCTGCATTTATAAAAGAAGTTGCAGAAGGAAACTTTGATGCTGCATATGATGTAATTGCAAAATCAAGCTCACTTCCTGCAGTATGCGGCAGAGTTTGTCCTCAGGAAAATCAGTGTGAAGGAAAATGTGTAAGAGGTCTTAAGGGAGAGCCTGTTGCAATAGGCAGACTTGAAAGATTTGTTGCAGATTACCATAATGCAAAAGAAAATGTAAAAGTAAATAAACCTGAATGTAACGGACATAAGGTAGCAATCATCGGTTCAGGTCCATCGGGACTTACCTGTGCAGGTGACCTTGCAAAGATGGGCTATGATGTGACAGTATTTGAAGCATTTCATCTTGCAGGCGGTGTGCTTGTGTACGGTATTCCTGAATTCAGACTTCCGAAGGCTATAGTACAGAAGGAAATCGACGGACTTAAAGCCCTTGGTGTTAAGTTTGAAACAAATATGGTTATAGGAAAAGTCCTTTCCATAGACGAGCTTATGAAGGATTATGGCTTTGAGTCAGTATTCATTGGCTCAGGCGCTGGACTTCCAAGATTTATGAATATACCCGGAGAAAATCTTAAGGGCGTATATTCAGCAAATGAATTCCTTACAAGAGTAAACCTTATGAAAGCATACAAAGAGGATTCTACTACACCAATTCAGCATGCGAAAAATGTGGCAGTTGTAGGTGGTGGTAATGTTGCCATGGATGCTGCAAGATGTGCAAAGAGACTTGGTGCAGAAAATGTATACATAGTATACAGAAGAGGGGAAGAGGAGCTTCCTGCAAGAAAAGAAGAAGTAGAGCATGCAAAAGAAGAAGGTATCATCTTCAAGCTTCTTACAAACCCTGTAGAGATATTGCCTGATGAAAATAAATTCGTATCAGGCATCAAATGTGTAGAAATGGAGCTTGGCGAACCTGATGAATCAGGCAGAAGAAGACCTCAGGTGAAGGCAGATTCTGAATTTACCATTGACGTTGATTCTGTAATTATGAGTATAGGTACAAGTCCGAATCCACTTATCCGTTCTACAACAGAAGGTCTTGAAACACAGAAGTGGGGAGGCATCATCGCAGACGAAACAGGTCTTACATCACGTGAGGGCGTATATGCAGGCGGTGACGCTGTAACAGGTGCGGCAACTGTAATTCTTGCTATGGGTGCAGGTAAGACTGCGGCTAAGGCAATAGATGAATATATTAAGAGTAAATAATATGGGATGTAAAAATTGCCCGATCGAAAAAATGTAAGATAAAAACAAATATTATTTAATGTGGGGAAATGCCGGATAAAATCCGATATTTCCCTTCTTTATTATGTTGTTAATGGAATAGGAAAAAAGGTTTAGAACGGACAAACAGAGCCGAAGGTGTATGCGATACTCCGATGGCGATTGTATGATCGTAGTAAAAAAGCATATAAATGAAAAAATATTGCATCATAAAATGCAATATTTTCCACTATGAGATAAAATTGATATATTTTATTTATTTACTTGATAGGCTATTTCTTTTATGGTTTGCTTTTTTACGTTTCGGGTCTTTTTTACATTCCATAATTATAATTTATTGACGATATTGGATATCCATACGCCTTTTTTGATAAGATACAGACCCAGTATGCATTTAGCACCTTCCACAAGCTGAGTGCAAAGATAAACTGTTATAATATTAAGTTCTGTATAATTGGAGAGACAAAATGCCACAGGTACACTTACCACCCATGCAAATCCACAGTCAAAGAGAAATGTGATACCTGTTTTGCCTCCTGAACGAAGGATGAAGTATGTTGAATGAAGAACCGAATGCACAGGCATAAGTACCGCACTTATAAACATAAATGAACTTGCAAGACTTTTTACCTCATCAGATGTATTATAAAGCTCAGGGAAAATTCCTGAAACCATTGCCATAACTCCCCCAACTACCACGCACATTGCCCCTGCGAAGAATATAAGCTTCGGTGCGGCTTTTTTTGCTCCTTCGATGTCATTTGCTCCAAGTAACTGTCCCATTACAACGGCAACACCTGACCCAAATGCAATAAAAAGTACATTAAAGAGGTTTATTGCGGTATTTGCAATATTCTGCCCTGCCACAACATCTATCCCTCTTACAGAATAGCATTGTGCAAGCATAGCAACACTTGCTCCCCACAGACATTCGTTTGTGGTAAGAGGGAGTAATCCTTTTACAAAAATTCTTTTTGCAAGATTGGTCGGTATTTTAAGTGTTTTATATATTCCCTCAATATATGGAAGGTCCCCTTTGTGAGAGTGTGACCATATCATCACTATAGCCACCTGAACATATCTTGAAATAACCGTTGCTATTGCGGCGCCCACCACACCTAACTTCGGGAAAAAACCTATACCGAAGATAAGAAGATAGTTAAATACTATATTTGTGATAACTGCTACAATCCCTGCTACCATAGGAGGAGTTGCCACTCCGCCTTCGCGAAGTGTACTTGAATACACCTGTTCAAGTGCAAAGGGCACAAGACCTGTAAGCATTATCATCATATATTCCTTTGAATACATAAATGTTTTATCAAGGTCTATGCCTTTTTCTGCATCGTGAAGATAAAACCTTATCAGTTCATCTCCGAAAGCCATAAACAATACACATCCGACTATTGTAATCACACTTGCTGTGATAAATTTAAATCTAAAAGTATTTCTTACACCTTCATAATCTTTTTTGCCAAAAAACTGTGCACAAAATATCCCTGCTCCCGACACTGCTCCGAATATTGCCAGATTAAACACAAAAAACAACTGATTTGCAATGGCAACACCTGACATCTGCTCGGTACCGATACTACCCACCATTATGTTGTCAATAAGAGCCACAAAGTTCGTTATGAGATTTTGTATCATTATGGGAATGGCTATGAGGAGAGTTTTTTTGTAGAAACTCCATGAGCCGATATATTTATTCATAAGATGTAATCCTTTCTTAAAGTTTGCATTTCAAATCACTTAAGTCTTTTTTTTCTGTATTCTGTCGGGGACATACCGAAATGCTTTTTGAAACATCGTGTAAAGTAGTTGGAATCAGAAAAACCGCTCTCTGATGCAATTCGGTTTATGCTTTCATTTCCCGATTTAATCAATTTTCCTGCATATTCAAGTCTTATAATCATAAGATAATTCATTGGCGAAAGCCCTGTATCTTTTTTGAATTTCCGGCAGAAATGGGACTCGGTATAACCAAAAATACTGCATAATTCCCGGACAGTTAAATCTTCCTTGAAGTTAGCTTCCATATAGTCTGTTATCTCTCTTACGACAGTATCGCGGGGGTTGTCGCGAAGCTCAATCAGTTCGTTTTTAAATAGTGAATTAAGAAGCTGGTATATGCAGGATATCAGTTCAAGCCCTTCCGAGGATGGATTATGGCACAAAAAGTCTATGTATTTTACTGTGTCGGGATGTGAAGTTACTGCATTCAGAACTGCGTTACCTTCAAATATTGCAGGAAGGAGTTTTTTGCATATATCCGTTTCGTTATAAAAAGAACGTACATCAAACATTACAACATCATATTTTATATCTTTGTTTGGAGCAAAGCCACTATGGAGTGATTTGGGCGGTATTATTACTACGTCTCCACCGGTCGCCTTATATGTTTCTGTTCCCACACAAAAAATCCCGCTGCCTGATTTTATCCTTAAGAATTCCATTCGGTCATGCCAGTGCATTCGAATAATATCAGAAAAGTTTTTGTAGTCAAATGTGAGAGTTTTTATTGATGATGTGTTATATATGACAGGTGTCGATTCAAACAGTTTCTTATCCATCTTTCCTCCAAATATCAAAATTATGCTAATTTATGATTATATAATCATAGACTTTAACCATAATTCATTGTATCATAAAAATACAAAATGTCAATGGAGGATAGATTATGAAAACATATTCAGTAATTTTGTTAGGTGCGGGAAACCGTGGGCACGCTTACTCAAGAATCATTGCACACTGTCCCGAAAAGTTTAATATAATAGGCGTGGCAGAGTCTGTAGAAGCAAGACGTAATGAAATCAAAAAAGATCACGGTATATCCGATGATATGTGCTTTAATAGCTGGGAGGATGTTTTAAAAAGACCTAAGATGGCGGATCTGGTGCTTATCTGTATGAAGGATGATATGCATTATGAGCCGGCTTTGAAAGCGATAGAGCTCGGCTATGATATTCTTCTCGAAAAGCCCGTTGCACAGACAGCAGAAGAATGTGCAGAAATTGCATTTGCGGCAGAAAAGAAGGGTGTTAAGGTGCTTGTATGTCACGTGTTGAGATATTCACCATTTTATAAGAGAGTAAAGGAACTTGTAATGAGTGGAATCATCGGTGATATTATGTCTGCTCATCAGGTGGAAGCAGTAGGAAACACACACCAGAGCCACAGTTATGTACGTGGCAACTGGCATAGCGAAAAGGACAGCACACCTATGCTTCTTGCTAAAAGTTGTCACGATATAGATATTTTACAATGGATACTTGATAAACCTTGCAAAAAGGTTCAGTCTTTTGGCGGTCTTTCATATTTCAAGAGTGAAAATGCCCCTGAAGGTTCACCGGTTCGTTGTATTGACGGCGGTTGCCCTGTTGAGAGCACTTGCCCATATAACTGTAAGAAACTTTATTATGATGACAAAAATAACAACTGGTTCAGAGGCGTACTTACTCACAAAAACAGAAAAGGCGAACGTGCTACCGATGAGGAAGTTATGGAAGCACTTAAGACTTCAGATTATGGTTTGTGTGTATTCCACGCAAACAATGATGTGGTAGACCATCAGATAGTAAATATGGAATTTGAAGGTGGTACTACCGTATCCTTTACAATGAATGCCTTTAATCGTGGAGGAAGATACATAAGATTGTTCGGTACTAAGGGCGAACTTTATGCAAATATGAGCGACAGCGAAATAACAGTATACAATTTCGAAGAATCAAAGACAGAAAAAATACCGGTTGCAAGTAAGGATGAAAGCATACTTTCAGGTCACGGCGGTGGCGATGAAGGTATAATCAATGAACTTTATGATTATCTCGGAGATAATTACACCGGCTTCTGTGCTGCCGACATTGATACATCGGTGAGAAACCATTTCATCGTATTTGCCGCGGAAAGAGCAAGACATAACAACACTGTAGAAGATGTAGACAAATATTTTGAAGAGTATGGCTTTGTAAATGAATAATAAAAGGGAGGTGAGATTTTCTCACCTCTTTTATTTAAAATGAACTTCGGTCGCAAACTGACATAATGTTGATAATCAGTTGACATCAATTGATGAAAATGGTAAAATTACCATAGTTATATGAAAGAGGGGGATTATATGAAATCCAAGATTTTAAAAATGATCAGCATGATGCAGGTCTTCTTTTTGATGATCAGTATATGCAGTTTTGTCACACCTATGAAGGCAGAAGCAGCAGGTCTTGGTGTGAATGTTTCAGAAAGTTTTGCAAGCAGCGCTTATTATCAGAAGGCGTGCTCTGCATACAGCAGTAATTCTGATCCCAGAATACGTATGGTGCAGATAGCACTCAGTCAGCAAGGATATAAAGGCGGAACAGCCAGCGGACAATGGGCAGGAAATGGCTCTGGCGGAAGTTTTACCGAATACGGTCGCTTTATGGGTACAGACGGTTTGGACTGGTGTGCGGCATTTGTATCCTGGTGTGCAGCTGCAGCAGGTATTCCAAAGAGTGTAATTCCTCGTTCAGCTAAAGCAGGGTATTGGAGAGATGCAGGAACAGGTACATATACACCTATCTGGTCAAATGGATACACAACATACAATCCATATAAGCCACAGGTGGGTGACTTCTGTTTGTATATGCCTTACTGTAAATCCTGTGGAATGCATTATAATTCTACAAGCCCTACAGCACACGTTGTTATTGTTGCATCAGTAAACAATACACAGAATTCAGATGGTAGCTGGACATTTACCACTATCGAAAGAGGAAACGGAAATACTGTTTCTTCACACAAAATTTCAACAAAACAATCACGTGGCACCAAATACACATGTAAGTGCGGAAAGCAGTCCCCTGCAGGAACAGCTTCTCATGTTGTTCAGGGATTCTGGAGACCTGACTGGAGCCTTGTTGGAGCAAGTAGCGGGGATGCACCCGGTATTGTAATAAAGCCAAATGTAACTGTAACTGCACCTACACAGGAAAAGTATACTTCAAAAGCATTTGTAAATGAAACAAATGCCTGCATAGTTACACAGATTACAAAGCCGGCAGGATCTTCTGTAACTCAGTGCGGAGTTGTATTGATGGATTCTAACGGAAATGTTTTGAAAAACCATGTGGAAGATGTATCGAAAATTGTTGGCAAAAATACAACTCTTTTCCACTCCTGGTATGATATAAATACAGAGGTAGGATACACTCTCAAAAAGGGCACTACTTATAAGTACAGATTCTTCACAGTTGTTGATGGTACACGCTTTGAAGGAGAAACACGCAGCTTCAAAACACCCGGAAAAGCCTATTACAATGTACGCTTTGATGCAAACGGCGGTAGCTGTAGTTCAAGCACAAAGCAGGTAGTTTCAGGGGAAGCTTACGGAAGTCTTCCCGAAGCCACCAGAAACGGATATATATTTACAGGATGGTACACTGCACCAAATGGTGGGTCACAGGTCACAGCCCAGACTACATTCACACAGGAATCTGACGTTACTATTTATGCAGGTTGGACCAGGGCAATGAAGAATGGTTGCACTGTTGTATTCGATGCAAATGGCGGAACCGGCAAAATGAGTGGCGGAACATACGAATATGGTATGATTATGGCAGCACCTGAATGTGAATTTAAATACGAGGGAAAAGACTTCCATGCATGGGTAGTTATGCGTAAGTCAGACGGTAAGTATCTTACACCAAATAACGGATGGCAGAGCGTCGAAGATTGCAAAGCAAATGACTATAAGCTAAGAACATTCAGCGGCAACAATCAGTTCTATATAGACAGCTCATGGGCATCGGATCCTTATGGTGATGAAACAATCTGCTTCGTTGCAGTATGGAAGGATGCAAAGGTGGAAGAACCGGAAAAAGAGCCTGAAAAAAAGCCCGAAGAAGAACTCGAAGAAGATATTGATGAGCTTGTTGTAAAGCTTTATATCGATAATCCAAAAATGAATGTAAACGGAAAGTCAGTAAATATCGACAGCCAGAAAACAGCCCCATGTATCATTAATGGTCGTACAATGATTCCTATCCGTGCACTTATTGAAGCAATGGGTGGAACAGTTGGCTGGAATCAATCGCTTCAGCAGATTACACTTGATCTTAAAGGAAAGACACTGTATCTGCGTGTTGGCGAAAATTATGCCTTCGACAGAAGCGAAACCTTTGAACTGGATAGCCCTCCGGTTATCAAGAATGGCAGAACATTGCTTCCTGTACGTGCTGTAGCAGAATACTTTGGTGCTACAATATCATGGAACAGTTCATCCAAATGCGTAACAGTTAAAATCAAAAAGTAGTATATATTGAAATACAGAAGAAATTATATGTAATAAATGAAAAGGATGACTGCCTGTAATTCAGGCGGTCATTTTTTTGAATAAATTATTGTTAAATATATGATAATTATTGCATTTTTGGTATATTTATGATATAATTCACTCATAATGGATAACTATGAATTTATATAGGAGGATTAATTATGAACATCAAAAAAACTATCAGACCTGAAACAATTATTCAGTTCGGCGAAGGCGGTTTCTTAAGAGGCTTTGTTGACTGGATGATTCAGAAGCTTAATGACAGCGGAAAGTACAACGGAAATATCGTTGTGGTACAGCCAATTGAGAATGGTATGTGCGATATGCTTTCAGCACAGGATTGCAACTATACTCACGTAATCAGAGGTGTTGAAGGTGTAGAGAAGACTATCGTAGATTCTATCTCACGTTGTGTTAAGCCTTATGAAGATTATCAGGCATTTCTTGATCTTGCAAAGAATCCTGACTTCAGAGTTGTTGTATCAAACACAACAGAAGCAGGTATTACATATGTGGCTGAGGACAAACTTACAGACACTCCTCCAAAATCTTTCCCTGCAAAGGTAACAGTTCTTCTTTATGAAAGATTCAAGGCAGGACTTGACGGATTTATCTTCCTTCCTTGTGAGCTTATCGAAAAGAACGGTGACAATCTTAAGAAAATCGTTCTTCAGTATGCTTCCGACTGGAATCTTGGCGAAGATTTTGTGAAGTTTGTAGAAGAGAAAAACTACTTCTGCTCAACTTTGGTTGACAGAATCAATACAGGATATCCTAAGGGCGAAGACCTTGGTCTCGGATACGAAGACAATATGGTAAACACATCCGAATACTTCCATCTCTGGGTAATCGAATCCCCAAAGGATTTCACAAAGGAGCTTCCTTTCACAGATGTTGGACTCAATGTTATCTGGACAGAAGATATGAGTATGTACAGAACAAGAAAAGTAAGAATCTTAAATGGTGCACATACATCTATGGTTCCTTACTGTATGCTCAGAGGCTTTACAACAGTAAGAGAATGTGTTACAAACCCTGATATCAGAAAGTTTGTAGACAAATGTGTGTTTGAAGAAATCATCCCTACACTTGATCTTCCAAAAGAAGAACTCATAGATTATGCAAACAACGTTCTTACCAGATTTGAAAATCCTTATATCAAACACTTTATCAAGGATATTTCTTTAAACTCTGTAAGTAAGTTCAAGGTAAGAGTACTTCCATCTATTACAGAATATATCAAGCGTTATAACAAAATGCCTGAAACACTTCTCGAATCATTTGCAAACCTTATCAAATTCTACAAGGTAGGCGAACCAAATGACGATAAGGATGTAATGGCGTTTATGAAAGAGGCATCTCTCAAGGATATCCTTGCAAAGGTAGAATTCTGGGGCGAAGACCTTACATATCTCTATGACGAGGTGGCTAAATACTATGAAGATTAATCCTCTTGACAATGTGGAAGTAAATCTTTCCACAGGACACAAAAGTGCACTTTGTGACATAAAAAAAGGTGAGAACATCATCAAATACGGTTTCCCTATCGGTCACGCAACAGAAGACATCAAGGCAGGGGATCATGTGCATACACATAATACCAAGACAAACCTTTCAGACATTATAGAATACACCTACAAACCAAACTTCACTCCTATAGAAAAGGTTGATACAAATTACTGCTTTATGGGTTATGTAAGAGAAAATGGCGATGTGGGTATCAGAAATGACATCTGGATTGTAAACACAGTTGGCTGTGTAAATAAGATTGCAGAACGCCTTGCAAAAATCACAGGCGCAAAGGCATTCCCACATCCATTCGGATGCTCACAGCTTGGCGATGACCAGAAGATCACACAGACTATCCTCAAAGGTATGGTAAACCATCCTAATGCGGGCGGTGTGCTTGTACTGGGACTTGGCTGTGAAAACAACAACCTTGAGGTGTTCAAGGAAGTCCTTGGAGAAGTAAATCCCGACAGAGTGAAGTTCTTTAACTGTCAGGATCACGATGATGATATTGAAGATGCAGTTAAGGTTATCGAAGAGCTTAAGGCTTATGCCTCTAAGTTCGAAAGACAGCCTGTACATATTTCCAAATTAAGAGTAGGCTTAAAATGCGGTGGCTCTGACGGATACAGTGGCATCACAGGAAACCCACTTGTGGGAAGATTCTCAGATAAGCTTATCTCCTATGGTGGAAGCACTGTTCTTACAGAGGTTCCCGAGATGTTTGGTGCAGAGCATCTTCTTATGGAAAGATGTATCAACGAAGAAATCTTTGACAAATCTGTTAAGCTTATTAATAACTTCAAGGAATACTTCATAAGACACAATCAGGTGGTTTATGAAAATCCTTCGCCGGGAAACAAAGCCGGCGGTATCACAACTCTTGAAGAAAAGTCTCTCGGTTGTGTGCAGAAGGGCGGCAAGAGTGAAGTAGTTGACGTGCTTGATTATGGCGATATTCTCTCAAAGAATGGTCTTAATCTTCTCAACGGCCCCGGAAATGACATCGTTGCAATCACAAACCTTATGGCTTCGGGAGTACATATGATACTCTTTACCACAGGCAGAGGTACACCGGTAGGCTCTTGTGTTCCTACAATTAAGATTTCTACAAACTCTGACCTTGCTAAGAGAAAGTCAGGCTGGATAGACTTTGATGCAGGAGAAATCCTGAACGGCAAAGACCTTACTCAGGAGTTATTTGACTACTGTGTAGAGGTTGCAAACGGTAGACTAAGTAGAAATGAAGAAAACGGTTATGAAGAAATCTCCATCTTCAAAGACGGTGTTACATTATAAGAAAGGATATGTGAAATATGAATTACGCAAAAGAAATAGAAAAAATCGGTATTGTTCCTGTTATCAAAATCAATGATGTGGAAAAGGCTGTTCCATTGGCAAAGGCACTCATCGCAGGCGGACTCCCTGTTGCTGAAATCACATTCAGAACATCAGCTGCAGAAGAAGCAATCAGAAGAGTAGCAAATGAATGTCCTGAAATGCTTGTTGGTGCAGGTACAGTTCTTACAATCGAACAGGCAGAAAAAGCAAAAAATGCAGGGGCTAAATTTATCGTAAGTCCGGGCTTTAATCCAAAGGTAGTTAAATGGTGTGTAGATAATGGTATCCTTGTGACACCGGGTATCACATCGCCTTCAGAAATCGAACAGGCACTTGAACTTGGTCTCGACGTGGTTAAATTCTTCCCTGCAGAGCAGAGCGGCGGACTTCCAAAGATCAAGGCACTTTCTGCTCCATATTCAAGTCTTAAATTTATGCCTACAGGCGGAATCGACCTTACAAACCTTACAAGCTATATCAAAAACAAAAAGATCCTTGCTTGTGGCGGAAGCTTCATGGTAAAAGAAGACTTCATCAACAATGAAGAATGGGATAAGATCACAGACCTTTGCAAGCAGTCTGTAAATACAATGCTTGGTCTCTCTATCGGTCATATCGGTATCAACTGTGAAGGCGATGCAGAAGCTAAGAAGGTTGGTGCACTTATCTCCGGTTTTATGGGACTTCCAATGGAAAGAGATACAGACAAGAGCCTCTTTGTAGGATCAGAATTTGAAGTGATGAAATCTGCATCCTTCGGCAAGGGTACAAACGGACACATCGCTATCCTTACAAACACTGTTGACAGAGCAGTATATCATCTTGAAAAACGTGGTGTTGAGTTTGATATGGAAACTGCTACATACAATGCAGACGGTACAATGAAGTTTGTATATGCAAAGGAAACAATCGGTGGATTTGGATTCCATCTTATAGAAAGAAAATAATTGCGGATAATGATTTCATCAGAGATGAAATCAGCGATATAAATTCCCGGTGGAATTTGCGATATATCCTAGCGGATGCGATATACCTGATGGTGTGATATGTCCCTTCGGGACGAGAATAAGGAATTTATATTATATTGCAACGAAATGAAATTGAGTTGTATTGCATTTGTGAAACAAATATATCGCACGAGCGTAAGCGAGTATATCGCCAGAATGTGTGACATCTACATTGTTCAGTCGGTATAAATTGAGAATTGAAAATGGAAAATGGACAATTAATGAAGAAAATTGCAAGGCGATTTTCCACCATAATTTTAAACTTTCAACTTTCAATTTTCCATTAACGATGTGGCACATTGACTACATCGTTCACTGATTCTAAAAACGTACATATCATATTGGATTTTTGCAGGGGCGGATGCCCTCATCCGTCCGTTTTCGGGATGATGAGCATTGTCCCTGCATTTTTATGTAATAAACAGAGATTGATATTAAAGTTGGAGGGTTATTATGGCAAATATTTTAGGGCTTCACCATGTGGCTCTTAAGATAAGAGAAGATGAATATGAAAAGACAATGACATTTTACAGAGATGTTTTGGGGATGAAGCTGCTTCGTACATGGGGTAACTGCTGTATGCTTGATCTTGGAAATACCATTCTTGAGATAGTGGGAAATTCCGACGGATCAGATATTGGCGGATCAAGAAATCATTTTGCAATCCTTACAGATGACGTTGACTCTATGATAGAGAAAGTGAGAAGTGAAGGATACAAGATAACAATTGAGCCAAAGGATGCAAATCTCGGCGGAGATTATCCGGTGAGACTTGGTTTCTTTATTGGCCCTGCAAATGAAACAGTAGAATTTTTCTCATTGAAATAGGAGGCATGTTATGGCAGAAAAAGTTTCTCAGTGTGATATATGTGCCTATTACTATTATGATGACGAAGAAGATATGTATATGTGTAATATGAATATGGATGAAGATGATATGATGAGGTTTTTGTCAAGTCCTCATTCACAGTGCCCGTTTTTTCACATATATGATGAGTACAAGATAGTGCGAAAACAAAACTAGTTTGTGGGTGTAAAAATTCCTCATACCGCAAAAGGGCGGGGAAATTTTAAAAGTTATCTGATGTAGGAAACCGAATTATATCAAATTCGGTTTCCTTTTTTTATGTGCCCTTTTGCTTTGAACAAACTTGCACTCTCGGCGTATCACATACGCCTTCGGTTTAGTTTGTTCAATCTGAGAAATTTTTCCTACCCACAAACAGTTCGTTGGTTTTTAATTGAACAAAAAAGAGGTGTTTCATCAACTTTTCATTGATGAAGCACCTCTTTTTGAATGATTAATAGTATTGTTAATTGTTAATGTATACTGTTTTCGTTTCTTCCTCCCACTTCACATCTGCGCCAAAAGCTTCAGAAATGGCTCTTACAGGCACAAGCGTTCTTCCGTCGATTATCTGTGCAGGTACATCAAGGTTATACATCAGGCCGTCTACTTCATATTCATATTTCCCGATTGTAATAAAAAATGATACAAATGAGTTTTTTCATTGTAATACACCCCTAAAATGATTATATATTTACTATATATCATATATTGCTTTTTTGTCAAATAAAAAAAAAGACCATACAAAGTTGACTTTTTATATATGGTATGATATATTGATTTCTGGAAAAAACAGACGGAGTTGATAGATTTGAATTTTTTGGAAGTATTTCTGGTAGGAGTAGGCTTAAGTATGGATGCCTTTGCTGTAAGTATCTGTAAGGGACTTTCTACACAAAAGCTTACATGGAAAAATATCATTACAGTTGGAATATATTTTGGCTTGTTTCAGGGCTTGATGCCACTTATAGGCTTTCTTCTGGGGGCAAATTTTGAATCCCTTATCAAAAACTTTGACCATTGGATAGCATTTGTGCTGCTTTTTGCAATAGGGTTTAATATGATAAAGGAAGCAAGGGGAGAAGAAGCTTGTCCCGTAGGTGGATTTGACTTTAAGACTATGATACCTTTGGCTGTTGCCACAAGTATAGACGCACTGGCTGTAGGTGTGGTATATGCCTGCACTCACGGAAAAGGATTCCCTATATTAAGTGCAGTGTCTGTCATTGCGTTGACTACACTTGTTTTATCATCAATTGGCGTGAAGGTAGGCAATGTATTCGGAGCAAAGTACAAAGCAGGTGCTGAAATTTTTGGTGGCTCGGTTCTTATTATAATGGGAATAAAGATACTTATAGAGCATCTTTTCGGACTATAGCAAAAAAACTTACCAAAAGGGATCGTAACTTTTGGTAAGTTTTTTAGATTTCTTATTAGTTTATAAATGATATAAGCTTTTCACTGCTTCTTGATAATGCAGTTCTTGACTCTTTCGGATCCTTTCCTTTGTTCTTATAATCAAACAATGATGAGAAGTATTCTACTTCATCGGTAAGTCTTTTGAAATTCTTATTCTGCACATCTGATATGTCTTTTACAAATTCCATAAGCTCTCCATCACTCATAGAATTCATTGCACAGCTTAAGAGAGCTTTGTAGTGAACAAGACAGAAGCCTTTTGAATTAAGCACCTTTTCTTTGAAGTCCTTTTCTTTTTTGTACAGATATATAAGGTTATTTAAAAATCTTTCTTCTGTTTCAGAAAGTCTCTTGCATATTGCACAGGAGGAGTTTGTTATATGAAGTTTGTCAAGCTCTTCTTCGAGAGATTGTCTGAAGTCAGATTTTTTAAACAATGATTTTTTAGTATTTCCCTCTGCACTTTTGCTGATGTTTGCAAGTGTATCCATCATCTGTGTCATATGTGTATGATATACAAGTGCCACACTTAATTTGCTTTCGGTATTAAGCACCATTTTCTGATGAATTTTGCAAAATCCCATTTTGTTTGTGATTTCTCTGAATTCAGGCTCCATCATACTTGCGCCCATTGTGGAATTAACAAGGTTGATTTCTTCTTTTCTCATAAACTCGCATACAGCACATTCGCAATCTGTATCAAATGCCTCATTGAGAGGAATAGTATATATCGTTTCTTTCATTTTTTTCTCCTTAATGGTTGTTTCATATAATTTTAATGTAAAAATTATAAATTGTCAACCAAGCATCACATCCAGAAGCATCATAACCGCAAATCCACCCACTATTCCTGCAGTGGAAAAGTAGGGAGCGGTCTGCTTGTTTTTCTGACATTCGGGGATAAGCTCGTGTACTGCCACAAGAATCATCGCCCCTGCCGCAAACGAAAGTGCAAATGGGAGAAATGTCTCCATATATACCACAAGACAAGCTCCGAGGACACCTGCCACAGGCTCCACCATACCTGATGCCTGACCTAAGAAGAAGCTCTTTTTCCTTGAATATCCCTCCCGTCTTAGTGGCAAAGACACCGCCGCACCTTCGGGGAAATTCTGCAGTGCTATTCCGACGGCAATGCTTATTGCTCCAAGCAATGCCTCGTTAGAATAATTGGTTGTATTAAGTGCACCAAAAGCCACACCCACTGCAAGACCTTCGGGAATATTGTGAAGAGTAATAGAAAGGATAAGCATAAATATTCTGCTTATTCTTTTTTCTTTTGTTTCGTCTGTATCCTTTTTTAGTCTTTGCCTTGTGTAAGAAACAGTCTTATCCGATGCCCACATAAAGACAGCGCCTGACAAAAAGCCAAAAGTCGCCACTATATATGCAGGCGTGTCAAGGATTTTTTCAGCTTTTTCTATCGCAGGCTGAAGAAGAGACCAGAAGCTTGCCGCAATCATAACACCTGATGCAAATCCCAGCATAATATTCATTATTTTATTATTAACGGACTTAAAAAATATCACTGTCATAGCACCAAGCATTGTTACAAACCATGTGAAAAGTGTTGCCAGAAGTGCCATAAATAGAACATTGTCCATATTATCAAACCTCCTTGTAGTTTTGGAAAGTCATCATTTTATTATATTAAATATAGTAAAAAAAGGTGTGGAATACAGCCACTGTTTCCAAAATATACTTTATGTGAGACAGTTCATAAAACATATATCCAGGGAGCGAAAAAGTATGGCAGAAAACTTTGTGGGATTGATAGGCTTTTTATTAGGTGTACTTATTGTGGGAGTAAGTCTCAGGATTCTTTTTGTGCCTTTAAAATATGTTATAAAGGTGCTGTTAAACAGTGTTGTGGGAGCAGTGCTTCTGGTGATTATAAATCTGTTTTCGGATAAGACGGGGATTTTTATAGGGGTAAATCCTCTTAATTCTCTTATCATCGGCCTTTTGGGTGTGCCGGGTCTTATAGGGTTGATTATTCTTAAGCTGGTTTTGTAAAAAAATGGACAAAATGCAACAAATATGCCTTCAAAAAAAGGATTTTTGAAAGATTTGTAGTATATATTTATTTGGAAAAACAAAAAAGGTGGAGATCATAATGAAAGTTCTTATGCTGAATGGCAGCCCAAACATAGAGGGCAATATTCATTTTTTGCTAAGCTGTATTGCAGATATTCTGAATAAAAATGCGGTAGATACGCAGATAATAAATGTTCAGGAGGCTCTTCTAAGTGCAAAAGTACCATTCTGTGTATGTTGCTCAAACCCTTGTAATAAGTCCTGCTATGAAGGGACTTTTCTTGAAGAAACTCTTGAAAAAATGGCAGAAGCAGACTGTATAGTATTCGGAAGCCCGGTATATTTCGGCTCTATGTCCGGTCAGCTTAAGTGTCTCTTTGACAAAACAAGGGTCTTAAGAGGCAAAAAAGCTCTCATCGGTAAGCTTGGCTGTGCAGTTGTATGCGGAGCATCTAAGTTTGGCGGACAGGAAACCACCATTAGGGCAATTCACGATGCTATGCTTGTTGACGGTATGACAATAATCGGTGCATCAAGCCAGGAAATTGGCGCAGGACATCTGGGTGTATCTGCTGTAAGGCCTGCAAAGGATGACGAAAATGCAATATCTCGCGCAGAGCTTCTGGCACACAGAATACTTGAGGAGTTGAGATAATTTGGACATAAGACAAAAGCTTGAAAGAGCAGAAGAGCTTATTCTGTCACCATATGCCTGTTTGTCAAAAAATTCCAAAGGCAGACTGGCAGAAGAAGAAAAGTGTGACTTAAGGACGGAATTTTCCAGAGACCGTGACAGGATCATTCATTCAAAGGCATTCAGAAGACTTAAGCACAAAACACAGGTCTTCATATCGCCGGGAAACGACCATTATCGTACAAGACTTACGCACACTCTTGAGGTGTCACAGATTGCCACTACTATTTCAAAGGCGTTGATGCTTAATACCGATCTTACTGAAGCAATCAGTATGGGCCACGATATAGGTCATACACCCTTCGGTCATATGGGAGAAACTGTACTTAATGAGCTTTGCCCTGAGGGGTATAAGCATTATGAGCAGAGCTTAAGAATATGCGATGTGATAGAGCGTGACGGCAGAGGACTGAACCTTACATATGAAGTCCGTGACGGTATACTCAATCACTCGGGAGATAATACTGCATCTACCTTTGAAGGGAAGATCATTAAGTTTGCAGATAGATTTGCGTATATAAACCATGACATAGACGATGCCATAAGGGCGAAGATGATAAGTGACAGTGACATTCCCGAATTATGTGTAAAGCTTCTTGGAAATACCAATTCTGAGAGAATAGACACCCTTATCAAGGACCTTATCTTCACCACCACCAAAGAGGGTGAAGTGTCCATGAGCAATGATATAGAAAATGCCATGATGGAATTAAGACAGTTTATGTTTGAGAGAGTTTATTATAAGCTTCACGATCATACGGATACCGTAAGGATGATAATAGGCAAAATGTATGAATATTATTACAAGGACATAGACAGGATGCCAGATGAATACAAGAAGCTTCTTGATCATTCTTCCAAAGACAGGGTCGTATGCGATCTTGTATCTAGTATGACAGATGACTATATCATTCATATGTTCAATGAGCTTTTCATATCAAAAGCACTTACAAAATTTTAAAAGTTTTAACAAAAAAGAGGATTTTTGCACAAAAAGTCGAATTAAGATAAGTGTAAGAGCAGGTGATGTTGTTCGCCTGCTTTTGCCATTAAAAATTTATGTCAGGAAACGGTGATTTGAATGCCACTCTTCCCGGAATATGTGATTCAGGAAGTTATCGAGAAGAATGACATCGTTGACGTAATCGGACAAACTGTACGTTTGAGACGCAGCGGAAGTAACTATATGGGTCTTTGCCCATTTCACAATGAAAAGACGCCATCATTTTCGGTGTCACCTCAGAAGGGGATATTTCATTGCTTTGGTTGCGGTGTAGGAGGTACAGTTATCAACTTCGTTATGAAGTCGGAGGATATGTCCTTTTACGAAGCGGTCAAATTTCTTGCAGAGCGTGCCAACGTGGCTCTGCCACAGGTAAATTCCAATGATATCCAAAGGGAAAATTTAATAAAAGATCAAAAAGAGGTCCTCTATGCCATCAACGAAGAAGCGGCTAAGTTTTTTTATTCGTATCTTTCAAAGCCTGAGGGTAAGATTGCAGTAGAGTACTTCAAGGAAAGACATATAGACGGTAATTGTGCCAAGAATTTCTGGCTTGGCTTTTCCCCTGCTGAGAAGAGGAAGCTATATGATCACCTCTTAAGTCTGGGGTATAAAGAAAACGACATTTTAAAAGCAGGTGTTGTGTCAAAAAGAGAAGATGGTACAATTGCAGACAGATTTTCAAACAGAGTAACATTTCCTATATTCAATATAAACGGCAAGGTAATAGGCTTTGGTGCCAGAAGAATTGACAACAAAAAAGAGTTTAAATACTTAAACTCTCCTGAAACACTTATTTACAACAAAAGCCGTGTGCTTTACGGCATACATGTTGCAAGAAGGTCCAAGGCTAAGTCGGTAATCCTTGTAGAAGGATATATGGATGTAATATCTCTTATGAAACATGGTATATTCAATGTGGTTGCCGCTTCGGGAACATCCTTTACAAAGGACCAGGCGAAATTATTAAAGAAATACTTTGAAGAAGTGATAGTGTGCCTTGACAGTGACGATGCAGGCATCAATGCTGCCAAGAGAGCAGTGGTTATCCTTCGTGAGATAGATATGAAGGCATCAGTAATGAATGTGACAGGTGCCAAGGATACCGATGAGTTTGTAAATAAATACGGCAAAGAGGAGTTTGAACGCCTTGTAAAGGGACGAAAGTCTGATATGCTGTATCTTATGCAGGCTCTTGGGGAAAAATACAATCTGGAATTAAGTGAGGACAAGGTAGCTTATATATCAGAAATCCTTCCTTACATCGCCAGAATAAAAAATAAAGTAGAGCTTGATGTGGCAATAAATGATTTGTCCAAAAGGACAGGAGTTGCAAATCAGGCGATATATATGCAGCTTGGTATCAGCGAGGGCTCTTCTTCTCTGCCTAAGACAGAAGAGACAAAGGGAGAAAAGCTCCTCCCCTATACAGGAGCTATCACCTCGGACAAGCTGGAAAAAACAAGAGATATGCTTATATCTGTATTTCTCAATGATCCTTTGTGCTACAAGCGTAGTGAGAGTGTACTCTTTGACGGAATATTTGAGTCAGAGTTTCACTTTAAGCTTCTTGAGATTATAAAGGACAAAGCAGAACAAAACAAAAAAATAGAAGCAAGTGAGCTTCTTGGTATGTTTGATGAGGACAAAGCAAGCGAGATTACAAAGCTTTTGAGCATTGATGCTATGTATGAAAATTCTGACAGAGCAGCAGTTGACTTCATCAAAATAATTATGAACGAAAAGCGAAAAGAATCAGTAAAAGAGCTTCTTTCGAGAGGGGATATCGATTCTTTGAATGAACTTTTGAACAATACTAATGAGTAATTGAAAGGAGTAATCATATGTCTGAAGAAAAACTTGATTTGCTCGACACAGGTAACAAAAAAGATATTATAAGAGGACTTATGGCATTGGGTCAGAAGAAGGGTGTCCTTTCTTTCAAGGAAATTATGGATGCACTTTCTGAGCTTGAGCTTGATGCAAAACAGATCGAAAAAATCTATGAGACTATGGAACAAATGGGAATAGAGCTTGTGGAGGACTTTGAAAAAGAGCTGGATGAGATTCAGGCAGAAGGTGATGATGAGGTAGATTTGTCAATCCCTGACGGAATCGGACTTGATGATCCTGTAAGAATGTATCTTAAGGAGATAGGTAAGGTGCCCCTCCTTTCTGCAGATGAAGAAATCGAGCTTGCAGAAAGAATGCAGAACGGCGACGAAACAGCCAAAAAGAGACTTTCTGAAGCTAACTTAAGACTCGTTGTAAGTATTGCCAAGAGATATGTGGGCAGAGGTATGCTTTTCCTTGATCTTATTCAGGAAGGAAATCTTGGTCTTATCAAAGCCGTAGAAAAGTTTGACTGTACAAAGGGATTTAAGTTTTCCACATATGCTACATGGTGGATAAGACAGGCAATCACACGTGCTATTGCCGATCAGGCGAGAACAATCAGAATCCCTGTTCATATGGTGGAAACTATCAATAAGCTCATCAGAGTTTCACGTCAGCTTTTACAGGAGCACGGCAGAGATCCTAAGGTAGAAGAGATAGCCGCTGCAATGAACACCAGTGAAGAAAGAGTCAGAGAAATTATGAAAATCGCTCAGGAGCCTGTAAGCCTTGAGACACCTATCGGTGAAGAAGAAGACAGTATCCTTGGTGATTTCATTCCTGATAATGATGCACCTGCACCATCTGATATGGCGGCATTTATGCTTTTAAAAGAACAGCTTATGGATGTTTTGTCAAGTCTTGCACCGAGAGAAGAGAAGGTACTCAGACTTCGTTTCGGTCTTGACGACGGCAGAGCAAGAACCCTCGAAGAGGTGGGAAAAGAATTTAATGTAACAAGAGAAAGAATCAGACAGATAGAAGCAAAAGCATTGAGAAAACTCCGTCACCCTTCAAGAAGCAAAAAGCTGAAAGATTTTCTTGAATAATACAAAATATTATTAAGGCGGTGTTGATTTTCACCGCCTTTTTCTCAAAAAATGGGAAATATCTTAAGAGGATTGATGTGTATGAAGAATATACTGAATTATTTGAAGAGCAAAGCCGGAATTAAGATGATTATTTGTTTATCTGTAATAATCCTTCTCGGACTTTCGTTGCTTTGTAGTATCAGATATCTGTCAGGATCGGGAAGTAATTATGAATTCAATATTATCACCGGCGAAATTGCACGCTATACCGGCAAAGGCAAAGATGTCCATATTCCGAAGCGTATCTTTGGCAGAAAAGTGGTAAAAATCGGTGTTGCCGCTTTTGAAAAAAGAAAAGATCTGGAAAGTGTCTATATAGAGGAAGGGTTGACTACTGTAGAAGATGGAGCATTCAATGGTTGCACCAATCTTAAAGAAGTGGTATTACCACGGTCAGTTTCATATATAGGGCATTATTCCTTTTCTCAGTGCAAAAATATGCAGCTTATTCTGCCGGATTCAGTTTCGTTTATAGGTAAGTACGCCTTTTATGGTTGTGAGTCTATTGTGGGCATAAATATACCTGAAGGCGTGGATATGATAAACGAGTGTACCTTTGCAAACTGTACATCTCTTCAGACTGTTACAGTGCCCGGTAGTGTAAATTCCATAGGTCAGATGGCATTTGCCAATTGCAAAAGCTTAAAGAGTATATCCTTTGAGGAAGGAATGACCGCTGTCAGAACAGGTGCATTCTTAAACTGTCAGCAATTGCAGAAGGTAAAGCTGCCTTCTACAGTTACAGAGATTGACTGCGTCAGAACAGACGAAAACGGAAATGTTATATATGAAGGCTGTGGTGTGTTTGAAGGCTGCAGCTCATTAACAAGTGTTAATATACCTCAGGGTATAACAGAGATTGGTGACAGATTGTTTTTTGGATGCAAAAAGCTTGAGAGCATCCGTATTCCCGACTCGGTTACACGGATAGGTAAGCAGGCGTTTGCATATTGTGCATCTATTGAGAGCATTGACATTCCTGAAAGTGTCCAGACGATAGACTATTTTCCTGACGGTGACAAAGAGGGAACATTTGCACTTTGCCTTAATGCAAAGAGAATAGTCCTTCCAAAATCTGTTACAGATATCCATCCTAAGATGTTTTATTATTGTGCATCACTTCAGGATGTAATAATACCCGAAAATGTACAAAAAATCCACAAATGGGCATTTCTTGACTGTCATGCACTTGAAAACGTGGAAATAAAGAGCAAAAGTGTCACAGTGGACCCAAATGCATTTGATAATTGCGAAACAGTAAAAGTAGTAAAAGCAAACTAAATAAAGGAGATCAAAAATGAGAGTATTGTGTATAGGAAACAGTTTTTCTGAAGATGCTTCAAGGTATCTTCATCAGATTGCCAGAGCGGACAAGGAAGACATCAATGTGGCAAATCTTATGATAGGCGGATGCTTCTTTTATAAGCATTTCAGAAACTTTATGAGTGATGCGAAGGATTATACCCTTGGCTTCAACGGTAAATCCACAGGCGTAAGAGTGACTATGACAGAAGTGCTTCTTTCAAATGAGTGGGACTATGTTACCATTCAGCAGGCAAGTGCATTTTCTCCGGACTATGATACATATCAGCCATATGCAGATGCACTTTGCGACCATGTGAGAGAATGTGTGCCAAAGACTTGCCTTACAGTCCACGAAACATGGGCATATAAGGAAGACAGTACAAAGCTTCATAATGTAAATGGCGGAAAATACGAAAAAAGAGAAGAAATGTATAAGGATATACGTGAGTCCTATCAGAAGCTTTTTAAAGATGTGGGTGCTGACCTTTATATAGAATCAGGCACACTTTTTCAGAAGCTTATAGAAGCTGGTATTTCAAATGATGAGCTTCACAGAGACGAATTCCATGCATCATTGGGCCTTGGAAGATATGCTTTGGGACTTCTCTGGTACAAACGCCTTACAGGAAATAAAGCAACCGGCAATACATTTCGTGACTTCGACGAGGAAATCCCTGAAGAAACAGTTGTATTGATTCAGAAAGTCGTTGACGAAATGTAAATATTGATTCGGATTTGCAAAAATGTATCGGATGGTTGATGATTACAGAGCGTATCTGTGGCAGGTATCTTCACCTTTTGCTGTCATGTTGAGGGTAGTCGAAACATCTGCAAAAGGTGGGTATATTTATCCGTCAGATTCTTCGACCTTGCTCAGAATGACGACGGATATGTCAGTTAACTTGGTGTGGATAATTATTCGACAGCTTTACGTACTCCATTTTGACAAGTTTTGTTTTCACAAAAAAATCCTTGACAAATGATTTCTTCCGATGTATAATACATCTGTTGACCTATGGTCAACTCCTTGCTCTTAAAGTTTTTTAAGGGCCAAAGTCCAAAGGGAGGTGAATATAATGGATAAAATTTTAAACAAGTACGAAACCATCTTTATTGTTGACACAACAATAGGTGAAGAAGCAGTTACAGCTTTGGTAGAAAAGTTCAAAACTATGATTGCTGAGTCTTGTAAGGTTGAATCTGTTGATGATTGGGGCAAGATGAGATTAGCTTATCCTATCGAAGACAGAACAGAAGGATATTACACATTGATAAACTTCGAATCTGAGCCTGAATTTATTAAGGAATTGGATAGAGTTTACAACATCACTGACGGAATCCTTAGAACTATCACTGTAAGAAAGTAATTACGGAGGATGATGTAGAATGAATAAAGTAATATTGCTCGGCAGACTTACAAGAGACCCTGAACTGAGAACTACTCCATCAGGAGTAAATGTTTGCAGCTTTTCATTGGCAGTGAACAGACGTTTTGCAAAAGAGGGTCAGCAGAATGCAGACTTCATCAACTGTGTTGCATGGAGAAATACTGCAGAGTTCGTTGCAAAGTATTTTGCAAAGGGCAGAATGATGGGTGTTGTCGGATCACTTCAGACCGGCAGATACGAAAAGGATGGACAGACTCACTACACAACAGATGTTTTGGTAGATGAGGCATATTTTGCAGACAGCAAGTCTTCTTCCGATGCTTCCACAAGCGCACCTATTCAGAATACTACTGCAGATTTCGGAGCAGATGCAGGTCTTATGCCTATTCCGGCAGATGACGATTTGCCATTCTGATTTAGTGTTAATGATTAAAGGAGGTTTATAGAAATGGCTGAAGAAAGAGCATACAGAAAAAGACCAAAAAAGAAAGTATGTCAGTTCTGTGCAGACAAAGTACAGGAAATTGATTACAAGGATATAGCAAAACTCAGAAAGTACGTTTCTGAAAGAGCAAAGATTCTTCCTAGAAGAATCAGCGGCACATGTGCTAAGCACCAGAGACAGCTTACTGTTGCTATCAAGAGAGCAAGACATATTGCCCTTTTGCCTTACACATCAGACTGATATTAATACATTTGGTATCATACCCCTTGCAAGGATATCTTGCGAGGGGTTGTTTTTTGTTAAGACATATATACCTGCATAGATGATTGTAAAAATATGTTTACAAAATACTTGAAATAATAAAAAAATTGTATTATACTTAAATGAGGAAATACATCTTTGAAAAATAAAAGCTAAGGAGTTTATTATGAATATCGTAGATGTAAGCAAGATCGAAGGACCTATTGCAATATTCTGGACAGGTGGTTGGGATTCTACATACCGTGTGGTAGAGCTTTCCAGACAAAAAGTTACTGTACAGCCTATATATGTTCTGGATGAGGACAGAAGCAGTTGCGAAAGAGAATTGCAATCTATCGAAAAGATTACAAATATGCTTAATGAAAGAGAAGAAACTCAGGGGGAGATTCTTCCGATTAAGATTATAAAGGTCAAGGATATCCCTAAGAATAAAGATATCTCTAAAAAGATAAAAAACCTCAGAAAGACTTACGGATGGGGAGAGCAGCATGACTGGACTGCTCGTGTTGCAACAATGTATCCCGGTATAGAAATGTGTATAGAGAAGGTTACAAAGGGGTATATGCCTACAAGAAAGATCATTAAAGATCATGGTGAGCTTGAATTAGGACCTCATGGTTATCAGGTGAAGAAAGAAGTTTCGGATGAATATCTGATGGCTGCTCTTGGAAATATTACCCTTCCTATATTTGAGACCACAGAAGTGGAAATGCTTGAGAATATCAAGGAGTGGGGATATGAGGATGTTATGGAAAACATCTGGTTTTGTCATAAGCCTATCAACGGAAAACCTTGCGGCTTTTGTAGCCCTTGTCATACCAAGTATGATTCGGGTATGGAATTTATGCTTTCCAAAGAAGCTCAGGAACGTTGTAAGATGATCACTGAATTCGACAAAAAATACGGTAAGTTCATAGGTAGACAATACAGAAAGATTTACAGAATGTTTATAAAAGAATAATAGATTTAATTGACTGTAGTAGTAAGATTTATAATCAAATTACTGCAGTCTTTTTTTAAAATTAATCAAACTTGTAAAATTTTGGTAAAAATTAGGTAAAAATAGTTAATTTTTAACATTTAATTAATATAAATTAGATATAATCTACAAAAATGTAATTGATCCATACTGTTTTTTTGTGAAAGTTTCATTGAGAAATGAGCAACCCTTGTTGACAACCGCGATGCATAGTAGTATAATGTATACGTATACTTGCGAGTATTTTGTAGATTTATTCTATTATAAATCATTATTGCTTAAAAATATACACAAGGCAAAAGTCGCTTTTTTAAAAAAATGATATGGTTATACTTTGATTTTTGTAATGTCAGATGTGAAAAGGAGAAAACAGGATGCAGATAGTAAGTTTAATATTTTTTACTTTTTTTGCAGTTGTTTTTTTGTCGCTTTATTTGTGCAATAAGGTAATAAAGAAAAGCGATATAAAGATAAAAATCACCAAATGGATACTTCTTGTGGCAAGTTATACATTTGTGGCATATGCAGATTACAGATTTGCACTTGTTCTTTTTGCTATGAGCTTCTGTACCTATTTTGTAGCAAAGAAAGAAAAGTATTATGCAGTTGGTATAATTATTCCTATTTTGACACTTGCGTATTTTAAATATACAAACTTCTTTATAGAATCCTTTGCAAATCTTTTTGGTAAGGAGTATACACTTCTTAATCTTATATTGCCTTTGGGCATTTCATTTTATTCATTCAGTGCAATCAGCTATATGGTGGATGTAAAAAGAGGTAAGATAGAGTCCAAATCATTTTTGGATGTTGTGCTGTATGTTTCATATTTTCCGAAAATCACTTCAGGTCCTATTCAGAGGAGCAGAGACTTTTTCGATGAAGTTGATAAAGAATTAAATATTGGCTGGAGCTCATTCCTTCCGGGAATCCAGATTTTTGCTTTTGGTATGTTCAAAAAGATTGTTGTGGCAGATAGACTTTCTGTATTTGTAAATCAGGTGTATGATGCACCCTTGGCATTTTCAAGTCTGACAGTATTTCTTGCAACACTGGCATATTCACTTCAGATATACTTTGACTTTTCCGGATATTCGGATATGGCAATCGGTATTTCGAAGATCATAGGAATCAATCTTCCGAGAAACTTCAACCTTCCATATTTGTCAAGAAATGTTACCGAGCTGTGGAAAAGATGGCATATTTCACTTTCTTCATGGCTTCAGGAGTATTTGTATATATCTCTCGGCGGAAGCAGAAAGGGTAAGATAAGAACATATGTAAATCTCATTCTCACAATGGTAATAGGTGGCATATGGCACGGTGCCAACTGGACATACATAATATGGGGACTTCTTCACGGTGTTGCTCTTGCAGTACATAAAGTGTGGATGCTTATCACCAAAAGCCCTGAGAAGAAACATGGTGCTTTCTCAAATGTTGTATCCATAGTTATTACATTTTTGTTTGTTAACTTCTGTTGGATATTCTTCAGAGCACCAAGCTTTGATGTGGCCGTTACAATTATCGGAAGAATAGTATCTTTTGATGCAGGTATAACACAGATATTTGTCTGGTTTATCTTTGCGGCGATTGTGTATATCATTGGTATGACCTGCGCAATAGTGAGGTCAAAAAGAGAAGGGATTGTATCAAGAAAGCATAATATGTGCCCTGTAGAAGGATATTATCCTCTGATGGATTTAAATAAATTTACAAGTCAGGTTATTTTCTTCGTATTTTTAGGACTTATAATTGCCTTGGCACATACAGGCGGAAGCCCATTTATATATGGTAATTATTAATTCAGAAGGACTGTTTCAGAAAGGAAGATTCGGATTGAAAAAAACATTCGGGTGTATTTTTAAGGTTATACTAAGCGGATCGTTAGCCCTTTTCATTCTTTCAGCGTTTTCGCTTGTGTATTTTAATGGGCCCCCTATAATTCCACAGCCGGAGCTGATAACAAAAAATAAATTTGTTCCAAACAGAGCCTGGTCGTATATGGGCGAGGGGTTTGGATACGGAGTCACCGACAGTCTTGGTTATAACAATGTGTATTATGACGATTATACATCTCCTGATGTTATCGTTATGGGAAGTTCACATATGGAGGCAGTACATGTTCCTGCCCGCAATACATGCACAAGTGTTATGGACAAATTATTTGCAGAAGATGATAATGCCGACAACAATATCAAATGTCTGAATATCGGAAGATCAGGAAGCTTTTTTGATCAGTCGGTAAGTTATTTTGAGACAGTTGCAAAGCATTTTGATACTGCAAAATACATAATTGTGGAAACAAAGAGTCTTGGATGGACAATAGAGCAATTTGAAGGTATGCTTAATCAGAAATACCGCAAACAGATGGGACCGAGGAGCTTTGCAGCCAATGTAACCGTGGCAGTGCCATACCTCAGACTTTTTGTCAAGCAGACAGAGGAACTTTTCCTGCAGGACAAAAGCGCGGATCCTTTGCCACTTTCTACAACACAGGATAAAGTTGAATATGCTACTAAGATGAATGAAGTAGTCAAAATGATGGCGTCTCAGGCAAAGGAACACGGAAAGCAGCTTGTAATCCTTCATCACAATACTTTCAGCTATGAGGAACAGCAAAATGCAAAAAGTGATGATGATCCTGAACAAATGAAGGTTCTTGAGGATAGCTGTGCGGAGAATGATGTTATTCTTGTCGATGTTACAGATGAATTTGTAGATCACTATAAGAATACATATGAGGTGGCATATGGGTTTGCAAATTCAGAGATTGGCGAAGGTCATCTCAATAAAGTAGGACACAGGATTATTGGTGAAGAGCTTTATAAAGCAATCAACGATCATATAAATAAATAGAACGATATTTTATTTGCATTAACAGATGCTGAATATTTATTATACAAAGTGAAAAATCCGGATTAAAAATGGAAACACGAGGTAAATATGAATAATAACCTGCTTATTTTGGGAGCCGGAATGTATGGCTGTGTTGTAAAGGAAACCGCTATGGCAATGGGAATATTTGATAAGATTTCCTTTGTAGATGATAATTGCACAAGAGAAGATGTAGTTGGAACTACTGATATGCTTGGTGAACTTTCGTGTAAATATAGGTATTGTATTGTGGCTATAGGGAATTTGACCGTCAGAAGGGAATTGTTTTCTTTGATCTCGGAGCTCGGTTATGAAATCCCGACGCTTGTTCATCCGCGGGCATATATGTCTCCTTCGGCAAAGATTGGCCGTGGTACAGTGATAGAGCCTATGGCGGTTGTTCATTCCAATGCAAATGTTGGGAATGGATGCCTTATTTGTGCAGGAAGTATAGTAAATCATAATGCTGATATAGGGGATTTCTGCCAGATAGACTGTAATGCGGTAATCGGTGCGGCAGCTTCGGTGCCTGCACGTACAAAGATTATGTATGGCGAGATTGTAGCGAAAAACTGATTTGGGGGAATAAAATGTATAAATATTTTTTCAAAAGATTTATAGATGTTGTTTTGTCATTTATAGGGATAATCGTTCTTGCGATTCCTATGCTGATTCTTGCTTTGCTTATCAAAATGGATTCGAAAGGACCTGTGTTCTTTAAACAAAAAAGAGTCGGCTTACATAAAAAACACTTTAATATCCTTAAATTCCGTTCAATGAGAACAGATACTCCAAAGGATATGCCTACACATATGCTTGGCAATGCTACAAGTCACATTACAAGGGTGGGTGGAATTTTGAGGAAACTTTCTTTGGATGAGCTCCCTCAGATTTTCAATATTTTTGCAGGGCAGATGTCTATTATAGGTCCGAGACCTGCACTCTGGAATCAGGATGACCTTATCGCAGAGAGAGATAAATACGGTGCCAATGATATCAAGCCGGGTCTTACAGGATGGGCACAGATAAATGGCAGAGACGAACTTCCTATCGATGTAAAAGCTAGACTTGACGGAGAATATGTGGAGAAATTAAGCTTTTGGTTTGATGTGAAGTGCTTCTTCGGCACAATCTTCAGTGTACTCAAGAGTGATGGTGTGGTAGAAGGTGGCACAGGAGAGATAGAGAAACAAAAGGAAGAAGAAGGTGTTGCGAAATGAAGAAAATCCTCATCACAGGGGCAGGCAGTTTCATCGGCACTTCCTTTGAAGAATACATAAAAAATTTTGGTGACAAATATCATGTGGATACTGTTGATATGATAGACGGTAGCTGGCGTGATATGGATATGTCAGGATATGATACAGTGTTTCACGTTGCAGGACTTGCTCATTCTGATGTGGGCAATGTGACTGATGAAGTGAAGAAGAAATATTATGCCGTAAATACAGATCTTACTATAGAAACTGCAACCAAAGCAAAAAAAGACGGCGTTAAACAGTTTGTGTTTATGAGTTCTGCCATAGTATACGGCGACAGTGCACCTGTGGGTAAGAAAAAAGTGATTACAAAAGACACACATGTAAACCCTGCCAATTTTTATGGAGACAGCAAGGTTCAGGCAGAGAAAGGTATCTTCCCTCTTGAAGATGACAACTTTAGGGTTGCAATCCTGAGACCACCTATGATCTATGGCAAAGGAAGTAAGGGAAATTATCCCATCCTTTCAAAATTTGCAAGGAAGCTTCCCTTTTTTCCCTATGTAGAGAATGAACGCTCCATGCTTTATGTGGGAAATCTTGTTGAGTTTGTAAGACTTGTAATAGAAAATAATGAGTCAGGAATATTTCATCCTCAGAATAAAGAATATACAAATACATCCCATATGGTGAGCCTTATCGCCAAAGCCTGTGGCAAAAAAATTATTATGATAAAGGGCTTCGGATGGGCGATAAAGCTTATGAGCCACATTACAGGCCTTGTTAATAAAGCATTTGGGAATCTGAGCTACGATATGGAGCTTAGCGAGTACAAAGAGGATTATTGTATATATTCACTTGAAGAAAGTATCAAATTGACAGAAAATACGGGGGAAATATGAGCAAAGTATTATTTTTGGTAAATCACGATGTTGTGATTTATAATTTCAGATTAGAATTGGTTGAGAGATTGATTAAAGAGGGACATCAGGTGGTAATTTCTTCTCCTTATGGTGAGAGAATAGAAGACTTAAAGGCACTTGGATGTGAATACAGAGAGATAGAGCTTTCCAGACATGGCACAAATCCTGTAAAGGAATTAAAATTGATATCAACATACAAAAAGCTTATCAATGATATTAAGCCTGATATAGTCTTCTCTTATACTATCAAGCCAAACATATATGGTGCCATTGCCTGCAAGATGACAAAAACACCATGTGTTGCAAATGTGACGGGTCTCGGCACTGCAGTAGAAAATGGCGGTATTATGCAGACTATTACGGTTATGCTGTACAAGCTTGCATTTAATAAGCTTAAGAGACTGTTTTTTCAAAACGAAGAAAATATGCAGTTTTTTATTGATAAAAAGATTACGTCTTGCCCCAAGACATTGCTTCCGGGCTCAGGAGTAAATCTCAAACGATTTTTACCTCTTGAATACAGAGATGACGGTAAGGTTCACTTTGCCTTTGTATCAAGAATTATGAAGGAAAAAGGAATCGATCAGTACCTTGATGCAGCAAAATACATAAAGAATAAATATCCTGATACAGAATTTCATGTATGTGGTTTTTGTGAACAGGAATATGAAGAAGAACTCAAAAGTCTTACAAACCAAGGTGTAATTACCTACCATGGTATGGTAAGAGATGTGGCAGGATTTCTTGAAGGGGTAAACTGCACAGTGCACCCTACATACTATCCTGAGGGTATATCCAATGTTCTTCTGGAAAGTTCAGCTTGTGCCCGACCTATCATTACCACAGACAGAGCAGGATGCCGTGAGGTTATCGATGATGGCGTAAATGGATATATAGTGAAGCAGCAGAATAGTAATGACCTGATAGAAAAAATCGAAAAGTTCTTAAGTCTTACATATGAAGAGAGAAAGAATATGGGACTCAAAGGCAGAGAAAAGGTAGAAAAAGAATTTGACAGACAGATAGTTGTAGATGCTTATATAAGAGAATTGTAGATTTTAAAGTGTTGACTACATACAAAGTAAATTTGCGAAGGTGTGATAAAATGATAAAAAATATCAGAGCATTGGCATCTTTATCCGGGCTTATAACCATAGCTAATTATTCCGGATTCAGTCGTTTTATATCCGATGAAGTAGCTATCAAAGCGAAGTTTAAATACAAAATAGGGAAAAAACTTGATCTGAATAATCCTCATACCTTTAATGAAAAGCTTCAGTGGTTGAAGATCCACGATCACAATCCGGAGTATACACGTCTGGTGGACAAGATTGCATTCAAAGACTATATAGCAGAAAATATAGGTGCTCAATACATTGTGCCTACAATTGGTGTGTGGGATAAGTTTGATGACATAGATTTTGATAAGCTTCCTGATAAGTTTGTCTTAAAGTGCAATCACGATTCCGGCGGACTTGTTATCTGTAAGGATAAATCCAAACTTGATATAAAAAAAGCTCGCAGAAAAATCAATAAATGCTTAAAGACAAACTACTATGACCTTGGAAGAGAGTGGCCCTACAAGAATGTGAAGCCTCAGATCCTTGCTGAGGAATACCTTGATCTTCCTGAAGGACTTGTGGAATACAAGATGTTTTCCTTCAACGGTGAATCAAAAATAATTGATGTATGTATGGGCGTTGCTCATACTGACAGCCGTACAAATACATTTTTTACAAGAGATTGGCAAAGGCTTCCTATCCAGTCGCTTCTTCCAAATGAAAAGGGTGATATAGAAGCACCCTCAGAGCTTCCTCAGATGCTTGAAATTGCAGACAAGCTCTCTCAGGGTATCCCTCAGGTAAGAGTTGACTTTTATGTATATAAGGGACAGATATATCTTGGAGAAATGACATTCTTCCATAATTCAGGTACATCTGTAATCAATCCACCGGAATGGGATCTCAGAATGGGAGAATATATAGACTTAAGTATAGTAAAAAATTAACAAATAATCACTTCAAAAAGAGGATTAAAGTATGGGTAAGATATTTTTTGTCACCGGGTCTATGTCCGGTGGAGGCGCGGAAAGAGTTATTTCTATTCTTGCAAATTATTATTCATCCATCGGATGGGATGTCAGCATTCTTATGCTGTTGCACAGCAATGTGGAGTATAAGCTCAATGATTCTGTAAATATAGTGGATTTATCCAAAGATAAAAACGGCGGAGCTGTACATATACTGAAACGTATGAAAAATCTGAGAACCTTTGTTCAGAATGGCTCTCCTGATGCAGTTCTTTCCTTTATGGGGCCGATAGTTCTTTTAAGTGGGATCGCCCTTTGTGGTATTAAGGTGAGGCATATAACTTCCGAAAGAATAGATCCAAGTCAGGCGAAGAGAAACTGTATATTCAGGATGGTGTTAAATTCTATATACAAATCCTGTTACAAATGTGTGCTCCAGACAAAGAGAGCGTGGAATTATTTCCCCGAAAAAATCAGAAGAAACAGCGTTATAATACCAAATCCCATAACTGTAGAATGTGAAGTGAGTGATGAAAGACGAAAGAGAATCGTTACTGCGGGAAGGCTCAATCCTCAAAAAAATCATAAGATGCTCATAGACGCATTTTATAAAGTGCACAAAAGGCATCCTGAATATATCCTTGATATATACGGCAAGGGTAAGTGTGAAGAAGAGCTTAATGCTAAGATAAAGAGCCTTGGACTTGAAGGCAGTGTGTTTTTGAAGGGTGCTTCTTCTACTATTCACAAGGATATAGCTGATGCAGAGATATTTGCCCTGTCTTCCGACTTTGAAGGACTGTCCAATGCATTGCTTGAGGCTATGATGATGGGGCATGCCTGTGTATCTACCAATTGTGCCGGTTCTGATGAAGTAATTGCAGACGGAGAAAACGGTCTTCTTGTGGATGTGGGAAATGCGAAACAAATGGAAGAAGCATTGGAGAAATTAATCTCCGATGAAGAATTAAGAATCAAAATCGGTAATAATGCCAAAGAAAGTGCAAAAGCTTTCTATGTGGACAATGTAATAGGTATGTGGAGAAAAGTGATAGAAGGATAATTTATATGAAGATTGTATTTTTGTTAAGCAGTTTATCCAGTGGCGGTGCTGAAAGAACAGTTTCATATTTGTCATCATATCTTGCCAAAAAAGGTGACGATGTGACAATACTTCTTTTTGAAAACGAAGTGTTTTATACTCTTCATCCTGATGTGAAGGTTGAGAGCCTTGATATTAAGGGTACATACAAGACCATTTTTGGCAAATATACAAACATAGCAAAAAGATTTATAAAAACAAATAATTATCTGAAAAAAGCAAAACCCGATGTGGTATTCTGTATGCTTCCGTATTTTGCTAAATATATCCTTAATTCACATAAAAAATATGGTTATAAGCTTATTACAAGTGAACGTATAAATCCCGAAAGCAGCTCGGAATCCACAAGAAATCTCAAGATTTCTATATTCAAAGAGAGTGACGGAGTAATATTCCAGACTATACGTGCAAAGGAATTTTATCTTGATTATATTGGGGATAAGGGTGTAGTAATTCACAATGCTGTGGGCAATGACAGAGTGTACAGTATAGAGCCTGCAAAGGAAAGAAAGGAAAAAATTTCTGCTATGGGACGCCTTGCTCCGCAGAAGGATTATCCTACACTTATAAAAGCATTCAGAAACGTATGTGAAAAGTATCCTCAGTATACTCTTGAGATATTTGGCAAAGGTCCCGATAAGGACAAGCTAATATCTCTTTGTGAAACACTTGGTATAAAGGATAAGGTTATTTTTAAAGGTTCCTGTGAGGATGCCATAGAAAGAATCGCAGACAGCAAGGTGTATGTAATGAGTTCCCTCTTTGAAGGTATGCCAAATGCTCTTATGGAAGCAATGGCTGTAGGACTTCCTTGTGTATCCACAGATTGCCCAAATGGTCCTAAGGAACTTATAACAGACGGAGAAAATGGTCTCCTTGTGCCACTATCCGATGTGGAAAAAATGACAGAAGCAATCCTTAAATTTATCGAAGATGAGGAATTATCTCTTAAGTGCTCCCAGGGTGCAAGAGAGATCCTTAAAACACATCACATAGATGTAAAAGCAAAGGAATTTGCAGATTATATTGAGAGTGTGTATAACGAATAAAAAGAAAGTAGAAATTTATGAATAACAGTATCGCAACTATCAATCCACAACTGAATATTCAAAAGAAATCTCACAGCATATTTTTGCTTATGTTGGGCGTGTTTATCCTTCTTATATTTGCAAGGACTGTTGTGGGGATAACATTTCCTGTTGTTATTCTTCTGGGGTGGTTTGCTGTTACGGCTTTGTTTTCTGACAGAGACGAACTATTGACATTGTGTATTTTGTGTATTCCGACGGCATCTGCTTTTCAGTATAAGTATGCTTTGATATTAGGTATGGTAGTATATGCATTGAAATTCAAAGATGATTTCAAGCTGAATCTGTGCATACTTCCTGTAGTTATTATGATGGTATGGGAGCTTATCCACGGATTATTCTATGATCTTTCTATTGTAGAATTGCTGAGAGATTTTGTAGAGCTTATATTTTTATCTTTTATGATGTGTATAAAAAAGAGAGAAACGGATTATGTGTTTTTGTGCCGGGTATTCGGATATGTGGTAGGAATCATCGTAATATTTGTATTAATCAATGTACTCAGAACGAGAAATTATGACCTTAATGCACTTTTTGAGGAAGGTAACTACCGATTTGGTATAGGTAACAAAGAGGCGGAAAACTTTGGTTTGAATTATAACCCGAATGGTCTGGGAAGGCTTTGTAACTGTGGCATAGTATCCTTGATGCTTCTCAGATATGTAAAAAAACAGATGGTCCTTGATAATGTAGTGGCAATTATACTTATTCTTATAGGTGGACTTACAGTTTCAAGAACCTTTATTCTCACCTGTGCAGCTATCTTTGTTGTATTTGCATTATTGGGTAATAAATCCGGCAAGGGCAGAATAAAGACAATTTTAATAACGGCTATACTGGTTTTAGTCATATGGTTTGTAGTAGCCAACTTTCTGCCTGCTGTTTATGACAGGTTTGTAGCAAGGTTTTCGGAGAGCGATATTACAGGAGGAAGAAGTGGTCTTCTGGATATATATGACGAGCACATATATTCGTCCTGGAAACATGCATTGTTCGGTATTGGTCTTCAGAATGTTTCCACTAAGATGAATCAGATATATGGTCTTGTTACCGAGGTCCCTCACAATGGGGTCCAGGAGCTTATTGTAGTGTGGGGATGGCCCGGACTATGTATGTTTTTGTCTATGCTTCTCTGTGTGATACACTCTGCAGGCAAAAATGTGAAGAAATTCGGCATTATAAATTTTGTTCCGTTTGTATTTGTAATAGGCACATCAATGGCAGGGCAGCTTATCACTGCCGGAAGCAAGCTTCTCATGCTGTCATTTGCATATATAACATTATCAAAGTGTTTTTTGGGGGAGGAAGAGTGAAATGAAAAGAATTAAATTGATTTTGAAGAATATTACATCCTGGTCAGGGATTATATTTCTCTTAAACCTTACATCTTTTAGCAAAAAATTATCTGACGAAACTGTTCTTAAGGCACATTATAAAAAGAGAACAGGAAAGAAACTAAATATTTCAAATCCAAAGACATTTAACGAAAAACTTCAGTGGCTTAAGATTCACAACCGTAATCCTGAATATACAAGGATAGTTGATAAGGTTACTTTTAAGGATTATATCAGAGAAAAGCTTGGAGATGGCTATACTGTGCCTACTCTTGGTGTGTGGGATAAGTTTGACGATATAGACTTTGATAAGCTTCCTGATAAATTTGTACTTAAATGCAACCATGATTCAGGCGGACTTATTATCTGTAAGGATAAATCCAAACTGGATATAGACCATGCAAGAGAAATAATTGAGAAATGCCTGAAGAGAAACTACTATTGGTCAAGCCGTGAATGGCCATATAAGGATGTAAAGCCTTGTATCTTAGCTGAGGAATATCTTGACCTTCCTGAAGGAATGGTAGAATATAAGCTTTTCAGCTTCAATGGAGAAGCCAAGGTAATCGATGTTTGTATGGGAATAGCTCATACATCAAGCAGAACCAATACATTTTATGACAGAGAATGGAATAAGCTTCCTATCCAGACACTTCTCCCAAATGAAAAGGGCGATATAGAAGCACCGAAAGAGCTTCCTCAGATGCTTGAAATTGCTGACAAGCTCTCAAAGGGAATTCCACAGGTAAGAGTAGACTTTTATATATACAAAGGTCAGATATATCTTGGAGAAATGACATTCTTCCATAATTCCGGCACTTGCCCGATCAATCCCGAGGAATGGGATTATAAACTGGGAGAATACATTGATCTTAGTATTGTAGACAATAAGTGATCATTGTAAATTCGGAGGTATATATGAATAAATTGCTAAAGGCACTTCCGTGCTTATTTACACCATCAGGAATCATTTATATATTGAATCGTACCTTTGTGCGCAAATATCTCCCTGACAAAATGGTACTTAAAGGCTTATTCAAAAAAAGAATGGGAAAAAATCTTAATCTTGAAAATCCTCTTTCATTCAGTGAAAAACTTCAATGGCTGAAGCTATATGACCATAATCCTGAGTATACAAGAATTGTAGATAAGGTTACATTCAAGGACTATATTACAGAAAAGATCGGAGCACAGTACATAGTGCCGAATATAGGTGTGTGGGAAAAGTTTGAAGATATCGACTTTGACAAAATGCCGGAAAAGTTTGTACTTAAGTGCAACCACGATTCAGGCGGGGTAGTTATATGCAAGGATAAGTCAAAGTTTGATATAGAATCAGCAAAAAAGAAGATTAATAAGAGTCTCAAGACTAACTATTATTGGTCAGGTCGTGAGTGGCCGTACAAGGGTGTGAAGCCCTGTATCTTAGCGGAAGAATATCTTGATCTTCCGGAGGGTATGGTTGAATACAAGATGTTTTCATTCAATGGAGAAGCTAAGATCATTGATGTATGTATGGGTGTGGCGCACACTCCTACACGTACAAATACTTTTTTTGACAGAGAATGGAACAAGCTTCCTATACATACCCATCTTCCTAACGAAAAGGGAGATGTTAAGCCGCCCGAGGAGCTTTCCGAGATGCTTGAGATCGCAGACAAGCTTTCAAAGGGGATTCCACAGGTGAGAGTAGATTTCTATATATACAAAGGTCAGATATATCTTGGAGAAATGACATTTTTCCACGATTCCGGAATGACAAAAATCACCCCCGAAGAATGGGATTACAAAATGGGTGAATATATAGATCTTGATATTGTGAAGTAAGTATATTTACAATATATGAAATAAAAAATTTAAAAAAAGGAGTGGTTTTATGGAACTGGGTATCACTATAGCATTGGGCACATGGATTATTGCATCAGGTATATTCTTTTTGCTATGGAACAAACGAAGTGAAAAATAGTATATAAACAAGGAGGAAAAGTAAAATGAACATTTATCTTATCGGCGTAATTATTTCCATGATTGTTTATCTTGCAGTGGGAATGTATGCCGGAAAAAAAGTCAAGGACACAAATGACTACTATGTGGCAGGAAGAAAGGCCCCTACTATTCTTATCGTTGGATCCCTTGTTGCATCTTTCTTAAGTACAGGTGCATTTCTGGGTGATACAGGAGAAGTATATTCAGGATTCTTTATTCCAATTGTTATTGTAGGTGTAATGCAGGGTACAGGTTACCTTTTCGGTTCTTCACTTTTCGGAAGATTTGTAAGAAGATCAGAAGCTCTTACCATCAGTGAGTATTTCGGCAAGAGATTTAATGACAAAAAGATGACCAAGCTTGCAGGTGCTATTACTATTGTTGCTGTTACAGCATATATGCTTTCTGCAATGCAGGGTATCAGTACACTTATGACATCTATTACAGGACTTGAGTATAAGTGGTGTGTAATCATTGCATGGTTTACCTTTGCGATTTTCACTATCTGGTCAGGCTCTTCAGGAGTACTTATCACAGATACCATTATGTTCCTTGTGTTCCTTGCAGCAGCCCTTGTGGGTATTCCGTTTATCGTAAATCATGCGGGCGGATGGACAAGTGCTATCGGTGAGCTTGCAAATTCTACTACAACCCCCGGTATCATTTCTGCAGGCGGCAATCTTGATTACCTCTATCCAACCGGCACAGAAAACATCACATGGGCAGTTACATATGGTGTAGTATGGGCGCTTGTTGTTATGATCAGCCCATGGCAGACCAGCAGATACCTTATGGCGAAGGACGAAAAGACTGTACTTAAGTCAGCAGTATACGCTTCTGCAGCAGTTATCACAATCACCACATTCCTTTATTTCGCAGCAGCATTTATTCAGAAGATCAATCCGGATCTGGTACCTTCTCAGAGTATGATCTGGGCAGCAATGAATCTTATGCCTAAGATTGTTGGTGTTATTCTTCTTACAGGTATTCTTGCAGCAGGTATTTCTTCTGCATCCACATTCCTTTCGTTGATAGGATTTGCTATTACAAATGATATTATGGATGTAAAAAAACAGAGTGTGAAGAAACAGCTTACTATTTCGAGAGCAGGTATGGTGGTTGCAAGTCTTATTGTTCTGGTTCTTGCATATTTCAATCCACCTCAGATATTCTGGATTATGTACTTTGGCGGTACAGTTATCGCAAGCTCATGGGCAGTAGTGGCTATCGCAAGTGTATGGAGCAAGAAGATTTCTTCTCTCGGTGCTTTCCTTGGTATGCTTTTTGGCTTCCTCGGATGTGCTGTGACAAAGACAATTTCTTCAGTAGCAGGTATCACATTTCCTATGTATCTCGACCCATTCTTCATCGGTATTCTTATGAGTATTGTAGGTGTTGTAATCGGTAGCCTTATTAAGAAGCCTACAGAAGAAGAAAAGGCTGAGTATGCTAAGCTTCACGTGGCAAAAGAAGATGTTGGCAGTATGAACAAATACGGCATCTGGTATATTGTATACGGTGTAGTATTCTTTGTGGTTATGCTTTTTGCTTATGCTATACCATATATGAGTGCAGTAGGTAAATAATTTAATACATCAATATGTATCCCGCATTATATGCGGGATACATATTGTAAATAAAAACATTTTCCAATGTATTGACAAAAGAACTGTATATTGGAAAATGCTTTTGTTTGATGAAAAAGGAGAATGTTTTATGAAAATTCTTTTTATGAGTGGGAATCTTACAGACGGAGGAGCACAGAGGGTTATTTCCGTTGCTACAAGCTATCTGGCAGATAAAGGTCACGATGTGACTCTGCTTCTTTATACAAGAAATGAAAAGGAATACCCTCTTAGCGAGAAGGTGAAGGTTTTATCTCTTGCATCATCTCCTGAAGAATACAAAAAAATATCAGAAATAAACAGAATTCTCCTTACGAGAAAGCTGATAAAGAACACATCTCCGGATGTAGCCATAGGATTTCTTGAGGGCGGATACGGTCTTTTTGTTTCTTCCTTTGGTATGAGATTCAAGAAGGTTTCTTCCATACGAAGCAATCCAAGACTTCTGTGGACTGTCAAAGGCTTAAGGGCAACTATAGATAAGCTGTGGTTTCATTCGTCAGATGCAATCATTGTACAGACAGAATCACAGGTACCTCTTATGAAGAAGCGTCTCAGAAAGAAGTGTACTGTTATTGCAAACCCTGTATCTGATGAAGCTTTAAAAAGAGCTAAAGGAGAATCTGAATACGAAAATTGCAAAAAAATCATTATGGCAGGAAGACTCGCCACACAGAAGGATTATCCTGTAATGATAAATGCTATGAAAAAAGTGGTTTCCAAGTATCCTGATGTTACCCTCTCCATATTTGGCAAAGGTCCTCTGGAAGGAAGCCTTCAGGCAATGATAGAAGAAAGCGGTCTTTCGGATAACATACTTTTAAAAGGCTGGACTAATAACACTCTTGATGAATATGCTAAAAGCGATATGTATGTAATGTCATCCTATTATGAAGGAATGCCAAATGCCCTTGTGGAGGCAATGGCAATGGGACTTCCTTGTGTATCCACCGATTGTGAAACAGGGCCTTCCGATATCATAACTGATGGCGATGACGGATTTCTTGTTCCTGTCAAGGGTGTGGATGCACTTGCAGAAAGGATACTTCAGATTATAGAAATGTCTCCTGAAGAGAGAAAAACAATGGGTGAAAAAGCCCACAATGCAATCAAAGATAAATTCTTATCCTCAAAGATCTTAAATCAATGGGAAGAGCTTTTTGAGGGATTGTTGAAATAAATCATACATGAAGGTGTTTAAATGGACAATATAAAGCAAAAGTCAGTTGCAGCTACCAAATGGTCTCTTATAACAGAGGTAGTTACGAAATTACTTTCACCAATAATAAATATGGTTCTGGCAAGGCTTCTTACACCATCAGCTTTCGGTGCAGTAGCAGTTATGACAATGGTAGTAAGCTTTGCAGAGGTGTTTACTGATGCGGGATTTCAGAAATATGTAATTCAGAAGAAATTTGAAGATAAAAAAGCAGAGGAAGAAAGCATTAACGTGGCATTTTGGTCGAATTTTATTATGTCACTTATTGCTGTTTTGATTATAGTATTTTTCAGAGATCAGATAGCGGCATGGGTAGGCTCTCCCGATCTTGGACTTGGGATAGCAGTATCATCCATCTCTATACTTCTGGTTGCATTTTCAAGTATACAGATAGCAGTGTATAAGAGAAAACTGGATTTCAAGACTCTTTTTTATGCCAGAATGGCAATATCCGTTACGCCGATATTTGTGACTATTCCGCTTGCTCTGATATTCAGAAACTACTGGGCATTGGTTATAGGTACGATAGGTAAGCATCTTTTCCAGTCAATAGTTCTTGTGGCTAAATCCGAATGGAAGATTAAATTCTTTTACTCATTCAGACGATTTAGGGAAATGTTTTCTTTTTCTGCATGGTCGCTTCTTGAGTCTATTCTTATATGGTTTACAGGCTACAGTGGAATATTTATAATCGGAAGATATCTCAATGACCATTATCTGGGCCTTTACAGAACGGTAATTACAACTGTTAACTCCTATATGGGTATAGTAACAGGCTCTGTTGTTCCTGTGCTTTTTGCTACACTTTCCAGATGTCAGGATGACGATTTGCAGTACAAAAATACACTCTTTGACTTTCAGAGAATGTTTGCTTTGTTTTCTCTTCCTATGGGGGTGGGGATGTTTGTCTTCTCTGATCTTGTAACAACAATCCTTTTGGGAAGTCAATGGATGGAAGCAAGCAGGTTTATGGGCTTGTGGGCGCTTATGAATGCACTTACCGTTGTTGTCAATGACTTTGCCGGTACTATATACAGAAGCAAGGGAAAGCCAAATATATCTGTATTCTCTCAGATAATTTATCTGATATTCCTTATCCCGATTACCATATGGGGTGCAAAGGGTGGATTTGATCTGCTTTGTACCGCCAGACCAATGATAAGAATTATCGGTGCTCTTATGGGACTTATCATCGTACATATTATATTCAAAATCAAAGCCTGGGAAGTTCTTAAGAACCTTGTTCCTCAGTTTGTATGTGCCATTACAATGGGAGTTGTGGGACATTTCCTTCTTATGGTATCGTCACATATGGTATGGCAGTTTGTATCGGTATTTATATGTATAATAGTATACTTTGGGCTTATAATGCTATTCCCAAGTATGAGAAAGGTGATTTTTGGATTAAAACCTGTAAATAAGATTGCAAAGAAACTTAAGCTTATAAAAGAGGATGTGAAAATATGACAGCACAAAAAGAACTGAAAAACTGCACTTTTGCCAAGACTGTGCTCATGATACTGATAGTAGTTTATCATAGTATGCTCTTTTGGACGGGAGGATGGTTTAAAGTTATATCGCCTGTTTTTTCATCTGTTGTTCTAAAGGAAACAGCAAAGTATCTTACAAGTTTTCATATATACGCATTTGCATTGATATCGGGATATATTTTTTACTTTGTGAAGTATGACAAAGGCGGGTACGAAGAGACCTTGCCATTTTTGAAAAATAAATTTGCAAGACTGATAGTACCATACATCTTCGTATCGTTGGTATGGGCGATACCTTTCTATCTTTTTGTAAACAAAGGAACACTTTCAGGTGCGATAAACAAATTTGCACTTGCAATAGCACCTGATCAGCTTTGGTTTCTTGTGATGCTGTTTGTAGTGTTTGCTGTATCGTTTTTTATGGCAAACATATGGAAATACAGATCTGTTTTAGGTTTATTGTCTGTGATATTTATTTATCTAATGCAGATAGTGGGGCAAAGGATCATGCCGAATGTATTTCAGATATGGGCAGCCTGCGGTTATCTTCCAATGTTTTATGCAGGATTTAAACTGAGACAGTATTCACATGGAGAAAACAGATTTTTTGATGTGTTAAGAAAAATTCCTTCGATTGTATATGTTAGTTGCTCATCTGGTGTATACATATTATCTTTGTATATAAAGACTTTTGACTCAAAAATATTTACACTTATCGGAATAGGTGTCAATTTCTCGGTTCATGTACTTGGCGCGCTTATGGCGTTTTTTGTATTAACAAGACTTGGAAATTTCTTTGGAGACAAAAAGATATTTGTATATCTTTCTAAAGTAAGTATGCCCGTGTATCTTTTTCATCAGCAGATAATATACCTTACAACAGTTTACCTCAATGGATTGGTTAATCCATATATTCATAGTGCAATCAATTTTTTGGTATCGTTTGCAGTGTCGGTGATAATATCAGAAATACTTCTTAAGTTTAAGCTGACAAAATATCTTATCGGCGAAAAATAAATAATTTGTCGTTTTACAAAGGTGGTGACAATGTGCAAAAACTTCATAGTATGCTTGTGGCTCTTTTAAGGTCAGGGCTTCTCAATGTACCTTATCAGGGAGAAATCCTTGATACGCTTACAGAAAATGAGATGGGTGATCTCATAAGTATTGCATCGAAGAATGATGTTTTGCAGATTGTGTCTGATGTGATAGTAAGGGATTCTCTCATATCTGATGATGAGCTTATGGGAATATTCAAGCTCTCTGCCAGAAATGCCTTTATGCGTACAGAAAAGACTCTCTATGAGTACAATATTATTACCAAAGCACTGGAAGAAGCAAAAATCCCTTTCATTCCCTTAAAAGGCTCTGTTATAAGAAGCCTTTATCCCAAGGAATGGTACCGTACAAGCTGTGATATAGATATCCTTGTGAGAGAAGAGGATATACAAAGAGCAAGAGAATATGTGGAAAATACTCTTGGCTACACCTATGACAAAGAGGCTTCCCATGACATAAGCTTCTTTACAAAAACAGGTGTCCATATAGAGCTTCATTTCTCACTTATTGAAGAAAATTCCCTTCATCTTGGCGACAAGCGGAAATGGAATGCCGATCCCTTATCTTATGTATGGCAGGATGCCACACAAAAAGACGGATGGGAGTATTTCTATGAAATGTCTTGTGAAAATTTCTATCTCTATCATATAGCCCATATGGCTAAGCATTTTGAGGGTGGTGGATGCGGACTGAGGACCATCTGCGATCTGTGGCTTATAGACAATGCATATAATGGGGATGTAAATAGTAGAAATACTGTTCTTAAAGCTTGCAGACTAGACAAATTTTCATCATATGCAAGTGACCTTTCCAAGGTGTGGTTCGGGGATATGGAGCATACAGACATTACACTTTTTCTACAGAATTATATTATTTCCGGCGGTGTATATGGCAATGTGGATAATAATATTACCTATAAACAAAACAAAAAGGGTGGTAAATCAGGATACATTTTTTATCGGATTTTTATGCCCTATGACGTGCTTAAATACTTGTATCCTTCTTTGCAAAAGCACAAATGGATGTACCCCTTCTATACTGTAAGAAGGTGGATAGAGAGACTGCTATTTGGTAAAAAAGTCAAAAAAAGTCTCAAAGAGCTTAACCTCGTATCAAAGGGGGATACAGAGGATAAATCTACTTCGGATTACCTCAGAGAAATTGGATTATAAAGATATGCTGACTGTTGTGAAACGGTGGCATATCTTTTTTGTTTTCAGATGTTTCCCTTCGGCTCCGCTCAGGGCAGGCTCGGAATGACGACGGATGAGGCAAATTTGTAGGGGAGGGTCTCTGTGCCCTCCCAAATAAACGGGCGGGGATGGAACCCCGCCCCTACAACATTTCATTACCATATTTCATCAAAGATTTTTGTAGTGGACGATGCTCTCAGTGTCCCGAAAAAAGTCGCATCATCGGTGGAGGAGATTGCATGGTGGAAGGATTGGAAAAGAAAACCTCTTAATGAATTGACAACGATGTTGTCATGAATTGATGTACCATCATGAATTCTCGCTAATGCTCCATGAATTGAATTGCCTTTATGTGATAGGAATTTTCGCGGTCCACGGCGAAAATTTGCATCACGCAAAAAAGTGTACCGTCCTACCCCCAAGATTGGGGGTAAGGGGGTTGATGTGCTAAAGCACTTTTTTATAATGCACTTTAGTGCAATTCATGAGCCGTAAGGCTCAATTCATGAAATCTGTGATTTCAATTCATGCCGCAGGCAATTCATTG